>JAFQRE010000030.1 GCA_017410245.1 Bacteroidaceae bacterium
CCAAAGTACTTGCATCAATTATTCCAGACACATTCACAGCTTTAGACGCAACACTTTTCGTGTTTTTCTTTTGGATTTGGGGCATCTCATAAGAGGTCAATGATTTTTTTGTTATTAATTTTTCATTGCTAACAATAGAAACACCTTTACAATCTGTTGATAAAGAAACGATAGAATTACTAATAGGCACATTAGCAATATCATTAAAATCTTCATTTGAGATATGAACTGACTGAATGTCTCTGCTCATAGTTACATTAGTAATTGCACCCGGACCTTTCGACAAATTCAGTTCTTGTGCGTTTACTTGATTGTGTGTAAGACACAACACTAATAAGAAACTCGCGATACTTACCAATCGATATGATAAATTTCTAATTTTTGAATGTTTCATATCTGTATTATTTTTTAGTTATTAACCATTAATATTAATATTAATTGCAAAGATAGTGAAAAATTAACATCAATATACACTTTAAAAGGTAAATTTATTAAGAAATCCCCTTCACTTCACTATTATTCGAAATTACTACCTCTTGATTTGAATCAAAGTTGTTATTAAAGATAATACTGCCATCATTAGAATAGACTATACAATTTTTATCAATATTATACTGAATTGAATTAACTTTAAAAATCAGTTTGCAATCAATATTTTTATTTAAGGCATTTAGCCATGAAATTTTAGCGGTATACGTATCTCCAACGTTTGATTCTACAGGCATATCTTTATAAGCAGGAATATGTTTATTAACCCTTGAGAAATTAATCCCATTATAATTTCGGAAGATTTCCTTTTTATAATTAAATCCTGTGTGATAAATCTTAAATATAAGTACAAGAGCCACACCCCCAAGGGTATGGCTCTTGCTGTTTATATAATTAATGTGTATTAGCGATATTGAGAGAAGTCGGTCTTTGTCATATCGCCCGAGTTGAGGAACTCGGTGTGGAATGCAAATGCAGCCTTGAGGCTGTGGGGTGTGTGACCACCATTTGCCATCTTGAGGTAATCCCAGAGAAGCTCACGGTACATGGGGTGTGCACAATTTTCGATGATAGCCTCGGCACGTTGGCGGGGCGATTTGGCACGAAGGTCGGCAACACCATGTTCGGTAGCGATAACCATTACCGAGTGCTCGCTGTGGTCTTGGTGCGATACCATAGGAACGATAGAGCTAATCTTACCACCCTTGGCTACTGAAGGACAAGCAAAGATTGAGAGGTAGGCGTTGCGAGTGAAGTCGGCCGATCCACCCAATCCGTTCATCATCTTAGTACCTGTTACGTGAGTACTATTTACGTTACCAAATATATCGGCCTCGAGAGCAGTGTTCATGGTGATAAGTCCCAGACGACGTACAATCTCGGGGTGGTTGGTTATCTCGCTCGGACGCAAGATGACACGATCCTTGAAGTAGTAGATGTTGTCCATGATGCGACCCAACATCTCGTCGCTCACTGTCATACCGCAAGTGCTGGCAAAAGTACATTTGCCTTGGAACATCAACTCCATAGCCGAGTCTTGTACCACCTCAGTGTACATTTGGAATTGAGGAATTTCGGGGTTAAGACCCATTTGACCCAATACGGCGTTGGCAATGTTTCCTACACCCGATTGTACGGGAAGGAATTCTTTGGGAAGGAGACCACACTTGATTTGTGATACAAGGAAGTTACAAACATTCTCACCAATCTTAGATGTAGTAGCATCAACAGGAGAGAAGGGTTTTACACCATCGGTCAAGTCTGTCTCTACGATACCAACAATCTTTTTGGGATCTACTTTGATAACGGGCGAACCGATGCGGTCGCTGGGCTTATAGATAGGAATTTCGCGACGATAAGGAGGATCGAGCGGAGTATATATATCGTGCATACCACGCATTCTGTCGCTCTCGTGGTGGTTGCGCTCGATGATGAGTTTGTCACAAAGTTCACATACAGTAGGAGCCATACCTACACCAGCACCCAACAAAATTTCGCCATCTTCGCTCACATCGGCTGCCTCGATGATACCTACGTGCATCTTGCCTAAGAAACCATAGCGAAGTTGTTGCGAGAGGTGAGAAAGGTGCAAATCGAAATAGGGCATTTCGCCGCTATTGATAAGATTGCGCGAATCGGGGTGTGATTGATAGGGAGTACGTGTTTTGATAGCATTTACACGACTCAATTCGCCATCGATATAGTCGTTGGTAGAAGCACCGGTGTACAATCCAATTTTGAAAGGACGACCGGCGTCATGTTCTGCCTTGGCTCTCTTGGCCAATGCTACTGTTGTAGCTTTAGGAGTACCGGCGGCTGTAAAACCACCAAAGCCTACGTTATCATTGTGATTGATGTACGAGGCTGCTTCTTCTGCAGTAAGAATTCTGTATGCCATAGTGCTTTATAAATAGATTGAGATTATAGTTGTGTTTTTAGTATTTTCGGGTTAGTATTTCACTTGTTATAACGGCTTGTTGCCAATCAACGTCCGATGCCGAGAACGTTCCCTGTCCTTCTGAGTCGTATATGTTCTTATCGTTGATTTCGTCTTTGCTCACATCGTTGGCTGTTACCCTTATACCCTCATCGACAACTGTTGATACTGGTGTAGTAATGGCCACTTGGGGTTGAGGTGTTTCGGTTACAACGGGAGCGGGAGTAGGCTCGGTAGGTGGTGTGTTGAGAGGTCTGCCTTCGCGCAATGCCTTGAAGATTTCGTCAAGGGTTGCTATAACATCGGGCTCTTGTTTGGGCTCTTCTATCCACTCTTCCTCTTTCGGAGCTTCTTCTTGCATGGGGGGGACAACACCCCTTGCAGGAGGCTGTTGTCTCTTGCTTCTTGCTGCATCTTCGGCTTTTTTCTTGCTCTTTTTTGAGCCTATACTGCCAAAAATACCTATAGCAATCAAAACAATATAGTATAGAATATCCGAAAAATCCATCTTATTTCGTAAATTTGCGTTCAAATATACAAGTTTATTGAGAGAAAAACAAGTACTAAGGGGGTTAAAACTTAGAAAGGGCGGTTTCGCAACCACCCTTCTCTAAATTAACCTAAACCTTAACTATGAAAAAATTTATTTTTTGTCGGTGCAAAATAAAAGAAAATTATTTTTATTAGCAACGATTTTAAATAAATTTTAATGATAAGGTGCGAATTTATTTTTCTTGAAAATAATCTTGAAATGGTGGAATTATAGCAAAAACAAAAAAAAAGAAGTAAAAAGAATGAACGATAAACATCTATTTATAGAGACTTATGGTTGCCAAATGAATGTTGCCGATAGCGAGGTTGTAGCTTCTATCATGGAGATGCATGGTTATAGTTTGTGCGAAACCATAGAACAGGCCGATGCTGTTTTTGTCAATACCTGTTCGATACGCGACAATGCCGAGCAGAAAATTGTATCGCGATTGGCATACTTCCGTTCGTTGAAGCGCAAGAAGCCACATCTCATTGTAGGAGTATTGGGCTGTATGGCCGAGCGTGTGCGAGAGGAACTTGTTACCGAACATGGTGTCGATCTTGTGGCCGGTCCCGATGCCTATCTCGATTTGCCGGCTCTTATCTCGGCTGTAGAGCAAGGTCAGCCTGCTGTGAATGTAGAGCTATCGACAACCGAGACCTATCGCGATGTTGTTCCGGTTCGCGTAGGTGGTAGCAAGGTGTCGGGCTATATATCAATCATGCGTGGTTGCAACAACTTCTGTTCTTATTGTATTGTGCCCTATACCCGCGGTCGCGAGCGCAGTCGTGAGCCGGAGAGTATTTTGCGCGAATTGGCCGACTTGAAAGCGCGTGGCTTTAAAGAGGCTATTTTATTGGGACAGAATGTCAATTCATATAACTATATTGCCCCTGATGGTGCCAGGGTCGATTTTCCTGCATTGCTCAAGTTGGTAGCCGAAGCTGCCGGTGAGGGTATGCGTGTGCGTTTCACCACATCGCACCCCAAAGATATGAGTGACGAGATATTGCATGCTATTGCTTCGCACCCGTCGTTGTGTCATCATATACATTTGCCTGTACAGTCGGGCAACAACCGCATATTGCAATTGATGAATCGCAAATATACGCGCGAATGGTATCTCGACCGCGTAGCTGCCATACGTCGCATTATACCCGATTGTGGTATTTCGAGCGACCTTTTCTGTGGCTTCCACTCGGAGAGTGAGGCCGACTTTGAAGATACGCTGAGCCTTATGCGCGAGGTAGGATACGACTCATCATTCTTGTTTAAGTATAGCGAACGTCCCGGAACGTTTGCTTCGAAACATCTGCCCGACGATATTGATGAGGAGGTGAAGATAGCTCGTCTGCAACGCATGATTGACTTACAAAATGAGCTGTCGCTCGAGAGCAATCGTCGCGATATTGGTAAGACCTTTGAGGTGCTTGTTGAGGGCTTCTCAAAGCGTTCTCGTGAACAACTTTTTGGTCGTACACAACAAAACAAGGTGGTTGTATTCCCAAGAGGCAATCACCAAGTGGGCGACTTTGTGATGGTCAAGGTATATGATGCCTCATCGGCAACCCTCTTGGGAGAGGAGGTGTTGTAATATGAGTTCGGTAGAGTCATCTACACCTCGTCCACGTCTGTGGACTCCGAGTTTCTGTGCTGTAGCAGCAGGCAATTTTTTGCTGTTTTTCTCATTCTATCTCTTGCTGCCCATCTTACCTATGTATGTGGGTGAGACGTTTGGTGCCGATAAGAGCCTCACCGGTATGGTGCTGGCATCATATACGATAATGGCCCTGTTGGTGCGTCCGGTGAGTGGTTATATGGTCGATAGCTTCCCTCGTAAGAAGTTGTTGCTCATATGCTATGCTATTTTTATGCTCTTTTTCTGTGGCTATCTTTTGGCCGGTACTTTGTTGCTTTTTACGCTTATCAGAGCCACACATGGCGCGGCTTTTGGGTTGGTGACAGTTTCTAATAGTACCATGGCGATAGACATCATGCCGGCCGAGCGTCGTGGCGAGGGTATAGGTTTCTATGGTGTGAGCAACAACCTTGCTATGGCTTTTGGGCCTTCTATATCGCTCTATTTTTATGAGTCGTTGCATGCTTTTACACCCATCTTTGCCCTCTCTATAGTGACTTCTTTCTTGGGATTGTGTTGCGTGTCGGCCATAAAAGCTCCGGCCAAGACCATAGACCCGCCGTCTCAAGCTATTTCGCTCGATCGTTTTATTTTGGTCAAAGGTATTCCCGAGATGTTGCCTGTTATACTTTTCTCGTTTGCTTATGGCATACTATCTACCTATTTGGCTATCTATGGTCGCACCGAAGTGGGCATAACCGATGGCACAGGACTCTTTTTTGTAGTGATGGCTTGTGGTCTGGTCATGTCGCGCCTGCGTGTAGGACAGATGCTCAATCGTGGCTTGGTGGCACAGAGTATCATTACCGGTATGCTCATTATATTATTGGGTTTTGCTCTCTTTGTTATCTTCCGTCAGCCTGCCGGATTTTATTCGGCTGCCTTTGTGTTGGGTGTGGGTTTTGGTACAATGTGTTCGGCGTTGCAGGCTATGTTTATCAATCTGGCCCCCAACAATCGCCGAGGTACAGCCAACTCGACCTACTTCACAGCATGGGACTTGGGTATAGGCTTGGGTGTATTTATAGGTGGACATATTGCCGAGCTGACCAACTATGCCAACGCATTTCGCACCGGATTGGGTGTTGCTACGGTAGGTCTTTTGCTGTTCTTGTTTATTATTCGTGCGCACTTCGAGCGCAATAAGCTACGATGATATATATGTCACTCAGGGAGTATATCGAGCAGCACATTATACCTCGCTATCAAGCCTTTGACAAGGCGCACAATCTGTCGCATGTACATGAGGTGATAGAGCGCAGTATGCAGCTTGCCAAGCAATATGATATTGATGCCGATATGGCGTACACCATAGCTGCCTATCATGATTTGGGACTGTGCAAGGGTCGTGAGTTGCATCATATAGTATCGGGAGAGATATTGGAGCAAGATACTGCTTTGCGACAATGGTTTTCGGCCCAACAGATAGAGATAATGCGTGAGGCTGTCGAGGATCATAGAGCATCGGCAAGTCATAAGCCACGCTCTATCTATGGTTGTGTTGTGGCTGAGGCCGACCGCCTGATAGACCCCGATACGACACTGCGTCGCACTGTACAGTATGGGTTGAAGCATCTCGACACGACCAACCGAGAAATGCACTACAATCGTTTTGTGGAGCATCTGGCCGAGAAATATGCCGAGGGTGGATACTTGCAACTATGGTTGCCCGAGAGCGACAATGCTATGCGTCTGAGTGAACTGCGAGCCATCATTGCCGATAAGCAAAGACTACGTGCTGCTTTTGATAGAATTTTTGACGAAGAGTTGTGCGATTGAATAAAAATCTTAATCTCTCAAGAATAAGAGTACACCAATAGGTTATTTGGAAATAAAAGTGTATTTTTGCATTCAATCAAGAAGAGAATGACAATGCAAATAGTTGATATAATAATGCTGGTACTTGTAGTCCTCATGACTATATGGGGTATGGTGCGAGGCATTGTGCGTCAGGTAGGCGATTTGGCAGCCCTCATATTGGGTATTGTCGGGTCCAATTTATGGGGTTCCGATATAGCTACATGGATACTCAATCGTTCCGAGTGGTCGCTTATAGTATGTCAGCTTATTGCATATTTAGGTCTCTTTCTTGTTATATATATAGCCGTGCGCATTGTGGTTAGTTTCATCAAGTCGCTTACCCGGCTGGTGCGACTGGGCTGGATTGATGCTATTGCAGGTGGTTTGTTTGGAGCGTTCAAGACGATCCTCTTTGTAAGCCTGCTGCTCAATTTGGCTATGGTGGTAGCCCAAGATGCCGATGTGTGGAAGTCGCCCGAACTTACTCAGTCGCAGTGTTTTGAGACGGTAAGAGGGTTTGCTCCTCATATACTGCATCTTGTGTGGAAGTAGGCACGTCAAACGGCACTTTAATGTAATACAAATGTAGATGAAGATGGAAGAAAAAGATAAAACCCCTATAAAAGAAGAGCCCCGCAAGGACTCTATCATTGACGACGTAACAAGTAAAGAGTATGAATATGGTTTTGTAACCGATATCGAAACCGACATCATAGAACGAGGCCTTAACGAAGATGTGGTGCGCCATATATCGGAGCGCAAGGGCGAGCCTGAGTGGTTGCTCGAGTTTCGCTTGCAGGCATTCCGCCATTGGCAGACACTCAAGATGCCCACATGGGCACACCTCGACATACCCGAGATAGACTATCAGGCTATCAGTTACTATGCCGAGCCCAAGACTCGCAAAGGCCCCAATTCGCTCGATGAGGTAGATCCCGAATTGCTCAAGACCTTCGACAAACTGGGTATATCGCTCGAAGAGCAGATGCGCCTATCGGGCATTGCCGTAGATGCTGTGATGGATAGCGTGTCGGTAAAGACCACATTCCGCGAGAAGTTGGCCGAGCTTGGTGTAATTTTCTGCTCAATAAGTGAGGCCGTAAAAGACTATCCCGACTTGGTGCGCAAGTACCTTGGCTCGGTAGTATCCTATCGCGACAATTTCTTTGCAGCCCTCAACTCGGCTGTCTTTAGCGATGGCTCGTTTGTATATATACCCAAGGGTGTGCGTTGCCCCATGGAGCTATCGACCTATTTCCGCATCAATGCAGCCAATACGGGCCAGTTTGAGCGTACACTCATTGTAGCCGATGACGACAGCTATGTGAGCTATCTCGAAGGTTGTACAGCCCCCATGCGCGACGAAAATCAGCTTCACGCCGCTATCGTGGAGATACGCGTACACGATCGTGCCGAGGTGAAATACTCGACCGTACAAAACTGGTATCCCGGCGACAAAGATGGCAAAGGTGGTATATATAACTTTGTAACCAAACGCGGATTGTGTAAGGGCGATAACTCTAAACTCTCTTGGACACAAGTTGAGACAGGTTCGGCCATCACATGGAAGTACCCCAGTTGTGTTCTTGCCGGCGACAACTCGATAGGTGAATTTTACTCGGTTGCTGTTACCAACAACCACCAACAAGCCGATACCGGCACCAAGATGATACATATAGGCAAGAATACCCGCAGTACCATCGTGTCGAAAGGTATATCGGCCGGTAGCAGTCAGAACAGCTATCGTGGACTTGTGCGTGTGACACCCACTGCCGACAATGCGCGCAACTTTACTCAGTGCGACAGCCTCTTGCTGAGCGACCATTGTGGCGCACACACATTCCCCTATATCGACATAAAGAACAATACCGCAGTGATGGAGCATGAGGCTACCACATCAAAGATCAACGAGGACCAAATATTCTACTGCAACCAACGCGGTATCCCCACCGAAGATGCTGTGGGCCTTATAGTCAATGGTTATGCCAAGGAGGTAATGAACAAGTTGCCCATGGAGTTTGCTGTTGAGGCACAAAAGCTATTGCAAATCACACTTGAAGGCTCGGTAGGATAGTTGTATCGATGAATTGGATAACACTTATCATTGCCGGCTGTTTTGAGGTGGCATTCACCTTTTGTTTGGGCAAAACTCGGGGTGCTACGGGCTTAGAATTTTACTTGTGGGGAGCCGGTTTCCTTGTAGCCACATTCTTGAGTATGTACCTATTGGCACGTGCATCGCAGACCCTGCCATTGGGCACTGCCTATGCCGTATGGACAGGTATAGGAGCTGTGGGAACTGTGCTCTTGGGCATACTTGTATTTAAAGAGCCGGTATCCTTCGCCCGCATCTTCTTCCTCTTTACCCTCATAGCCTCTATCATAGGCCTCAAGGTTGTGTCGTAGATATACGCCGTAATGCGCTTATGCCATAGGTAATACGGCTATTCTTGTTTTTCTCCCTCTGCACGCAGGGGCAGAAAAGGTTACTCCATTGCATACATATTTGCCTCTAACGAGGCACGAGTCGCGAGCGTCAAATGTGGCTTCGCCCAAGTTGCTCCCGCTCGGAAATGCCTATACAAGTATGGCATTCCTCTCGCTTACTCGCAACAGTGGCTCTACGAACGGTCGTATTGCCATTGGCGCAATGTGTTTACGGTAATTCAATGCAGATGGGCAGAAAAGGTTACTCTACCGCTTCTACAAAATGGGTATAATGGACATAAAAAAACTGCGCGCCTCTCACGAGGAACGCAGTCGATTTTCACTATTAAGATGCTTATTTTTTAAGCAATTTATTTTTTAGTTTTCGGGAGTATAGCTTGCCGGGTAGTTTACGGTTACACCGGGATAAGTTGAAAGTCCATATACTCCTTGTCCGCCGCCAAAGAGTTGGTCAACGGGGTAGCATATATTGTGCGACTCGAAATGCTCATGTTGACATGCGTCTAGGTCAATTCCGTCTGAACCCCAATCCGAAGGTTCTACGCGAGTGCATTTCCAAGTATATTCATCATCGTACGATCCATGTCCGTTGCTCTTATACTCGCAGTAGTGATAATTCATCCAATCACCATAAGTAACGGTAACATTTGAGCAAGTAACACCTGCAGTAGTCGGGTCGGGTTTTGTTGTGCCATTTATTACTTGAGTTTCACTCATATTACCGATAAGCATACCAGCTCGACGATATGCACCCCACTGATAGTTTGAGCATACATCATTGTATACGTCCAATTTGCAAGCAACATTTATATTTTCGAAACTTACAGTGCTCGGGCTTTTAAGTGTACCAATAATGCCTCCAACTGAAGTATCGTATGAATCCCAAAGGCTGTGTACGGTCACATCTTCTGCAATTGTTATATCTTTGAAGCTAAAGTTTCCACCATTTGCCCAGCCAACAATAGCACTTGCGTCATTATTGTAGGCTACAACACTACCTTTTTTAATGGTAATTTTCTCAAATGTACATGCTCCAGAAGCTATTGACGCAATAGCACCTGATTCAGCGCCATATTTTGCGGTAACAAAATCTTCCAAAACTATATTTTTAATCGTTGCATTATTTACTGATGCAAAGAGACCAACAGATTGAGTGTAACCACCACCTAAATCTTGTTGTTGAAGATTGCTTATTGTGAAACCATTACCGTCAAAGGTGCCTTCAAAAACAGTTACTTCTTTATTTTCGGGATTATAACCAATAGGACTAAAATTAACACCTGTCAAATCGACATCTGTATCCAACTTAACAGTCTTGCCGGCAAAGCCATTTTCATCGGCAATAACCAAAGCTGAGAGAGAAGCCAGACCCTCATCGGCTGTAATTACATAGTTACCCTCTGTATCAAGAGCTACACCCTCTGCACCTTCAATGGGAGTATAGAATGAAATCTCTTCACCATACTCATCGAAGTAAACAGCCTCATTGAAACCATAGAGTACAGGAGCATTTTTAGCATTGTTGTAAGTGAAGGTGTTGTTGTTGCTTTCGCCATTTTCGCTATTGAAGATATCCAGTTTCAAGGTGTTATCCAAGGTTGCTTGGTCGCGACCATCGGCAAGCCAGTATTGTACCCAGAAGCAATATTTGCCATCTAATGTTGTGTTTTTGATTGTTACATTGTTTACACCGGTCTTGCTGTTGTTGAACACGCGGATAGGAATGTATGTAGATTGGAGAGTTGAATTATTGACATTTACGGTGATGTTTGTAGCATTAACCATATCAATAACATAAGCCATATCAGATCCACCCAAGTTCTTGGCTGTAACACCATCGAGATTCAAAGTACCATTGAAGCCTACATAGAAAATCTCAGCGAAGTTGTTCCAAGCCATGTTGTCACCTGTGTGCTCATATTCTATAGTACCATTCTTTACAGTGAGAGTACCGCGAACGTCAAACATGTTGTAGTTCTTACCTGTTTCTGAAGAAGTTGAAGATAGAGTCTTTTCATTGAGGTCGATGATAAGATCTTTACCAGCAGAAACTGTCAAAACAGGGTCACCACCGGCGCGAGTCAATGTAGAGTTGAGAACTATGTCGCTATTCAATATAATCATGTCGATATCTCCATCGGCAAAGGCAGCATTGAACTCATCGATGTTATCAACTCTCATGTAAGTTTTTCCATCAACCATACCATGCTTGTTGTCATCATTATATCCGGGCTCAATTTCAACGTCGAAGTCGATGCCTTGAGTCAAGAGCGAGCCGTAGATGTTGGTACGGTAGTTGGGCTGTACGGGAATACCGGTATATGTGCGAGTCTTGGCAGTTGCCGCATCTGCACCATAAGAGAACTCTACATCAACAACAGTTTTATCTTTACCTACAAGCAAGTAGTTCATGGCCAGATATTTATATCCATCAACGGGGAATGCCTCGGTTTCGGCAGGACGGTCGGCCAATGTGAATGTTTGAGCTGTGGCTGTGCTACCTGTTGTTACAAAACCTGTTTTCAAATCGAGTTGGTCGTAAACAGTAACTTTAACTTGTGTTTGGTCGGCGCTAACACCATCAAGTTTGTTGAGGTCGTCGGTACCGATGTTAAGTTGTGCAAAGGGACGAGTGAGAGTTACCTCTTTAGTCTCATTGGCTTGGCCAACAGTTACCTCTACGAGGTTGTAGAAAGCATCGCGACCCTCATCGTTACAAACAGCACCTGTGTAGTTTACATTCATCTTGAGAGCTGCAAAATCTACTGTGTAGGGAGCGTCTTGTGCATTGCCATAGGCATCGGCCCAGAACAATACTTTGTAGGTCTTACCGGCAGCCAATTGCAAAGGAACGTTGGCTTGCTTGTTGAAGTCGATTGTACCATGTAGTCCTTCGCGATCTACATAATTGAATTCGGCATCATAAACTGCATATTGCAATTTAGTAGCTTTCTCGCCTAGGCTGAATGCACGAGTGGCGATTTCGGGTGTTCCCACCTCAAATGTAACGGTAGCTTCGTTACCATCAACAAAGACCTCGTCTTGCTGACATGACGTTGCGAGCAACAATGTTGTTGCTGCCAACGCAGTGAATAATAAATTTTTTCTCATAAATAAGTACTTAAAAGATGAATAATAAATATTTCCTCAAATAGTGGGCGTATAAAAACCTTTATACATCTCATATTGCCCTCATGGTATAGTCATAGGGGTAATATTATTTCAAAATCTTCGCAAATGTAAATATTATTCAACCAAATTACCCCCCCCGAATGTGAAAAGATGTGAAAATTTTAAACAAAATGCACTTTTGTGGTGAGATGTAGATGGTATTCAATATAGAATAGAAATAGCTCAATGTATAGAGACGTGCTTTGCCTACTGCTTCGCACAAATGCCGGCAGTTGCCACCCCGGCAAAATTGCGATGCTTACAAAAGAACACGTTTCGCCGTAACAAAAAAAGAGACTGCACCCGAGGGTGCAGTCTCTGTATAGGGAGGTATGTTATAGCCTCTTATTGGGGGGTGGCGAGTTGTAGGCGTGTGCCTTGTCCTACCGTAGCAGTGTTGTCTAAGAGTTTCACTTTGGCGCGTAGAGGAGCAGCTGTTGCACTGCCGGCCGGTGCGATGGTTAGGTCGTAGATGTAGCCAAGGAGGTAGGCACTATCGTTATAGAGATACCAAAGTATGGCTTGCTCGCCTGCAAAGTTGGCACTCTTGCCATCGGCCGATACGGTAAATTGGGGCATAAGTACAGTGTTGTTAGACAGTTCACCTATGCAGATGTCGATGGGAATTTGGGTACCTTGGCTATCTTGCATCACAATCATTCCTATAGGGCAATAGTATGTCTCGGGATTGGTGATTATAGCTCTCTCTACCGGAGTGGCCTCTCTTGTGTCGTTGTAAGAAAAGAGCGTAAAGGGATATGTTTCGTTGAAAAGTCCCATCTCTTGCATGAGGCCGGTTACACTCCATTGTCGGCAAGTAATACCTTGGTAGCTCGCCCCCACAATATCCGATAGGTCGGTCTCGGCAACATAACTGAATGTGGTGGCAGAAGTAACATTTATTCTATCGTCATCATTAAAAGCTGCGCCCATGTTCCAAGTATATGTACCATTGTCGAAGAACGGTTTGTCGGGGGTAGGTGTATCGGGAGTTTGGCTGTTGGTGAAAACGATGTTGTGCAAAGCCTGATACCACCATTCGTTGGCATTGAGGTTGCCCACACCTATTACAACACCGGCATCGGAGGCCATGCGTGCCGAACCATCTGGGTTGAACGATACGGTCATGTGAATGTTGCCCTTGGTGTCGATGGTAGAGCCATCGGTTGTAGCGCCCAATACCATGTAGTACGAACTGTTTACACCGCCATATAAGCATTGTCCGAGGGGGATAGTCAGTGATTGAGCCGACTCGTCGTAGGTGGCGTATATAGATTTTATATTGTCGGCATCGAGTCCGCCAAACATGCAGAAGGGTTGTATCCATACTCTATCCGATATATCTGCATCGGCAGTGATTGTGACGTTCCACTCTTCATCGGGATAGTCGGCAAAAGCACTATTGGCTGTAGCCTTGTATGTGCCCAATATTTTATCGGTATTGGTGGCGTTCAGGTATTCGATAGAGCCTTCCCATGTAACTATCTCTCCCGCCATATTGGTAGCGGCTATATATATATAATTGGTTGTGCCTTGGACGGTACCCTTCACATTGAGTGTCTCGCCATTGACATCTATCTCTCGTATGTATGCGCTGTAACCTCCATTGAGCAACTCCTTGTAGTCGATGTCGATATACTTGTTGGTCAATGTGGCTGCAATCTTGTTGGCATACTTGCTTGTGATGGATATCACGAATGATTGTGTATCGGTAGTAGATGGCATGGAGACGGTAAGTTGGGGCGTGGGTAGGGTGAGGCGGGTAGAGATACTGTCGATATCGGCCACAGCAATACCTACATTGATGCTATAGGTACTCGACTTCAAGGCCTGATACCACCACTCGTTGCTGTTGATGTCGCCGGCACCTATCATCTTGTCGGTGGTAATGGTGCGGGAGAAGGTATTGTTGGCAATGTTGAATGTGATAGTGCCTGTTGTAAGAGGATTATAGACTTCATCGACAGTAGCCGAAACGATGTTATGCTCCTCATTTTCGCTACCATATAGAGTCTGTCCCAAAGGCATTTCGAGTGTGCCTTTGGCCTTGTCGTAGATGGCATATACCGGTTTGATGCTGGCAGCATTCAATCCACCGAAGATGCAAAGCGGGTGCAACCACACCTTGGTGTTGTCAGAGGCATCACGAGTTATCTCTATTTCCCACTCCTCATCGGGATAACCTTGAAATGCGCTTGGGGCCAATGCTTTGTATTTTCCGGCTATATCGTCGGTGGTAAAGTCGGTAGTTGTGGAAAGATAACCCTTGTTGTCGTGCATTGTCAGCAAGACTTTTTCATTGTAAATCTCAAAGGGGTATCTCTCCTTGGGGTATAGGTATATACTCTCTTCGCCGGGCTTTTGCGACGATATCTTTATCATGTCGCTTTCGACACGTGCATAGTAGGTTTGTATGTTATTGTTATCTATTTTCACTCGTTGCCATGTCGTAGCCTCGTCGGTACTATATACCGGCTCGATGTAGTAAGAGCCTTCGGGAAGAGAACTGAGGTCTAATGTAGAATAAAACTCTTTATAGTAGTAGTTGGGGTCTAAATCGCAATCCCAATATGGATTGATATGGACTATTTGGCCATCGTTGTTATATACAGCAACGCTTGTTTTAAAATACACTGTGCTAATATTGGTGTGTTGTAGCGTGCTAATGTAAAACTCGATAGGAGTATCTATGGGGTAGTTATGCTCGTCTATTACAAACTCCTCGGCTATAATATCGTAAGTGTATTCGGTAGATCCTTTGTTGGGTTGGATAAAGAAGACGGCCGCTTGGTCGGTCTTAAAACCGTTGCCATTGCCATAGGGGTCTAATGTAGAAAGTACGAAATATCCGTTATAGTGTCCGTCCCACCCCCAATTGATGTGTACGTAACCGTTGCTGTTGTATCCGTCGAGCACAAATGCGTGACCGCCATCGATCGATGTGCCACGGTATAAGATGGGCATATTGTTGTCGATACTATTGGCAATCATAAGTTCCCATTCTTGGGTGGGATAACTCTTTTTGTGGGCAAATTTCAGGCTCTTGTCGTAGTCGAAGTTTTCAACCAGCACCTTGGCAGCAGTAGAGGTGCCGGCACCACTTGAAAGACCATAGTCCATGTCGGTGGCAATACCGGCATGGTACATCAGCAGGGCAACCGCATCACAAGCCTCGGCCGAGCTATGCTCGTTGTATGTGGTAGTCATTAAGTCCCATCGGTAGGTTGCTTCGGAGAAGTTGGCACTCAGTGAATAACCGTTGGTGGCAGTGGTATAGCTGTTTGAGCCACGACCGTGGACAGGCCATTGGTGGTAATACATAACTTGTGCCATAGCTGTTGCTACACAGCCCGTCACGCACCGTTGCTCGGCATTAAATTGCGGGCATAGGTTGTTGTAGGGATAGGTCTGTCCCCACTCGGTCT
The DNA here is from genome assembly GCA_017410245.1 of Bacteroidaceae bacterium. GTDB lineage: Bacteria > Bacteroidota > Bacteroidia > Bacteroidales > Barnesiellaceae_A > Barnesiella_A. Next base: position 15,441 of record JAFQRE010000030.1, read on the forward strand.
TGATAAGAGGCGCAACATCTTTGTCGAAAACTTGCGAGGTAGTGGCTGCAGAGGTATAGTCCGAACCCTTTTGTTGCATATATGCCATCTCTTTCTCGTAGTTGTCGAGCAACCATTGCATGGCAGGAGGTATATTGTCGTGGTCGAACTCTCCGGTATCGCTGTAGCCAAGTATCTTATTCTCCATCGACTCCTCGGCGGCAATGACTACAAAACCTTCGCCTTGTGTGTTGTTGAAGATGTAGAGAGAGTTGGTATTATTGAGGTACTCGGGGGTATAGTAGTCTTGTTGAGCTACCTGTATGTTGCTGTTGCGGGCAAAAAAGTCGTATGCTATGGCTTGTGCTTGTGCCAAGGTGATGTTTTTGCCATATAGAGTTGTTGTGCCGAGTAGCAATAGGCAAATAACGAGCAGGGTTGTAGTATAGAGTCTCTTCATGGCGTTTATTTTTTTATGAATTTGATAGTTGTATCATTCACTTGTAGCATATACATGCCGGTGGGTAGGGTGGTGACATCGATGTGACCACAACCAGCTGTGACCGATGTCTCTATCAGCAACGAGCCATCGAGCGAGAATATACGAGCCAGAGTATCTTCATGAAGGCCTTGCAGAGTGAGTCGCGATGCAACGGGATTGGGGAACACCGATAATTGGGGTGTGTCGTTCTCCACACTCTCTACCGAGGTGAGAATGTCTTTAAAGGTTATGGTTTGTATGCCCGATATAATAACACCATTGTTTTTCACTATAGAGAATCCCGGGGCTTCATCGGCAAAGAGAAAATAGGAAATTTCGTCTAATGGAATAAACATAGAACTATCGGTCTCTACGCCCGAAATGGGTTCTGCATTTTGGGCAAAGGTATGATTACAAGTACATAGGAGAATAATCATACAAATTAATTGTAACTTTTTCATATGTAATAGAGTTAAGCAGTTATTGGCGGTATGAATACAGGTGTATAGTTTGTTTATAAGTGATAATATCATTGCTCTATAAGTCAATGACAAAGGTAGCAAATGATTTTTAAAGATATTACAAATTGCGTATAAATTTCGGCTTGTATAAAAATCAGTGCTTGAAGTCTTGTTGTAGGAAATGGGCAACCCCATCATTGTAGTTCCCATCGATAATACGCGAGGCGTGATGCTTCACAGTATCTATCGCATTGCAGGGCGCGTATGAACGTTGTGCTACATCGAACATGGGTATGTCGTTGAGGTTGTCGCCAAAGGCTACAATTTCATCAGCACCCAATTGCTGTGCAAGTTGTGTGATGGCTTGTGCCTTAGATGTGCCTTCGGGGTATATCTCAAGGTAGCCTTGTTGGGGCTCAAGTGTGTCGTAGTAGAGATAGCTGCGATGTCCTGTTATGGGTAGTATGAGGTTGTGTATTTGTTGCAACTTGTCATATTGGCCCATAAAGAATATCATTACTGTATTGGCCGGTACACTCATCTCGCCCTTTACTTCGACATATTGTTTATAAGGAGTTCCCATACGCTCTTGCATAAAGAGTTGTTGCCGGTGGTCGATGGGGGTGTTGTAGGCTACATGCAACACCGAGTTATCTATATAGTATATCATGGGCGATATGCCGCATGACGAGGTACAATTGATGATGCGTGTTGATGTAGCGGGGTCGAATGAAGATACCGATAGGTATTTGTTGCGTGCCAGGTCATAGACAAGCGCACCGGTCATGAGTATGGCCGGAAGTTGCAGATTTACCTTTTCCATCAACTTTACAACGGTGGCCGGAGTGCGGGCTGTAGCAATGGTAAAAAGCATGCCATTGTCGATGAGAGAGTTGAGGGTTTGTGCGGTATATCGTGATATGGCCGACTGCTCGTTGAGTAGTGTGCCATCGAGATCACTGATGTATAGTGTGCGCTTGTGTTGTGCCATAGGTGCGAATACAAAAAAACCTGCACTTGGCAGGTCTTTTGCTCTTCAGGTTGGACTTGAACCAACGACCCTCTGATTAACAGTCAGATGCTCTAACCGACTGAGCTACTGAAGAATAGATAGTTGTTAATAAGTTTGCTCTTCAGGTTGGACTTGAACCAACGACCCTCTGATTAACAGTCAGATGCTCTAACCGACTGAGCTACTGAAGAAGATTTTACCTCGAAAGGCGTGGCAAAGGTAAGACCTTTTTATTAATTGTGCAATACTTGATGCCATTTTTTTTACGTTTTTACCAAAAAAACTTGTAAAACGGCCTTAAAAAAGCATTTCAAGCCGCATATTAGGTGGGTGGATAGGTATAAAATGTGTAGAAGAACAAGAGTTATAGGGTATGATTGTGGTTGAGAAAGCAAATATTGATAAATATCAAAAAGAAATGATATTAACAAAATTTATTGGGTGTTGAATGGTGTCATATTGCAATTATAATTTATATTTGACGTGTTTATTTTACTATATATTATATTTATTCATATTATATGTGATAAAATAACAAGTATGAATAGAAATTTGCTTTTTAACTAAATCGTAGAAAAATTATGCGAAAGATTTGTACCCTGTTTGTACTGCTGCTGACAGTAGGAATAATGTCGGCGCAAGGAGTTATCAAAATTACCACCGAGAAGGTTATAGATGAAGATATAGCTTTCAATCTCTATTCAACCTCCCTGAACGACCCGTTTACGATTGATTGGGGTGATGGTTCGACAACAACACATAACATTTCGCCCGATGATATACCCTATTTTCAGCGGGTGTCGGGTAAGGTAAGGGGTTCTGTTATTACTATTACAGGTAATATTGTTTATTTGTCGGTTGTAGAACAAGCAGTGTCGAATGTATCTATTAGTAATCAGAGTTCGCTGAAAATTCTTGAATTGACAAACAACGTTATGACCGGTCTCGCATTTGAGGGCGATGTTGCTCCGCTCGAGAGAATAGACCTGAGTGGTAACCAATTGACAAATAGTACCGAGGAAAATGCGACAATGGGGCTCGAGATTTTTGGCTCAACGCTTCAGTCGGTCAATCTATCTAACAATAATCTTATATGTCTCAACATTGAGGCTCTTGTCAATCTCAAGGAGTTGTATGTCAAAAACAACCCATCGTTCACATCGTTGTTTGTGGCACAACCCGAGGAGTCTCGTCCTATTGAAAAGATAGATATAAGTAATGGTGAGTTGTCGCACTTCTATCCTGTTAGTATGCCAATGCTTACATCGTTGCACTTGAGTAACAATGTGTTGATGGAAGACTTTGTGATAGACGACTATTATCCGGCACTCCAATACTTATCGATTGATGGCAACTATATACCAGCTGTCGATGTACGAGCCTGCCGACAACTTGAGCAGTTTGATTGTTCGCGCAACCAACTCAGCATTGTTGATGTTTCGCAAAATACACAACTTACACATCTATATTGCTCCCGCAATCAATTGACATATTTAGATGTATATAGCAATGTATTGCTCACCACACTTCATTGCGATAGCAACCAAATCAAGGAGGTGGATATTATCAACAATTCGAAATTGCAGAACATCAAGGTTTCGGGCAATCCTATCACACATATCGATCTTACCAATGCCTACAACCTACAGCGATTTGAGGCGGCTGCTACACAATGCGATTACTTCTATTTCAATTATGTCAATCCTTCGGGTCGCTTCAATTATGTAGATGTAAGAGATAATCCCAATATGACAGCGTATGCACTCAATTGTATGTTCAAGACAATGCCTATACACTATGGAAGTTCTTACAGCCCTACACTGCTTATCAGTGGCTCTAATGGAGAGACCTCCGATACGTCGTACCCCAATAGCGAAGATATGGGGTGGAAAACCGATATCAATGGTGATGGTACGGCATCAACCAAAATGGTAGATGTAACTATTGATGCCACAAATACAGGTGGAACAATAGAACTTTCGGGTTGTTTTGGAGGAATAAATACCGAGCAAAATTACACTCTGACAGAGTATGCCACCGATCATGGAACGTTTGCTGTAGTACAGTGGGATACCCCTTATTACCAAAAGTTCAGAGAGGTTAAACAAGATGCTTATGTAGGTGTGCCTATTGTTATAATGGCATATCCTCATTCGGGATACAGATTTGAAAGTGTTGAGGTAGATGGTAAAATTATAAATAGTAATTGGTTTGTTGTTAATGAAAATAGCTCGATAAAAGTAAACTTTGCCATTGACGAGAAGGTGATAGCTGTAACCACAACACAAGGCATACCTATGTCATTTCAATTGGGAGGCCCTGAAAGCATCAATGTGATAGAGATAGACTGGGGTAATGGCAGTCGTCAGCAATATGAAATACCGCAGTATAGCGATTACACTATTGCCGGAGGCCGTATTGAAGGCTCTTCGTCCGGTACAACTATAAAGATATATGGCAATGTGACGTATGCCAATTTTGAAAGCGAACCCTACTTTGTAGGTTGGGACAACCAAATCACAGCCATTGATTTGTCGAAAAACAAAGGTCTGCAATACCTCGACTTGTATTGGAATCCCATTACAGATATAAATCTTGATGGTCAAAATGATTTGCAAGTGCTGGGTGTAAGTTATACCGCTATCAAAGAGCTTGACTTGAGTGGAGCACCCAATTTGTTGCAATTGGAATGCTATAGTGATGGCTATGGATTTGAAGAAGATGGTATTGCTATGTTGTCGAAACTCGACTTGTCGAAGACTCCCAAGTTGCGTTACTTAGATGCTAAGAATAACAAACTCGAAACAATCGAGTTCACTAATACCCCCGACTTGTCGTACATAAATGTGTCGAACAACAACCTTACTCATATAGATGTGTCGCAAGTTCCTCTGTTGTGGTATCTGTATGCAACAGACAATAATTTGGAGCAGATAGATCTGTCTCAAAATACTCAGTTAATGGAGTTGTCCTTGGGGCAAAATAAATTGACAGAGATAGATTTGTCAATCAACAATAGTGTAAGATTTCTTTTCTTGGAAAATAATAATATCACAGCACTCGATGTGAGCAATATGTCGGAACTCTGTCAATTGAAGATTGGAGGTAACGGAATGACAGCATGCCAGTTGAGCGATCTCTATTATTCACTGCCCCAGTATCCCGAATTGACACAAGAGGAGCTTGATGCTATAGCCGGTTATCCTTTGAATGTGTCTCAGGCCGGTGAGGTATTGCCCAATGATGCCTATGGAGCCGATGCCACTATTGCTACCTATAAGGGTTGGAGCATAAACATACAAGGCAACGGAAGTGGTTGCGAAACTGCGTATATCGATATTGTTCCGTCGGAAAATGGTTCTGTCAGATTGTACGATGTTGATAACAATGAGATATTGTCGGGCACAAAAACATTGCGCAATAGTACAATTACAATAGAGGCTGTTCCCTACGAAAATTATTGTTACAACTCGTTGCTGATAAACGAAAGCGAAGTGGTTGAGGGCACTACCTTTATGATAGGCGCATATGCGCGCGTGCAGGCTGTATTTAATGCCGATAATGCGGTGGAAGATAAAGTGGGTGACGAAACCAAAGTGTATTCAGTTGCCGGAGCTATAAATGTTACTACTACGTCGGTAGTTGATGTCGATATATTTGCATTAGATGGTCGTGTAGTGGGTAGTGCCCGAGTTCACGACAAACTGTCATTTGAGATGCCAGATGGAGTATATGTAGTGCGAGTCGTTAATAATGCCGAGGTAAACTCACATACAGTAGTGGTGCGTTAATCTGAAGTTTCTATATTATTTATGTAGTCTCCACAATGGGGTAGCAATATCCTTGTTGTGGAGACTTTGTATGCACGTGACATAAGTTTTTTAACAAATAACGTTAAAATAGAGCTTATGAAATGAATATTCATTATCTTCGTATTGTTAATTGCCTATGAGTATGAAACGTATAATCTCCTTGCTCCTTGTGAGTATATCTCTATGTGTTGTGGCTAACAGCAACGATAATAGATTGTTTGCTTATGGCCAAAATATCGAAGTATTTTCATCGGTACTAAAGCAGTTGAATATTAATTATGTAGATACTATAGATGTAGATAAGTGTTCGCAACGTGCTATTGGGGCAATGTTGTCGGGGCTTGATCCTTATACCGAATATTTTACCGAGGAGGAGGCTAAGGAGTTTATGGAGCAAAGCGCAGGCGAGTATGCCGGTGTAGGTTGCACCATCATGCAGCGCGATAGTGCAGTGTATGTGTCGGAACCATTTGAGGATACACCGGCACAAGAGGTGGGCTTGCGAGCCGGCGATAAGATTGTCATGATAGACAACGATACGGTATTGGGTTGGAAGAGTGACGAGGTGAGCAAGCGCATGAGAGGACTTTCCAATACTTCGTTGCGCATGGTAGTAGAGCGTCCCGGGGTAGATAGCTTGATTGAGGTAAATATTGTACGTCGCATTATCAATCGTAATCCCGTAGCCTATTACGGAACTATAGCCGATGGTGTAGGATATATTTTGCTCGAAACCTTTTCGCATCAAGCATTTGAAGAGGTGCGTAAGGCCTTCCTCGACTTGAAAGAGAATGCCGGTATAACCTCATTGGTGTTAGACCTTCGTGACAATTCGGGTGGACTTGTTGGCGAGGCTGTGGAGATATTGAGTATGTTTGTGCCTCGTGGAACGAAAGTACTTGAGTCGCGTGGAAAGGTAGAGAATAGCAATCATACCTATAAGACCGAGCGTGAGCCATTAGATACCAAGATACCTCTTGCTGTGCTTGTCAATGGATATACAGCTTCTGCTTCGGAGGTTGTGGCGGGAGCTCTGCAAGACCTCGATCGTGCAGTGATTATTGGAGAGCGTTCTTTTGGAAAAGGGCTCATTCAGCAAGTATTCCCACTGCCATTCAATCGCAAGGTGAAGGTTACAGTTTCCTATTACTATATTCCCAGCGGACGGTCTATACAGGCCATAGATTATAGCAAGCGCGATGCCAATGGACATGTATCGCGAGTACCCGATTCGCTCACTCGCGAGTATACTACAGTAGCCGGTCGTATAGTGCGCGATGGAGGAGGTATTACCCCCGATATACTGGTGAAAGCCGATACGATGAGCAATCTGCATTATTACCTCTATGCCGGTAATCATATTTTCGACTTTGCTACACAATATGCCAGCCGTCATGACGCTATTGCACCAGCTCATGAGTTTGTTCTTACCGATGCCGATTATAACGATTTCAAACAATTTGTGCGTGAACGAGATTTTAAGTACGACAAGATGAGTAGCAAGCAACTTGCCGAATTGCGTAAAATGATGACTTTTGAGGGTTATATCGACTCAACTACGCAGCAACTCTTAGACTCTTTGGAGTCTCGGTTGGAACACAATCTCGATAAGGACTTGGATACTTTCCGTAGCCGTATTGAGCTGTCGTTGGTGCAAGAGATAGTCAAAAGATACTACTATACCCGCGGTGTCATCGTTGTGGGGTTGCGTGAAGAGCCGGTAACAACCCGGGCTATTGAGGTGTTGCAGTCGCCGGTGCGATATGATGAAATATTGGCTCGTCCCAAGTCGAAAAAGTAAAAATTCAACCCTAATAAAAAATTCCTGCCAAAATATTTGGTGGGAATTATTTTATACGCTACATTTGTATCGGCTACCGATATAGCGAGTGGCGATATAACGACCAACGAAATACCTTTGAGATATGGGAGATCATACAACAATAGTTCTTACGGAGGCAGTATATTACATACTGTTGTCGCTAACTACACCCCTGCACGGTTATGGTATCATGCAGAAAACAAGTCAGTTGAGCCATGGTCGATTGGTTATCTCGGCCGGAACGCTCTATGGAGCCATCAATACCTTGCTCGATCGTGGCTGGATCAAGCAACTCATTGTGGCCGAGGAGAGTCGTCGCAAGGAGTATGTCATCACCGAAGATGGCAAGGCTGTGTTACGAGCCGAGTTGGCACGCTTGCATGAGTTGGTGGCCAATGGCGATGCTATACTCAATCAATGATATGTAAACCTTTTAATGATATAGACTATGGAGAAGAAACATTACTTCAGGTATTTTACTATTGCCGATTATGAGAAAGAGCAAAAGTGGATAAATGACATGAGCCGTCATGGGTGGAATCTTGTAAAAACCAATGGATTGATTTATACCTTCGAGCGAGGTGTTCCCGGTGAGTATATCTACAAGATAGACCTTCCCGATGAGAAAATGAGTGATGTAGAGGTAGATACCTATTACAAATTCATGGAAGAGTGTGGTGTAGAGATTGTCGCTACGTATAAGTTCTGGCGCTATCTGCGCAAGAAGAGTGCCGATGGTGCTATTGAATGTGCCGATAATACAATGGCTCAGCTCTCTATGGTCAATAAAGCCTACGGCCTTGCCAATAAATTGATTAATATGTTATTGGTTATATTTGCAGTTATAATCATATTGTCCGGTGTAGTGCGTGCATTTGTAAGTGGGGCAGTAGCCGACTTTGTTATGGGATTTGCAACAGGCATTTCAAGTTCGGCAGTGGTAGCTTTGGCGCTTCTTTTTGTACCCATTTCACGTCGTTTGCGTATGCGTATGAATGAGCTTATCGAGGAGCTTGTGGTCAAAGGTTGATATTTCTATTTTCAACGATATTGTTGCATAAAAATTGAGAGGCAGTGTCTAAATCACTTAGACACTGCCTCTTCTGATTTTCAAAATAACCTATTCATCTTAATTTACGCTAAATTTCTTACATACATTTTCAGACGAAGTTTCCACTTTTACGATGTATAATCCCTTGTTCCAATTGTCAAGTGTGATGTTATATGCGTCGCTATTGATGTTGTGTGATGCATACACAAGACAACCATTGGTAATGTATATTTCTATACTTTCTATCTTCTCGCCGGGAGTTGTAACATACAACATTTGGGGTGTAACTCTAATGTCAGGAGTGTTGTTTGTTATATTTTTTACAGCCGAATTGTCGACAGATTCGATTTTGAAATTGTCTATCAACAAGTAACCATCGCCACAACCATCGTACACAAAACGGAAACAAGGAGTATTGCCACGAGCCACGTCGGTGACATCTAGTGTATATGTATAATCGACCACATCATCAACATAAATATCGTTGTACCATTCCCAATAATCGCCACCATCTAATGAGACTTCAATGTATGGGAAAGAACTATCCCAGTAGGTGTAATAATCCATTGTACAAGATAAAATCACGCTATCGGTTGCACTTATTGTAGAACAGTCAAAGATAGGAGTGGCAAGACCTGTCCAAATATTTATAATATAATTATCTTCGCTCGATACCGATGCAAAATTACCTTCTACTTCATTGCAGGGAGATTTAATTTGATACCAGTTGTCAAAACGCCAATTGTAATTAGGTGGTGTTGCTTCGTTCATAGCCGATGATAGCCAATTGTCGGGAGTGAGATCACCATCGAAGTGTTGTGTATAGGGTAGTGGCATTATTTCGTAGTCGTAGGCGATAACATTCGCTTGGCAAGGAAGTGACAAGACGTCATCGCTGTATAATGCCTTAACAGAATAGGTGTATGTACCTGAGACAATGTCTTTGTCGGTATAGGTGAGAGGCTCCTCCGGTTGTATAGTTGCTATCTCTGTGTTGCCTCTGAATACTTTATATGCCTCAATTTCCCATTCCGATGCTTTAGCTGCTTGCCAATCGAGTGTTACATTATAATTGTATTTGTCATAAGAGGCATTGAGACCTGTGGGCGTGTAGCGTGTACCTAATGCAACTTGTTCACCGACGCGCTCTGACTCGCCAAATGGGTAATCGTATACAGCTGCAACCTCATAAATATAGGCACCACGGGTCACATCACTATTGCCCATTTCGCCCAATGGTAGTTCTATACCGGCCAATATACCATCTACATACACACAGTAGCATACAGGAACTCTTTCACCTTCGGGAGCATCCCAAGTAATAATAACATCTCCATATCCGCTCTCCTCGTCGTATGTGCTTGTTACCTTTACATTGGTAGGTGCGTTGCAAGTTACTTCTTTGATGGTAACAGTAACCGATGCAGCCTCTGACTTGCCAGTTGCGTTTACGGCATATACGTCATACACATATTCGCCAGGATCCTTGTCCGAGATGTCTGTATAGTTGAGTGAATTGATATTGTCGGCAAGTAGTTCTCCGTTGAGGTATACTTGGTAGTATTCGGTGGCGGCTGCTAGCGCTTTGCTACGTTTTAAGGCAGTTGCAGAGGATTGAGTGCGCTCTCTACCGATGAAATTACGGTACATTTGCATACCATCACTTATATTACGTTGGGTATTTCTAGACTTCATTTGAACCTCGGCGCTTGCAGTGGAGTTGGAGGAGATATAAATATCGTCGAGTGTCCACGAGAAATATAGAGAAGACCACTCTTGTGTCATTTCGCTCTGTGCGTGGAAAGCAATGCGTGTATTGGGCTGTGGTTCTCCTAAATAGAGTGAAACTTGTTGCCAACGGTCAAAACCATTGTGGTCGTAACGAGCGTCCCATAATGTTTCCCAAGTATCACCGCCATCGTGGCTTATTTTTACGCAATATTGGTCTACAAAATCTTCAAATTGTGCGTATTCCAAAATCATAGGATTGATGTAGCACCAGAAGTCGAGGTACACAGCATTGTCGAGAATGGGCGATATGAGCCATTCATCTTGATTGGCAGGAGTGCCATCTTCGTGAGGCCATCCCATATCCATAAATACCATCGTGCTTCCTTCTCCATTGTTGATGTAGTAATCCCAATCGTTGAGCTCTTTGAAGTCGTCGGTGGGGTAGTGAAACCAAGAGCAACGATAGTCCGATGCATTGTATGTTTTTACTTCCCAACCCTCGCCCGGAAAGACATCTGACTCAAAATCGGCACTCGCAACAATTCCTTCTTCTGCGTTTCGTTTCCAAGATAATTCTACTTTGGTGCCATCTACCGATGACTGTAAGTCGACCGGTATTGATGGTGTATTACCTAATGCTACGGTAGTTGTACCTAATGCCACTAGGGCTACAAGAGTGTGTAGATTAAAGTTTTTCATACGTAATATGAGTTTAAAGGTTTGACATACCACAAATGTAGAGAGTAACAAAAGTTGCTGCAATTTTTTGGCAAACACATAATTTCTATTTCGTGAAATAGTAAGTAAAATCCCTTAATAGTGATGGATATTAATTTCTTTCTTTTGAGATTTTTTGATATATTGATGGTTTTATGCCGGTGTATTGAGAGAAAACACGAATGAAGTTGGCTTGTGATTTATATCCTACACTCTCACTTATGGCTTTGATGGTGAAGTTACCATAATTATTAAAATCGGACAATCGTTTCATCGCAACTTTGATACGACATTCGTTGAGTAGTGAGCGGAAGTTCATACCATAATCGTCGTTTATAACTTGTGAAACGTATCGTTGGTTGGTACCTATCAACGACGATAGCCGTGCTATATTAAATTCGCTATTGCATATTTCTTCTTCGTTTTCCATAATGTGCATTATACCGTTCGATATTTCCATTCGCAATTCATTGGAGATATTGAGGGTGGATGTATCATTCTTCTCGTTTTTTTCTGTTGTTTCTACTTTTTCAGATATTTTTTCGGCTTGTTGTGTCTCATACATTTCGTGCATCAAAGCAAGACGCGTTTTGTAGCTATCTTCTCTTTTGAGAGACTCCTGATTTACGTTGAAGAGTTCGTTATAGGCTTTTTTTATATCTCTTTTCTGAATGTAGAGTATGACCAACAATATGCAACCAATAACCAGCCCAATAGTGATTGTAAGCAGCCATCGTCGTTGCATCATAATTTTCAATTCATCGTTTCGTTTCTGCTCGGTTAGTTGCGTAATAATAATGTTGTTATTATCCAACTCATAAAGAAATTGGGCGTTTTTAAGACTGTTAAACTCTCGTTGGTTAAATATCGAATCATTGATTTCGTTGTAAGCGTTTTTGTAGAAAGAGGCTTTTTCTTTGTTCCCTTTTCGTTCATAGATATTGGCCAGATTGCCTAACGACACAACCAGTAAGTCGGTTGTTCCGCTATTGCGAGCTATACTTTCGTTAAGATGGAAATACTTTAATGCCGAGTCGAGCTGGTTATGTGCTACATAGCACTTGGCCAGACCATTGTATGCTGCACCCTTACATTGCAAATTGAGACCTTCTTGTTCTACCACCACAACCGATTTTAGATAATTGTCGATAGTGGCATTTTTATCCTTTTGTGTAGCTGCAATTATAGCTCGACAGATGAGTATATCATATTTATATCTGCCACGTTTATCTCCGTTGTTCTGTTGTAGTATATCGAAGTAGTATTTGGCTTCTTCTGTTTTCTCTTGGTAACAAAGAGCGTGTATGAGGTTGGTTAATGTATGATTTAGTAATGTTATGTCGTTGCTCTCATTTGCAGCCTCGAGTGATTTTTTGTAAAAATTGATGCTTTGCTCGTAGTCGTAGTGTACGCTATATATATTACCTATATAATTATATATTTGTGACAAAATATGGTTGAAATCGTTGTCAAAGCATATTTTTAGACCTTTCAGCCATAAGTCCATAGCTGTTGAGTAGTTGTTTTTTCTATAGTGCATTATACCGGTATTGAGTAGAGCATCGGCACAAAGCTCTTTTTCTTGTATACTCATAGTATTGTCATACCTATTATATAGTACACTATAATATAGTATTGAACTGTCGCTCTGAGTGTTGAAATGTTGAGTAGCTTTTGTGTGTAACTCCTCGTTGGTTAAGATTGTAAAATATGCCAAGTTGGTATTGGCTATTACTACCTCTCCCAACATAGAGTATAGAATAATAAACAATATATATAAGCACTTTTTCATATAATTCTCACATCTTTGTCGAGATATAAATGCCACTAATAATATTTAGTTGAGGCTATTATATCAATTGGCATTCTATATCTTACAAAGATAAGGATTTAGTAAATCGGTGCAAGTTGTGTATGGGGATTTTTCTATAAAATCCTATTGAGTCTGTTCTATATATTACAAGATATAACCCACTGTGACACCTAATGAAAAGATATTGTTGCGAGTTGTTTGGTTGAGATAAGAAGTTTGACGAGTAAGGTCGGGAAGATAGGCAAAGTTGATACCGAAACGCACATTGTTGAGGTCGTATGCAACGCCCACTTCGGTTTTTATACCCAACATGACTTCATTTTTGAAAAATGTGAGATTTTCATTTCCATTTTCAATGCCTTCAATGCTGGTATTTACGGGAATATCTAATTTGGGTCCGGCTCCAATAAAGGCATGAAATTGTCCGATGGCCCATTTGGCACGAAATGTGGTGTTGAGGTGGATATTGTCGCGTCGCATCTTCCAGTCGATAGTTCCGTCAGTAATACCTGCCTCCGACGATGTCACTATCTCATCAGTTCCACCTGTTGCCATATAGCCTACCTCGCTCGATAGGTAGAACCAATCATGTTCTAACCAATCAACACCTACAAGGGTGGTATTATTGACAAGTGTATGGGTAAATTGATGCAGTGGGGTGTCATCTTGCATCGACGAGAAAGTTGTTCCTACATCTACCTTGATAACTTGTGCCGATAGGGGCAGCATGCAAGTAAGTAAAATGGCTAATAGTGATATGCGTCTCATAATAAAGTGTGTTTTTCTACATAAACGCATATTATACTATATTTATTGTAGCACTGCCGAGCTTTCTATCGCTTAGCGACACGCATTGTCACCTCTCCACAACGCACAATATATATACCTTGAGGCAGATGTGCGATATTGGCCTGGCTATAGCCGGTAGCGACACATAGGCCTTGCATACTATATACCTCTATGCAGTTGGGGCTGTCGGTATAGATGGTATTGCCGGCGTGTTTGAGTTGGTAGGTAACCGATGCCGACTCTTGAAGGTTGCTAAACGGGGCTCCACTCATCTCTATCTTATAGTAGCGCAGACCACCACTGCCACATATGGTAATGTATGATAGGCCATCGGGTACGGTGTAAGTAGCTGTTGTTGCCGAGGTAGAACTTGTTTCGCCTATCTCCATGCCTTCTACGAGCAGTTGGCGAGTACCTTTGCTATTGCTGGTATGTGAGTAGCTGAATGTAAATTTCTGTCCCGATGTAACGGGTATAATCATGCTGAGAGCTCCTTGTATGTAGCCACTACCCGAGGTAGAGGGATTGATGCGCACATCGCCCGTAAACGATATGCCCTCGGTCTCGGCAAGTCCCAGATAGGAGATTTCGCCGAATGTGTGTTCATACCGACCATCTCCCATAGCACTCCATATATCGCTATTTCCCGCCAATATGTTGCGGCTTGCTGTGCTCCATGTCGTGAAGTCCCATATTTTAGTCTCGGTCTCTATGATGGTTCTCTCGCTGATGTTTAGCGGGTTGTCGAGTGTAGCCCCGGCTCCGTTATCGGTATTGGTAACAACTTCGGGTACATCGAGAGCTGCATATAAAGTATATTCGTAAGGAACACTTACCGAGCCTCGGTTTGAGGCTGTAAACTCCTCGCAAAATACATTACCACTCCAATTATATGCCTTTGCATCGCCCTCCGAGAAGATTTTTTTTACACCCTCTTCAAAGTAGTTGTTTTCTATCAGTAGCTCGCTGTTTTTGCGGGCATTAATACCAGCCGAGTTACCGGCGCAGTTATAGTAGTTGTTCATGAGGTGTATGGTGCCAAATCGTACCATGGGCATGCGCTGTTTGCAACCGTTGCCCCAGATGTTGTTGGCCCATGTAACATTCAGGTTATCTTCGCCTTGCGATGATGCACTATCACTGCTGCCTATGAGGTTGCTATTCATGTGGTCGTAGGCACGTTGTGTATAGGCAAACGTACACCATGATATTGTTACAAAGTCACTTTTAACCGTAATGTCGAGGTTGCCGTCAATGCCGTCGGTAAAGTCGCAATGGTCTATCCATATATGCTTTGTGCCGTTAATAATCGATACAAGATCATCGCCACCTACATCGATGGGGCCGGGGCCTATCAATTGCATATTGCGCATGATGATGTTTTCGCACCCCGATATATAGAATAGACCGGCATCGCGATATGTCTCCTTGCTATCATCGAGTAGCTCAATGAGAGTCTTGCGTGTGTAGTATTCTCGTTCTTCGCTTACGCTTTGTCCGTTGCTCAGTGTTCCTCCTCCGCTTGTCGAACTCATATTTTTTACGCCAATATTGTCGAGAGCAGCTTTTATCTCGTCGGTGACATAAAATTGGGTACAGATACGAGCATTGTTTATACCCACGATAGTTTTGTTGTTAAGTTCTTTCAGCTCAATAGTTTTTGATACCATAAAGTCACCATTTGAGCCATCAAGTATTACCACGTCATAGTTTTTGATGGCATTGGTAATGGCTGTGCGCATATCGGCACCTGTGGCGGTAAGAGTTGTACTTGACCCATCGCCACCACCGGTGAGGCTGTAGCTGTCGCCCGAGGTCAATGATTGGCAAGTTGCCCAACCAAAGGGGTAGTTATAGTCGTATGTCGAGAGTTGTGCTTGAACTGTGAGCAGAGTCAGACAAAGTGTTAAGCTCAGTATGATGTTTTTCATATCGATACTATTTAGTAGATGGTTGGCAGATAGGTGTTTGTATGATGTAGCAAAGATATAATATCTGAGCCAATTGGACAATGTAATATATTGACCAATTAGCCGATAATAATTACCAACCTTGTGTATATAAGTTATTTGCGACCAAAGTCGGCCGGAATTTCACCCCAATGCTCAGTCTCCCATTTGATGATAGGATTGCTGTAACTATTGTTTTGAAGCCAGGCCTCGGCGCGTGCTATGAGGTCGAAGATAGGGGCATTAACGGCATTACGTTCGAGCTTGGTTTTGCATTTTTTCTGTTGTACCCATAGCATGGCGTTGCGACTATCGCTATATACGGGCATGTTATTGCCCATTTTTTTGAGTAGAGCCAGTCCGTGCACCAAAGCCAAGAACTCGCCAATGTTGTTGGTGCCTTGCTCCATAGGCCCTATGCGGAATACCTCTAATCCGGTAGCAACATATACTCCGCGATACTCCATCTTGCCCGGGTTGCCACTACAAGCGGCATCTACGGCAAGGCTGTTATGGATAATCGATGCCGGGGGTGTGGCCGGTGAGCCTGACTTTTGGTGTCGGCTCATCTGTTTCAGAATGCCTATATGTTCCGATGCATTGCCTCTGAAAGCTTCAATGGCAGCCTCTTTCGAGTCGAAAGCCTTGTATTTTGCTCCTTTATAGCCCTCTACTTGCAGGCGACACTCCTCCCAAGAGTCATAGACTCCCGGAGACAAGCCTTCCCATATTACATAGTATTTAGTCTTTTTCATCGGTTGTATGGCAACTTTATGAAGTATCCGGTGCAAAAGTAAGCTTTTTATCGGAAAACTGTGTAAATTTGTACCAATAAAGATAATTATCGCCATGATGAACAAACCTATATTTCTTGTGGGATTTATGGCTGCCGGTAAGACCTCGCTGGGACGTTTTGCTGCGCGCCGTTTGCAACGCGACTTTATAGACCTCGATAAGTATATCGAGGCGCGTTTTATGCGTTCTATCAGCGAGTTGTTTGCGCTGAAAGGAGAGGCCGGTTTCAGAGAAATAGAGCGTAATATGCTACGAGAAGTTGCCGAGTTTGACAATGTGCTGGTAGCTACCGGAGGAGGTACACCTTGTTTTTATGACAATATGCAGTATATGAATGAGAAGGGTATTACGGTGTTTCTTACGAGTTCGGTAGATGTGATATGCCACAGATTGATGGTAGCCAAGGTGAAGCGACCGCTTGTAGAGGGGTGTACTCCCGAGGAGTTGCACGATAAAGTAACGCGTATGCTTGCCAATCGAATAGCTTTTTACACACAGGCACAATATACATTTCCTGCCGATGAGTATGAGAAAGCGGCTGCGTTGGCATTGGCCACCGAGCAGCTGAGGGAACTAATGGAATAATAGAACATTTCAGTCTCTCTTGTCAATACCCCACATGAGCTTATTGCGCAGGGTTTGTGAGAAGGTGTGATTGTAGCCCTTTACTACCTTGATGGTAAAAGGTGCTTTACGCAGGGTTATCTTTTCTCCTGCAGGAAGTTGTACCGACCGTCCATCGCAACTGAGCATGAACTTACCTGTACGACATGATACTTGTAGTGAGATGGTTACATCGTCGTTTACTACCAAAGGCCTTACTGTGAAACTATGTGGAGCAACGGGCGCCAATACCCAATTGGCAGCTTGTGGTACGAGAATAGGCCCGCCGGCACTGAGTGCGTATGCTGTTGAGCCGGTAGGAGTGGCGATAATGAGTCCGTCGGCCTGATAGGTGTTGAAGTAGTCGCCATCAATTGTTGTGCTGATTGAAATCATCGATGCACTGTCTTGCTTGAGGATAGCTACCTCGTTGAGAGAGTAAGGCCACAGCTCCTCTATTCCCTGAGCTTCAACTTGTAACAATGTGCGTTCTTCTACTTTATAGTGTCCATCGAGAATCTCCTGAAGCGTTGTGCTTGTTTCTTGTCCTGAGAGGTCGGCCAAAAAGCCCAAATGACCTGTGTTGATGCCGAGAATGGGTATGTTTTTGCGCTCGACACGAGTGGCGGTGTGCAAGAAAGTGCCGTCGCCACCTATGCTCAAAGCCATATCGGCACAAAAGCGGTTGTCGCGGATAATGCTCATGGCAGGCAAACTCAAATTATTGTCTTGAGAGAGAAGTTGCATAAAATCTTCTTCAATACAAATCTCACAATTGTTCTTGGATAGTGTATTGAACAATTGTTGCATGACGGAGCCTTGTCGGGCAGTATATTGTTTGCCAAAAATTGCTATCTTCATAACATTGTTATTGTTAAAAGCCTCTTTTGATAAAACAAAATTAGTTCTTTTCTCATAAAAGAAAAAATAGAAAGGCTCTTTTTTGCGTTAGATAGGTCTAAATATGTAGAATTGTATTATATTTGTTCGCTGTTTCGTTAACAACGAGGTGATAGTTGAGAGGAATTTCATAAGGTATAAATGCGATGAAGAAAGTACTTGTAACGGGGGCCAATGGCATGTTGGCATCAAATCTGATAGATGAACTTTTAAGAAAAGATTATAATGTGGTGGGTATGTTGCGCCGTCGCTCATCGTATCGTGGTGTTGTGAGCGACCGCTTGGAACTCTTTGAGGGTGACTTTAAAAATCCGGCCCATCTCGATAAGGCTCTTGAGGGTTGTTCGGGTATCTTTCATGTTGCTGCCATTACCGACCAGTCGATATTGCGATATGAAGATTATGAGGCAGTCAATACCACTCCCGTATCGACACTTATCGATGTGGCTATCAAGCGAGGTGTAAAGCGTATTCTCTATGTCAGTACAGCCAACACTATAGGAAACGGAACATGGGACAATCCGGCTACCGAAATAACACCTTGGAATGCACCGCTCACACACTCGTTGTATGCTCGCAGTAAAGCCGCTGCCGAGCATATTTTCAGGAGTTACTCCGACCGCATAGAGACTGTTATTGCCAATCCTACTTTTATGATAGGTCGTTTTGGTAGCAGTGCCGGTTCTAATCAGATATTTGATATGGCTCATGCCATAACATTCTGTCCCACCGGTGGAAAGAATTTTATCGATGTAGAGGAGGCTGCAAGAGGTATTGTGATGGCCTATGAACGTGGTAAGAATGGCGAAAATTACCTTATCTGTGGCGAAAATCTATCATTCAAGGAGTTCTACAAACGCTTGCCCAAGGTGGCTGTAATCATTTTAGTGCCAACATTCCTCATGGTATTTTTTGGTTATATTGGCAACTTGTTGCGTATGGTAGGTGTGCGGGTAGCCTTCTCGCTAACCAATATGAAGATACTGTGTATGCCCGATGCCTATGTGGGTGAGAAAGCCAATCGGGAGTTGGGCTTCACTCCCAATCCATTAAAATTGTGTCGATAAGTTCTCTTTCTCCTCTTTTTGAGAGATGAGGATTGCGGAGCAACAATTTTTAATATTCTTTTATTTGTTGTAGATACAATATTCTTCTCTCAATCTGTACAACCTTTCGTATCTTTGTTGTATCTTTGTACACTTATATAGTTAAGTGTGATAGAAAACTAAAAGATATGACAAAACTGAGTGTAAATGTCAATAAGATTGCCACATTGCGCAATGCTCGTGGTGGTAATGTTCCTAATGTGTTGAAGGTGGCTCTCGATTGTGAGCGATTTGGTGCCGATGGAATAACCGTACACCCACGCCCCGATGAGCGTCACATCAGATATGCCGATGTGTATGAGTTGCGTCCGGCATTGAGTACCGAGTTTAATATCGAGGGCAATCCTACCGATGCGTTTATTGACTTGGTATTGAAAGTGAAGCCGGCTCAAGTAACGCTTGTGCCCGATGCACCCGATGCCATAACATCAAATGCCGGTTGGGATACTCGCAAGCACTTCGATTTTCTTGTCAAGGTTATCGATGAGTTTAAGTCGGCCGGTATTCGTACCTCTATTTTTGTGGGTACAGACCTTGAGTTGATAACACTTGCAGCCAAGATAGGTACCGATAGAGTGGAGTTATATACCGAGCCTTATGCAGCTCAATATCCCGTAAACCCCGAGGCTGCAGTAGCTCCTTT
This sequence comes from Bacteroidaceae bacterium, assembly GCA_017410245.1. Classification (GTDB taxonomy): domain Bacteria; phylum Bacteroidota; class Bacteroidia; order Bacteroidales; family Barnesiellaceae_A; genus Barnesiella_A. Next base: position 35,105 of record JAFQRE010000030.1, read on the forward strand.
TGCCGAGGCGGCCAAGCATGCTCACAAATTGGGATTGGGCGTAAATGCCGGTCATGATTTGAGCCTTGAGAATTTGAAATATTTTCATGACAACGTACCCTATTTGAGCGAGGTGTCTATAGGACATGCTCTTATAGCCGATGCGTTGTACTTGGGACTTGAAACAACCATTGCACGATACAAAGAGTGCCTCAAATAAATCTATCTGATATGATAAGTACTATTCTTACACTCTTATTGCAAGTACCGGTAGATACAATCATGCCCGATACGGTTGCTGTTGCCGAGGCCGGTGTTGCACCCGCTGTTCCCGAAGAGTTGAACCTCTGGTCGCTTATGCTCAAGGGTGGTTTCTTTATGATTCCCTTGCTCCTGCTCTCAATATTGTCGATATACATCTTCGTAGAGCGTCTGCTTGTCATTCGTAAGGCCGGCAAGGAAGATAAGACCTTTATGGAACGCATCAAAGATTATATTCACGATGGTGAGATAGATGCAGCCATGAAGTTGTGCAAAAAGACCGATACTCCAGCTGCAAGACTTATAGCTAAGGGTATATCTCGATTGGGTCGCCCCATGAACGATGTGTTGGTTGCCATTGAGAATATTGGTAATATAGAGATAGCCCACCTGGAGAAAGGTTTTCCTTGGCTTGCCACTACTGCTGCCGGTGCTCCTATGATTGGTTTCTTGGGTACGGTTACAGGTATGGTCAATGCCTTCTATAATATGGCTTCGGCCGGTAATAATGCCGATATTACCACCTTGTCGAGCGGTATTTATGAGGCTCTTGTTACTACAATTGCCGGTCTTGTGGTGGGTGTCATTGCCTTGTTTGCCTACAACTATCTTGTGGCAAGAGTTGATGGCGTGATGAACCAATTGGAAACCAAGACAATGGAGTTTATGGACCTTTTGAACGAGCCTGCGGAATAATATGGCTATTAAGAGAAGACATCGCATCAATCCCAACTTCAGCATGGCGTCGATGACCGACGTTATATTCTTGTTGCTCATATTTTTTATGGTGACATCGACGGTCGTTTTCCCCAATGCTATCAAAGTAAATCTTCCTCAAAGCAGTCAGCAGGCTGCCGCAAAGCCGCTGTCGCGTGTTACGATAGATGCCAATTTGAACTACTATGTGGCCTTTGGCAACGAGCGTGAGCAGGCTACCGATGCTGAGCATCTGCTCGACTTCTTGTTGAAAACGCAAGAGCGCGAGCCTGAGATGTTTGTGGCTATATATGCCGATGAGTCGGTGCCATACGGCGAGGTTGTGAAGATACTCGATTGGGCCAACCAATACAATCTGAAGATGGTGTTGGCCACAGCACCCCAACGCGACAAGTAACCCTATAATCATAGCAATAGATGACCCATCAACAACGCAGTAGAGTGATAGCGGCCGTGAGTACCATCGTGGCGCATATTGTCGTGTTGTTGATATTGGCAACCATTGTAATGTCGGCCGAGCCTGTCAAGCAAGATATGGGCAGTGGCGTATTTGTGCAGATGGGTTACATTGATGAGGCTAATGGCACGTTTGAGCCATACAATCCGCCACCCGTACAACAGGCTGTAGAGCAACCTCAAAGAGAGCAGATACCCGAGCCGGGTGTAGAGGAACTCATTACACAAGAAGTTGAGGAGAGTGTAACTCTTGAAGAGAAGAAGCGTGACGAAGAGGCAAAGCGACTTCGAGAAGAGGAGTTGCGTCGTCAAGCCGAGGAGAAACTCCTTGCCGAACAGCGCGAAAAAGAGAATAGGGTGAGTAATGCCATGCAGAATGCCTTTGGAGCAGGCTCTCAGCAAGAGGGTAGCCGAGGCGATGCGTCACAAGGCGAGGGCGTGCAAGGTGTGCCATCGGGAAATGCTCCTACCGGCGAGATGCAAGGTGTAGGTGGTTGGGGTGGCTTCAGCCTCAATGGTCGCAAATGCTTGAGTCTGCCTAAGCCTCATTACAATACCAACATCGAGGGTACTGTGGTGATAGAAATTTCGGTCGATAAGAATGGCAATGTCATAGCTGCTTCGGTCAAGGCCGGCAGTGTGCCCAACGAGGCATTGCGCAATGCTGCGCTTGCAGCTGCCAAGAAAGCCCGATTTGATACCTCATCAAAAAATGTTACACAAGTAGGTACTATCAGCTACTACTTCAAGCAACGATAATCCTATTTATTTATCCATCGGTTTATACTATCGCATATTTGTGGAAATTCTTCACTATATGTGCGGTCGGTAACGGTGTTGTATTGCTCTTTCAATATTGCTACATCGGGAGCGATATTGCCTTCTAATGCGTATCTGTGTTGTACTTCGCGAGCAAAATTATCATCAACAAAATTGGGTAATCCGGTTGTGATGCGTAGTTGTGCAAAGGGGGTGTAATATACCATACCGGTAAAAAAATCGCAGTATCGCAAAGGTGTTGCTATGGGGATAAGATCGAAATTATCTGCCCCAAAAGGTGTGTTGGTGAGGTCAAAACCAATATCTGACTTATGTGTCGCAGCAAAGGCAGCGTCCCATATACCGTTTTTTATGGCTGTAAATTCTCCGCGAGGAGATAGCGCAAAAGAGTTGATAAAAACGTTGGCAACTCTATTGCCATATCTATCTTTGATATGCCGTCCTGCATTGTCTCTATTGGCAATATCGCGTGTAAAGGCATGACGGTAGTTGAGTATAACGAGAGCTTTGCCCGTAGTGCTATAATGATGATAGTTGCAAAAGTTTTCGGCCAATATAGCATCGCGGTGTATGGCATCGGTGCATATATTGCGACGTATTATGTCATATTCGGTGGCTTTATCCCAATTAACACCCTTCTCAAGACCGTATATTTCTATCATATCTTCTTCGGCAAGTCGGCTGTTGATGTCATGAACACCTCGTAGCAGATAGCTGTAATTGCTCTTTTCCCACAGTCCTGCACCGTAGATGTTGCGATGAAAATGTAGAACATTCTGTGCCACCTCGTCGGGGGTAAGTGTGGCATTGTGCAAGAAAGCATTGATGCTGTCGTTGTACTCGGTATTGCCTATCTCAAAGTATGCTGCACCTACTTCATCGATAAACCGTTTGTCGGCCAATATATCGAGAATAAGTTCATATTGAGTCATTTCGCGGTGATCACGCTCGCATAGAATGACGATGTCATATTGCGAGAAAAGTCCGAGTATATAATCTTTGGCCGAGCTGTGTTTTTCTTGTAGAAAGGTGGTGTATGCCCCAATATGCAAGTTTGAGTTTTGAGTATAAGCGTTGTATGCGACGAGTGCAAATATTAGTGTAATGTAAAATTGTTTCATAGCGATGCGTTTTTTGTGTATTAGACGCATCGCTATGACAAATGGTTGCAATCTTATGATTCTTTATCGCTCGAAGAGGAGTAACTCGCCACGACAGTTGTCGTTGATAGTACCGTTTTCGTATGCCACAACACCATTGACAAGGGTGTGAGTGACGGTGTGAGGATAGGTGTGTCCCTCCATGGGCGACCAACCGCAACGCGACAATATATTGTCGGTAGTGACGGTATGAGGTTGCTTGGGGTCGATGATGGCTATATCGGCATAGTAGCCTTCGCGTAAGTAGCCTCGTTTAGACACGCCAAAGAGCGTAGCCGGAGCGTGGCACATCTTCTCTATGACTTGAGTGCGAGTGAAATGTCCCTTTGTGGCAAGCTCGAGCATGGTGAGCAAAGAGAATTGTACAAACGGACCGCCTGATGCGGCCTTGAGGCACGAGCCTTGTTTCTCACGGAGCAGGTGTGGAGCATGGTCGGTGGCCACGACATCGAGACGATTGGTCGCAACTGCTTCCAATAGGGCTCGACGGTCGGCGCAAGTCTTGATAGCGGGATTCCATTTGATGCGATTGCCGTAGGTGGCATAGTCGTTATCGTCAAACCATAGGTGGTGTACGCATACCTCACCGGTGATACGTTTCTCGGTCAAAGGGCGGTCTTGCAATAGTGTGAGCTCGCGTGCAGTAGAGAGGTGTAAGATGTGTAGGCGAGCATTGTGTCGGGTAGCCAATTCAACGGCTTTGGCCGATGAGCGATAACAAGCCTCGGCATTGCGTATCATGGGGTGGAAGTATATAGGCATATCTTCGCCAAACATGGCTATATATCGGGCGCGGTTGGCTTGTATAACTTCCTCCTCCTCGCAGTGAGTGGCTATCAGAGTGGGAGCCTCGGCAAATATCTTTTCGAGAGTTGCCCCTCTATCAACCAGCATGTTGCCGGTAGAAGAACCCATAAACAACTTGATACCACATATATGGGTATAGTCGAGCGAGGTTATCAAGTCGGCATTGTTGTTGGTAGCTCCTATATAGAATGAATAGTTGGCAATAGATGTTTCGCGAGCTTGTTGCTGTTTCCATTCCAGTGCCTCAATGGTAGTTGTTGCGGGGCTGGTGTTTGGCATATCCATGTACGAGGTGACACCTCCGGCTACGGCAGCCCGACTCTCGGTAGCTATATCGGCTTTGTGGGTAAGACCCGGCTCGCGGAAGTGTACTTGGTCGTCGATAACACCCGGAATAACCCAATGGCCTGTAGCATCGATGGTGCGGTCGGCCATGGCCAATATACATGTATCGAGATTGCCTTCTATAATGTGTGTGATGATATTGTTGTCGATAATAATACTACCGACAAACTCTCGACCCTCGTTGATGATAAGGCCGCTGTGAATAATAGTGCGCATGATATTATTGTTTTTTCTGCGGATACTTGCGGAAGAGACTACCCCATTTGAGCCTGATGACACCAAATACGGCCTCGCTGAAGATGCCTCCGCTCATTTTGCTCTCGCCGAGTACGCGATTGATAAAGATGATGGGAACCTCTTGTATGTTGAAGCCACACATCTTGGCTGTGAATTTCATCTCTATTTGGAATGCATATCCTTTGAAACGTATCTTGTCCAGCTCTATGGTCTCCAATACTTCGCGACGGTAGCATACAAATCCGGCAGTGGTGTCGTGTATTTTCAGTCCTGTTATGAAGCGAACATACTTCGATGCGTAGTATGACATGATAACACGTCCCATGGGCCAGTTTACTACATTCACCCCCGATACATATCTCGAACCGATGGATACATCGGCTCCGTTGTCGCGACAAGCAGCCTTGAGGCGGAGTAAGTCTTCGGGGTTGTGAGAGAAGTCAGCGTCCATCTCAAAGATATAGTCGTAGCTATGCTCAATAGCCCATTTAAAACCGGCAATGTAGGCCGTACCTAACCCCAGTTTGCCTTTTCTCTCCACAATGTGCAATCGGCCGGCAAACTCTTGTTGCAGATTTTTTACAATAGCAGCAGTACCATCGGGCGAGTTGTCATCTATTACCAATATATCGAATGACTCGGGCAGATTGAAAACCGCGCGAATGATGTTTTCGATATTTTCTTTCTCATTGTAGGTGGGAATGAGAACTATACTATCATGTGTTATAGTAGAGAGGGTGTCTGACATCTTTATTGAGGTATTAGTTTGTATATCTGAATTACAAATATAGGGATAATCTTTGATATTGATGTTAAGAATGAAACTTTTTTCAAATATTTTTTGTCAGATGTTTATAGTTGAGTTTTGCCTACCCGATATACTATGTGGTTGAATAATCTGATAAACTTGGCACAATCGACCTACAAACTTGTTGTTTCTGCGCATGATTTGTTGTATATTTGCCGTGAAAAATCAAATAGATAACAAAATGGCACAGAAACCCTCAATACCGAAAGGTACGCGTGACTTCTCTCCCATAGAGATGGCAAAGCGTAATTATATATTCAACACTATTCGCGAAGTATATGCCCTGTATGGATTTAGCCAAATAGAGACTCCTGCCATGGAGACTCTGCAAACCCTTATGGGTAAATATGGAGAGGAGGGTGATAAACTACTCTTCAAGGTACTCAACTCGGGCGATTTTCTCTCGGGAGTAGAAGATGGTGAGTTGTGCGAGCGTAATACGGCTCGTTTGGCAGCTCGCTTGTGCGAGAAGGGATTGCGTTATGACCTCACAGTTCCCTTTGCTCGCTATGTAGTGATGCACCGCAACGAACTCACTTTCCCCTTCAAACGCTATCAGATACAGCCTGTATGGCGTGCCGACCGTCCTCAAAAAGGTCGCTATCGTGAGTTCTATCAATGCGATGGCGATATTATCGGCTCCGACTCTTTGCTCAATGAAGTAGAGTTGTTGCATATCATCGACGATGTTTTTACTCGACTCAATATCAATGTTGCTATCAAGCTCAACAATCGTAAAATTCTTACCGGTATTGCCGAGATTATAGGTGCTCCCGAGAAGATTATAGATATTACGGTTGCTATTGATAAGCTCGATAAGATAGGTCTTGATAAAGTTAATGAAGAGTTGCGAGAGAAAGAACTGAGCGAAGAGGCTATAGCTCGTCTGCAACCTATCATTTTGCTTGAAGGTCCTAATGAAAGCAAATTGCACACTTTGCGTGAAGTTTTGAGCCAGTCGGAGATAGGTCTTAAGGGTATAGAAGAGCTTGAGTATATATTGAGTAAATTGGCTCATCAACCGCTCAAGGCACAACTCGATATAGACCTTACTTTGGCTCGAGGCCTTAACTACTATACCGGAGCCATTCTCGAGGTCAAGGCACTTGATGTGCAGATAGGCAGTATAACCGGCGGTGGTCGTTACGACAACTTGACCGGTGTATTTGGTATGCCCAACGTATCGGGTGTGGGTATGTCGTTTGGTGCCGATCGTATTTACGATGTTTTGAGTCAGCTCGACCTATTCCCTGCCGACTCGTTGCAAGCAACACAAGTAATGTTTGTAAACTTTGGCGAAAAGGAGAGCGAAGTGTGCATGCAGCATGCCGCCTTGTTCCGCTCTCGAGGTATTCGCACCGAGGTATTCCCCGAGTCGGCCAAGATGAAAAAGCAGATGGGATATGCCGATACGCATCATATACCCTTTGTAGCTCTTGTAGGCGAGAGCGAAATAGAAGCTGGTAAGATAGCCCTGAAAAATATGATTACAGGAGAGCAACAACTTGTTACTCCCGATGAGGCTATGGATATAGTAACCCGATGAGGTATGTATATGTCCAAAGAGATAGCAATCCTCCGACTTGTTATCGACCTTATAAAGGCCGATAACAAGATGCATCGGGAGGAAATCTCGTGGACAGAAATGTTGTCGAAACGGTATAGTTATACGGCCGACGACTTGTTGCAAGTGCACAATGTGTCATTTCAAGAGGCCATAACTATATTGCAACAGCTTGGTTCGGGCGAACGTAACGAAGTTATCGAATTATTGCGTGAGATAATTTCGATAGATAACGATATCGATACCAACGAGCGCATATTGATAGCAGCCATACTGATGGCTCTACATGATGATACGAGTGGTCATGTACAAGTCTTGACAGCCGATGCGCGTGGATTTGAAGGGTATGACCGACAGTTTATATATCTTGAAAAGAAACCTTGTGCCTCATGCCAACAAGCTGTAGAACAAGTATATGCCAGCATAAGTAGGCAGTTGCGAGCTTTTGATATAGACTTCTTTTTTTACCCACGTGTGTTGCAACACATCTTGCACATGCAACCCCATCTCACTCCGGCTATCAACTTGCTTATTCCTACCTTTTCGCATGTCGATAAAGAGTATCTGTCTGCTTACACCACATGCGATTTTACGAAGTATGTGCATGGCCTGATGGGGGCACAAGCCGAGCCTTTCAGATTTGATGCCTTCTTTATGCTCAAGATACAGAGCAATCATCGACAAGAGCACCCAACGGTAGATTTTCTGTGTATTGAAATATCTCAACAACCTACCGACATTTTCAACCGTTTTATTGACTCTTTGGCCATAGAGGAAGATTCCGCTATTCCTTTTTATGGTTGTTATCGTACACTCTTTGATATGATAAGTTGCGAGTCGAAGCAAAATTATGATTTGATGCTCGATGGCGATTTATTCTATCTATGCGGTGAGAAGAAAATTGTATTGGATATACGAGGTTCTGAGCGCAAGACACTTTTTGCTCTCTTCTTGCTCTATGGTGAGGAGGGTATTAGCAATAATGCTTTTGCACAGATAGGGTGCGACACAAAATTGGGACAAGAGGCTATTGCCATATATCAATACTTTGCCAACGCCAAGAACTATGAGCAGGTTGAGGTTGCGTTGAGCAATGATGAGGAGCCTACGGTAATAGCCAATTTGCGCGATATAGCTAAGCGCAATTCGCATATAGGATATATAAAAAGAGCCTTTATGGCTATTCCTTCTCTCAAAAGCCCGCAGTTATACTATCCGCAGAATAAAAAAGGCGGATACTGCTATAATATCATGTTATCGCACGATAGCGTCAAGGCTAAACATCATAGTGATGATAACACACACCCTTTTACATTTGAGTTTTTTGTATAATCGTGCCATATGGCAAGCTACAGCGGTTGATTGTAGTGTCTATTATTGAGCCACTTGGGTGTAATGTGGCTTTTTATTATGCTCATAATGTTAAAAAGCCCGAATATAGTTGAAAAAGAAACTTGCAATATGGCAAGTTTTATGCCGATATATGGTATTGGTGTATCTTTGCGCCCTATAGAAAAATATTGTATATGAGTAATTATATAGATAAGGGACTTACTGATAGCGAAGTCCTTGTGAGAAGAGAAAAATATGGCAGCAATGAATTGACTCCACCCGCTAAGACTCCATTGTGGAAACAATTTTTAGAGAAACTGAGCGATCCCATCATACGCATCTTACTCATAGCATGGGTGCTGTCTATAGGTGTTGCAATATATCAAGTAACAACGGGAGCCGAGGACAGTCATGCCTTCTTGGAGCCTATGGGTATATTTGTGGCCATTATTCTCTCTACCGGTATAGGCTTTGCCTTTGAGGTGAGTGCCAATCGTAAGTTTGATATACTCAACCAAATAGGTGATGAAAGCCCTGTAAAGGTTGTGCGCAACAAAAATATAGTTGAAATACCCAAACGCGATGTTGTAGTGGGTGATATAGTGTTGCTCAATACAGGTGATGAGGTACCTGCCGATGGTATCTTGATAGAATCGGTCTCATTGCAAGTCAATGAGTCGAGCCTGACTGGAGAGCCTATGGCCAATAAATATGCCGATGAAGCAATGAATGATCCCCGAGCTACCTATCCAAGCAATATGGTACTCAATGGCAGTACTGTGTTGGAGGGATATGGTGTCATGGAGGTAACACATGTTGGTGATGCAACAGAGTATGGTAAGGTATATCAAGGTGCTCAGATAGAGAATGACGTGGAGACCCCGCTCAATATACAATTGAACAAGTTGGCACAACTTATCACCAAGATAAGTTATACCATAGCCTTGCTCATATTGGTTTTCCGCTGTATAGTATTTTTCACCGGAGAATATGGTAACGATTGGATAAGCATAGGTCAGTATATTCTCAATACCATAATGATTGCTGTAACTATCATTGTGGTAGCGGTTCCCGAGGGCTTGCCAATGAGCGTGACATTGAGTCTTGCAATGAGTATGAAGCGTATGTTGGCTGCCAACAACTTGGTGCGAAAGATGCATGCTTGTGAGACTATGGGTGCTACATCGGTTATCTGCACCGATAAAACAGGTACTCTCACTCAAAACCAAATGCAGGTGGAGACTACGCATTTCTATGCGCTTCCTGAGCAGGCTCTGGGTAGTAATGATAGTATCGACCACATTATATCGGAGAGTATTGCGCTCAATACTACTGCCAATCTCAATACCCAAGAGAACGGGAAAATAGGCGTTATAGGCAATCCTACCGAGGGGGCATTGCTATTGTGGCTCACCAAGCAGGGTGTGCATTATAATGTGTTGCGACACACTATTCCCTTGGCCGAACAATTAACTTTCTCGACCGAGCGTAAGTATATGGCTACGGTAGTAGCATCACCTACGTTGAAAAAACGTGTTGTATATGTCAAGGGTGCTCCCGAAATAGTATTGAAGAAGTGCAATGCAATTTCTACACCTTCGGGAATACAACCATTGACTGATAAAATTGACGATATCGAGGGTGAATTGCTGGATTTTCAAAACAGAGCCTTGCGTACACTTGCTTTGGCTTATGCCGAGGTAGATGATGCAAGTTGCTTTGCCAATGGTTTGTTGCGTGAGGATATTCGACTCACTCTCTTGGGTATTGTTGCCATTGCCGACCCTGTCAGAGCCGATGTCCCTGCGGCAATAGAGTCGTGTCTCAAAGCCGGTATAAAGGTGAAAATAATAACCGGTGATACACAAGCTACAGCTCGCGAAATAGGCCGACAGATAGGTTTGTGGCAACCCGAAGATACCGATGCAAACATAACAACAGGCGAACAAGTTGCTGCTATGAGTGATGATGAACTCACCAAGCGTGTGCAACACCTGAAAATAATAGCTCGTGCGCGTCCGCTCGACAAAGAGCGTCTGGTGAAGGCTTTGCAACGCAATGGCGAGGTAGTGGCTGTAACGGGTGACGGAACCAATGATGCACCTGCCCTCAATGCCGCACAAGTAGGATTGTCGATGGGCGATGGTACAACTGTTGCCAAGGAAGCCAGCGCGATAACGATACTCGACAACTCTTTTACAAGCATCAATAAGGCTGTGTTGTGGGGGCGTTCGTTGTATCACAATATACAGCGATTTATAGTATTCCAGATGACTATTAATGTGGCTGCCTGTCTTATTGTATTGTTAGGAACAATCTTAGGTATAGATGCGCCTCTTACTGTCACACAGATGTTGTGGGTAAATCTTATCATGGATACATTTGCTGCGTTGGCTCTTGCCTCATTGCCACCCGATGCTCACGTAATGCTTGAGAAGCCTCGTCCTCTCAGTGCGCATATCATTACACCGGACATGGCACGCAATATCATTCTTGTCGGATTGCTGTTTGTCGTTTTCCTATTCGGATTGTTACAATATTTCAATAACAATGAGGTTACATCTTTTGCTCAGATAGAGTGGAGCCAATTCTTTACGTATTACTTCCAATTTAGCAATAACGGTGATATGTCTTTGTATGAGCGTACGCTCTTCTTCACCATCTTTGTGATGTTGCAATTCTGGAATATGTTCAATGCCAAGGCTTTTGTCTCGGGTTCGTGGGCTTGGAAGTCTATAGGTTCGAGTCTCGGATTTGTGTTGATAGGATTGCTGATAGTAGTAGGACAATTAGTTATAGTCTCTTGGGGTGGCGAAATGTTCAGTGTAGAACCTCTGCATAAAGACGATTGGTTACAGATATTTTTAGTTACTTCGGTAGTATATGTGATAGGAGAAATATATCGTCTGCTTAAGATGCTCATTTCGTATTGCAAAAAGTCTTGAAAAAGAAGTGCTCAAATAGGTGTAAAGTCAGTTATTTATACTAATTTTGTCTCACAATTATATAAATAATACTTTACACTATATTTTATGGAAACAAAAAAGTACCTTAATCGAGCAGCCGACAATATAAGAATACTCTCGGCAGCGATGGTTGAAAAAGCCAAATCGGGTCACCCCGGAGGCGCTATGGGTGGCGCAGATTTTACCAATGCTCTGTATGCCAAGTATCTTGTCTATGACCCCGATGATGCAACTTGGGTAAACAGAGATAGATTTTTCCTCGATCCCGGACACATGTCGCCCATGTTGTACAGTGTATTGGCCTTCACCGGCAAATTCACTATGGAGGAACTTCAAAGTTTCCGTCAATGGGGTAGTGTAACACCCGGTCACCCCGAGGCCGACTTTGCCCGTGGTATTGAAAATACCTCAGGCCCACTCGGTCAAGGTCACACAATGGCTGTTGGTGCTGCTATTGCCGAGCAATTCTTCACAGCCCGCTACGGACAATGGATGTCGCACAAGACCTATGCATTTATCTCTGATGGTGGTATTCAGGAAGAGATTTCGCAAGGTGCAGGTCGTTTGGCCGGTTATTTGAAACTCAACAACCTCATCATGTTCTATGATAGCAATAGCATTCAACTCTCTACCTCAACAGGAGAGGTAACATCGGAAGATACTGCTGCTAAATATCGTGCATGGAACTGGAATGTTATAGAAATAGATGGTACTGATGCCACCGCAATATGCCAAGCTATCGAAGCTGCACAAAACGAGAAAGAGCGTCCTACTCTTATCATAGGTCGCACTATCATGGGTAAAGGTTGTGTGACAGCCGAAGGAGCAAACTTCGAAAATCAATGTTCGACACACGGACAACCCTTGAGCAAGTCGGGAGCGTCGTACGAAAAGACTATTGAGAACTTGGGCGGTGATGTACAAAATCCCTTTGTCCTCTTCCCCGAGACCGAGACTCTCTATGCCGCTCGTCGCGAGGAGTTGCGTCAAATCGTTGCCGAGCGCAAGGCTCAACAAGCCGCTTGGGAGAAAGAAAATCCCGAACAAGCCGAGGAGTTGCGTCAATTCTTTGCCAACGAAATCCCTGCAATAGATTTTGGTGCCATTGAGTTCAAGGCCAATATTGCTACCCGTACCGCTTCGGCTACAGTATTGTCTGTTTTGGCCGAGAAGTGCAAAAATATGGTTGTTTCGTCGGCCGACCTTGCCAATAGCGACAAGACAGATGGCTTCTTGAAAAAGACTCATGCCTTTGCTCCCGGTGACTTTACAGGTGCATTCTTGCAAGCCGGTGTATCGGAGCTTACTATGGCAGCTATTGTCAATGGTATGTTATTGCACGGAGGTATGCAAGCGGCCTGTGGTACATTCTTTGTATTCTCGGACTATATGAAGCCTGCTGTGCGTATGGCCGCCTTGATGGAGCTCCCCGCCAAGTATATATGGACACACGATGCATTCCGTGTAGGTGAAGATGGTCCTACACACGAACCCGTAGAGCAAGAGGCTCAAATACGTCTTATGGAGCAACTCAAAAACCACAGCGGACACAACAGTATGCTTGTATTGCGTCCTGCCGATAGTGCCGAGACAGCAGTGGCGTGGAAACTTGCTATTGAAAACACAACTACTCCTACAGCTCTTATATTGTCGCGCCAAGATATCAAAGATATACCTGCTATGGGTACAAGCCGTTATGAAGAGGCTTTGCAAAGTGTCAAGGGTGCATATATCGTAGCCAAAGAGGAAAATCCCGATGTCGTATTGGTTGCCAATGGCTCGGAGGTATCGACTCTTTACGAAGCTGCACAGATACTCAAGGCCGAGGGTATTCGTAGCCAGATAGTATCGGCTCCCTCATTGGGCTTGTATGCCGCTCAACCACAGGAGTACAAAGATACCATCATTCCGCAAGGTGTTCCCGTATATGGCTTGACAGCCGGGTTGCCCTCTACCTTGTGGCCCATCGTAGGTTGCGACAGAGCGTTGATACATGGTCTCGATCATTTTGGTCACTCAGCTCCTTATAAAGTATTGGACGAGAAACTTGGTTTCACACCCCAACTTGTGGCCGAACAAATCAGAAAATATATAGGCAAATAATAGGTGTTGTTTGTTATATAGATAATTGTGTATAACGCTTGTTGATTTTTATAAACTTATTCTATGAGTAGTAGTATAATCACATATTTATAGAAAATATATAGTTTTTAAACAATCAATTTGGAAAATTAAATTAAAAGTTATACCTTTGGCTCTCAAAATTGTATTAGAGTGTACTAATGTGTATTAACTAATAAACTAATAAATATTGTAATTATGAAAAAGATTTCTACAGTAGCGATGCTTCTTGCATTATTCATTGCACCCCTTGCAATGGGAGCAACTACTACCGAGCAAAAAACAGTGCCCGATGAGTCGCAAGGTCTTTTGATTAACGGTTTCTGGGATAACTGGTACATCTCTATCGATGGTGGTGCCAGCGTATTCTTTAGCCCCGATGACCAAAATCTTGACTTTACAAAACGCATTGCCCCCAATGCTTCATTGAACTTTGGCAAATGGTGGACTCCCATCTTTGGTACAAGAATTGGTGTAGATTATATGTCGGCCAACAGTGCTACTTATAATCCCGAAGCCTTTGGTTTCCAAGCCGATGGTTTGATTACAGGTTTCGATGATCTCTATTTGCAAAAATTCCATGGCCTTCGTCCCCACATCGATGGTATGGTAGATCTTATCAACTTGTTTGGTGGCTATAGCCCCACTCGCATCTACTCGCTTGTTATCTATGGTGGTTATGGTTACGGTTATGGTTGGGCTGAAAATCAACCTTTCTGCGACGGTTTCTGGAGCACAGAACTCCGTGGTGGTTTGATCAACAGCTTCCATGTAAGCGATGCTATCGATATTAATGTTGAGCTCAAGGTGAGCAAATATGATAGTGGTCTTTGCCAAGAAGGCAGACAAGATTTTTACAACCTCATGGCTTCGGCAAACGTAGGTATTGCCTATAAGTTCAACGAGCGTGGCTGGAGTGCCCCTGTTATTCCTGTTATCGAGCCCGTCATTCCCAAGTATAGCGATGCCGAAGGCGATGCTCTCGTAGCAAGATTGCAAGAGGCCAACAACCGCATCAAAGATCTTGAGGCTGAAGTAGCTGCTGCTAACGAAGCATTGGCTCGTGCCGAGGCTGCTGCCAATAAAGAAGATGCTGCTGCTCTCACAGTTTACTTCGATATCAACAAATCTTCTCTCAACAGCTGCAACAGAAGAGTCGTTAAGGCTATGGCCGATGCTATGAAAGCCGATCCTAACACTAAGTATGTTGTTACAGGTTATGCTGATAAAGAGACCGGTACTGATGCATTCAATGCTAAGTTGCGTGAAGAGCGTGCTCAATCGGTTTACAAAATGCTCGTGAAATATGGTGTAAATCCCGACCAACTCACTACTGCTACCGATACTAGGCCCCTCAACAAATACAACTACGTTCTCGACCGTGCTGCAACTATCAAAGTTGTTAAATAATAGAGACAGATATAATGCCTAAAACCGAGGGTAGTCCCGCAAGGACTACCCTCGGTGTTTGTATAGAGGCTCTATTGACGTAGAGGCTCTGTTTATTGTTGCGTTGTGGTGGGTGTATTTTTTGAGTGAGATTTATTAGAAGATATAATAGTGATTTAAAGAAAAATTATCATATTTGCATAATTAATCAAAAAGTCCAGTATGAAGACTTATATACATTTCGATGAAATGCACTTTTATGCCTATCATGGCGTGGAGTTGCAAGAACAGGTTGTAGGGAATAATTATAGCATCAATCTCACCTTGCAGGTCAATTTTGAGGCTGCGATGAGTAGTGATGCCTTGTCCAATACCATCAATTATGCTACTGTATATAAGGAGATAGAGTCTATTATGGCTATACCTTCGCGACTGCTGGAGAATGTGGCCGGTCGTATTATTACGATGTTGCAAACGCGATTTCCTAAGATAAGAGGCGGTCGCATAGCCCTATATAAAGAAAATCCCCCCATCACAGGCAAGATAGACCGTGTGGGGGTGATTATAGAGTGGTAATAATATAATTACATAGGTATTTTCTCAACTCGACGATTGTGTCGGCCACCTTCAAAGGGTGTTGAGAGGAATGCATCTACAATAACATCTGAAAGTTCAAGGGGAATAAAGCGTCCGGGCATAACCAATACATTGGCATTGTTGTGTGCGCGAGCCAATTGTGCCAACTCTTCAGTCCAACACAAAGCTGAGCGAATGCCTTGATGCTTGTTGAGTGTCATGTTTATACCATTTCCGCTACCGCAAATAGCAATTCCGGGATAGCATTCACCATTCTCAACGGCAAGAGCCAAGGGGTGTGCAAAATCGGGGTAATCGACACTTTCGGTTGAGTAGCAACCAAAATCTTTACACTCATATCCACGAGATGTAAGCATGGCTTTTACACGCTCTTTCATCTCAAAACCGGCATGGTCGCATGCCAGTCCTACTGTTTTTTTATCTGTCATAGTAACTTGGTTTTTTTGTGTAGCACAAAGGTAATACAAATAAGAAGAAGATGCAACACATATACTACCTATAAAATGATGTGGTAATATACAAATAGAGCCTGCCAAAGTTGTCTTGTGGCAGGCTCATTAACTCTATGTGGTATGTAATGCTCTTAATCGTCGCTACGACCCATAAACATAAAGATGTAATAAACCAGTGTAGCCAGAGAGCTGAGGGCTGCAACAACATAAGTGTAGGCTGCCCATTTGAGGGCATCTTTGGCCATAGGGTGTGTCTGTGTATTGGTTACACCTGCTGTGTTGAGCCATGCCAATGCCCTTTGGCTGGCGTTTATCTCAACGGGCAGAGTGATGATGCTGAACAATGTTGTCAAGCCAAAAAGTATAATACCGGCGAGCATGATTTGAGGGAACGACTCAATAGTGAGGATACCAATAAGCAATACCCATTGCATCCAGCTTGATGCGAAATTAACCACCGGAACAAGCGAAGAGCGCATCTTCAATGGGGCATAGGCAGTAGCATGTTGTAGTGCGTGGCCGGTTTCGTGTGCGGCTACAGCGGCTGCGGCTATACTGCAACTATTGTACACAGCATCACTGAGGTTGATGGTGTGATTGGTGGGGTTGTAGTGGTCGGTAAGTGTTCCGGGTGTGTGTGTCACTGTTACGTTGGTAATTCCATTCTCGCGGAGCATGCGCTCGGCTATGTCTTTGCCGGTGAGTCCGTATGGCATGGGTACTTGCGAATACTTCTTAAAACGGCTTTGCAACATGTGTTGAACAATGTAGCTGAGAATGGCAAATGCGATAAAAATAATATAAATCATATGTTGTGATATTAGTCTGGTGCAAAGGTAGTCTTTTATGTATTATACTATGGTTAATGCTACGGTAATTTATGTTAATGTATCAAGATAAAATCGATTGAATGCTGGCATTTTTATTAAAATGATGTTATTTATTTGACTAATTATTGCTTATTCCCTATAAAAATATTAATATTGCAGGCAAAATATACAAATTTACAAAAGCTATATATATGAAAAATTTTTTATTTGCATCACTCTTGTTTACGGCGATGACTATGTCGGGGCAGGTAGTTGATTGGGCCAATTGCAATGACTTGTCTGATGAGTTCTCTATTGCAGAGTTGAAGGATAATATGGTCTTGAGTTACGACCTGTTGCGTGAGGCTGAAGGGAAGCGTATTGCGTGCATGGTGACTTCCAATACCGATATTCCTGCCGACCAGGCCGAGGTTATATTGGAGGCCCATCGTGTCTTTGGAGAGTTCTCTAAGACGGGTTTTCAATTGCTTCTTGACGAAAACCACTCGGTGTATGGTACTTTGTTTGGCGAAACATCGGGTATTTATGAGGGTGACTATTCGAAGTTTGAATACATGCTACCTTCCGATGCCGATCTATCCGGCAAAAACAGTGTTTTTGATGGAGAAGAATCGGTGCTTATACCCGAAGGTGTCTATGACTATATGTTGGTGTATCCTACGCAAGAGGGTAACTACTTTGTTCATGGCGATTTTGCCAAGGGTAATGATTTTGAATTTAAAGGCGGATATAGCTACCGCTTCATAGTGGAGTATGACTCATATCTTATAGAGGGATACGAAACGTATGATGCAACTGCCAAGTTGTTTGCTCCTGAAGATTTGGCCATAGATGCTCTTCATTTGCCGGCCAATAGCATGGACATGACAGCCGAGGAGCGTATATCTATCGATATAATAAACCGAGGCAGCAGTGCAGCATCTCGTTTTGCTATATGGTATCGGATAGGCGATAATGAGATGGTATCGGAGCGTTATAACAAGTCTATCGAAGCAGGAGATACCATTACACATACATTCCGTATGCCGGTAGATTTGTCGGCCGAGCAACTGTATGAGGTGACTGCGGGTGTGACATTGGAGGGTGACTTGATACCTTTAAATAATACCATTTCGGGTAAGTGTAATCACATGCCTTTATATCAATTGCCCTATTTCTGCGACTTCTCGACACAGGGGTATGATGGTATCGATTACTTCTGGACTGTAGTCGATGCCAACAACGATGGTGCTACATGGCGTTATGGCGAGTACTCTAAGGGTGTAGATATGACACCTGGTGTACCTTCGTGTACAGGACCTCGTGGAGTAGATTATGGTGATGATTATCTTATATCTGTGCCTCTCTATATGAATGAGGGCTCTAATCATATTATATTTCATAGTTGTTGTGTGAATAACACCAAGATGGAGCATCTGGAGGTGTTGTATGGAGCATCGACCGATTATACTCAGATGCAAACATTGGCCTCATATGATGTAACCTCTACCGAGTGGCACAGGCATGCTATCAACTTTGATGTGGCAGAATCAGGGGTCTATTATATAGCATTTAAGGCTGCATCGTATAATGGATATAATGTCTTTGTTGATGATGTAACTGTGGGTGCCGGTTTCTATGAAGTGACACCTCAGTTGCGTGTCGATAAGGTTGTATTGCCTTATTCCAATTGTGACTTGTCCGACCAAAGCCGGGTAGGTGCAATTGTGACCAATGAGGGTACTGCTCCTACATCTACATTCACTCTTATCTACACCATAGATAAACAAGAGCCTGTTTCACAGGTGTTTACCGATGTATTGGCTCCTTATGAGTCGCGTACCTATTATTTCGACCAAACAGCCGATTTCTCGGAGGTGGGCGAGTATGAAGTGTTAGTAGAGGGAACTTGTGCTACCGAGATAGAGGGCGCTCAGGTAGGTATTGTCTTTAATTATGAGCCTATAACCAACTTGCCTCTTACTACAAACTTTATTACAGGTGAGAACTATGATGGCTACTGGACCGAAATGACACCGGGTAGTTGGGAGCGTGACGAGATGTTTGGTGTATTCAGTAGCGATAAATCGGGACTTGAAAATGGTCTGCTCACACGCTGCTTTGCGCTCACAAATCCGGTGCGTATCAAATTGCAGTACACCAAGGCCGGTTGGGAAGTTGGTCGCATATATGTTGCTTATGGCAAGGCCGATGCTCACCCCTCGACCTATACCAAGGTGTTTGAAGACAATGATGTGTCGAAGAATGGCTTGGAGATAGAGTTTGATGTGCCAATTACCGATCCCGATAATTATAGCTTTATTATTGTCAATGAGTCGGACGAATTTACAGGTATATCTCTTGGTACAATAGTTATCTCGGAGTTGTTGCCTTGCGATTTGCGCCTTCTTACTGTAGAGTCGCCTCTTTCATATAATACCCCCTTGGCACAATTTGCCGAAGAAATGGTTGTAAATGCAGTTGTAGTCAATCGTGGTTCGTTGGCAATGAGCGGTGTCAAAGCTATGTTGTACCAAGATGATGTGTTATTGGGTACTACAACCGAGAATGTAGAGGTAGCTTCATGCGATACGGTTCGTGTCCCGGTCAAGGTGAAATTTGCCGAGCCGGCTGTGGGTGATGTACTCAATCTCTCTATTTCGGTTGAGGCCATTGCCCCCGATGAGTATGAGGCAGATAATGTGTATAAGATGCGCAAAGTGATAGTGAGTGATACGATAATGGCTCATGAAAGCGTTGCTACTCCGGCTCAAGGACTTGGTGCTACCGGCCAACCTATCTCGTTGGGTAACATCTATGAACTGGCTGCCACCGATGAGTTGTCGTCGGTATCGGTAGGTTGGGTAGAGATTAACGAGTCGATGTCTCCTCTTGAGCAGACCAAAGTTGCGATTGCTATCTATGAGGTTGTATCTCCCGACAGGGTAGGTAGAAAACTCTACTATAAGGAGTATGAAAGAGGGTTTGGTGGTTGGACAACCTACCAGCTTGAACCTATGAAGTTGCCTGCCGGTCGTTATCTGTTTGCAGTTGAGCAGTTGGAAGTGTACAACATGGGATTGGGAGCTCATGCCGAAAGTAAGGCCGAATGTTATCATAACAACAATGGTGTATTGGTAAGAAATCCCGGTGGTACGCTCTTGATACGTCCCAATTTTGCTCAAGATGCTATTGCTTATAATCACGATGTAGCACCTGTCGGCATTGTTACACCGGTCAAGAAAGCGGATCTCTATACATCGGACGAAACGATTGCAGTGAGGGTGCGCAACTTTGGTATGATGTCGGCCGAGTTTGACTTGCAGTGTACTATTAATGAATACTCATTCAGCCGACAACTTAGTTTGTTGCCTTTTGAGGAGGTAGATGTATGTTTTGAGCATATCGATATGTCGGCAGTAGGCGACTATGTAGTGGCTGTGACAACTGCATTGAGTAACGATGAAAATACATCTAACGATTTCTTTACCGAAACATTGGTGTCGGTAGAAGAGTCTAACCCCTATGTGATGAATTTTGAGGCATGTTATGACTTTGATGCCGCTCCTGACCAATTCAACCCTCGATGGCGTACGGTGGATCGTGTAGGAGCTTTTACCGACTATTTCTGGAAATATAATCACCCCTATCGTGGCGAGGCAGTAGGCTTTATTGCTTTCAATCCCGAGCAGACTGTCCCTGTTGTCGATGATAGTGACCTGCCCGGTTTCCGTCCACACTCGGGACAGCGTTTTGGAGCTGCATTCTGTTTGGGATACGGTGCTCCTGTCGATACTTGTGATGTATGGCTCATTTCGCCCAAGTTGGCCTTGAGTACCAATTCGTCGCTCGAGTTGTATGTTAAGACACGACTTCTGGAGACCCTTGAGGCTAAATTGGAACCTTATCGTCTGTTGATTTCGGATACTGATGATGCGTTTGATAGTTTCAAAGTGTTAGGTGATAATATACGTTTGGCTCCGCAAGAAGATTGGCAACTTGTAACTGTCGATCTTAAAGAGTATGACAACAAAGAGGTGTATGTTGCGGTGCAATATATAGGAGTAATGTTAGAGAATGTATGTCTTATGGTCGATGACATTCGCGTGAAAGGTGATGGCATCGATGGCGTCTCATCAACAATGGGTGATGTGGCCAACGTAAGCTACAATGCCTATAATGAGGTGCTCACAGCTACAGCGTCAGAAGGTATAATAGGTGTGTCGATATACAATATGCAAGGTCAGGTTGTATATACAGCTCATGTCGATTATAGTAATCAATATCGTGTGTCGGTGGCCGGCTATGCACCCGGAGTATATATAGCTCGAGTTTCGACAACAACCGGCTGTACTACATACAAGTTTATAGTGGGTCAATAGGCTGCTAAAATAAAGGGAGCTTCTCTGCGAGGCTCCCTTTTCTATGTATGTTATATCCTTGCAAATAGATTATTACAGAATGAGCATGGCATCGCCATATGCGCCGAAGTGATAACCTTCTTTGATGGCAGTGTTGTACGCCTCGAATACGAGTTCGTAACCACCAAAAGCAGCTACCATCATGAGCATGGTAGAGTAGGGCATGTGGAAGTTTGATACCAAACTGTTAGCGACAGTGAAGTCGTAAGGGGGGAAGATAAATTTGTTGGTCCAGCCATTGTACGACTTGATGTGACCGTTGGTGCTGACGGCAGTCTCGAGAGCTCTGAGTACCGATGTGCCTATTGCACACACTTTGTATCCCTCATCTTTGGTAGTGTTGAGTTGGGTTACCAACTCGGGGCTAACGATGAGTTGTTCCGAGTCCATCTTATGCTTGGTGAGGTCTTCAACATCTATCTCGCGGAAGTTGCCTAATCCCGAGTGAAGAGTGACAAATCCACTCTCAATACCTTTTATCTCCATGCGTTTGAAAAGCTCGCGGCTGAAGTGAAGTCCGGCAGCAGGAGTTACTACAGCACCCTCGTTGCGGGCGAAGATGCATTGATAACGTTCGGCGTCATCGGGTTCTACATCACGCTTGATATACATGGGAAGGGGCGTTTCACCAAGTTGGTATAAAGCTTGTTTAAATTCATCGTGCGGGCCATCATAGAGGAAGCGCAATGTGCGACCACGCGAGGTCGTATTGTCAATCACTTCGGCTACCATTGAGTCATCTTCGCCAAAGTATAGCTTATTGCCGATACGAATTTTTCGTGCCGGCTCTACCAGTACGTCCCATAAGCGGTTCTCTTCGTTGAGTTCGCGTAGTAGAAAAACTTCGATTTTGGCACCGGTCTTTTCCTTGTTGCCAAAGAGTCGTGCGGGAAACACACGAGTGTCGTTGAAGACAAAGAGGTCTTTGTCATCGTAGTAGTTGATGATTTCCTTGAAAATGTGATGCTCTATCTCTCCGGTTTTACGGTTGATAACCATCAAGCGCGATTCATCACGATTCTTTGCAGGGTGGAGGGCAATAAGCTCCTCGGGAAGTTTAAACTTAAATTGCGAAAGTTTCATTTGTGCTTTTTATCTTATGTTATTACTTTTCTTCTACAATGGCATCTTCGTCTTCTACAACGGCTACTTGCAGTAGAGCGTCTATAGCATCAATGCCCAAGCAATCTTCGATGCGAACATTGCCTACACGAGTGCGCTCGAGTGCGATGAGGTGCGCTCCGCTATCAAGAGCCTCACCAATGTCGCGAGCCAAGGCGCGTATATATGTACCTTTGCTGCATACTACCCGTATCTTGGCAACTGGAGCTGTGAAGTCGAGTAGCTCTATCTCGTCGATAACAAGTTCTTTGGCCTTGAGTTCTACCTCTTTGCCTTTACGAGCCATCTTATAGGCGCGAGTTCCGTTCACTTTGCATGCCGAGTAGGCAGGCGGAACTTGTTGTATTGTGCCGGTAAAGCGAGGCAGTGTAGCCTCTATAAGTTCGCGAGTAATGTGCTCATAGGGGTATGTGGCATCAATCTCGGTCTCTAAGTCGTATGAAGGTGTGGTGGCACCAAGTTGCAAGGTTGCTATATACTCCTTGGTTTGAGCCTGTAGCGTATCTATCATCTTGGTAGCTTTACCGGTGCACACAATCATTACTCCCGTTGCTAAGGGGTCGAGAGTTCCGGCATGTCCGACTTTGATTTTTTTGCGTTGGAGGCGACGTAGAATGCCTATTCTAACTCGCTTTACGGCATCGAATGAAGTCCAACGCAAGGGTTTGTTTATATAAAATATTTCACCTTCGGTAAAGTTCATAAATCGTGGTTCTTTACGCACAATGTGCGTAGGTTAGGCAGAAAATGGCAGCTATAATGCAGTAAATGGCAAAGTATATCAGCTTGCCTTTCTTTACAATATCAATCATCAATTTGCAGGCTAAGCAACCCGATATGAATGCTGCCATAAATCCTACAACAAGCGATGTAGCGGGTATGTTGCCCATCATGTTTTCACCTCCTATCATCTTGACGATGTCGAGAAGAGCTTCTCCCAATATGGGTGGTATGACCATCAAGAAAGAGAATTGAGCCAAGTTCTCTTTTTTGTTGCCCAGTAGCAATCCTGTTGCAATGGTGCTACCCGAGCGTGACAATCCGGGCATTACGGCACAAGCCTGTGCCAGTCCTATGATAAAGGCATCGCGTAGCGATATTTTCTCTTTTTGTCGAGGCTTGGCATAATAGGCAAAGGCTAACAATGCCGCTGTGAGAAGCAACATGCAACCTACAATGGTAAGTCCCGAGCCAAATATGGCTTCTACTTGGTCTTTGAAAAAGACTCCCACTATGCCCACCGGTATCATAGAGATGAGAATATTGAATGTGTAGCGTGTTTCATCGTTCATCTGAAACTTAAACAGCCCTTTGAATATCCAACTTATCTCTTTCCATAAAATTACCAATGTACTGAATACCGTAGCTATGTGTACGGTTATGGTAAATGCCAAGTTTTCTTCTCCTTCGATGCCAAACAAGGCTGCACCTATTGCCAAGTGTCCACTGCTACTTACCGGCAAATACTCGGTGAGTCCTTGTAACAATCCTAATATGAGGGCTTCTATCCAACTCATGTGTGATGTTGCGTTTTATTGTTTGGGCTTGTACAAGATAGCCGCTATCATACATACAAATCCTATGAATGTAATGGTGGGGGCAACGACAATGCGGCGAGTGCTGAAGATGTCGGGGTTATAGACCTCTTCGGTAGAGCCACCTCCCATCATCAATACAAAGCCTACTACAATGAGGATAAATGAGACTGCGATGAGCAGATAATTTTTCTTGCCCAAAGCCATCTCTTTTTTATCAACCTTTTCTTCGGGTAATTCTGTCTTGTTGAGTTTTGCTGAGTCCATTTTATTTGAGTTTTTATTATTTTTATTTATACATAATATAGGTCGTCGCGTTTCATACCTATATATCTATTGACTGCAAAGAATGATGCAATAGCGGTGAGTGCGATACCCAATAACAATACAATACCATATACCATCATGAGCATCTGGGTGCTTATCAATGAGTAGAAGTTGTCAAACTCATTGATGATGTACGACACGCAACCGGTGAGCATGATAATTGCCAGTATGGCTGCGATGATGCCACAAAGTATATTGGAGAGAATAAAGGGTCGGCGTATAAACCCGGGTGTCGCTCCAACAAGTTTCATGGTGTATATGATAAATCGGCGACTATATGCGGTGAGACGTATTGTATTGCTGATGAGAACATATGAGATAATCATCAGTACCAATGCCAGTGCAAAGAGTATCACCCCTATTGTGCGCATATTGTTATTGACCGATTGTATGAGGTCTTTTTGGAAGTATATGTCTTCTATATAGTTGTTTTTGCGTAATGCGCGTTCTATATTGGCAATGCTATCGGGGTGGGTATAGTCGGCTTTGAGTCTCACTTCAATAGATGCCTGCATAGGATTTACTCCAATTATCTCTTCGGGGTTCTCACCCAGCTCAAGCATGATTTCTTTGAGAGCCTCTTCTTTCGATATATATTGCGCAGCCTTTACATACTCGGCTTGTGCAAGTGAATGCTGTAGTTGAGCTACATTGCGTTCTTGTGCTGTGTCTTTGAGTACTATTGAAAAACCTATATTCTCGCGAACATATACCGAGAGGTTGTTGGCCAATATGCCCAACATAGACATGATACCGAGTATAAAGAGTACCAATGCCACACTCAGAGTAGAGGTAATGCGAGCTTCAAGGAAGGTAAAGCGTTTTTTATTCTTGGGTGTACTCATTGCTGCTTGTGTTTGAGTGTATATATAATGTAGGTCTGATTTTCGCTCGCTCTGGCTTGTCTCAGGCTCTTAAACAATGTTTTTATAATGTTTCTCTTACCCTCCTTGTGTTGTTGGCTACTGAGAGCTGTGATGAAGGCGCGACGAGCTGATTGTTGGCAATTTATTATCTCCAGGTTGTGCTTATCGACCAACATCTCGAATGCCTCGGGGCTGAAGTGCCATCGCTTGCGAGGTGCATTCCAACCACTCCATGCGGCACCATAGTGGGTGGCATCGGCGCAAGTGGCATTATGGAATGCTACTATGAGAGTGCCATCTGCAACTATAAGTTGCGACAGTTTGTCTATTGTGCGGTTTAGGTCGATGGCTTCGCCCAATGTGTCCCATGCTACCACAACATTATACGACCGAGGGTGTATGTCGAAAAGTCGGCCGGCATCTTCAATTTGCAGTAAGAAACGCTTGTTGGCATATTCGCGTGCTGTAGCATCGTGTTCAACAGCATGAGCTATCCAACCGCTATTGCGAATGGTGTTGGCAAAGAAGCCTTGCTTGCAACCCATCTCAAAGAGTACGCCACTTGCACGGTCGGCCTCTTGTTGTACAATTCTTACTTGTTCTTTATTCCAGTCGTTGTGTAGATGTGCAATCCATTTGTCGTATGACTCCTTGGCCGGTTGGTAACACATCGCATCGCTATTGGCATAGAAATTGCTCATGTGTTGAAGTTGTGGGGCTTGCTGCGTGATGTGCAATTTGCAATCACTACAACTTAGTATCTCGAAGGTTTGTCCCGAGATATGGTCGGTGTAGGATAGTCGATGTATCAAATGCTTGCCTCCACATATTGGGCAGTTGTCTATGCGGGTTGTTGTCATAACTCTTTTTTGTGTGCTGTATAGTAGCTAAACAATGCCCGATTATCAATGTTTGGCCGGACACGGTTTGGTAAGTGCACTTTTACTCCAAATTTGGTGCAAAATAACAATATTTTCGCTAAAAATACCTCTTTTGTTTACCTTATTTAACATATAACTCTTATATAGTAGTTTATATAGGTATAATAATGTGTCTGTTGACCCCCAAAAATAGCCGGCTGTATATATTTTTACAGCCGGCTTGTGTCTATGCGGTAGGTGTATTATTGCCTATTGATCTCGGTGTTCAAAGAGGTAGGTGTACAAACGTCTATCGGCATCGGTGAGTACTTTATGTCGGCGAGCCATGACACGCTCGGCTGTATCGAAGAAACGCGAAAGTGCTACTTCGGTCATTCCGTGCGCACCACCTTCTTGAAATGATGCAATGTAGGTGCGAGGGAAGCCCGGGCCATATATATTGCAACCTATGCCAATGACGGTTGCTGTGTTGAACATGGTGTTGATGCCTGCCTTGCTGTGATCGCCGATGATAGGTCCGCAGAATTGCAACCCTGTCTTGATGAAGCGGCGGGTAGGATAGTTCCAAAGTCTTACTTCGGCGTAGGTGTTTTTGAGGTTTGAAGCAACGGTGTCGGCTCCGAGATTGCACCATTCGCCAACAACAGCATTGCCCAAGAAACCATCATGGGCTTTGTTGGAGTAACCTATAAATACAACGTTATTCAGCTCTCCACCACATTTGCAATAAGGGCCTAATGTCGTTGGGCCATATACTTTAGTACCCATATTCAGTACGGCATGTTCGCACATAGCCAGAGGGCCTCTTACTGCACAGGTCTCCATAACCTCAGCGTCTTTCCCTATATATATAGGGCCGTTCTTGGTATTGAGCGTTGCGCACTCTACAACAGCACCCTCTTCGATAAACAGCATTGAAGCATCGCCAATGAGAGTGCATGTGCTGCTTAATGGAGCCGAAGTGCGTCCTTGAGTTATTCGCTTGAAATCAGAAAGAAGTTCCTTGCCGTTTTTGCCGAATATGTCGTACGGAAAGCGTATTGCATCAATGGGTTCGCAAGGGTGACTCTTCTGGGAGGGCTGTGTCTCGCCCGGGGTAAAAGAGGGGCCTCTGTATGCCCATATTTCATTATCGTCGATGATAGCCTCGCCGGGTGCTAAATGTGTAATTTGCAACGCGATAGCCGGAGTGGCCAATAGATGACCGGCTATAAATATATTGTCGTTGGATAGTATGCAAGGGAACTTCTCGCTCAAATATTCCTCCGTCATATATGAATATTGTCCTGGGAGCAAGGCTTCCCATTTGGCTCTTATTGTATCTATGCCTATGCGTAAGTCGGCTACCGGTCGGGTAAATGTAAGGGGTAGCAGATTGTTGTGCTCTTGTAAGGTGTCGAATAGAATGTAGTTCATGCGATATAAGTTATGTAGGTTTTGTTTTATGCTATTTCCATAAACCATTTGTTGCCGGGGCTTGTTTATAGATAGCCTATAAGCATTGTGCAAATATAGCGAAAGGTGAGTGAAGAAAGTCCAAGTTTACTTGGAAATTCTTCCGAACCGCCCTCTATATTCTACAAATATAGCGAAAGGTGAGTGAAGAAAGGCCAAGTTTACTTGGAAATTTTTCTTAATGCTCTCCTATATTCTTTGAATGTCGTAATAAATTGCTCCTCGCAATCAATTTATGAGTGGGTTAGCCGGAATTGTTGATAGTAGCATAGACTTGGAGTATCGTTTGGCAGTGATGTTGCGTAGTCTGGAGCATCAAGGTGGCAATGAGCGTGGTTTTTGGGTATCTTCTTTTGTAGAGACGCGTTTGGGGTTGGCTCATTGTGGAAAGAGTGTAGGCGAGTTGGAAGAAGACGTCAGGCAACCCTATGTCGATGAGGAGACTCAGCTTGTAGTGACTGTTGTGGGCGATATATACAATTATCGTGAGCTGCGTCGCCGATTGCAAGTACACTATACATTTGTTACCGATAGCTCGGTGGAAGTAGTTTCAAAGGCCTATCACCGATGGGGTGAAGAGTGTTTGGTTCAGTTGAATGGAGTCTTTGCATTGGTAATTTATGACCGAGAAAAAGATGTATTGCTGTTGGCGCGTGACAGGTTTGGAGTAAAGCCGTTGTATTATTCGACACACCAAGGTAAACTATATTTTGCATCGGAGGTGCGCTCTCTTTTTGCAGCCGGAGTGCCTCGGCGTATGTCGGTAGAGCAGTGGGCGGGTTATATGTTGTATTCGTCTTATGGTGCTCCCTATGCGACCTTTTGGGAAGGTGTGTATCAATTGCCGGCGGGCTGTTTGATGCGATACAATGGTTATTCGCTCAGTGATAAGTGTTGGTATAATTTGCAAGACGAGATATGGGAACTGCTTGCCGGTTATAAAGCGATAGAGCTGAGCGAGATGTTTGCTGCAGAGGTTGTTCATAGTATTGCTCGCTCGATGTCCGATGTGACGATATGTGGATTGAGAGTGACTGGTCGTATAGAGTCGCAGTTGCTATATATGATAGCTGCTCAAGGGCAACAGAGTTGGAAAATAAGAACATTTACCGGAGATATAGATTATATAGGCCAGCAACCATTGGCATCGCCGATATGGGTGACGGCAGACGATGCTGTAAAAGAGCTGGAGCAGATGCAGTATTGGCTCGAAGAACCATTTGATGGCAGTGAGTCGGTTGTGCGTATGGCTATGTTTCGACAAGCTCGACACAATGGGGTAGAGGTGGCTTTTAGCGGAATGGGTCTTGATGTGCTGTGGCAAGATGTATGGGATAGTACGGAGCAGATATATAATTACATTGTACATCACGATATATTCTCTCGCGATATTGTAGGTTGGGCTACTCGACCTGTTTATGAATGTGTTTTCGGCCGGGATACTGATAAAATGCGGTATTTAGACCTGTATTATGAACGTATTCCGCACATATTGCGTTTTTTTGACCGCTCGGCATCGGAGGCAGGATTGTGTGTGCGTATGCCTTTTTTAGATGGGCATATGGTAGCATTGTCATTTGTATTGCCGGCGATATTGCGCAATAGTAGAAGTAATATCTTTAAAGACTATGTTGAGCAAAACTATCATGCGCCGGTTGAGTCGATAAAGACTATGTCGCTGATGCCAATGTGGTGTGATGGCGGACTGAAAGAGTGGGTGTGTGATAACTTGGCGGTGCTGCGAAGTGGTAGGCTGAGAGAGTGGTTTAATCCCGAACAATTGCAGTCGTTGTGTGACGATTTTTATAACAATCGCAAGGTCGATATAGTGTTGCTGTGGAAGTGTATCTCTTTGCAACAACTCTCATCGGGCAGATAGGGTGCTTTTGTGTGTACCAACTGCAATATCAGCACATTCCCCTAATCTTTAAAAATACACTCAATCGCAATTTTGTAGCTAAAATGTTTGGTTTTAAACGAATTAGTTCGTACCTTTGCCTCGCAATTTCGTCTGGAGTGAACCTATTTTCTTACATAATCGGCTGATTATGTGTAGTTAAGGGTGGGTCTTGGCGGAATGTTAGAGTGAAAGCTAAAACATAAATTTATAACAAAACAAAGTATTAAAAAAGTTCTAAAATGCCTACAATTCAGCAATTAGTAAGAAAAGGAAGGGTTGTTTTGGAAGAAAAGAGTAAATCGCCTGCGCTCGACTCTTGTCCCCAACGTCGTGGCGTGTGTGTGCGTGTTTACACAACAACTCCCAAGAAACCTAACTCGGCTATGCGTAAAGTAGCTCGTGTGCGCTTGACAAACGGTAAAGAGGTAAACTCTTATATCCCCGGTGAGGGTCACAACTTGCAAGAGCACTCGATTGTACTTGTTCGTGGCGGTCGTGTAAAAGACCTCCCCGGTGTTCGTTATCACATTGTTCGTGGTACACTTGATACAGCCGGTGTAAATGGTCGTTTGCAACGTCGCTCGAAATACGGAGCTAAGAGACCTAAAGCAGGTGCTGCCGCTGCAACTAAGGGTAAAAAATAATCCCCGAGGTTAAAGTCAGTAATTAAAAAAAACTCAGTAAAATTAGTGTTAAACGCAGGTTCGCGTTTTTTGGATAGGCTGATTGGGTTGAGTAAATAAGAGCAGAGGCTCTTGTTGAAGATGTAATAAGCAACCAAAAAAAGAACAAGATTGTAAAAAAGAAATGAGAAAAGCAAAACCTAAAAAACGGGTTGTATTACCTGATCCCGTTTTCAGTGATGTAAGGGTTACGAAGTTCGTAAACCACTTGATGTATGATGGCAAGAAAAATACTGCCTATACTATCTTTTACAGCGCATTGGAGATTGTGAAGTCTAAAATGCCTAACGAGGAAAAGTCTGCTCTCGAAATCTGGAAGAAAGCACTCGAGAATGTAACACCTCAAGTAGAGGTTAAATCGCGCCGTATTGGTGGTGCAACATTCCAAGTTCCTACCGACATTCGCCCCGACCGTAAAGAGTCGATCTCAATGAAAAATCTTATTAACTACTCTCGTAAAAGAGGCGGTAAAACAATGGCTGACAAATTGGCTGCCGAGATTGTTGACGCTTTCAACGAGCAAGGTGGTGCATTCAAACGTAAAGAGGATATGCACAAGATGGCCGAGGCTAACCGTGCATTTGCTCACTTCAGATTCTAATTATTAATATAATAAAGAGAAAAGAAATGGCAAGTTCTGATGCACAATTGAAATATACCAGAAACATTGGTATTATGGCGCATATTGATGCCGGTAAAACTACCACATCTGAGCGTATCCTTTTCTATACCGGTTTGACTCACAAGATTGGTGAGGTGCACGATGGTGCAGCTACAATGGACTGGATGGAGCAAGAGCAGGAGCGTGGTATTACCATTCAATCGGCTGCTACAACCACTTTCTGGAATTATCGTGACGAGAAATATAAAATCAACCTTATCGACACCCCGGGACACGTTGACTTTACTGTAGAGGTAGAGCGTTCGTTGCGTGTACTTGACGGTGCCGTTGCTGCTTTCTGTGCAGTAGGTGGTGTTGAGCCTCAATCTGAGACCGTTTGGCGTCAAGCAGATAAATATAATGTTCCTCGTATCGGTTACGTAAACAAAATGGACCGCTCTGGTGCCAACTTCTTTGAGGTTGTTCGTCAGCTTAAAGAGGTGCTCGGTGCCAATCCCTGTCCCATTCAAATACCTATCGGTGCTGAAGAGACTTTCAAAGGCGTAGTTGACCTTGTGACAATGAAGTCTATAGTTTGGAACGATGAGACTATGGGTGCTGACTTTGAGATCTCTGAAATTCCCGATTCGTTGAAAGACGAAGCTGAGGAGTGGCGTGAAAAGATGTTGGAGGCTATCGCAGAGTGTGATGAGGCTCTTATGGAGAAATATTTTGAGGATCCCGCTTCGATTACAGAGGACGAAATTCGTGCAGCTATCCGCAAGGGTACACTCTCGATGTCTATCGTTCCTATGGTATGCGGTTCTTCGTTCAAGAACAAAGGTGTACAAACTCTTCTTAACGCGGTTTGTGCATATCTCCCCAGCCCTGCCGATACTCCTGCTGTTGAGGGTCACCCCGTAGATGATCCCGAGGCTGTAATTACTCGTCAACCTCTCTCTACAGAGCCTATGTGTGCTTTGGCGTTCAAGATTGCAACAGACCCCTATGTAGGTCGTCTCTGCTTCTTCCGTGTATACTCAGGTGAGATGGTTGCCGGATCATATATCCTCAATGCACGCTCGGGTAAGAAAGAGCGCGTATCGCGTCTTTTCCAAATGCACTCAAACAAGCAAAACCCCAAAGATGTAATCGGTTGTGGTGATATCGGTGCCGGTGTAGGTTTCAAAGATATTCGTACAGGTGATACACTCTGTGCTGAAGATGCTCCTATCATTCTTGAGGCAATGGACTTCCCCGAGCCCGTTATCGGTATTGCTGTAGAGCCTAAGACTCAAAAAGACCTCGATAAACTCGGCGTTGGTCTCCAAAAACTTGCCGAGGAAGACCCCACATTCCGTGTTCAAAGTAACGAAGAGACTGGTCAAACAGTTATCAGCGGTA
This sequence comes from Bacteroidaceae bacterium, assembly GCA_017410245.1. Classification (GTDB taxonomy): domain Bacteria; phylum Bacteroidota; class Bacteroidia; order Bacteroidales; family Barnesiellaceae_A; genus Barnesiella_A. The sequence goes on from JAFQRE010000030.1 coordinate 67,080, forward strand.
TGGGTGAGCTTCACTTGGATATCATTATCGACCGTTTGCGTCGTGAGTTCAAGGTAGAGTGTAACCAAGGTCGTCCTCAAGTTACTTACAAAGAGGCTATCACAATGGCTGTTGAGCATCGTGAGGCATTTAAGAAACAATCTGGTGGTCGCGGTAAATTTGCCGTTATCGTGGTTCGTATCGAACCTGCCGATCCCGGTTTTGAAGGCGGTCTCCAATTCGTTGACGAAGTGAAGGGTGGTAACATTCCCAAAGAGTTTATCCCTGCTATTCAAAAAGGTTTTACCACTGCAATGAAGAGTGGTGTCTTGGCAGGCTTCCCCTTGGATTCGCTCAAAGTAACTGTAATCGATGGTCAATATCACCCCGTAGACTCTGATCAATTGTCATTTGAGCTTTGTGCTATCCAAGCATTCAAAGAGGCATGTGCTAAAGCTCGTCCCGTATTGCTCGAGCCTATCATGAAGGTAGAGGTTGTAACTCCCGAGGAGAGCATGGGTGACGTAATCTCAGACCTCAACAAACGTCGTGGTCAGGTAGAGGGTATGGAGTCGAGCCGTTCAGGTGCGCGCATCGTTAAGGCTAAAACACCTCTTGCCGAGATGTTTGGTTATGTAACAGCTTTGCGTACTATCACTTCGGGTCGTGCAACATCTACTATGACATTCTCGCACTATGACGAGGTGAGCGCTTCTATTGCCAAGACAGTATTGGCCGAAGTTAATGGTCGTGTAGATCTTTTGTAATAAAATTGTAGCAATAAAATAAAATGGAACAAAAAATCAGAATTAAACTGAAATCTTACGATCATAACTTGGTTGATAAATCTTCCAAAAAGATCGTAGACGCTGTGAAAGCTACAGGTGCTTCTTGGAAGGGTCCTGTACCCCTGCCTACTCACAAGCGTATCTTCACAGTAAACCGCTCTACATTCGTAAACAAGAAATCAAGAGAGCAGTTTGAATTGTGCTCGTACAAACGCCTTATCGACATCTATGGCTCAACTACACAAACTGTAGATGCCTTGATGAAATTGGAATTGCCCAGTGGCGTACATGTAGAAATTAAAGTGTAATCATTATTATTAACAAAGAAAAGAAATGCCAGGATTATTAGGAAAGAAAATCGGAATGACATCCGTTTTCAGTGAGGGTAAGAATGTACCCTGCACAGTTATCGAAGTTGGTCCTTGCGTAGTTACTCAAGTAAAGACAGTTGAAACCGATGGTTATGAGGCTGTACAATTGGGTTTTGTCGATAAAAAAGACAAACACACCAATAAGCCTCAAGCTGGTCACTTCAAGAAAGCCGGAGTAACACCCAAGAGACACTTGGCCGAGTTCAAATTTGATGCCGAGTATAAGCTCGGTGACGTGATTGGCGTAGATTTGTTCGCCGATGTAGCGTTTGTAACAGTAGTAGGTACCTCTAAGGGTAAAGGTTTCCAAGGCGTAGTGAAACGTCACGGCTTTGGTGGTGTTGGTCAAACAACTCACGGTCAGCACAACCGCCTTCGCGCACCCGGTTCAATCGGTGCTTGTTCATACCCTGCACGCGTATTCAAAGGTACACGCATGGCCGGTCAAATGGGTAACCAACGCGTAACAGTGCAAAACCTTCAAGTGTTAAATGTTATGCCGGAGCACAACCTCCTCGTTATCAAAGGTTCGGTTCCCGGTTGTAAAGGTTCAATCGTAATAATTGAGAAGTAATGGAACTGAGCGTATATAACATCAAAGGTCAAGACACCGGTAAGAAGGTGGCTTTGAACGACGCCGTATTCGGTGTTGAGCCTAACGACCACGCCATATACTTGGACGTAAAGCAATTCCTTGCCAACCAACGTCAAGGTACACACAAATCTAAAGAGAGAAGCGAAATTTCGGGTAGTACTCGTAAGCTCCACAAACAAAAAGGTACCGGCGGTGCACGTATCGGTGATATCAACTCGCCTGTATTGGTAGGTGGTGGTCGTGTATTCGGTCCTAAACCCCGTGACTATCGTTTCAAACTCAATAAAAAAGTTAAAGCTTTGGCCCGTAAATCGGCTCTTACTTATAAGGCTCAAGAGAACGCCATCGTTGTCGTAGAGGACTTCAATTTTGAGGCTCCCAAGACCAAAGACTTCATTGCTTTGACTAAAAATTTGCAAGTAGCTGATAAAAAGCTCGTTTTGGTTTTGTCAGGTCAAAATAAAAACGTATATTTGTCGGCCAGAAATTTGACAAATGCTCGTGTGATAACTATCTCGGACCTCAACACATACCGAGTGCTTGATAATAAAGCACTTGTGCTTACTGAGAGTGCCTTGGCAGCTATCAACGAATTTTAATGTATAGGAGGCAAAAAACGATGGGAATCATTATTAAACCTATAGTAACTGAAAAGATGACACAGATAAGCGAGAAGTATAACCGCTTCGGCTTCCGTGTCGATCCTAAAGCTACCAAAACCGAAATCAAAGACGCAGTAGAGAAACTCTATGGCGTTAAAGTTGTTGCCGTTAATACCATGATTGTAGCAGGTAAGAATAAGAGCCGCTATACTAAGTCGGGTATTATCGAAGGTCGTACAGCTACATACAAGAAGGCCTTGGTAACAGTAAAAGAAGGTGAAACGATAGATTTTTTCAGCAATATTTAATTAAATAATGGCAGTACGTAAACTAAAGCCCACTACACCGGGGCAGAGACACAAAGTTATAGGTGCATTTGATAAAATCACTGCTAGTGCACCTGAGAAGTCTCTTATTGTTGGTAAGAGAAAAACCGGTGGCCGTAACAACGAAGGTCACCTCACAATGCGTTATATCGGTGGCGGTCACAAGCAACGCTACAGATTTATCGACTTTAAGAGAGAGAAAGACGGTGTACCCGCAGTAGTAAAAACAATCGAATACGATCCCAATCGTTCGGCTCGTATCGCATTGCTTTTCTATGTTGACGGTGAGAAACGTTATATTATTGCACCCAACGGTTTGGAAGTTGGCATGACGGTAATGAGTGGTTCGACTGCAGCACCTGAGATTGGTAACTGTCTTCCCTTGAAAGACATACCCGTAGGTACTGTAATCCACAACATTGAACTCCGCCCCGGACAAGGCGCATTCATGGTGCGTTCGGCCGGTACTTTTGCCCAATTGACTTCGAAGGAAGGTAACTATGCAATCATCAAGTTGCCCTCGGGTGAAACACGCAAAGTCTTGGCTACTTGCAAGGCTACCATCGGTAGTGTAGGTAACTCAGACCACGCTCTTGAGCAATCTGGTAAAGCCGGTCGCTCACGCTGGTTGGGTCGTCGTCCTCGCAACCGTGGTGTTGTTATGAACCCTGTTGATCACCCCATGGGTGGTGGTGAAGGTCGTGCATCAGGAGGTCATCCTCGTTCACGTAAGGGTCTTTACGCTAAGGGCTTGAAGACTCGCGCACCGAAGAAACAATCTTCGAAGTATATCATTGAAAGAAGGAAAAAGTAATCTGAAAAACTGAAAAGAACATGAGTCGTTCATTGAAAAAAGGCCCATTTATCAGTGTGAAGCTCGATAAGAAAGTCGCTGCTATGAATGAGAGTGGCAAAAAAGCCGTTATCAAAACATGGTCACGCGCATCTATGATTTCTCCCGACTTCGTAGGTCATACTTTCGCCGTTCACAATGGTAACAAGTTTATTCCCGTTTATGTTACAGAAAACATGGTAGGTCACAAATTGGGTGAGTTCGCTCTTACTCGTAACTTCCGTGGTCACAGTGGTAACAAGAAGAAATAAGGCCTAAGGGAATACATTTATTTATAATACAAAAAAACATTTAGAAATGGGTGTAAGAAAAAAAATATCAGCTGATAACAGAAAAGAAGCCCTGAAAACTCAGTACTTCGCCAAGCTGAACAACGTACCTACTTCGCCTCGCAAAATGCGTTTGGCAGCCGATATGGTAAGAGGTATGGAGGTGTTCAAAGCCTTGGGTGTACTCAAGTTCTCTAATAAAGAAGCTTCTCAAAGACTCGAAAAGCTGCTCCGTTCGGCTATCGCCAACTGGGAACAGAAAAACGAGCGCAAGGCCGAAAGTGGTGAGCTTTACATCTCTAAGATATTTGTAGATGGTGCAGCTATGCTCAAACGCCTTCGTCCTGCTCCTCAAGGAAGAGGTTACAGAATTCGCAAGCGTTCAAATCACGTAACCTTGTTTGTAGATACAATTACTAAAAACGATCAAAATTAATTGCTCGATGGGACAGAAAATTAATCCGATAAGTAACCGTTTGGGTATCATACGCGGTTGGGATTCTAACTGGTATGGTCACTATAGCGAACGTCTGCTGGAAGACAGCAAAATACGCAAGTATCTCAATGCCCGTCTTGCCAAAGCCAGCGTTTCGCGTATCGTCATCGAGCGCACTCTCAAGCTCACTACCATTACGGTGTGTACAGCTCGCCCCGGCTTGATCATTGGTAAAGGCGGCCAAGAGGTAGATAAGCTCAAAGAAGAGTTGAAGAAAATTACTGACAAAGAGGTACAAATCAATATCTATGAGGTTAAGCGCCCCGAACTCGATGCTGTAATCGTTGCTAATCAAATCGCACGTCAAATCGAAGGTAAGATTGCTTACCGTCGTGCTGTGAAGATGGCTATTGCATCGACTATGCGTATGGGTGCTGAAGGTATCAAGATTCAAATCTCTGGCCGTCTTAACGGTGCCGAAATGGCTCGTTCTGAGATGTTCAAAGAGGGTCGTACACCCCTTCACACACTCCGCGCCGATATCGATTATGCTCTTGTTGAAGCATTGACCAAAGTGGGTATCATTGGTGTAAAAGTATGGATTTGCCGTGGTGAGGTTTATGGCAAGCGCGATCTTGCTCCCTCGTTCACTACCAATGCCAAGGAGTCGCGTGGTGCCGGTAACGGTCCCAAAAAGGGCTTCCGTAAACCCAAAAATAATCGTTAAACGCATTGAAAAAGTAAACCATGTTACAACCGAAGAAAACAAAATTCAGAAGACAACAGAAAGGGCGTATGAAAGGTAACGCCCAACGAGGCAACCAGTTGGCCTTCGGTTCATTTGGCATAAAGACCTTGGAAGCAAAGTGGATTACCGGTCGTCAAATTGAGGCTGCTCGTATCGCTGTTACCCGCTATATGCAACGTCAAGGACAGATATGGATTCGTATCTTCCCCGACAAACCTATCACCAAGAAGCCTGCCGAGGTGCGTATGGGTAAAGGTAAAGGTTCGCCCGAAGGTTTCGTGGCACCCGTTACTCCCGGCCGTATCCTTATTGAGGTAGAAGGTGTACCCTATGACATAGCTAAAGAGGCATTGCGTCTCGCAGCTCAAAAACTCCCCGTAGTAACCAAGTTTATCGTTCGTCGTGATTACGATGAGAGCCAAAACGTCTAAGATATGAATAAAGCAGAAATCAAAGAGCTGAGCACTAAAGAGCTCAAAGAGCGTCTTGAGGCAGCAGAAGTGGCCCTCAATCAATTGGAGATCAACCACAGCGTTTCTCCTCTGGACAATCCTGCCAAGATCACCAAAGAGCGCAGAATGATTGCTCGTATGAAAACCGAGCTGCGTAGTCGCGAACTTAACAACAAATAAACCGACATGGAAAAGAGAAATCTAAGAAAAGAAAGAGTCGGCGTTGTTTCGAGTAACAAAATGGACAAGACTATTGTCGTAACCGTTAAGTGGAAAGAGAAACACCCGATTTATGGTAAGTTCGTAAATAAAACGAAAAAATACCACGCCCATGACGAGAAGAACGAATGCAACATCGGCGATACAGTGCGCTTGATGGAAACTCGTCCGCTGAGCAAAACTAAAAGATGGAGATTAGTACAAATCATCGAAAGAGCTAAGTAATTATGATACAACAAGAATCAAGACTTACAGTAGCCGATAACAGCGGAGCCAAAGAGGCTCTTTGCATCCGCGTATTAGGTGGTACAGGTCGTCGTTACGCTTCGGTAGGCGATATTATCGTTGTTACCGTTAAGAGCGTTATTCCCTCGAGCGACATGAAGAAAGGTACCGTGTCGAAAGCCGTTATCGTACGTACAAAGAAAGAAGTACGTCGTGCCGACGGTTCTTATATCCGTTTTGACGACAATGCATGTGTGCTGTTAAATAACGCTGGTGAGCTAAGAGGTAGCCGCATTTTCGGACCGGTGGCGAGAGAATTGCGTGCTGTCAACATGATGAAAATCGTATCTTTGGCTCCCGAAGTCCTTTAATCGACTAAAAAACGAATAGAATGAGCAAGTTACACATCAAAAAAGGTGACACCGTATATGTAAACGCCGGCGAGTCTAAGGGCAAAACCGGTCGTGTATTGCGTGTTTTTGTGAAAGAACAACGCGCCATCGTAGAAGGTGTGAACATGGTGACTAAAAGCACCAAACCTAATGCAAAAAATCCTCAAGGAGGATTAGTGAAAAAAGAAGCTCCTCTTCATATCTCGAACCTCAACGTTGTAGATCCCAAGTCGGGCAAGCCTACTCGTATCGGTCGTCGCACAAATGAAGCAGGCGTGACAGTACGTTATTCTAAAAAATCTGGTGAGGAGATTAAGTAATGACAAATACAGCAAATCTTAAAAAAGACTATCTCGAAAGAATAGTACCCGCTCTTCAAAAAGAGTTTAACTATACTTCGGTTATGCAAGTACCCGTACTCAAGAAGATTGTTATCAATCAAGGTTTGGGTCAAGCTACTGCCGACAAGAAAATCATCGAGACAGCCATCAACGAGTTGACTGCCATTACAGGTCAAAAAGCCGTTGCTACACTCTCGCGCAAAGATATCTCAAACTTCAAGTTGCGTAAGAAAATGCCTATCGGTGTAATGGTAACACTTCGTCGTGAACGTATGTACGAGTTCCTCGAGCGTCTCATCCGCGTCGCTCTTCCCCGTATTCGTGACTTCAAAGGTATCGAAGGTAAGCTCGACGGTCGTGGAAATTATACACTTGGTATCCAAGAGCAAATAATTTTCCCCGAAATTAATATCGATGGAATTACCAAAATTCTCGGTATGAATATTACCTTTGTAACTTCAGCAAAAACTGATGCCGAAGGCTATGCTTTGCTCAAAGAATTTGGCCTTCCTTTTAAGAACGCAAAAAAAGACTAAGATATGGCTAAAGAATCAATGAAAGCCCGCGAGGTGAAAAGACAAAAACTTGTTGCTAAGTATGCCGCTCGCAAAGCAGAGTTGAAAAAACTCGCTAAGAGTGATGACTATGATGTAGCATACGAAGCCAACCGCGCACTTCAGAATTTGCCTAAAAACGCTTCTTCGGTACGTTTGCACAATCGTTGCCAACTTACCGGTCGTCCCAAAGGTTATATCCGCCAATTTGGTATTTCTCGTATTCAATTCCGTGAAATGGCATCGGCTGGTCTTATACCGGGCGTAAAGAAAGCTAGCTGGTAAGAACTTTTTCTAAATTTAGTGTTAAATATTGTCTGGAAGTCCAGATCAATTTAAAACAAAACAATTATGACAGATCCTATTGCAGATTACCTCACCCGAGTGAGAAACGCCATCAAGGCTCAACACAGAGTCGTTGAGGTGCCCGCTTCGAACTTGAAGAAGGAAATCACCAAAATCCTTTTTGAAAAAGGTTACATCTTGAATTACAAGATTGTAGAAGAAGGCGTACAAGGCACTATAAAGATTGCCTTGAAGTATGATCCGGTAAACAAGGTAAACGCTATCAAGAAACTTGAGCGCGTTTCTACACCTGGTTTGCGTCGTTACACTGGCTACAAAGATATGCCTCGTGTATTGAATGGTTTGGGTATAGCTATCCTCTCTACTTCTAAGGGCGTTATGACCGACAAGGAAGCCCGTGAGTTGAAAATAGGTGGCGAAGTATTGTGTTTCATCTATTAATCTTCAGGAGGAATTATTATGAGTAGAATAGGAAAATTGCCCATAGCTCTCCCCGCCGGAGTAACTGTAGCTGTTGACAGCGAAAACGTTGTTACTGTTAAGGGTCCCAAAGGTGAACTCAAACAAGCAGTAGCGCCTTCTATCACTGTTAAAGTTGAAGACGGTCGCGTAGAAGTTTTGCGCGCCGATAATGAAAAAGAAAACCGCTCTTTACATGGCTTGTATCGCGCACTTATCAACAATATGGTTGTTGGTGTTTCGGAAGGTTACAAGAAAGAAATGGAGTTGGTAGGTGTTGGTTACCGCGCTCAAAGCAACGGTCAAGTACTCGAGCTTTCTCTCGGTTTCTCACACTCTGTTATCATCAAACTCCCCGCCGAGATTAAGGTTGAAGCCAAGACAGAGAGAAATAAGAACCCCATGATTACATTGGAGTCTTACGACAAGCAACTCCTTGGTCAAGTTTGCGCCAAGATTCGTTCATTGCGTAAACCCGAACCCTACAAAGGTAAAGGTATTCGCTTTGCTGGCGAGATCGTTCGTCGTAAGTCTGGTAAATCGGCAGGTGCTAAGTAAAACATGTAAAACGGTATTATCATGACAACGAAAATAGAAAGAAGACTGAAGATAAAAACGCGTATTCGCGGTAGAATCTCGGGTACTGCCCAACGTCCCCGTATGACTGTTTTCAGAAGCAATAAGCAAATCTACGTACAACTTATCGACGACGTAGCTGGAAAAACTCTTGTTGCCGCTTCATCTCGTGCTATCGAGGCTGGCAATAAGAAAGAGCAAGCTGCTCAAGTAGGTGCCGAAATTGCCAAGAAAGCACAAGAAGCTGGTATCACTACTGTCGTTTTCGACCGTAACGGTTACCTCTATCACGGAAGAATTAAAGAATTGGCTGATGCCGCCCGTAACGGTGGACTTAAATTTTAATTATTATGGCAGTTAAAAATAACAGAGTAAAATCAACTAGCGACCTCGAACTCAAAGACCGTTTGGTCGCTATCAACCGTGTTACCAAAGTAACAAAGGGTGGTCGTACCTTCACTTTCTCGGCCATCGTAGTTGTTGGTAACGAAAACGGAATTGTGGGTTGGGGTCTCGGTAAAGCCGGTGAAGTAACTGCTGCTATTGCCAAAGGTGTAGAAGCAGCCAAGAAAAACCTCATCAAAGTGCCCGTACTCAAAGGTACTATCCCCCACGATCAATACGCCAAATTTGGTGGTGCGCGAGTATACATTAAGCCCGCTTCTCACGGTACCGGAGTTAAAGCCGGTGGTGCGATGCGTGCCGTATTGGAAAGCGTTGGTGTAACCGACGTGCTTGCTAAGTCAAAAGGTTCGTCTAACCCCCACAACTTGGTTAAAGCTACAATTGCAGCTTTGGCAGAGTTGAGAGATGCTCAAATGGTGGCTCAAAACCGTGGAGTATCGATGGAAACAGTCTTTAAAGGCTAATGGAGGAGTACACAATGGAAACTATCAAAATCAAACAAGTAAAAAGTAGAATCAAATGCCCCGTTAACCAACGTCGCACTCTCGATGCTCTTGGTTTGACTCGTATGGGACGTGTTGTTGAGCACAATGCTACTCCCGCTATACTTGGCATGGTTGCCAAAGTAAAACATTTGGTTGCTATCGTTGACTAATTTTTATCCACCGAACTTTTAAATCATCACTAATATGGATTTGAGTAACTTAAAACCCGCTGAAGGTTCTACCTTCTCTCGTAAACGCATCGGTCGTGGTCCCGGTTCGGGCATGGGTGGTACTTCTACCCGTGGTCACAAAGGTGCTAAGCAACGTTCGGGTTACAAAAACAAAATCGGCTTCGAAGGTGGTCAAATGCCTTTGCAACGTCGTGTTCCCAAATTTGGTTTCAAGAATATCAATCGTGTTGAATACAAGGCTATCAACCTCGATACTCTTCAAGCTCTCGCCGCGAGTCGTAACTTGCAAGCTATCGATGTACAAACTCTTGTAGATGCTGGTCTTACCTCATCAAAACAACGTATTAAAATTCTTGCTAACGGTGCTATTTCAGTAGCCCTCACAGTAACAGCACACGCCTTCTCTAAGACTGCCGAAGCTGCTATTGTTGCCGCTGGTGGAACAGCTGTTAAACTCTAATAAAAATGGGAGCTATTAAAACCTTAAAAAATATTTGGAAAATCGAGGATTTGCGTAAGCGAATTATTTCGACTATCCTTTTGGTACTCGTATATCGGGTAGGATCATTCGTGGTCCTTCCCGGTGTCGATCCGCTTCAGCTCGACGCCTTGCGTTCACAAACCAGTGGTGGCTTGATGCAACTGCTCGATATGTTCTCGGGTGGTGCTTTCTCAAATGCTTCTATCTTTGCTTTGGGTATCATGCCTTACATTACTGCTTCTATTGTGATACAATTGCTTGGTATGGTTTTGCCTTCGTTCCAAAAAATGCAACGTGAAGGCGAAAGCGGTCGTATGAAACTCAACCAATATACTCGTTACCTCACAGTGCTCATTCTTTTGTTGCAAGGTCCCGCTTATCTTGTCAACTTGCGTGTACAAATGGGTGCTGCCTTCCCCGAAGGTTGGTCGTTCTTGGTAGTTTCTACTATCGTACTTGCTGCCGGCAGTATGTTCATCATGTGGTTGGGCGAGCGCATTACCGACAGAGGTTTGGGTAACGGTATTTCGTTTATCATTCTCATTGGTATTATAGCACGTCTTCCCTTGGCCTTGGCTCAAGAATTTACCAACCGTTTTACTTCGCAACAAGGTGGTTTGGTTATTTTCTTGGTCGAGATAGTATTCCTCCTTTTGGTCATCGCTTTGGCTATCATGCTTGTACAAGGTGTACGCAAAGTTCCCGTACAATATGCCAAGCGTATTGTAGGTAATAAACAATATGGTGGTGCAAGACAGTATATACCCCTCAAGGTTAATACTGCAGGTGTTATGCCTATTATCTTTGCACAAGCTATCATGTTTATTCCTATTACCATTGCCGGATTCAATGCCGAGGCTGCAAGTTCAGCATTCTTCCGTTCGTTCATGTCGATGACAGGATTCTGGTACAACGCAATCTTCGCTATTCTGATTATTGCCTTTACCTACTTCTACACAGCCATCACAGTGCAACCTACTCAAATGGCCGAAGACATGAAACGTAATAATGGTTTCATTCCTGGTGTAAAACCTGGTAAGAAAACTGCCGAATATCTTGATTCTATTATGTCGCGTATCACATTGCCGGGTTCATTCTTCCTTGCAATTGTAGCTATACTTCCCGCCTTTGCACAAGCTGCAGGTGTTAGCGCAGAGTTCGCTCAATTCTTTGGCGGAACTTCATTGCTCATCTTGGTAGGTGTAGTGCTCGATACTTTGCAACAAATAGAAAGTCACCTCATGATGCACCACTACGATGGTCTCATGAAGTCGGGTAAAATTAAAGGTCGCGCAGGCTATTAATTAGCGTAAAGATGATTTATCTTAAAACGGACGAAGAAATAGCGCTGATGCGAGAAGCTAATACTCTCGTGGGCAAAACACTGGGCGAAGTAGCCCGGTGGATAGCCCCTGGTATTACCACTCTCCGCATCGACCAGATTGCCGAACAATTTATCCGCGACAATGGTGGCATACCGGGCTTCAAAGGTTATGGCGGTTTTCCCTTTACCTTGTGTATCTCGGTCAATGAAAACATTGTTCACGGATTTCCCTCAAGCTATGTGCTTCGCGATGGCGATATAGTATCGGTCGATTGCGGTGCGATAGTAAAAGGGTATAACGGCGATTCGGCCTATACATTCCCGGTTGGGCAAGTTGCCCCTGATGTAATGGCTCTCTTGCAAACAACCAAAGAGTCGTTGTATCAAGGCATAGAAAAAGCTGTAGCCGGAAATCGCATAGGAGATATTTCTAACGCTGTGCAAACATATTGCGAAGCTCGTGGTTATTCTGTTGTCCGCGAATTTATAGGACACGGAATAGGTCGCAAGCTACACGAAGATCCTGAGGTGCCCAATTATGGCCGTCGTGGTTGTGGTCCTTTGCTCAAAAAAGGTATGTGCATCGCCATTGAGCCTATGATTAACCTCGGATCGCGCAATGTGGTAATTGAACGTGATGGTTGGACAGCGCGTACTCGCGATCGCAAGCCTTCGGCGCACTATGAACACACTGTCGCTATAACCGATGGCCAGGCCGAGATTTTATCGTCGTTCGATTATATCGAAGAAGTTTTAGGAGAAAACCGTATTTAAGCACAATAATTATATGGCAAAACAAGCTGCAATAGAACAAGATGGTATCATCGTAGAAGCGTTATCTAACGCTATGTTCCGTGTAGAACTCGAAAACGGACATGAGATAACCGCACACATCTCGGGTAAGATGCGTATGCACTACATTCGCATTCTGCCTGGCGACAAAGTGAGAGTTGAGATGTCGCCCTACGATCTCACCAAAGGAAGAATTGCTTTTAGATACAAATAAAAAATATATAACGACATGAAAGTAAGAGCATCTATCAAAAAGCGTACCGCCGACAGCAAAATCGTACGTCGCAAAGGTCGCTTATATGTAATTAACAAGAAAAATCCCAAATATAAACAACGTCAGGGATAATTTTATTATTTTTGCAAAATCAAATAAAGTAATATAATATGGCAGTAAGAATTGTTGGTGTAGACTTGCCTCAAAACAAGCAAGGCGAAATAGCCTTGACCTATATATACGGTATAGGTCGTAGCGCCGCAAAAACCATTTTGGACAAAGCCGGCGTAAACAAAGCAACCAAGGTGAAAGATTGGACTGATGCCGAGGCTGCTAAGATTCGTGAGATCATCGGTGCCGAGTATAAAGTAGAAGGTGATCTCCGTACAGAAGTACAGCTCAATATCAAACGTTTGATGGATATCGGTTGCTACCGTGGTATTCGTCACCGTATCGGTTTGCCTGTACGTGGCCAAAGCACCAAAAATAATGCCCGTACACGTAAGGGTAAGAAGAAAACAGTTGCTAACAAGAAAAAAGCTACTAAATAATAAGTAACTATGGCAAAAAAAACAGTCGCAACAAAGAAGAGGAATGTTAAGGTCGATGCAGTAGGACAAGCACATATCCACTCTTCGTTCAACAACATCATCGTATCACTTGCCAATGGCGAAGGTCAAATCATCTCTTGGTCATCGGCTGGTAAAATGGGCTTCCGCGGTTCAAAGAAAAACACTCCTTATGCTGCTCAAATGGCAGCACAAGATTGTGCAAAAATCGCATTTGACCTCGGCTTGCGTAAAGTAAAAGCCTATGTGAAAGGACCCGGTAACGGTCGTGAGTCTGCAATCCGTACAATCCACGGTGCAGGTATTGAAGTTACAGAGATCATCGACGTAACTCCGCTGCCCCACAACGGTTGTCGCCCTCCCAAAAGAAGAAGAGTATAATAACAAACTCAGTATTTAGTAACAGAATCCCGAATAGTGAATAGATTGCACTAATCTCCTCTCTGCAATCGCGGCTGCACTCTTCTCGGTTCGAGACAAAATTCAAAATTTAAAACTTTTAGAAATGGCAAGATATACCGGACCTAAAACCAAAATCGCTCGCAAATTTGGCGAAGCTATCTATGGCCCCGACAAAGTCCTCTCTAAGAAGAACTATCCTCCCGGCCAACATGGCGTAAACAAACGCCGTAAAACATCGGAGTATGGTCTACAGCTTCGTGAGAAACAAAAAGCCAAATACACTTATGGTGTACTTGAAAAACAATTCCGCAATCTCTTCGAGAAAGCTTCTCGTAAGAAAGGTATCACCGGTGAGGTTCTGCTTCAACTTCTCGAAGCACGTCTCGACAACGTAGTATTCCGCTTGGGTATCGCTCCCACTCGTGCTGCTGCTCGTCAATTGGTGCTCCACCGTCACATCGTTGTAAACGGTAAAGTTGTTAACATCGCTTCTTACTCTGTGAAGCCCGGTGAAGTTATCGGTGTTCGCGAAAAATCTAAGTCTCTCGAGGTTATAGCCGATTCTTTGGCTGGTTTCAACCACAGCAAATATCCCTGGATTGAGTGGGACGAAGCTACTAAGAGTGGTAAATTCTTGCACCTCCCCGAGCGTGCCGATATACCCGAGAACATTAAGGAACAAGCGATCGTTGAGTTGTATTCTAAATAATAAGTAGTCAAATGGCAATTTTAGCATTTCAAAAACCTGACAAAGTATTGATGCTTGAGGCGGATAACTTCTTTGGTAAGTTCGAATTCCGTCCTTTGGAGCCCGGTTACGCTGTTACCATCGGTAACGCTCTCCGTCGTATTCTCCTTAACTCGCTCGAAGGCTTTGCTATCACATCAATTCGCATTGATGGTGTTAAACACGAGTTCTCTTCTATTCCTGGTGTTATAGAAGATGTTACTAACATCATTCTTAACCTCAAAAAGGTGAGATTTAAACAAATAGTTGAGGAAATCGAGAACGAGAAAGTATCTATCTGCGTGTCGGGTACAGATGTATTCAAAGCTGGTGAGATTAGCAAATCTCTTACAGGTTTTGAAGTCCTTAACCCCGAATTGGTAATTTGCCATCTCGATGCCAATGCAAGTTTTAATATCGAGCTTACTATCAACAAAGGTCGCGGTTATCTTCCTGCTGATGAAAACCGTAACCCCAACGATGCTATCGATGTTATTGCAATCGACTCTATCTTTACACCTATTCGCAACGTTAAGTATGCTCGCGAAGACTTCCGTGTAGAGCAAAAGACCGACTACGAGAAACTTACTATAGAAATTACAACTGACGGTTCTATCCACCCCAAAGAGGCGCTTAAAGAAGCTGCTAAAATTCTTATTCACCACTTCATGCTTTTCTCTGATGAGAAAATTACTCTCGAAACTTCTGATACCGATGGTAGCGAAGAGTTCGATGAAGAAGTATTGCGTACACGTCAGCTCTTGCAAAAGAAGCTCGTCGATATGGGCCTCTCAGTTCGTGCGCTCAACTGCTTGAAGTCGGCCGATGTAGAGACACTTGGCGAGTTGGTTGTTTTCAACAAAACCGACCTCCTCAAGTTCCGCAACTTTGGTAAGAAATCACTTACCGAGCTCGATGAGATGTTGGCAGGACTTAACCTCTCATTTGGTATGGATACCTCTAAGTATAAATTAGATAAAGAGTAAAACGATGAGACATAATAAAAAATTCAACCATTTGGGTCGTACAAAAGCTCACCGCGATGCACTTTTGTCAAACATGGCATCTTCGTTGATTCTCCACAAAAGAATCTTCACAACATTGGCAAAAGCCAAAGCTTTGAGAGTGTACGTAGAACCCCTCATTACTAAAGCCAAAGAAGACACTACTGCTTCACGTCGTGTAGTTTTCAGCTACCTTCAAAACAAATATGCTGTAACTGAGTTGTTCAAAGAAGTTGCTGCTAAAGTTGGCGACCGTCCCGGAGGTTACACTCGTATCCTCAAAACTGGTCACCGTCTTGGTGATAATGCTGCAACTTGCTTGATCGAGTTGGTAGATTACAACGAAAACATGCTCAAAGAGAAAGCCGAGAAGAAGGCTCCTCGCACACGTCGTTCTAAGAAATCGACTGCTACTCCCGCTGTTGAAGCTCCTGAGGCTCCCGCAGCTGAGTAATAAAATAAAGAGTTATCTTATGAAAGTGAGCCTGATTTATTGGGCTCACTTTTGTTTTTCAGGTAAGTACGGCTATAAATTAATCACGTTGAGATTAAGGCGATAGAATATAGCATGGATATTTGACCATCTACCAATTTTGAAAATATTGGAGCATATTATGCCTTGCAGCTACGCTGCTTTTAATGAAATTATGATTATTCAAATATTTTACACTCGATTATGAATACTAAGCTTGTGCGATACATACTATTAATATGTGTGCTCGGTATCTCCTTGGGTATAGTTTCATGCCGAAGTTTGCGGGAAGTATCTTTTGCCGATGAAGTGTGGAGGGTAAGTACTACTACCGGTAATATAGTTAATGCCGATTCGACATTGCAATTTACCCTCGGTAATCACATGCCGTCTTATGATGCTACGATTATAAGTAATATCGATTCGTTGCTGTCGTATCCCGGTTCGGCCGAGTACATCAGCCGCATTCTTACAACGTGCGGGTTGGGAGGTGCAAGAGTATGCTTCTATATTCCGTCCGAAAATACGATGTGGGTGAAACTTCCGGTACAATATGTCGATGTGAAACCTCGCGCCGTTACATACAATCTTGCCGATGATAAACCCTACACCATGTGGGTATGGGATAATGATGTTTATAATGAAAGCCGAACCGATAGTCAAATATATTCTAATGCCTATGTAGATCAACGATTTAAAACTCTTATTGTAGTAGATAAGTTAACTTATGGGACAGAGCCCATGGCATGCTTGAATATATACCAATCGGCCACCAAGAGAACCTCAAAGTTGGGTTTTAGACCCGATTATTGGGCCAATAAGCCTCATTTATTGGATTATTCTTCAATCGACATATTATCTCATTGGGTCGATTCTCGACGCGAAACTATCATAGAAAATTATAAATTAGGACAGGAAGTAGAATCGCGACGAGTAATCAATACCATTAAGAATGAACTCAAAGAAATACTTCGCTTAGATCAGGAGCCTCGCGAAAGAATAGTAGAAGCATGGCACAATTCCCCTCAAGATACAGCGTTACATGTTAGTATCGCTGCTGAGATATTGCGTAATGATAGCATCAACCTTGTAAGAGTATGTGACATCTTAGATAATTATCCACTCATATTCGGTGAAGAAAACGAGGTCTTGTGGGTAGTAATACAGCACAGTAGTCTTGAATTACAAAAACACTATTTACCCAAGTTTATTGCAGCAGCCCGTAAAGGCCTATTACGAGGTGAACTGGTAGCCGTTATGCAGGATCGCATTGCATGTTGGTCGGGGAAGCCCCAGGTGTATGGTTCGCAAGGAACAATCAATGACAATGGGATATTTGTGCCGTCCGAGATAGAGGATATTGAGAATGTCAATGCCCGACGTTCCTCTATGGGAATGGTATCACTGGAAGAGTATATCAAGCAAATGAGCAATCCTCGATAATCGCGCATATTCAGTTTCAGTATATTATAATATATGTATAAAGGCGCTGTTGCAAACGATTGCATGAATAAAAGAGGAAAAAAGTGATAAAAATATTTTGGAATGCGAAATAATGTCTACCTTTGCACACGCAAACGGGGAGAGCCTCGGATTGCGAGCGAAGAAAAAATTTTTTTGAAAAAAGTTCCTAAAAAATTTGGAACATAAAACAAAAAGGTATTATCTTTGCACCACTTTCGCTTCTCGAGCGAGGCGAAGAAAAAAACAAGAGATCATTGGAACAATAAAAGAGAGACAATAAGTACAGAACGGGATATATCGCAAGATATATTGAAGACGTAAGTACGAGTCACGTCAAGTTTAACCCGAGCTAAGGAAAAGAAAAAGGACTTAGAGTTTGTCTTTATAAACAGAGAAAAAGAAAAAAATAAAGATATACAACG
>JAFQRE010000031.1 GCA_017410245.1 Bacteroidaceae bacterium
ACTATAAAACATGAGTTTTTATTGGAGGAATTGGAGTGTGATTTAGGTATGCAGCAGCGGATAGTAGCTCAAAGTGTGGCGATATATAATGAACTGCGACCACACTTATCGTGCGGTATGCTTACGCCCGATGAGATGCATCGCCAATGCATGAAAGAGATTGTAACTTACAGAACGAAAAAAGACAACACGGCGCGCCGTGTTGTCTTTTAGAAAACTTTGATTATTTTTGTATCAAATCCTGTAACACTTTTTTAGGACGATACAGTATGAGCAAATTTGTATAATTAAAATTGTTTCAATACATTTGTACTACTGAAGTCATTCTTCAGTGAACATATTTATTAGTGAAAGTGTTTCGCTAATCCTTAACAATGAAATTTGGCGATTTTAGACGAAAGGATAACGAATGCTTACATCACTTGTATCGGTATGTTATGTCGGTACGTTCTGTACCTACTCCATACTATACGAGTGTGGAGTATTGTTTATTTTCGTCGAGGCTACGCCAAATGCCCATTGTTAGATAAACGAGCATCTCCACACTTTCTTTTTTTTAATATATGTCCGTAATGGGGGTGCTACGGAGTCTGTTTATAAATTATGAAAAAGATTTTTTATTTGTTTGCGGTAATGATGATGCTTGCCGTAAGTGCTAATGCTCAAGATGTTGTAGTGTTGAAAGATGGTAGTCTGTTGAATGCCAAAGTAGTAGAAGTTACAGAAACAACTATTCGGTATAAGAAATTTGATAATATAGACGGTCCCACTTATACAATGTCTAAAGAAAAGATTTTGGCAATTAATTATGAAAATGGTACAAAAGACGTGTTTGAAAACTATGTAAAGGAAAAGTCAGATGTTGCGCAAAGTATAGATAATGCAAGCAGTAATATTTCATCAAGTGTGACAAAATCGGGTAATAACATTTCGAGAGGTATTGATAACTCTGTTTACTTGAAGCAACAAGATATGATAAATTCGGGCAAAACAATACGGACTTTAGGATTTGTGGTAGGGGCTTTATGTTTGGGTGGTGGTATTGCCGCCGGAGCTTTAACAGGAGAAGTTTGGATTGGAGGTGTTGGCGCAGGTGTTGGACTGCTTCTCGGAGGTGGTATTGCGTGGATTGGACAACGCAAGATTGATTCGGCAGAAGCTCTTACTGTGACTAATCTTTATGAATATGATATAACAGACCATTTGGCTGTAAATGCCTGTAGCATAAACAATCAATTAACCAATGACAAATGTTTGGGCGCGGGTATTTGTGTTAAATTTTAGTAGTGCAAAAAAGATAAAAAGACAAGAGCGAACACTGATAAGGCGTTCGCTCTTCTCTTTTAATCTATTGGCTTTAATGTATCACACCACGCCTACAACTTCGCGCATGGCTTGGCGCAGGGTGGTCGAGTCTTGGCTCTCCTCGCGCAAGATGGCAAGGATATACTTCAGGTACTTGTCTTTGTTGGCAAATCCGCATAGTTGCACTATGCCGCAATTGGGCAACATGGCCTTTTGGTTATATACTCGCAGTATCTTGCTGTAATTGCGTTGTGCTACGTAATTGCGGAACTTGGTACAAAGGTCGTCATAACGTTTGCGTGGTGTGCAATCGGCTGTGAGGGTGCGTATATGTTCCTCGTAAGCATCAATATTGGCCGAACGACGGTCTATGAAGCATTCTATCTCGCGTTTGGTGCGATGGCGTGTGTGCAGTAGAGCCTGTGTCTCCAGCTCCTCGTTAAACATATTGATAATGTTGGTGCGAACGGTATCGAATGTGTTGTTGGCGTTGAGTCCCATGCGACGTGCTACCATGCGAATGACCGGCTCTATGAGCAGTAGGTTCTCTATTTCGGCAACCTCGGGGACCGATATGTTGCGTTGTCGTAGTGAATCGACCTCGCTGTTGGTGCGACGGTCGCGATCGACTATACCATGCGACTCGATGTGGTGAAAACTCTTCAGGTCGTTGAATGTGCGGGTTGTTTCTATTACCTTCGAGCAACCTCCCAAGGGCTTCACCGTATATTCGGGATATAGTAGTGTGTAGAGCTTTACATCGATGCTGCGGCTGTCGGTTCCCTCAATAAACAAGATAGGCTTGCGGCTACCCAATAGGTCGAGATATACGTCCTCGGGCAGTTCGTCGGGGCTACGCAATATCTCGTAGTCCCACACTTGCAGTTCGGCATCGTACGATTTCACCCAAACGCAAGTACTATCGGTGCGCGAGGCGGCGAACTCCAAGTCGTGAGTGAGATATACAAAGGTGCAGTCGGGGCGTAGTTGCTCTACTGTGTCCCAAACCGATTTCATGATAGAGTGGTGCAAGAATACCTCGGGGTCTTGTACCATTATTACATCGTTCTCCTGGGCATACAATACCGATGCAAGCAGGTAGAATACGGTCTTCTCTCCATCGCTGAGGCGGGTGGGAGCGTAGGGGCGTGAGTCGCTGTTGCCAATGATGCTCAGGCTGCCGGCTACTCGTAGCATCTTGTTGTGGGTAAAGATGCTTTCCCACAAACGTTGTACGCGGTCGAGCTTGGTAGTGGGCAGTTCTCCATGTTTGTCGGAGCTTTGCTTGTATGATATTACGTTGGTAAACTCCTCATACATGAGCATATACATCAGTCGCTCAAACTCGGTACCTACGGCCTCTATCTTGTAAGTTGTACGGTTTTGCAATTGGTTGTACAGGTCGGTGATGGTGTTGCCTATGACTTTCTCTTTGTCGGGATTGACAAAGAGGGCTTTGAGTGCCGATATACTGAATACATGCCCATTGCATCTGCGGGCTATATCATCGCCAAATCGGCTTTTGCCTGCGCCGTTGGCTCCTATGACGGTCAGTGTTTGCAACACGTTGGCGTGTTGCGTTTGCTTTGACGATTTGTGTTGAGGCAGTTCTATCTTCATGGCATTGTATGTGATATTCCTACGTAATACACAAATGTAGTGATTTTTATGATATACCCTCTTTTTTGAAGTATTATTTTATGTGAATATGTTTATTTATATCCCCCAAAAATGCCCCCGGCCGGTAATCATTGACTACCGGCCGGGTGGAGAGCCACGAGTGGGACTCGAACCCACGACCTTTTCGTTACGAATGAAATGCTCTACCGACTGAGCTATTGTGGCTTATTGTGCGATGGTATATTTATTGTATCTTCCGTCAGGGAGTCTTGTCGGTTAGTAGTTTGACTTCTGAGTGGTATAGATAATCTTGATTTGAGCACCCGACAAATCCAACTCTACGATAGTGGGTGATGCGCTGTAGGGCGTAACGCTCACTACCGATGTAGTGGTGTTGTAGTACGATGTAGTGGTCTCGGTGAGTACCTGTACGGGTATGAGTGCTATGGTTTCATCATCTTCGGTTACTGTAGGATCTTCGCGTTGCAAGATGCTGCGTATGTAGCTACTGATGTTGCCAAAGTCATATACGCCTTTCTCCTTGTTGTAGGTGGCATATATTGTATTGATGTCGTCGGGTAGCAACTTCTGCTCGAAGAAGTCTTTGACCTGCGAGGCTCTGATAAACAACAAATGCTCGGGCGGGTCTAAACGATTGTTGGCATCTTTTACCACCGGAATGGTAAAAGAGAGGAAGTTGAGAATGTTCTGTATCTTAGAGGTTTCTTCGATTTTCTCGTTGTACTTGTTGATGATATTCTGTGCGGGGAAGTGTATGATGGGCATATATCCTACCGGCGATTGTGCTATCACCTTGCTACCCGATGTGTTACCCTCTTGAACCTTTTGTAACAAACTCTCATCGGGGGTGAGTGAGAAGTGGTTGATACTACTTACCTCGGGGGTTACACCCAAGTAGTTGTAGGAGAGTGTGTCTATCTTGCCCTCGGCATCGATGGCGCGATAGTGCATGGTCATAAAGATACCTTTGATATTGATCATGCGACCATTGCCATAAGAGATGTTCATGTATATGCCGGGGAAGTACTTGGCAAACTCCGATGGCATGGAGAATACTTCGGGATCTTTCTTGTATTGATTGAAGAGTTCAAGTCCCAACTCTATGGGTAGATGCACCGATATGCGTTTGTAGGTAAGTGTCTCGGTTTCGGTACTGTTGTTCTTGTCGATAAAACCCTCTGTCGAGCTACCAAATGTTGTGCTGGCCAATAGATCGTTGGGCGAGTAGTACTCGGTAGGGTCGAGGTTGGTGTAAAGAGGACTTTTTACAGTCTTGCTTAGGCGATATACATCAAGCACCATCGGAGCCAACGAGTCGCCGGTAAGGTCTTTGTCGTAATAGTTGAGGTAGAGCTTGATGGAGTCGAGTGTGTTGGGTGTAACATCGGTGGTATCGACATTGAGTGTAGGCATAAACTGTGTGAGGTAGCCTGTGCGCAATGTGCCGTATCCTTCTACTGTCAAGTTGCCTATAAGGGGGTCGGTGGTGCGACCCAAGATGCTATCGGTAAAGACCGACTTGCCATTGAGCTTGACAAAGGTAGAATCGACGGTAATCTCAATAGTCGACTCATTGAGCGACGATCCAATGGTACTTATCTCGTCTTCACAGGCTGTTATGAACAGACAACTGCATATAACAGCCAGATATTTCAGTAATTTCATTATTTGACCTTTATTTTATTGGTTGTTATTGTTCCACACCTGCTCATAGAAGTTGTCTATGGCATCGTTGCGTGTCTCTTCGGGTTGATAGGGGAGGAACAATTTACCTTTTTCTATAGCATAGTCGATGAGTGACTGATCTACATTTTCACTACCGGCTATAACTCCATCGGCATAGTCGATGGCAAACTTGCTGAGTGTGATATAATCTATTTCTTGGCCTGCGGCAAAGGGTATGTCGGCAGGTGTGATATTACGGAAGATTATTTTTTCGGCAAAACGTGCATCGAAGGGGCGAGTGAAAGCGTTGTCGTATAACGATATTACTACCTTGGAGTTGCGGAAGCAAGGATCGTCGGCATACGACTTCTTGGTGTAAATAGGACCCAATGATGATAGCCAGCCATGGCAGTGAATGATATCGGGCTCCCAGCGGAAGTTCTTTACGGTCTCCATTACGCTGCGTACAAAGAAGATGCTACGCTCATCGTTATCCTCGCGGTTGGCCTCGTCGGCTATCTCGCCTATGTGACGTTGGAAATAGTCGTCGTTGTCGGTAAAGTATATCTGCATACGGGCCGATTGTATAGAGGCTACTTTGATGATAAGAGGGTGATCGGTATCATCAATAATCAAATTCATACCCGAGAGCCGTTTTACTTCGTGTAACTGATTACGGCGTTCATTGATATTGCCATATTTGGGCATAAATACACGTATCTCGTGACCTCTTTCTTGTATGCCTTGGGGAAGCTCGCGACAAACCTTCGATAGTTCGTTCTCGGGCATATAAGGCATCATCTCTTGGGCTATAAATAAGACTTTTGCTTTGCTCATGACTCTTTTGTTGCTGTTTGTCTATGTGTCTCTTGGGGTAGCAGACACGTAACCGATGCAAAGATAATAAAAAAAATTGCTTAATCGTCCAAATTTTACCAGACTTAACATTGCGAAATATCGTTTTTTTGTAATTATTAGGCCTTCTGCCCTGCAAATAATGCTACTTTCTCTAAATTTTATTGCTTTTATGTTTCGCTGTTTGTAGTTTATTTATTTCCTTTGCATCGATTTAACAATCATTATTGAGTCATGGAAAGAATTACTACAGTTGCCGCGTTGCAAGAATTGGTGTCAAAAGCCCGCGGTGAAGGAAAAAAGATAGGTCTGGTGCCCACAATGGGGGCCTTGCATGTAGGACATATTTCGCTCGTTGAGCGTTGTGTGGCCGAGAACGACATAACTGTTGTCAGTGTTTTTGTCAATCCTACACAGTTTAATGATAAGCGCGACCTCGAGTTGTATCCCCGCACTCCCGAAGCCGATTGTGCTATGCTTGAGAAGGCCGGCTGTACTTATGTATTTACACCCTCGGTCGAGGAGGTGTATCCCGAGCCCGATACGCGTGTATTTCAGTTGGGAGCTGTGGCAGAAGTGATGGAGGGACGTTATCGCCCAGGCCATTTCAACGGGGTAGCTCAAATCGTGAGCAAGTTGTTTGCTATGGTGGCGCCTCATAGAGCCTATTTCGGTGAGAAAGATTTTCAACAAATCGCAGTTATACGTGCTATGGCAGCGCAGCTCAATTTCGACATTGAGATTATAGCTTGCCCCATAGTTCGTGAGGCCGATGGCCTTGCTTTGAGTAGCCGTAATACACGTCTTACTGCCGAACAAAGAAGAAATGCGCCTCGCATTGCCGAAACTTTATTTAAAAGTGTTACCTTTGCACACGATCACACCGTGGAGCAAACAATACAATTTGTAGTTGATGCTATCAATGCAGTGCCCGAGATGCGTGTCGAGTATTACGAAATTGTTGATGGCCTCTCTCTACAACCTATCAAGGAGTGGAGCGATAGCAACTATATTGTAGGTTGTATCACTGTGTATAATGGCGAGGTACGTCTTATCGATAACATTGCTTATCGTCGTCCTTGATAGATAATTAGTAACAACATACACACAAAAAATATTTGCAATGTATATAGAAGTTGTAAAGTCTAAGATACATCGAGTTACCGTAACGCAAGCCAATCTCAATTATATTGGTAGCATTACTATCGATGAGGACTTGATGGACGCTGCCGGCATAATTGCCAACGAAAAGGTGTCGATTGTAAACAATAACAATGGCGCGCGTTTTGAGACTTATGTCATTCGTGGCGAACGTGGTTCGGGGGTAGTGTGCCTCAATGGTGCTGCTGCTCGTTTGGTGCAACCCGGCGATATAGTTATCATCATGGCTTATGCTTGGATAGACGCTGAGGAAGCTCGTACATTTGAGCCTAAGGTGGTATTCCCCGATAGCCAAACCAACAAACTGGTATAACTCCCTTATAAATATTATAGGCTCGCCTCTCGCAACCCGAGGGTGAGCCTGTGTGTTTTTTGTATTATACTGCTATTTCATAATTCTCTATAACTGCTATGTATAAATATCGCGACATTTGGCATATAGCTTATCCTATTCTCATCAGTCTCATGATGCAGACTCTCATCAATGTTACCGACACTGCCTATATGGGTCGCGTGGGTGAGATAGAGTTGGGTGCTACTGCACTCGTATCGGTATATTACCTTACGATATACATGGCAGTCTTTGGTTTCAGTGTAGGTGCTCAGATTTTTATTGGGCGTCGCAATGGTGAGGGCAAGTATGATAAGATAGGCAATATTGTGGTGCAGGGCGTCTTGTTCTTGTTGGGCGTAGCTGCTTTGCTTGTGCTCCTATCCAAGTGGTTGTCGCCCCACCTGCTCTCGGCGATAGTCTCCTCGGCCAACATATATGATGCTTGTATCGATTATCTTGATTGGCGCATATGGGGGTTGCTTTTCTCGGCTGTGAGTGTGATGTTTCGAGCCTTCTTTGTGGGCATTACCCGCACCGGTGTATTGATATGGAACTCCATAATACTCACCCTCTCTAATGTCGTATTCAACTACATCTTTGTCTTTGGTGCTTTTGGTATTCCGGCTATGGGCATTGCAGGAGCTGCATTGGGATCGGTATTGGCCGAGGCCTTGGCCATGTTGCAGTTTGTTGTTTACGCCCTTGCCAAAGTAGATTTGAAACGATATGGATTGAGTGGCCGTATTCATTTCTCCCCCAGTATTATACAGGGTATCTTGTCTCTTTCTGTGTGGACTATGATACAGAACTTCCTTACGCATGCCGTATGGTTTGTTTTCTTCCTGGCTATAGAGCATCTGGGCGAAGAACAACTTGCCATAACCAACATTGTACGTAGTGGCTCGTCGCTTATATTTATGCCTATTATAGCCTTTGCATCTACGGCAAGTACACTGGTCAGTAATGCCATGGGAGCATCACGTGCCAACGATGTGGCGCAAATATTGCGGCGTTGCATCACAATGGGTTATGCCGTCATTGTACCCATCATTATAGTTATTGCCTTTATCCCACAAACATATATGAGTATATTTACCGACAATGCAACGATACTGGCCGGATCGGTAATGTCGGTGTATGTTATGTTGGGATTTAATCTCATTGCCGTACCCGCTTGTATATTGTTTCACGCTGTATCGGGTACAGGCAATACCCGTCTTGCATTGGGTATGGAGATAGTAGCAACCATCTTCTATGCCCTTGCCATTTATGGCAT
Organism: Bacteroidaceae bacterium; assembly: GCA_017410245.1. Classification (GTDB taxonomy): domain Bacteria; phylum Bacteroidota; class Bacteroidia; order Bacteroidales; family Barnesiellaceae_A; genus Barnesiella_A. The sequence continues at coordinate 8,238 of JAFQRE010000031.1, forward strand.
TATTTTCTATTTGCGAGCCGATGTTGCTGTGTGCTGGTCGGTAGAGTATGTCTATTGGACTACGATGCTTGTATGCTCATGGCTGTACTTCAAATACGGGAAATGGCGTAATAACAAACTCTGATAATGTCGTAATGCCCATAGGTAAGGTATTACTTCGTTGCTAATATAAGCTTTTATTGGTATTGACCGGTTGTATAGTGTGTCGTGATAATATTTTTTTGAAAAAAAATATTGTTTGCAAGCATTTGAATGGCAGATTGTTAGCAATATTATTGCGATAAAAATGAAATATTTTGTACCAAAACGCTTGCAGAGAATAAAAAAAGTAGTACCTTTGTGCCCGGGTAAGTCCTACACGACCAGCTCCCTGTGAATTCCCCCAGGACTTGACCGTAGCAAGGGTAGTAGGTCGTAGCGGTGCGATGTGGTAAGCTTACCCTCATGCCTCTTTAGCTCAGTTGGCCAGAGCACGTGATTTGTAATCTCGGGGTCGTTGGTTCGAATCCGACAAGAGGCTCAAAAAGCTCGACAGCAATGTCGGGCTTTTTTTGTGTCTTATAGCTTCCATACCGATAGCTGTGGGCTGGGGTAGCGGGTGGACTAATAGTGGTATGATGCGTTTGTAATAAATTGTCCTACAGTTACTTGTAGATGTTGTGATTGAAAATATTATGGCATACATAATCGTCGAGGGCGGCTACTCATCACGAGTCACCGCCCTCTAAGCTGAAAAATACAAACAAACCAAACTAAATAGAATCCTAACTTATGTTCTTCTTATATGGCGAGCCGTAGCTGTTCGGCTCTATTATTTTACCTAATTGTTGTGTAGTGGTTATGCTATGCCGATGGTACGAATTTCGGGTTTCACTACCTCGGGTATAAGTTTGGGTAATACTATGTATAGAATACCATTCTCTACACGAGCCGAAATTTCATCGCGATTGATGTCTTCGGGCAAAACAATGCTTTGACGGAATGCCGATGCGCGGAAACCTTGGCGTAAGTATCGCTTCTCAGTCGATGCTTTAGGACTCTTTTCCATCGAAACTATGAGGTTATTATTGGCATCTACTTGTATGCCGAAGTCTTCTTTTGTCATTCCCGGTACGGCAAATTCTATCTCATATTGTGTATTGTTGTCTATAATATTGATGGCTGGTAGTGCACCTCCTGTTGTGTGCGACATCCATGCCTCGTTTTCCATCATACCCATTAGTGCATCAAATACGTTGTTGTAAGTTCTTGTTGTTTTCATATTCCTATTTTTTTTTAATTTTGTTATTCCTTATGTTATGCCTCCGAATGGTTGTCGTTGGCCTTCGCTTATAATAGTTCAAAACGTATGCCATGTAGTGAAAGTGTAAAAATAGCTGACAAATTAACATGTTAAAATGTCAAAATTAACACAATGCTGCGACTTTTTGTCATAAAATGTATAAATTCGTAATATTGTATGGCCAAATGTGAAAGCCTTGTTATGGTGTGCATTTTGTCGTAGTTGCATCTCTATGAGGTGTATTGGTATGCTATCAGCATTGCTTGCAGTTGTTTGCGAGCACGTGATATGCGACTCTTCACAGTGCCTATTTCTGTGCCAAGTTGGTAAGCTATCTCGGTGTAATGGTAGCCTGCAAAGTATTGTTCTATGGCCAGGCGGTGTTTGGCCGACAACTTATTGATGGCTGTTGTGATGTCGTATTGTGCCGCATGATATTCGTCTATGTCAATAGGGGTGCGATTTTGCACCTCAATACCATAACCGACAAATTTTCGCAAATGATTGCGGTATATATTATATAGAATGGTGTGTCCCCAACCAAAGAAATTGCGGTCGTAGTATGCATCACTCATTTCGTACATCTGCAACAGGGTTTCTTGAAGCAAGTCGTTTGCATCATCATTGTTGGCTTCATATCGATGAGCCAATAGCGATAAATTGGGTAGATTTTCAATCATCAATGTGTCGAAATGTTCTCTTGTCATAGTCGTATATATGGTATTGAGTTATGAGCAATACCTATATATACGGTCGCAAAAATGTGTGTTTGTCAAGTTTTATGGGTTGTGAGTACTTGTACGGGCTATTTGGGGGTCTTGACAGCAATTCTTAAGTTCTTTCAAAAATGCAAAAAAATGGGCTTTTCGTACCAAAAAAAGTAATGCAATCAACACTTGTTTGTACAATAAATAGTATTTTTGTCGGCATCAAAAAAAAGTAATAACAAATAAGTAGATAATATGGTTTCGTTTCTGGTAGCATTAGTTGCACTTATAGCGGGATATTTTCTCTATGGCATGGTAGTAGAGAGAGTCTTTGGAGTAGATGCTCAAAGACCCACACCTGCCATTACCAAAGCCGATGGAGTAGATTATATCCCGTTGCCCACATGGCGTATATTCCTTATTCAGTTTCTCAATATAGCCGGTTTAGGCCCCATCTTTGGCGCTATCATGGGTATACTATATGGCCCGGCTGCCTATCTGTGGATTGTCTTTGGCTCCATCTTTGGTGGTGCTGTGCACGACTACCTGTCGGGTATGTTGTCGTTGAGACGTGGCGGAGTGAGTTTGCCCGAAATCATAGGTGCTGAATTGGGTAACGGTGTGAAGCAACTCATGCGTGTCTTTTCGCTATTGTTGCTCATTTTGGTAGGTGCTGTGTTTGTTATCAATCCGGCCGAACTCATTTCGGGTATCATTACCCAATATGCAGTAGGTGCCGATGGTGTGATGCCCTCATGGCTTGCTGCCATAAATAATATTATGCCTCTGCATTGGTGGTGCGTGATAGTGGTGTTTGTATATTATTTGTTGGCAACATTATTGCCTATCGATAAGGTGATAGGTAAGATATACCCCATCTTTGGGTGCGCATTGCTATTTATGGGCTTAGGCATATTGGTGATGCTTTTCTTCAACGCTGAGTCGATGCCCGAGATAACCGAAGGTTTGCACAATCGCCACCCGCAAGCCAATCAGTTGCCCATTTTCCCCATGATGTTCATCTCAATAGCTTGTGGAGCTGTGTCGGGTTTCCATGCTACGCAATCACCTCTTATGGCGCGTTGCTTGAAAAATGAGCGTTTGGCACGTCCTGTGTTCTATGGAGCGATGATTACCGAGGGCATCTTGGCACTTATATGGGCAGCAGCAGCGGTCGCATTTACCGGCTCATACGAGGGTTTGGCCGATTATTTGGCTGCCAATGGCAGTAAACCTCTTGTACTTGTCAATGAAATATCAATTTCATGGTTAGGTTCGGTGGGTGGATTTTTGGCCCTGTTGGGTGTTATTTTTGCACCTATCACATCGGGCGATACAGCCATGCGCTCGGCACGACTCATTGCTGCCGATTTCTTGCACATCGACCAGTCGGGGGTGCGCAATCGCCTGTTGGTCTCCATTCCTATATTTTTATTATCGGCTGTGATTATGATGATTGACTTCAATGTGTTGTGGAGATATTTTGCTTGGAGCAATCAAGCATTGTCGGTATTCACTTTCTGGGCACTCACAGTGTTCTTGGCGCGCGAACGCAAAGGATTGGGGTATATGATTACACTCATACCGGCTCTTTTCATGACAGTAGTGTGTGTGACCTACATTCTGTTTGCGCCAGAAGGATTGTCGCTCAGCTACAATCTGTCGGTAGCCATTGGCATAGGTGTGGCTGTTGTCTTTGGTATTCTCTTTGCACGATATAAATACCGATTGTCTAAATAATCATTTCGCATTGATTCGATTTCTATGAAGCACAATCATACCAACTATCATTCTCATTGTAACTTCTGCGATGGTCGTGGTGCAATGGAGGATTTTGTCAAGGCTGCCATTGCTTGTGGCATGACGGCCTATGGTATTACCTCGCACACTACATTTCCTATGCCCCCGGTCAAGTCTTTGCAACCCCATACCTATGGAAAGTACTTTGAAGAATTTGCTCGATTGCGTGCGCTGTATGGTGGCCAAATTGAGTTGTATGTGGGATTGGAGATAGACTATCTCGATGAAGTACGCAACCCGCGTATGCCATTCTATGCCACACTTCCTACCGATTATACCATAGGTGGTGTACACTTTGTAGCCAATGAAAGGGGCGAATGGATGTGTACCGATGGCTCTTTTGAACGCTTTAGAGATGCCGCACAAGAGTGCTTCGGTGGAGATATACGTCGTATTGTCGATTTATTCTATACCAAGAGTCGCCTGTTGGTGCAATGTGGCAACTTTGATATATTGGCACACCCCGACAAGATTGCTCTCAATGCGTCTCAATTTGAACCCGGTATCTTGCAAGAGGCGTGGTATGAGGAGTTGGCCTACAACCACATCAATTCGTTGAGAAATGGCGATTTCCTTGTTGAGGTCAATACCAAGGCTTTGGAACAGCACAATCGTATTTTCCCCGGTGTCGAGTGGCTGCCTCTTGTGCGTAAGTTGGGATTGAAGTTGGTCGTAAACTCCGACTGTCACGATGTCGATAAGATAGAGTCGGGTCGCTACGAGACGCTGCGATTGTTACAAGATGCCGGTATCAACAAGGTGTGGGAGTTGCATGCGGGCCGTTGGGGTGAGTATGAAATAAAGTTGTAACATTCCCGGTATGCTCTATACTTTGTTATTGCTCTATATGCTGTTTATCAATGTAGTGGCATTGATAATGTATGGAGTAGATAAATATAAGGCAGTGCATAGTGCATGGCGCATCTCCGAGCGGGTGTTGCTTCTTGTTGCCCTTATAGGAGGTGCTATGGGTGCGATGATAGGCATGTATCTCTTTCGTCACAAAACCCGTCACGCACGTTTTGTTGTCCTCGTTCCTCTTTTCTTGGTGGCGCAATTATATCTTGTGTATCTACTACTTACTTGATACCTTGCCTATTGAGTGCCGAGTGGTAACGTTGTGCGTTGCGGTTGTGTTCGCTCAGCGTCCGGGCAAAATTGTGATAACCCGAGAAGTCTTCTTTGGCGCACATGTATAAGTAATTGTGAGTGCGATAATTGAGTACGGCCTCAATAGCTGTTTTTGACGGTATGCGAATGGGTGCCGGGGGAAGTCCTATGTTGAGGTAGGTGTTGTAGGGCGATGGTGTATTGAGGTGCTTGTTGAGTATGCGACGCAACCCGAAGTCGCCTACGGCATATTTCACTGTCGGGTCGGCCTGTAGCGGTATGTTGCGACGCAGACGATTGATATATAGTCCGGCTACAATAGGCATTTCGTCGATTTTAGCTGTCTCTTCCTCTACAATAGATGCCAATATCGACACCTCAAGAGGAGTGAGACCGGCATTTTGCGCCTTGGCTTTGCGCTCATCGTTCCAGAACTGTTGGTAGTAGTCGTGCATTCGCTTTACAAATCTACGTGGCGATACAGTCCAGTAGAACTCGTAGGTGTCGGGAAGGAACATCGCTTTGATAGTTTCTGTATCGAAACCATACGATGCGCAAAACTGAGGGTCGGTGAGCAATGCCGATAGCGAGTCGGCACACATAAAGAAATTGTTATCAACTCGCTCTATCAGTTGCTTGGTAAGGCGCAGGTTGTTGAATGTAAATTTGATAGGAGTCTCGCTGCCAGCCATCAACTTGCGTGCTGCATGATATATCGATGTAGCTCCATTGAGCTCGTAGTATCCCTTGCGCGAGGTGTAGTCATAATCGCCATTATACATGATTTCTACAATTTGTAGAGCTTTAGATGGTTCTATCTGCTCGGCAAGTATTGCGCACAGCGAGTCTTGACTCATACCCGGCGTGATATGTACTTTTATGGTGGTGTCGGCTGAGGTTATGGGCGTTTTTACCAACGTAACGTATTTGTAACCGCAGAAAGCCACTACGACTGCTACAATGATGGCTATAACGATGAGTATGATGTGTTTTTTCTTCATGACTATGACATATTTGCTGCAAAAGTACATCAATTATCACATATATACAAGCCTGTGAGTTGGGGCTTAAAACAAAAAAAGACGAAGTGTTACTTCGTCTTTTCTGCGGAAGGAGGGGGATTCGAACCCCCGGTACCCTTACGAGTACGTCAGTTTAGCAAACTGGTGGTTTCAGCCACTCACCCATCCTTCCTTGTGGGCACGACACATAGTCGTTTTGCCAAATGCGTTGCAAAGATACGTTTATCTTATTGTTTGTGCAAATTTTTCAACGATTTTCTTTCTCTTATTTTTGCGTTTTTATCGCAATGCTCTTATATGTAGCGTGTTATGTATGATAAAAAAAACGAGGCCTTATTCGTGGCCTCGTTTCTTATATTACAGCTGCTGCATTATTCGGCAGGTTTCAACCAGCGGTCGAGCCAACCTATAAATGTGCGGTGGAAGAGTATGCCGTTTTGGGGCTTGAGAATCCAGTGGTTCTCATCGGGGAAGATGAGCAACTCGGCGGGAATGCCACGCAACTTGGCAGCGTTGAATGCGCTCATACCTTGTGAAGCAAGGATACGGAAGTCTTTCTCGCCATGGATACATAGTATGGGGGTATCCCATTCGCCAACAAAGCGGTGAGGCGAATTGGCAAATGTGCGTTGTGCGATAGCATTATTTTTGTCCCAAGGTGCGCCACCCATATCCCAGTTGGCAAACCACATCTCCTCGGTCTCCATATATTGTTGCTCGAGGTTGAAGATACCTGCGTGAGCAATAAATGCATCGAAACGTTTCTCATGGTGTCCGGCCAACCAATATACCGAGAAGCCACCGTAGCTTGCACCTACAGCACCCATCTTATCTACATACGGTTCGGCCTTTATGGCATCGGCTGCTGCGAAGTAGTCGCGCATGTTTTGGCCACCATAGTCTTTGCTGATTTGTTCGAGCCACTCTTGTCCAAATCCGGGCAAACCACGACGGTTGGGAGCCACTACGATGTAGCCTTGTGAGGCGATGAGTTGGAGATTCCAACGATACGACCAGAATTGGCTTACGGGGCTTTGAGGGCCACCTTGGCAGTATAGTATGGCAGGGTATTTCTTTGTTGCATCAAAATGTGGAGGATATACAACCCATGCCAGCATCTTCTTGCCGTCTGATGTGGGTATCCAGCGTTCCTCTACGTTACCCATCTCAATGCTGGCAAGCAAAGCCTCATTCTCGCGTGATATATTGGTGATGTCGCGAGTGTCGAGGTCGATGGTGTAGATTTCATCGGGTTGTGATAGTGAATGGCGCATAGCCACCAAGTTGTTGTTGGCTGCAGGATATACTGCTGCATAGTCGTAGTAGCCCTCGGTGATTTGTTGTATAGCAAGGCCATTGAGAGCAATGCTGAATACGTGTACCATACCTTGATAGGGGGCTGTGAAGTATATCATGCTGGCATCGGGTGCCCATGCAAATGTATTGACTATGTAGTCGAAGTTCTCGGTAAGATAGGTCTTTTCGCCACTTTGCATATCGAGTATAAAGAGGCGGTTCTTGTCGCTCTCATAGCCATCACGCTCCATGCTGGTCCAAGCCAAATAGTTGCCATCGGGCGAGAAGATAGGATTAGTGTCGTAGCCCATCATGCCCTCGGTGAGGTTGCGGGTAGTGCCATCGGCTATATTATAGAGGTAAAGGTCGCTATTGGTAGAGAGTGAGTACTCCATGCCGGTTTTCTTGCGACAAGTATATACAAGAGACTTGCCATCGGGTGCCCAAGCAAACGACTCGGCTCCACCAAAGGGACGCATAGGAGCTTCGTATGGCTCTCCTTCTATGATGTCGCGAGGATTGATAATGCTGTTACCCTCAACTTGTGCCAAGAAAGGGTGGGGGATAGCTTCTACCCACTCGTCCCAGTGCTTATACATCAAGTCGTCGATGATGCGACCACTTGCATCGGGCAGGTCGGCATATTTATCAACAGCCTTGTTGTGCAATGAGATGGGGGCGATGAGTATTACTTGCGAACGATCGGGCGAGAAGAGGAAACCCTCAACGCCTTGTTCCATCGACGACATCTTAATGCGGTTGGTACCATCGGCATTCATGCGCCATACTTGAGGTACACCATTTTCATCGGCATAAGTAAATGCTATGGTGTTGTCATCGAGCCATGTCGCATTGCCCTCACTGCGTGCGGTGTTGGTTATCTTCACCGGGGTACCATCGATGGGGGCAACAAACAATTCGTTGTTTCCTTTATTTGCTTTATAGTCGATGTATTGTACACCATACAATACTCGAGTACCGTCGGGCGATACTGCAGGTGATGATACTCGGCCAAATGCCATCATTACTTCGGGAGTCATAATTCCATTCTCAATGGCTATCTCTTGTTTCCCGATTACTGTCTCTTGGGTAGCTTCATTTGTGCTACAAGCCGACAACATTGCTGCGCCTGCTATACCCATAATAATCCAATTTTTATTCATAGTGGGTTTATGTGTGTGTTTTCTTTATTTGCGATGTTTGGTATCAATAATCCATTGTAGGGTCATAACTGCCGAAGCTCTCATCATCGAGCTCCGATATGTCATATTCATCGGTGCCATAGAAGTCGGCATCAAGGTCGTCCGAGGCTGCTTGTTGAGCAGTCAATTTCTTCTCTATCTCCTCAAAGTCTACCATCTGAGCTGGTGCCTCTCCTACCTTTTTGGTGCATACCGCATGCTCCAACTCCTCGCCAAAGATTATCTCGCGCAGTTCCATGAAGAAGGCTCTATCGGTGAGGTAGTCAAAGACAAAGAGCAAGCGTTGTCCCTCATCTTCTACAAGGTCGCTTATGCGTGTCGAGTCCATCAGCCATATATCCTCGTCGCTATCTTTGCCCATATCTACAAGTGTTACTTCCGACACTTTCGACCAATCGTCCTCACAGATAAAGAATGAGGTCATCTGGTCATGGGTGTATCCTACCGAATCGAGTATAGCATCGTTAAACTCTTTGAACGTTGCATCTGAGTCAATTCTTATCACTCGCTTGAAGTCTTCTACTTCGTCCGAAATAATTACAAATTTAAATACCATTGGGTTATATGTTTTTATGTTTTGTACTTTATTATGTGGTGTATCGATATTGGCGTTGGTGCTACTTATATCGATGCACAGATTGGTTTTTATGCCGTAAAGATAACCAAAAATATCTACAATGCTATTATATGCCGTTGTTTTTTTATCAAGATGTAGGTAATTTAAAATAATCTTGTCATTACAGGTAAAAAGTATTATCTTTGCAAGATGGCACGAATTATGGCTATAGATTACGGACGAAAGCGTTGCGGCATTGCTGTAACCGATACTTTGCAAATCATTGCCAATGGTCTTACTACAGTAGGGTCGGGCGAGTTACTCGATTTTATTCGCGACTATATAGCCCGTGAGCCTGTTGAGTGCATTGTCATTGGCAAGCCCAAGCAGGTCAATAACCAACCCTCTGAAAATATGCGTTACGTTACAGCTTTTGTCAATACACTGCACAAGCAACTGCCACAGATGAAGGTTGAGTTATACGATGAGCGTTTCACATCGGTCATAGCGCAGCGTACCATGATTGATGCCGGCCTACGTCGCATGGCTCGTCGCAACAAAGAGTTGGTCGATGAAATCAGTGCCACAATTATTTTACAAGATTATCTCGAAAGTAAAAAATATAATAGATTATGATACTCCCTGTTTATCTTTACGGTCACCCCGTAATTCGCAAAGTAGCCGAGCCTATCGATGCTACATACCCCGACTTGCAGAAACTCATTGCCGATATGTACGACACCATGTATGAGTCGGAAGGCATTGGTTTGGCTGCTCCGCAGATAGGTCGTTCTATCAAATTGGTTGTCATAGATGTAGATCCCTTAGCCGATGTTTATCCCGAACTGGCAGGTGTAAAGATGACACTTATCAATCCCACTATCGAGGTGCTGGAAGATGGAAAAAAATGCTCGTCGGAAGAGGGGTGCTTAAGTGTGCCCGGTATTCACGAGAGCGTAACCCGCATCGAGAAGATACGCTTGCACTGGTACGACGAAAACTTTGTCGAGCATGATGAAGTGATAGAAGGATATTTGGCTCGTGTCGTACAACACGAGTACGATCACCTGTTGGGCAAGGTTTTTATTGACCATATTTCGCCCATTCGCAAGCAACTCATCAAGGCCAAGGTAACAAACATTATCAAAGGACGTGTCAATTGTGGCTATCGTGTGAAAGCATCGGGCACAAAGTAAACCTCGTAGCCTTGCAAAGCCCCTATAGCAAGTAAACTAATAAATAATAGATATATGGCAGACGACAAGAAAGTAATTTTTTCGATGGTGGGAGTCAGCAAGATATTCCCTCCTCACAAACAAGTACTCAAAGACATCTACCTCTCATTCTTCTATGGAGCCAAGATTGGTATCATCGGTCTCAACGGTTCGGGTAAATCTACCCTGCTCAAGATTATAGCCGGTGTTGAAAAATCATACCAAGGCGAGGTGGTATTCTCGCCCGGATATTCGGTGGGTTATCTCGAACAAGAGCCCAAACTCGACAACGAAAAGACTGTTATAGAGGTTGTGCGTGAGGGTGTACAACCCGTACTCGACATCTTGGCCGAGTATGAGCGTGTAAACGAAGCCTTCTGCGATCCTGAGGTTCTCGAAGACCCCGACAAGATGGAAGCCCTCATCAACCGACAAGCTGAGTTGCAAGACCAAATTGATGCTACCGATGCATGGAATATTGACAACCGTCTCGAGCGTGCCATGGACGCGCTCCGTTGTCCCCCCGAAGACCAACAGATAAAATACCTCTCGGGAGGTGAACGCCGTCGTGTGGCCTTGTGTCGTCTGCTGTTGCAACAACCCGACATCTTGTTGCTCGACGAGCCTACCAACCACCTCGATGCCGAGAGTATCGACTGGCTTGAGCAACACTTGCAACAATACAAGGGTACGGTTATTGCCATTACCCACGACCGTTACTTCCTTGACCACGTAGCAGGTTGGATACTTGAACTCGATCGAGGTGAAGGTATTCCTTGGCAAGGTAACTACACCTCTTGGCTCGACCAAAAGACCAAACGACTTGCTATGGAGGAGAAACAAGCCAGCAAGCGTCGTAAAACCCTTGAGCGCGAGCTCGAATGGGTGCGCATGGCTCCCAAGGCTCGTCAAGCCAAAGGTAAAGCCCGTCTTAACTCATACGACCGACTGCTCAACGAAGACCAGAAGGAGCGCGAGGAGAAACTCGAGATATTTATCCCCAACGGACCTCGCTTGGGCAACAAAGTTATAGAGGCACAAGGTGTGGCCAAAGCCTATGGTGAGAAGTTACTCTTCGACAACCTCAACTTTATGCTTCCGCCCAACGGTATTGTGGGCGTGATAGGCCCCAATGGTGCCGGTAAGACAACACTCTTCCGTCTCATAATGGGACAAGAGCAAGTCGATAAAGGTACATTTGACGTGGGCGAGACAGTGAAGATAGCCTATGTCGATCAAACTCATAAAGACATAGATCCCGAGAAGAGCGTATATCAAGTCATTTCGGGTGGACAAGAGACCTTCCGTATGGGTGGTCGAGAGATGAATGCTCGTGCCTACTTGTCTCGTTTCAACTTTACCGGTGCCGACCAAGAGAAGCTCATAGGTGTGCTATCGGGTGGTGAGCGCAATCGCCTCCACTTGGCTATGGCTCTCAAAGAAGAAGGCAACGTACTGCTTCTCGACGAGCCTACCAACGACATCGACGTAAACACGCTGCGTGCCCTTGAAGAGGGCCTTGAGAACTTTGCAGGTTGCGCAGTAGTTGTATCGCACGACCGTTGGTTCCTCGATCGTATATGTACTCACATACTTGCCTTTGAGGGTAATTCGGAGGTATTCTTCTTTGAAGGTACTTACAGCGAATATGAAGAGAACAAGCGCCGTCGTATGGGAGATGTAGAGCCTCAACGTGTACGTTACCGCAAGTTTGGCGAGTAATAGCATAAAATTATAATTTCGAATAAAATCGGTGAGTCACAACTATGTATGACCCACCGATTTTATTTTAGGCTTATAATTTTAGTATATTGTTCTTCATGGTATAATTGATAATTGAAAAAGGTGTTAATCTCACGACTAACACCTTTTTCGGTTACTTTACTTATGAAAAATATTTACTTTCTGATAATCATTTTCTTATTACCTACGATATATAGGCCGTTATCAAGGACGTCGCTTGCATTAATGCCGGGTTGCAAAGTGGTTACATATTGACCCTTCATGTTATATACAAGGCGTATGCTGTCGTTGTTATTAACAACATCTTCAACACTTCCCACCGATACAATTGTTAGTCTCGACCAGTTTGCGTCGTTGGCGAAGAGATCGTATGCGCTTGCAGGAACTGTAAGAGTAATAGCTTTTAAGTCGTTGATGTATTGGAATACGTCCCAGAATACTGATGCAGTGAATTGAGGAACTTCAGTACCCTCGAAGCGAGACCAATCAATCAATCGAAGTGCTTGGTTGTCACCAAAGAAGAACTTGCCTATAACAAGTGATTTGGGCAAGATGATAGTCTCTATTGAAGTACAGCAGTCAAACATACTCTCCGATGAAGCAATTACCTCACAATTAGAGATGTCGGCCGATTTCAACGATGCACAACCAAAGAAAGCATCTGTGAAGTTGGTCACGTTTACGCAACCGGTCAAGTCAATAGCTTCCAGGCTTGAGCAGTTTTGGAATGCCGAACGGAGGCTTACGAAGTTGGCAGCTTGGTCGGCAGCAGGCATTTTTACTGTCTTGATAGAACGACAGCCTTGGAATACACCATTCATGCTGGTACCCAATTCTACATACATCGAAGTGTTTGCAGCAACAGTTATTTGGCTCATATCTACCTCTTCGATAGTTGTATTTCCGGCAGGGGGGAAACCGCTGTTATTACCGATAGTAGTAGTGAGTGTTTGGAAATCTTCTGTACCCCATTCGCCGGTCAAGATAAGTTTCTTGGCCGATGATACTCCTGTAGGAATGTTTTCGGCATCAAATGTATATACACCCTCAGTCTCTACAACTTCAGTAGCAAGAATAGGAGTTGCGCTGAATGTCATTTGGTCGAGTTCTACAAGATTACCCAATTGACCACCGCGGTTTTTACCCCATGCGTAGATGCGACCATCTTCGGTGAGTACGTTGCTGTAGCATTGACCCGATGAAAGTTGAGTTATTTTAAGACCCGATTCGAGCTTAACTTCAACAGGACTGTAAGATATGGGATTTAGAGCAAGGTCTATCGATTTGCCTTTGCCATCGCCGAGAGCACCGTCGTTGTTAGAACCCCATGCATATACTTTTGAGATAATACCGTTTTCGCCAACGGCTACGATACGAGTTTGCTCACAACCACTTATGCTTATAATTTCACCCTCTACAGCTGTTACTTGACGAGGTGTGTAGATGGCTGTTGTGTCGTTGCTTTGGTAGCCAAACAAGAGGTCGTCTTGGTTGTTTCCCCATGCCCATAGAGTACCATCAGACTTGAGGGCGTATGAGCTGTAACCTACGGAAAATGTCTTGACCCAATCTTTGTCCTCTCCATATTGCTTGGGTGTCTTAACAAAGAGACTGCCTGTGCCATCGGTCATGTCGGCGAGTTGGCCTCTTTCGTTCCAACCCCACATCCACAATGAACCATCTTCTTTGATACCCATACCATGAGCAACACCTATAGTTACCGATTCCCAGTCAGTATCTGTACCTACTTGTGTAGGGGTGGTTTTATTGGCAAAGCCTCCCAAACCGAGGGCGCACATTTCGCCTTCACCCCATGCCCACAATGTACCATCGGTCTTTATAGCCATTGCGCTGAAACCGAAGAAACGTGTAGCTGTTACATATGCCCAATTGCTGTCTGTACCTATTTGTGTGAGTTCTTGGTGGTTTTGTCCATCACCAACACCTTGTACACCCTTAGTATTCAAGCCGGCAGCCCACAATGTGCCATCTTCCTTGATAAAGAATGCGAATGATGAGCCTCCTGCTGCATATGTCCACTTCTCAGTGCTTATTTGTTGAGGATAACCATAGCGCTCGTCCGAGCCTTTTCCAAGGCCGAGTTGGCCGTATTCGTTCCAGCCCCAGCCCCACAATGTGCCATCTTGGTCTATGGCATACGTACTTGCATCACCGGCTGCTACGAATTTCCAAGTATGTTCGTAAGCCGATGCGCTCATGAACATTGACAATCCTACCAAGGCTGCCAATAAAGTAAAAATCTTCTTCATGTTTATTTGTTTTTAATATAGATTGAATTATTTGATTACTTTCACTGCATTACCATTGCTTGCACGTACAACGTAAATACCGTTGCCAAGTGATTGTGCATTGATTACTGTTTCGCCTTTGTTAGCTTGTGCGCTCATAACGAGTTTGCCTGAGATGTCATATACACCTACAGTACAAGCCTCGGCGCTCATCATAACGATGTTGCCATTGTATACACCGGCATTGAAAGATGGCAATCTTACAGCTTCTACACTATTGTCGAAAGGATTTTCAACACTTGTAAGACCCGATGAGATAACAGGACAGATGGCAAAGCTGCCATTTCCTCCTCCATAGTTCGATATAGGACGGAAGTAATCTATTTCGCCGTCAAATCGGCCAAAAGAGTTGTGTGCCAATAGATTGTATTGTTGCTCTGTAGTCAATTCAGCTCCTTTGATGTCGGAGAGCAAGCAGAAGTCCTCTGTCTCGGGATCTTGTGAGAAGCCTTCGATTGAGACAAAGAAGTAGGGCTTGCCATAGAGGTCGATGGGTACTTCAAACTTGATGCTGGCTACAGCTCCGTCGTAAGTAAGAGCCCATGCACCATCTTCACCGTCCGACTTGAAATCTTCAAAGGGTATCATTACACCTTCAAGGGGGATATATGTGAAGAGCACGCCTTCTTCTGTAATAGAAGGCATCCATACTTGCATTCTTATTTGTGCACCTTCGGCATATTTGGTAGGCTTGTGGTGGAGATAAATATTGACACCATCTAAGTAAGCGTCATCTTGGGCTATCATGAATAAGTTTCCCCAACCTACTACGCCGGTATTGTTTGTACCACCTACATATCCTTTAGAATCGCCTTCGTTGTAGGTATTAGCACCAAACATGTATGTAGCTGTTTGATCCAAGCCACCGAAACTATCGTGACGGCGCATATCGATAGTAGTAATCTCTACTGTACCACCGGTTTTTATTTTTTCGTTACCTTCGCTCGATGTCATGCTCATAGCAGGGGTGTATGCACTATTTGAGCCGTCGGCATATGTTACATTGAGAGTGGGCATGTCGTAGAGACCCTCTTCGAGGTAGTAAGCCTCAATGTTTTGTGTTGTTAAGTCGGCTGCTACAGCACCGGGTGTGAGCCATTGCCATGCAGTAGGATTGCCTGTTGACATATCATTATACTTTACAGGAACGCCGAGGGGAGCCCACAAGAATGCTCCGTCGTTGATGGCTTTGTGACGAGCCAAAAGGTTGCACACAGGTTTATTTTCGGTCGATTTTGCACCAAGGTTGCGCAATACTTCAGGCATTGCATACAAGGCACTTGCTTCTATATCTTGTGCCATGGCAGGAGAGTTGTGTTTTACCTTACTGGGCAACACATTTGTTTCTTGTGCCGATACCGAACTCATTGCGAACAATGACAATAATGAGATGAGGTAAAATTTTTTCATAAATTTTTCTGGTATAAGAGTTAGTTATATTACATAGATAGTTTGCATATTCTTGCAAATAGTTTCTTAATCACAGCAACAAAAATATAATACTTTTTTTGCATGTGCAATACCCTTAACTCTTTTTTGATGTACATCAAAAAACGGGTAATGTTATTATATTACCCGTCGTATTGTCTTAAGGATATGTGATTTATTCCTCATGAAGTGCCTTATTTTTCTTTGGCCAGCTCGTTGCGCATGCGGCTCAAGTGCGATTGTGAGATGCCCAGATATGATGCAATGAAACCCAATGGCACTTTTTGGATTATTTCGGGGCGGTTCTTTATAAGAGACATATATCTATCTTTGACATCGCCCTTGATTACCCTCGATTTGAACTCTTGATAGTACAATGTGCCATGTGCAAGGCTCAATGCCCATTGTGCAAACTCGTGTGAGGTGGCAATAAGCTTGTCGAAGTTCTCTTTTGAAATGCGCATCAATACAGTATCGCAACAGGCCTGAAATTGTGAGTATGAAGGCTCATTAAAGTAAAAGCAGTGCCATGAAATAAGTACCGACCCTTTGATAGCAAAACTATTGGTTAATATTTTGTCTCCTACTTGATGTGTTCGTCTTATAATTCCCTCTTTGACAACATAGATATTATTATCCATGTCACCACTCTTTATCATGTAATCATAGCGTTTGAGATGAATCTCTTCCATATAAGAACAGAACTTATCCATGGTCTCTTCCGATAATTTGTATTCTGCTTCATCTGCCAATATTTTCTTAAATTCCTCCATTCTTATTTCACTATTTTGTATCTATCTATGCCGTGTGTATATATATATCATGCAAATGTACAAATTTAATTCGTGATTATGGCAATATATGTGCGTATTATACATTAATAAAATATAAAAGGAGGCGTTTAGCCTCCTTTTTATAAGATTATAATGACAAATGATTATTTTTCTATGCCAAGTTTTATGCGCAGTTGTTTCAGCATATCAACGGTCATGCTATCAAGGTCGTATTGCGGTTTCCAGTCCCACTCTTCGCGGGCGCAAGTGTCGTCGAGCGAGTTGGGCCATGAGTCGGCAATGGCTTGACGCAACGGATCGAGCTCATACTCCATCTTGAAGTCGGGTACATACTCGCGTATCTTGTTACTGATGATTTCGGGATCGAAGCTCATCGATGTCACGTTGAATGAGTTGCGGTGAACAAGACGGTCGGGGTTGGCCTCCATAATTTCTATAGCTGCACGCAACGCATCGGGCATATACATCATATCCATGAATGTGCCGGGCTTGAGCGGACACTTGAAAGTCTCGCCACGCACTGCCGAGTAGTATATATCTACGGCATAGTCGGTAGTACCACCACCCGGAGGTGCTACATAAGAGATGAGGCCGGGAAAGCGTACCGAGCGTGTATCTACACCAAAACGACGTGTGTAGTAGTCCGACAACATTTCGCCTGTCACCTTAGTGATACCATATATGGTCTCGGGGCGTTGTATGGTGTCTTGGGGAGTATGGTCGCGGGGGGTTCCCTTGCCAAAAGAGCCTATCGAACTGGGAGTAAATACGGCACACCCTTTCTCACGAGCTACCTCAAGAGTGTTGTAAAGACCTCCCACACCTATCTTCCATGCCAACTGAGGCTTGGCCTCGGCTGTTGCACTGAGTAGTGCTGCAAGGTTGTAGATGGTATCTACATGATATTTTTCTACAGCATCGGCTATCTGTTGAGCATTGGTGATGTCAACCTCGGCCATAGGACCGCTTTCGGCTACGATGCCTTTGGGCTCAGCTCCTTTTATATAGCCGGCTACAATATTGCCATTGGGGTATTCTTGACGAAGACGCATGGTAAGTTCTGTGCCTATTTGGCCAGTAGCTCCGATAACAAGAACATTTTTCATAGGTATAGAAATAATTTATTTAATGTATGTATTCAATATTTTATTTTGCAAATATAGTTTTTTCCCGAAAAATAGTTATTTTTGAGCAGAAAAATTTTTACCTTAAATTCTAAAATTATGTATAACGCTTTCAAGTCACACCTGACCAAAGAGTTGCAAGACATCAAGGATGCCGGACTCTACAAGCAAGAACGTATCATAACCACACCCCAAAAGGCCGGTATCAATGTAGCCGGTTCGGAGGGCGAAGTACTCAACTTTTGTGCCAACAACTATTTGGGTCTATCGGACAGTCCGGCACTCATAGACGCTGCCAAGCGCGCTATGGATAGTCATGGCTATGGTATGTCGTCGGTACGTTTTATTTGTGGTACACAAGACTTGCACAAGGAGTTGGAGCGTGCCATCAGCGAGTATTTCCACACCGAAGATACTATTCTCTATGCCGCTTGTTTCGATGCCAATGGCGGTCTCTTCGAGCCTCTATTTACCGAGGAAGACGCCATCATCAGCGATGCCCTCAACCATGCCTCTATCATAGATGGTGTGCGCTTGTGCAAGGCCAAACGTTATCGCTATGCCAATGCCGATATGGCCGAGCTTGAGCGTTGCCTGCAAGAGGCTCAAGCTCAACGTTTCCGCGTTATTGCTACCGATGGTGTATTCTCGATGGACGGCAACGTAGCTCCTATGGATAAGATTGTAGAGTTGGCCGAGAAGTACGACGCACTTGTTATGGTCGATGAGAGTCACTCGGCAGGTGTTGTAGGCCCTACCGGTCGTGGTGTAGCCGAGCAATACAACTGTTATGGCAAGATAGATATTTTCACCGGCACATTGGGCAAATCGTTTGGTGGAGCCATGGGAGGTTTCACTACCGGTCGCAAAGAGATTATCGATATGTTGCGTCAGCGTTCACGTCCCTATCTCTTCTCCAACTCTCTCGCTCCCGCCATCGTAGGTGCCAGCATTGAGATGTTCCGCACTCTCCAAGCCAGCGATGCCTTGCATGACAAGTTGGTAGAGAACGTAACATACTTCCGCGACAAGATGTTGGCTGCCGGTTTCGACATCAAGCCCACACAATCGGCTATATGTGCAGTGATGCTCTATGATGCCAAGTTGTCGCAAGACTTTGCTGCCGAGATGCAAAAAGAGGGTATCTATGTAACAGGATTCTACTATCCCGTAGTGCCCAAAGGTCAAGCCCGCATTCGTGTGCAACTCTCAGCCGGTCATGAGCGTGAGCACCTCGATCGTGCCATCGCAGCCTTTATCAAGGTTGGCAAGAAACTTGGTGTCATCAAGTAATATCGACTCTCGGTATAAGCAGGGAGCTATTCCTCCCGACAATACAACGCCTCCAACTTGCGGGTTGGGGGCGTTTTTTTATAGGTCGTAGAGAGTGTGTTGCTCTGTGGCTCAACGATAGAAAGAGAATTGTGGCTCAACGAGAGGCTAAGGTTGCAAGCAAGAGGTATTCTTTCGGCTTCACACAGGAGAATATGAGCAATTACCGGTGTCTAATTGGGAGAATGCCGTAACAGAAGGGTATAAAAAAGGTTGCATCACCGATGCAACCTTACTTCTTACCATCATTAGATAGTACATAATAATCTGTTATTCGTATTTCGCAATAGTCCTAACAATTCTTGAGGTAAGGTCTCGACTTTCACAAGCCAAGACCAAACAAATTAATAGGGAATGAGATATCCAATATAAATAAGAGTCTGTTTATACATTATCTTATTTGCCTTTCAATACAACGGGGATTTCGCAAGTTACTACTGAGAGATCCTCGAATGTTACTGTGGCGTTTACAACCAAGTTGTATGCACCTTGAAGAGCTGTACCTTGGTTGTCCCAAGTTACAACACCTGTGGCGGGATCAACTGCCAAGGTCGATTTTGCATCTTTTTGGCTCATGATTGTGTTGTAATCAGTGTTTGCCTTGAATGCATACTTGATGCTTGTAATTTGGTCGGTCAATTTATATGTATCCAATGCACGATCACTGAGTGTGAATACACCGTTTACATAAGAGGCAATAAGTTTATTGTCTGTATCATTAACCTTAACACATGATTTAACATCGCCGGTGTTTACACCAATACCATCAATCATCTCAATACCTGTAGTGCTTACGGCAACGAACGGATTGGTGAAGATAATATTGTACTCAAATTTACAAGTCTCGGTGTTCTTCAATGTTACTGTGTAAGTCATCACCTTAGTAGCTTGAGCTGTAGTCATGGCATCTGACAAGCTTACATAAGTTGTGTTGTCAACAGTTGCGGGGAGTGCCTCAACACCGGTAGTGCCGAGTTTCCAAGCAAAGTCGAGGTCAACAACATTGTTTACAGCGTTGTAGTAGCCAAAGATGTCTTTACCGCCAATCTTCTCGAAATGCTCGGCAATGAGTGATGACATAGACCATGCACCGTTTACTACTGTACCCTTAACCATGATGTCGTTTTCAGTTCCGGGAACGAGGTACAACTTGTTGTAGTTGTATGCTTCACACTCCTCTTTCACATAGAATACTTGAGTCATAACGATGTCGCCTGTTACCTTGGGTTGATCGCTCTCGATTGTGATAGTGAATGTGTATTTAGCACCCTTGCCATCAACATCTTTGTAAGTGTTTTCGGTCTTAATCAAGTTGTTGATACCTACCTTGATGTTAGATGTAGTAGTGTTCTCGTCGAACAACTCGATTGAGTAGTCAACACCACAAGGATCGTTGTAATGTGTCTCAGAGTTACGGTTGAGGCTTTGGATAATGAGCGGTTGATATACACCGTCAACAGTGAGTTTAACGTGGTATGTATCGTTTGCGCCACCATAGTAGTTCCAGAATGTCTCTGCAGTGAGGTTTGTAGCACCATAGATGTTGGCATTAACCTCTTGCCAAGGCATTTCACCGATGATGTTGCTTGTGAAGCCATCTACTACCATATTCTTCAATGTGTGGTATTCGAGTTCTTGGTTGTTGTTCGCTTGGTCAAGCTCGAGGTTGATAGCGGGAGCATCGGGTTGGTCGGGAGTTACAGGGTCGTTGCGGTCGATCGACAATTTGATGTAAGCCGAAGCTACGAAGTTGCCATCAACAAAAGCATCTACGCGTACAACGGGAGTTCGACCAATAACGGCTGTTTTGTATTTAGCAATATTTGAAGTCACTACACCATTGTTGATGCTTGCAAAGTCTTGTTGGTTGGTCTTTTGAGCATCATCGGCAAGATAGTTCTCGGGCATGCTGAATGTATATGTGATGCGACCATCGTAACCATGATTTCTGATGTAGTCTTTGATTTCGGTTGAGTACAAATCTACATAATCGTAGAGGTCAATCTCTTTGTCATATTTGTAGCCGAGGTTAGCTTTGTCGCTCAACTTAACAAATGATTTTACAAATGCATCGTCTTCTTTTGTGATAGCTTTGTTACGAGCGTAGAACTCGGGAGCACCACTCATAGTGTTGTCGATGATAGCTGAGATGTTACCGGCCGAAACAGCTACGTAGTCAGAAAATACGGTACATCTTGTACCAACTTGTACCTTTAATGCTACGATGTCATTATTTGCCAAAGCTGCGCGGTTGAGTCTTGTTGTAACTGTTACTTCGCCATTTGTTTGTGCGCCCTCGTTGGTATATAATGTATCAACGGCTACGATGTTCAACAAGTTGGTCTTGTCACCGGTAGCTCTTGTAACGTTACGGTTGATGAAACCAAATTGAGCACCCTTCACGTATGCTTTGTTGGGATTGATACGATAGGTCATCTCAACATCGTTTGAAACATAACCTGCATGTGTGAAATCGGTCTCATCAAGGTAAGCGAGTTGGAAGTAATCTGTATCGGTTGTGGGATAGGGGAGTGTTTGATGTATGCGAGTGGGAACGAAAGCTACAGAACCGAGTTCCTCGCCCAAACGGATTACAAAACCCTCTTCACCGGCACCTTCAACATTGTAGAATGTAATAGTATTACCATCTACAACTGCTGTGATACCGCTCTTCTTCCAAGAGATACCAGTGTCTTGTACGAAATTGCCCTCGCCATCGTACTCGTACCAGTTGCCCGATTCATCAGGACGATATGTGTGACCGTCTTTACCGTCAACGCCATCTTTACCGTCAACGCCATCTTTTCCGTTAAGACCGTCTTTACCGTTTTCACCGTCCTTGCCATCTTTGCCATCGACGCCATCTTTACCGTTAAGACCGTCTTTACCGTTTTCACCGTCCTTGCCATCTTTGCCATCGACGCCATCTTTACCGTTAAGACCATCTTTACCATCTTTACCGTCCTTGCCGTCTTTGCCATCAACGCCGTCTTTACCGTCTTTACCATCTTGGCCATTGACACCATCTTTACCATTTTGGCCATCAACACCAATAGCTTTCCAGTCGGTCTTTTCGCCGTTTTGATACCAATAGCCGTCATTGCCTATTGTCCAAACGATAGCATCTTGACCATCTTTGCCATCAACACCGTCTTTACCGTCAGTGCCGTTGATACCATCTTTACCATTCTTGATAAGATAGCTTTGTCCGTTGCTCATGGTTATACGTACACCATCGTTGGCTTCTTCGACGTTGGTTACCACCCCGCCACTATTGATAAGAGCCTGTATCTCATCAAGAGATGCATTGATCTCATCAATTTGAGTTTGGATTTTGTCAAACTCCTCCATGTGATCATCACATGCGCTGAATGTCAGTGCCGATGTGGCAACAAGTGCTGCTACTAAGGCGCGACATAAGAATTTTTTGTTCATAACTAAAATTTTAGATAATTGATAATTATTTATAAATAAGTAACTTTAATGTATATACTCAATCCTGATTTATATTGTCCTAATTGTAAGGCCGAAAACTATTCCCGACGATTTACTTCTACTATTGTATCTCTGTTTTTTTTGCTCTTATTTTTATTAGTTAGTATTTTATTATTTTATTATTTGTTGTTTACCGGTTGTTGTATAGGAGGTTTTCTATTATATGTGTCTTGTCACATACTACTATGCCTATACATTACTTCCACTTCTTTTTAAGAGGTGGAAGTAATGTGTTAAGTGCTTTATATTCAGTTGTTTATATTTGTTTTATGCATACCTTCAAAGTAGTTTTTATTTCGTTACTCTTCTTTTTGAGATTATGGGTCGAGCGTCTACCGAGGCAATAAATAGAGTCTCCATAGGAGTGTGAGTATTTACAAGGCGTTAGTCTATGCAATTTTTTATACTTAGTTGCATAGTTTTTTATAAAAAAATTTTTTGGTTTAGAAAATTGTACTTATATTTGCAGTCAGAATTGTTTCCACCTCTTAAAAAGAAGTGGAAACAATTTTTGTTTATATAGAACTGAAAATCAATAATTTAGCTATTTGACTGATAGCTGCTTTTGAGCACTCGAATGTGTAAAAAATTCTATTTACAATTGTTTGATGTCAATAGAAAACTTTTTATAAAAATTCAAGTTGCTGACGCTCTATTTATTTCGCGTCGAAAAATTTTTTGTAACCTTGCAGTATTGTATTGTTGGCCTTATCTACTTGTCGATGGTTGAGCGAGGCTAAGTATATGATTGTAGTCTCCTCTTTAGAGTGTCCCAGTGCCTCGCTGATAACCTTGATAGGGACATGCTTGTGATGAGCTTGAGTTGCCCAGCTGTGTCGTGCCACGTACGATGTGAGTGGCAATGAAAGTCGCAACATGGCACTGATGCGATGCAGATGTAGGTTGTGCAGGCGCAGAGCACTGTCATATTTCTTTTGAGTGAATGTATCGTCATCAAATAGGGGGAAGATGTGTTTGCGCTCCTTGTCGGCGTAGCGCTTGATAATTTTCTCTATAGGTGTTTCAATGCGTATCGATTGCTGTTTGTGTGTTTTGTGCCGGCTATACTCTATACGCCCATTTACAATGTGCTTGTGCGTGAGGTTTGCTATATCGATAAACGCCATGCCTCGGGTGAAAAATGAGAAGAGAAAGAGGTCGCGACTTAACGCCAGCTCGGGCCTATTGTGCAAATCGATGTTGATGAGTTGGCCTATGATATGTTGCGATATAGCTCTTTTGTTGGTCTTGTCTATGCCGGTAAAAACACTCTTGAACGGATACCTGTTGGTGCATATTGATAGTCTTACGGCATTGTTGTATGTGGTTTTGAGTGGGCGCATGTATGCCGATGATGTGTTGCGCGTTACACCGCATTGGTCTATGAGATATTGCTCATATTGTATGATAAGTTGGTGAGTAATGCGACTCACATCAATGCGGGTGATTTGTTGGTAATTGACAAGGTACTGGGTGAAGTGTCGCGTAGCAGTACGGTAGAATGCAGCTGTTTTGGCTTTTCCCTGTGTCTCTTTTTCTGTACAGGCCTCTTGCATCATCTTGATGAAATCCATGGTAAAAGTTTTAGAGAGTTAATATATTATCAACATTCTAAAACTATATATGCCTGAAGATATTGCTTAAAAATAGCTAATAGTACCTCGGGTAACCATTGTGTCAAATAGTTACATGTATATATAATAATGTATGTGTGGGGTGTCAGAATGCTCGGCTCACCTTGATGCGGTGCCCTTTTATTTTTTCTACTTTGGCCTTGTCGAGAATGTTGCCTACGTGGTTGCGAGCTACAGCAGCATAGCTATAGTGGTCTTTTACCTCTATGAGTCCCACTTCGGTAGCTTGCAGTTCGCACATACGTGTCAAGAAGCCCAATATATCGCCTTTGCTCAGTTTCTCGCGTTTGCCGGCAGCAAAGTGCAATGTTTCCATAGCCGGGGTAGCAGGCGTGTGAGGCTCGGTGTCGAGTCGAAGGTAATGTATATCATCGATGTATAGGGGTAGCTCTTCGTGTGGAGCTACTATCAGGTAGGCAGTGCCTCCGGCGTTCATGCGTGCTGTGCGACCATTGCGATGTGTGTAGGCCTCAACATCGAGGGGTAGGTGGTAGTGTATGACATGACCCACGTTGGCTATGTCGAGACCTCGGGCTGCCAAGTCGGTAGCAACGCAGATATTGGCACTGCGGTTGCGGAAACGACAGAGCGAACGTTCGCGGTCGGCTTGTTCCATACCACCATGAAATGTTGCACATACCACTCGTCGGCGTCTCAAGTAGTCGGCTACGCGATCTACACTCTCGCGTTGGTTGCAGAAGATGAGTGTAGGTGCATCATCGATACGGCTCAGTAGTTCATATAGCGTGTCGAGCTTATCTTTCTCGGGCGATGCTACATGGTAGAGTGTGAGTTGTTGCTTTTGTTCGGTCTTGCGACTATTATCTATATAGTATAGTCGCGTAGCTTGAGGCATAGCCACAAAGTCGGGTATCTCGGTGAGGTCGGTAGCCGATGTGAGTATGCGCATTTGCAATCCTTGCATGCTGCGTATGAGTGTGCGCATCTCATTGTGGAACCCCAGTTCAAGGCTCTTGTCAAACTCGTCGAGGATAAGAGTATCGACCTTGTCGAGCGATAGTCGACCACGTTGCACATGGTCGAGCAGTCGGCCGGGAGTACCCAATATCACATCGGGTTGTGTCTCGAGAGAGCGAGCCTCGTCGCGAAACGAGTGTCCGCCATAACAACACACTATGCGATAGCCCGATGATATAGTGCGAGCCACTTGCTCTACTTGTTGAGCCAGTTCGCGTGTAGGTGTTATTACAACGGCTTGAGTGTGAGATGCTTGTGGCGTGATGCGTGTAAAGAGGGGTATAAGATAGGCCAATGTCTTGCCCGAGCCGGTGGGGGCCAGGAGTATGACATCATGAGCTGTGCGACAAGTCTCTATGGTGGCTTGTTGCATGGCGTTCAAGGCATCGATACCAAGGCGGGCACAAGCTTGAGCTATGAGTTGTTGGCTATCTGAGGCTGTCATTCATTGTATTATGTCGGGGTGGGTGCTGCGTAGTGCAGCTATATATTTCGACAAAATATCGTATGCTTGGTCGTGTTTTACACCTTCACGCAAGACTACTATAATAGTATCATCACCGGCTACAGTACCCAGTATCTCGGGACTGTTTCCTCCGTCTATGTTGTAGGCTATGTTGCTGGCCAAGCCCGGACTGGTTTTTATCACTACAAGATTGTGTGAGAAGTCTATCGACAAGAATCCTCCCAATCCTACCAACGGCTTGTGGTGGAGTAGAAATGCCGGGTCGTTGCTTGTTATTTGTGGCATTTCGTTGGGTAGGGTGTAGATATATTGTCCGGTGGCATCGGGCATCTTGGCTATTTTCAGTTGTTTGAGGTCGCGTGACAATGTCGCTTGTGTAACCTCTATGCCGGCCTCTTTAAGAGGTTGCAATAAATCTACTTGGCAACTTATGCGTTGTGTGTTTATTATCTCTTTTATAACGTCTAAACGTTTTCTCTTTGGCTTCACTGTGCGTATGTATTAGTTAGTTTGTGTACAAAATTAGCTATAAAAATATAATAAAACAACCCCACGATGTCGATTTTATGTAGTTTTTGATAAATGCTAAAAATATACTCAACGAAACATCTTGCTTTATTGGGAATTAAGTGCTGTAGAAATTTTACAATATTTATTGGGTAACAATCTTTATAGATGCTGTTTTGTGGCAATTGTAGCTTATTGTTGCCATATATATACCCTGCGGCAATGAAGGTAAGAAACAAGTAGTGGCCGGTAGGTTGGGGGCAAATTGTGCTACAAGTTCGCCTCTCACATTATATACATTTATTTGAGTGACGTTCTCTTGCGAACTATAGGTGATGGCGTGTGCCGAAGCATCATACCAAGCGGTTGTTTGCGGGGTTGTCGGCAACGTCGCCGTAGCCAGTGTATTGACAAGGTGTTCAAGGTACATCTCTATGTTGGTATATTGCTCCGACAGGTCATAGGCGTTGGCATCTTCTACGCCCATTGTCACTTCCCACTCATCGGCCATTCCGTCGTTGTCGTTATCGGTGGGTGGGGTTGTGGTGCGATACTCTACATAGCCACCCACATCTTCTTGCGAGTCGATGATGCCGGTACCACTGCCATAGCTCGATCCGTATGCCGGAGCTATGCGACCGGCAGCCTCATCAATGATACGGGCATCTATGGCATCGAGTCGGGGAAGTCGGCAACCGGCTCCGGCCAACACTGCTTCGTAGGCCTCTGTTGCCGATGTGATAGTTACACCACTCGACTCGGCCGGCAACTCAACAAGGCGTTGGAAGATATTGTCGCCTTCGTATTGCGAGTTTTGCAAATCCAATGCTTTGGCACTGCTTGTAGTGTTACTGTTGTACCAGTTGTTGTTGTTTATCTCGGTGTAGTCTCCTTTCAACTTGTCATTGGTAGGGTTGGGGCGATGGGGTTGAGGCTCCATAAAGTTACCATCTATATACCACAATCCATAGGCACCTTCGGGAGCATGACTGTTACTCGACGAGTAGGTGAGGCGGGCAAACCATCGCTCTTGTATCTTCCATGTGGCAGGTCCCGGCTTGTAGTAGTTGTTGCGGAGTATGTTGTGGCAATAGGCTCCCTCGCGCGACGAGTATAGCTCGCCACCATACACTGCCTCTTTCTTTCCCCAGTTGTATATAACATTGTTTACTACCTCTTGTGTCACTTGGTAGTCATGTCCCTCCGAGTCGTCGCGTACACCATTGAGGCGAGGAGCGCGGCTCACACAGTGTGCTATGAGGTTGTGATGATAGGTGCTGTACTCTCCGCCCCACTGCGCACCATAGCCTCGGCTACCCTTGCCATGACAATTCTTATACAACGGCTCACTGAGGATACACCATTGCATCGTGGTGTATTTGTTGTCGTACATGGTGACATTCTCTTCGACCGACCAACTCATCGAACAATGATCTACTATGACATTGCGAGCATTCTCAATGTCGAGCGAAGACTCGTTGCTTGCGCTACCATCGCCCGAGCGGAAACGCAAGTAGCGTATGATATAATTCTCTCCCGAGAAGTATATGCGTCGTCCCGACAAACATATACCATCGCCCGGAGCAGTTTGGCCGGCTATGGTGATATTGCCACGAGTCACTTTCAGTACCTCTTTGAGGTCTATTTGTCCCGATGTGCGGAATACTACAATGATGGGGTCGTTGCCTTCGCTACGCATGGCGGCTCGGAAACTTCCCTCAATGGGTGTCTCGGACGAGGTGTAGTCTTGCGTATTGGTTACGAAAACGACACGACCTCCACGACCTCCTGTAGCGTGGCGTCCCCAACCTTCGGCGCCGGGAAAGGCTATCGACTCGCTCTCTTGCGATAGAGCATTGTGTGGCATGGCTATTGCCATAAGCATAATCATCAGGTAGTGTAGTTTCTTCATAATGACTGATATATCGGTTTGTTGTACAAATTTATAAAAAAATGGCAATAAAAAAACAGCAATCACATCGGATTGCTGTTTTTTATATCTGATATGTCCCGTCCTAAAATAGCGTTACACAATAAAAAGTAAAGCTATGGAAGAAAAGAGTAAAAGCTTGTATATCAAGCGAACGCAACGCGACTATCCGATGAGTTTCAAGTTGGCGGTAGTCCGAGAAGTAGAAAGTGGCG
>JAFQRE010000032.1 GCA_017410245.1 Bacteroidaceae bacterium
GCCGGGTGTATATAGCACAGCCACACCCGATGGGCGACATAGAGAAGGTGAGCATCTACTATGAGGTGAAGCGTAAGGGTATAGAGGATATGCGCAAGCATATACAGCAGTTGCCCCTTTCCGATATACCTGCCTTTGCCCGGGAACTTGCCGATAATGCGTGGTTGCACTACAAGAGCATCGATGATATGCGCGATGATGTAGCCTTGTCGTTGATGGACGTGGCCGGCACGAAGCAAGTGTTTGTAGTGCGAATGCTCGATGCCAATGATGATTGGTGTGGCAGTCTGTTTCTCGAATACACCCGCAAGAGCAAAGTAGATGTGATGCGTGTGCGTAGGAGCATGGAGGAGGTGGCGAAGAGCATACATCTGATATTGCCCGAATATAAGGAGTAAACAAACAATATAAGATATGAAATATTTCACGATAAAGGAGTTGTGCACAAGCGCAACAGCTACAGTAGAGAAGATAGACAATACACCATCGAGGGCTGTGATAGAGGCTCTTGAGGCGTTGGTATATAACGTTCTCGATCCGTTGAGAGAGGCGTATGGCAAGCCTATACGAGTGAACAGCGGGTATAGGTGCCCTCGGCTTAACCTTGTAGTAGGAGGAGCTGCCAATAGTCAGCATCTGCGCGGAGAAGCTGCCGATATTACTACGGGAACGAAAGAGGGTAACAAGTGGTTGTATGATTACATTTTCAGGCATTTGCCGTACGACCAACTTATTAATGAAAATGATTACAGTTGGGTGCACGTTAGTTATACCGCCACCGATACCAACCGGCAACACGCCTGGTAGATGAACACATATAATAATATAAAAGATATGAGTATAAACAAAGCGACATTGCTGGGTCATGTATGCCAAGACCCCAAGGTAGTGCAGTATGAGAAAGGCAAGGTAGCGTATATGAATCTTGCCACCAATGAAAAAGGATATACCACCAAAGAGGGGCATATCGTGCTGGACAGTGTAGAGTATCATAGGTTGGTGGTGAGCCGACCGGGCCTTGTGGAGTTGATAGAGAAATATGTGAAGAAAGGCAGTAAGCTCTATGTAGAGGGTAAGATAAAGAGTCATGACATATTTGACGAGCATCAAAACCTGATAAAAGAGTATGAGATAAAAGTAGATGTAGTAGAGTTGTGCTGATGCGAGAGGATAGAGATAACATGTTGCAAGTGTGGGTGTGGCTCTTGACAGCGATAATGGTATTGCTGATGGTGAGTTGTGCCGCGCGGACGGTGTATGTACCCGCATATAAGGTGCATAGTGTAACGACCACGATGGTAGATACCATGGTAGAGGTGCAAATACCCGAGGAGCGAGTGACGAATGTAACGACAGACACAACGAGTGTGATACATACGAGCTATGCCACATCGACAGCCGAGGTGATAGACGGCGTGTTGTGGCATAGGCTCGTACAACCCTCTCGCAAGGATAGTGTGCCGGCCAAGGTGCAGATAGTGCAGATGACAGATAGCATACCTTATCCCGTTGAGGTAGAGGTAGAGAAAGTGATAATACCGGCATGGAGCTGGTGGACATTGGCAATATCGGGCATATCGATAGGTGGTCTATCGATGCTGCTAATAGGTAAAATAAAGAGGGCATAAAAATAGCCCCCTTTATCACCATATAATATATAAATACCACTTCATAATTATAAAGCAATGACAGGCGGGGGCTAAATGCTACTACCTATCATTGCTATGTATTTAAAAGTCTATGAAGTGGTAGCGCAAAGGTAGCGATAACTTAACAAAATGCAAAAAAATATGCAAAAAAAATCTTTGTGCAAAAGGAATTGCCGGGCCCGGCAATTAGGCACCATTCTACGCGATAATCGCGTGCATGCTGCCTATGAAAAACTGTTAGAGGAACTTGGGAGTTGGGCACCTGCGACCTCTCGTGTGGCGATATATGAAGAGTTGGAGCGTCGTACCGGTGTACCATGGAAGACGATACAGAACATACTGAACCATACGCGATGGACGGAGGTGTGATGAAAAGGTAATAAAGTAGCGATGTGTGGGTAAACAGAAAAATTGCTGAGGCAGAGGTATGTGGATAGTTTTGTTGTGTGCAACAATAGTGTTGTACATAACGCAATAAACTATTCATTATGAGTGACAAAACAATCTTTTTCCCCAGTGAGGGAAACAACCGCAACGGTGGCTTTGACTCGGACTTCTTGATGGGTCTGTTATTCGGAGGCGGTGGATTTGGTGGCGGCTTCGGAGGCGGCTACGGTGGTAACTGGCTTTTGGCCTTGATATTCTTTGCCCTTTTTGGTGGCAACTTCGGTGGCTGGGGCGGTAACGGTGGTGGCTTCGGTCGTGGTGGCTTCGGCTTCTTGTCGAACCAATTGAACGATGATGCCGGACGTCAGCTTGTGATGCAAGCCATACAAGGCAACAACAATGCCATCGGTCAGTTGTCGAACATGATAGGCTGCCAAGCAAGTGAGCTTCGCAATGCCATCAGTGCAATTAATTCGCAATTGTGTAACCTTGGCAACCAAGTGGGCATGAACTCGATGCAGATTATCAATGCCATCAACAGTGGCAATGCCTCTCTTGCTAACCAACTTGCCCAATGTTGCTGCGATGTGAAGACCGGCATACAAGCCTGTTGCTGCGACTTGCAACGAGACATTGCAAGTACCAATGCTAATCTCACCCGCGGTTTTGCCGATGTAGGTTATGCTCTACGCGACCAAACCTGTACCATTGAGAAGGCGATTGACAACACTCGTGCCGATATCCTTGCCGGCCAACGTGCCGCCGAGATGCGCGAGATGCAACGTGAGATAGCCGAGCGTGACCGCGAGCTGGCTAAGAAAGATGTTATCATCAACAATGCGCAACAAACACAAGTGTTCGGCCAAATGATTGCACAAGCCACCTCGCCTATCCTGCAAGCCGTAGGCACATTGCAAGGCGATGTAAATGGTATCAAGTGCAAACTTCCCAACACTGTAACATTGCCCTACCAAGAGGCACAAGCCGTACCTAACTGCGTAGCTTGGAACTACGGATTGTATGGCGGTTTCCCCGGTGGTGGTAATGGTTTTTGGGGTTAATGAAGGAAGGAGGTACGATATGCCATTTCCTTTCAGATATGTAAATCGTAACGGCTCGGCCTACGTAGTGTCGAGTGGCGTGAGTGCTACAGCAGAGGCTGTAATATACAGCTTCCCGGCTCACTCATTTGCCTCGCGTAGCTATCTGGGCAGTGTGTTTGTAGAGATAGCGCAAGCCGTACCAGCGGGAGCCGCCACCACGTTGCCCATTGTGTTTGAGACGAATGGTGTGCAACAAGCAGTGACTACCTATAATGGAGAGGCACTGACAGTGGCCGACTTGCCCGGTACAGGCGTGTATGAGCTGTGGTACAACAAGCAAGCCAATCGCTTGCAGATAATGGGAGTATAAGATAATGGGCGTGCCCTGCGGGGCGTGCCCTTGTGTAACCAAAAAAAGTAAACAAAATGCTTGGCAACCTAAAAGAGAATGACAGTATATATATCCTTGACCGGAGAAAACGCCCCGTGCTCATGCAGGGAGTAGTAGTAGAGGTGAAACCACCCAAGACACAATTTGGGCAACCGGCGGTGCCGGGAAACAATTTTCTGCCCACGTTCTCGGATATGAGTGTGCGCGTGAATGGTGAGGTAATGACCTTGCAACAAGTAGCACTCGACAAGAACCTGATGGATAATGGTGGCGGTTGGGTAATCTCGAATGACCGTGATGCGATGTGTGCGTATGTGCATGATATGCGACAGACCAGTGCTATGCGCCTGCAAAACCGAGAGCTTGATGAGGAGATAGTGGAGGCTTGCGATGAGATAATGCCTCAGTTGAACCCGACGATGGCCAAGGAGCGCGAGCGTGACAAGCAGATAGATGAGCGTTTCAGCCGGCTTGAGGGTATGATGCAGCAACTTCTTGAGCGCGAGTTGGCAAGTAAATAACCATTAAAAAGAAAAGAGCTATGGGCAAAGTAATAATCATAGAGCGTGATGACTTTGGCGACATGATGGAGTGTGGCGAGATGTTGAAAAAATGCCTCAAGAAGGTAAAGGGACACATTGAGCAACTTGACAAAGCCAAGGTGAACAAGGAACTCATGGAGGAGCTTGAGACCTACACGCACAAGAGTGAGAAGTATGCGAAGAAACTGTGTGAAACGCTTGAAGATGTAGCCGAGACATCGAGCATGAACGAGCGTAGGCACATGGGATATCGCGAAGATATGAACTATCGAGGAGCGATGGGAGAGCGTTACAACGGCTTGGGCATGAACGAGCGTCGCACATCGATGGGTCGTCGCTATGAAGATGATGAGGACGACTACCGAAACACGGTAGATCCTCGACATGGTGGCGAGAATGGCCCCCGCAAAGGGTGGTATCGCGATTGATATGTAGGTGTATAACGTGTGGCGCATGGTCTATGAGGCTATGCGCCTTTTTTAAATAGTGATAGATATGATAAAACAAGATATATCATTGCCACGGTATAGGTGGCGAGTGAGGGTGTATTATGCCGTAACGCGAATGTACTGCGATGATATCATGAGCGACCTATATGATATAGGGTGCAGAGGAGAGAACTTGCAGACTGCTTATGTGAACTTGCGCGAGGGCAGGGTGAATACGGGTCTTACGTTCTCGAACTATGACTTGCGAGCAACGGTGATGGTGATAGCAAGGACCAGTACGCCGGCACAATTCTTGAATAGTTACGACCACGAGCGCAAGCATCTTGAGGCGCATATAGCCGATGCGTATGGTCTTGACCCTTATGGTGAAGAGATAGCCTACTTGTGTGGTAAGATAGGAGAGTTGCTATATCCGGTGTCGAGGAAGTTTGTGTGTGAGCATTGCCGGTGTGAATTGCAGAGTGAGGTGTGAGAAATCCAAAAATGACACGAAGGGAGTGTGGCAAGTGCGTAGATTTGCGGTATGATAAACGGCACGACGCAATATAATGTAGGCACAGTAGTAGAATACCTGTATGATATGGGTGAGCTCGTTGCTATAGTAGCAGATAGGACTCAGGCTGTGGCGACCACCATGATAGACAAAGATGGCGACCACTATGAGCAGTTGAGTGCTACCGAGGATAATAAGTGGGAGCTACACCGCTATGCCAATGATGCGTGGGAGGAGGTGTGTGCTATGACGAGAGCATATCATCATTGTGCGCCTACGCAGTGTGACCGAGATAGTGTGACGCAACAGTATTCGATAATATTGGAGTTTCCGGCTACATGGCAAGAGCGCAGTGTGTTGCCTCTTGATTACGGAATGCGTGATTATATGGTGTCGGCGATGACCGCCCGATGGTGGCAAGCCAAAGGCATGACGGCACAGATGGAGATAGAGACAGCTAAAAAAACATCGGCCGAAAAAGAGATAAGATATAGTATCAATAGTAGAACACATCGACAACGTAGCACCAGTTGGATATGAGCAACAAACACTTTTTCATATAGGTACATAATTGAATTTTAGGTAAACTTCAGAGATTGGTTTTATAAGCAAGAACGGGAACGCCCCTTACTCGAGATGAGCAGGGGGCGTTTTTTGTTGAGGCGGTAGCGGAGCAAATGAATACCAAGGTTGCTCCTTGCGTTCGATGCGAGAGCCACGTAGGGTATGTTCGGTATAGTATGCCAAGTGATTGGCATCGTCGATGATGTATCCCCGCTTGCGCAGGTAGTATCGGAGTTGCACTTTCTCGCGAGGCTTGGCAATGAGTTTGAGTGCTGTGCGTTGAGGGAGACCGAAGAGAATGCGACGGCGTTCCTTCTTGATAGTTTCGCGGCGAGTGCGTGTAGCTTTAGCGATGGCTTGTTGTTGAGCCTCTTCGCCTTGTCGGGAACGAATAGATGTGCCGGACTTGAAGTAGTTCTCCTCGCTACGGGGAATGCGATAGCCGACAGGTTTGGGGTTGAGTGTGTTCCATTTTCGCAAGAATTCGCCTGCCTTCTGTTGTCTTGCAGAGAGAAACTCTTGGCTCTTGGTGAGGCCGTGAATAGAAGCTAACCGATTGACCGTGCGCATGCCGATGCCGAGGTGTAGAGCAAGGTCGGCATTGCGAGTGTTGTGGAAGTTGTCGATGAGGTATTGCAACTGTTCGGGTGTTGGGTTGAATTTGATGCCTTGCATAGTCAGTCGGGAGTATTGATAGTAACATCTACAGCGGGTAGGTCATTGTTTTGTTGGACGATTTTCATTTCGCGCCGGAATAGCTTAACAATATTGTCGTCGATGGCTTGGTTGATTTCGTCGCAAGTATCGCCGAAGGTAATAGAATACTCTTCGTTCTTCACATCGTCGATGAGCTGTCGCACACGGCCGGCCATAGTGTGTAGGTGCTTGAGTTGCCCCACGAGGGGAAGTGACACATAGCGGTCGTAACGGTTGATGACGTTGAGGAGGTCGATGCCTGCACCTTCGATGATATCGGATAGAATACAGATCTTGCGGAGCAGTCGGTTGGCTTCGAGGTGGTCGGCCTCGGTCATGTGTCGGGTAATATCGGAGCAAGGTATATGCTCGGTGTATGCGAGTAGCCGGTTGTGTTCGCGGATAAGTGAATCGGCCTCGGCATATCGATGCTGAGATAGGAGTTTTTCGAGAGCGCGTCGGTGCTTCTCTTGAGTCTGTTGTGATCGTAGTGTTTGCATAGTTGTTGAGGTTTAGCCCCTAACCACTCCTCTATCTCGCAGAGGAGGAAAAGAGGCGTGTTATTGTTGAGGTTTGTAGGGTTGAATATGGAATGTACTGCAAAATGCTACGATGGAGTTGTTGTTGTAGTACTCCCATCGCAGTCCATCGAAGATGTCGATGGAGGTGTATAGTGAGCCGTAGGGAGATCTTACGGTGACTATGTATCGGCCGGGCTTAGTGGGTGCGCCGGTAGTCCAAGGGATAGGGGATTTCATAGGTTGTAGGTTATTGTGGTTTATTATCTTCGAGCCACTCTGCATCTACAAAGAGTTTGCATACAGGGCACTTGAACTGATATCTATAAGTGCCACTCATATAACTTCGGTGAAGTTCTAAATCCACGTTCTCGTATTCCAAGATGCTCTTGCAGTTTTTACATTCAACTTGTGCTTTTGGTACAGGTTGTGCTTTGATAATCTTAATCATAACTGCAAACTCTTTAATAGTTCTTCTTTGGTGGGGAAAAATACACTCTCTCTTCTCAACGAACAGCTCTCCTCATTAAGTCCTACATAGTAGGATATAAAGGCTCTATTGCCTAATATTTCGGCAACTATCCCATATATTTTTGTCTTGAACGGTTCTCCGAAAATATTTGCATACCACACCTCTTGCCCTATGTTGTACTTTGTTTCGATTGTCATAACTACTTTGCTTTTAGTTCTTTAATAACATTCAATACTATATCGTGATAAGAAAGTTTTTCGGGGTCGAAACCCTCATCATAAGTTTCTGTTTCATCATTATAGTGCTTATCAAACAACCATTCTTGTAGATACTCTACAAAGTGTTCGCCATCAATACCCTCGCCCATATCGTTATCAAACATATTGAGCAACCCTGCTGCTTCTTTACATTCTAAATGGCAAACCCAATCGTATATTTGATTGTCATACTTATTGGTTTGGCGTTCATATTTCTCGCCTACTTTGATAGTTCCTCCGCAGTACATACATTTATGCTCTTTTCTAGCGGTTGGGTAACTTCTATTTAGTTCTGTTAGCATACTCTCTTTCCAAGTTTAATTATAAACACATCTTCGGTTGGTGCGCCCCATTCGGGCTTGCCTTTACCGATTGTAATACTTTCTATCTCGTATGTCATTGTTCGCTTTGTGTAACCGTATGAGAACTTGACGTGGGTGAAATCTTTTGGGAAATGTTCGCAAGGGTTAGTCCATTTGCCAAGCACTACTTTTCTGAATACTATCCAATCATAATCACGCTTTAATGCCTTATAATCTACCAATCGTTTTTCCCAATACGGTTTAATCTCTCTGTACTCCTCGGTCTTGATACCGCTCTCAATCATTTCGTACCACTTAGCTTTCAGTGGCAAGTGTAAGGTTTTCATATCGCTTCTATTGTAATTGATATTCTGTATCTATTGCTTACTTCAATGCCTGTTATAGCTTGTTGTATATCCTCGCCAATAGAGTTGTAAGGTTCGCCATCTTTTTCCTCTACAACGTATTTTACACCTTGGTCAGGATATTCTAATATGGCACCATTATCTACAAATTCTAATATCATACTTATCGTTGTTGATTTATTCATTTCTCAAACTTTTTATCGGATTTCTTGAAACATCTTAATTTGCCCACCAAAGTTGCACATAAATCCACTATACAATCGGGACTGTTATCGCACAATTTTTCTAAATCACATCCGTGGCAGACACAACCTTTTTTTGATGCTTCCACCGCATCATACCTCACTCCGTTGATGATTATGCTTACTTCGTTCATAGTTAATCATTAAATTTAGTTATCTTTCCGCAATAATAACTCATATAATACCGATGTCCATTCTTCATCCGAATAGGAGTAAGGAACAAACCTGTTGTTGCTACCAATATCTGATAGATGGTATAGTGCATCTTTGGATTGTGCATATTCTTAAATATCTTGTGCTTTATTCTTCTGTTCATAGCTTTAAGTATTCTTTGTCAAAATATCCATTACTAATAATCCATTTAATACACTTAATCATACTTTCGTACAAGTTTTCGTGAATAAACGAAATTACTCTTTGTTCAGATGTCTCGGTTATAAACATCAAATTGACGTTATTTATAATCTCTGTAGTTAAATATCCGCTTTCATAAGGTATTTTAGTCGGCAACAAACATTTTAACCTGTGCAGACTCCAAGCGGGGACGTGAACAATCTCTTTCTTTTCTATTTCTTTCCCATTGATTCTTATTTTGCTGCAATCAATTTTTGTTTGACCCATGAATGAAACTGGCTCATTATTTATTATTGCCCAAGTGCAATCCGCTGTTTCGGGTTTCAATCCCAAGTCCAAAAGGCGTTTGGACTGTTCCTTTGTAGTGCAGATTTGGCTGTTAAATTTAAGTTTGTTCATTATTCTATCGGTTTATAAAGTTTACACTCTTCGATTTCAAAGTCGTATTGTTCCTCGGTATAAGGTACACATTCATTACTAAAAACGTGCGCTCGTTGATGATTGTAAAACCTCACGCATTTATTCCTTATAGGGCAATCTCTACCCATACAATGCGCCATGTCGGTGGTGTAGTGGATATTATTCTTCGGCATATTGTGGTGTTATTTCGATGTGAATGTTGAATTTGTTTGTATCGACATCGTGAGTGATGAGGTGTTCTATATCGTTGGCGATGCTACGGCACACTTCGGTCTCATCGCTGTATGCGTATTTCGCTCCGTCATCGGGGTATGAAAGGATAGCCCCCGAGTCGCATAGTTCGATGTTGAGGTTGAGTGTTTTGGTGGTCATATGGTTGTCATTAGTTGGTGTTCGTTAATTAGTTCTTCTATTCTATTGTGCATTATTTGATACAATTCGTAGATGGATAAATGCTGAATTTTATCTTTCAAAAACAACATTGCTTCGGTTTGTCCGAGGTCATCCCAAGCATCGTCTATATTACTGTAACCATCATTGTTGTTATCTTCGTCGATAAATTCCTCTGCGTACTCTCGTTTTTCCCACGAAGGTAGATTGTTCCATAGCGTTTCAAAGTCATTCATAATAAGACTGTATTTGTAGCCTTTCAAAAAAAACTTTATCATTGCATCGGTTGCATCGGGGTATTGACCACGCACATATTGTTCTGGAGTCATAATTCAAAATCATTAATATCAATATATCCGTTTTCTTCCATTCGTTCTATGGCTTCTTCGATCGGCATCCATTGATATTCGTAGGTTAAACCAACATTAAAAGCTCCGTCTATAGACACATGGGGCTGGTTATTAGAGTTTCTAAAACCCTTAAAAACAAAAGTTTTTTGTAGTTCATTCTTCTTGTCTATTAATGTGCTTATTGCTTTCAATAATTCTCCGTATATACGTTCTGATTTGTGTGTCATAGTGTTTCTGTTTTAAGTAGTTTGGGGTTGTCGTGAATGTTGCCGATAACTTCAAAAGATTTAATATCTTCTTCATCTAACTCGCTCCAATTTCCGTGCGAAATTCCACGAACAGTAGAATTGGGTTTTTTATGGGTAATTCTATAAAAACCACATACATTATCAGCCCACACAATTTCTACGAAGTAATTATCTACACCATCGCAGTTATAAGGATATTCATCGCCACGAAGAATATCTCCCTCATATATCTCCTTGCCGTTCTTGTCGGTAAGTCCGGTGAATTGACCAACGGTAGTACCTTCTACGTCTATTTCGCAGTACATAACCTTTCCGTAACGAGGTCTTGGCTCAACGATTACAGGATAATGGCCAAATCTTTGAAAAAAGTGCCCATATATCCATTCGCCTGTTTCAATGTCCTTGCCTCTAAATTTGATTGTTCTCATAGTGGTGTTATTTCTATTTTGATTTGATATTTGTTGTGTAACTGCTCTTTGATGATATATTCTATATCGTTGGCGATGCTACGGCACACTTCGGTCTCATCGCTGTATGCGTATTTCGCCCCGTTATCGGGGTATGTAAGGATAGCTCCCGAGTCGCATAGTTCGATGTTGAGGTTTATTGTTTTTGTTGGCATAATTATTTAAAATATTGTCTGCAAATAAAATTTTTGCGTGGTCTGAAATCTTTAAAGTCGCAAGAGGCATATAATTCTCTACGCATTGCCCATCGTGCCATATCGTTCTGCCATTGAGGTATAGTGTTAGGAACATTTGGATCTCTAAATGGTTGTGCGACTATACGCACGTGTGTATTGTTGCGAAAATAGCTCAGTCGATGATAACACTCCTCTATATCTCCATCAATGATAGTGTATAGCAGATAACGAGCAGGGCTGTCTCGGCAGGCATCAATCATGTGCATAGCCTCTTGACAATGGTGTATCTGTTGAGGTGTGTCACACCCAAATCGAATAAACCTCAACCACCTTATATGTGCCAATAACAGTGCCACTTTTGGCGTTACCAATCGAGCATCTAAGGCTTGATTGAAATCTACTCGATACCCCCTTGCTATGATTTTCTCTATTTGAGATATTCCATATTGGCTCGCAAGGATATTGTTATCCATGAGAATAAGTTTTTTGCGACCATCTGTTGCTATTTCATCGACATCGCGATACGGTTTTATGCTACCCTCTTTAGCCGGCACAACACACCATTTGCATTTATTATGGCAACCGCGTGTGATAAAACCATAAGCAGTGTGTTTGTCGATATAAGGGTATATAGAATAATCGGGAGTCTCGTTGTCGATGTCGGGTGGCAATTGGCTGTGAATGTCGTATCCTGTTCCACCTTTCACGATCGTGTCGGCATTGATGTGATATGGAAAATCGGGTGTGAAGTTGAAAACTTTGCTCATATACACAATATCGTAATGGCTGAATGTGGCATACCATTCAACCACGTCTCCTCTCTTGCGATGGTATGAAGCAATCTTCATCAGGGCAAGATTGGGGAAACGGTTATTATCAACATCTATAAGGCCGATAAGCATATAAGTATTAATTTATCCATTTTACGATTGTGTTGCCTTTATATCCTTTCTCCCATACATACCAAGCATAGGCTACTGCTGAGCCACCGGTAGTGCGTAGGCCATCGAAATTGCCGTTCATGGCGCAGTTGAGGCGCGATCTTGACACGTAGATACATTTGGGGGGGTGAGTGGTAAAGAGGTGTTTGCGCGACTTTCCCTCAAGGAATTGTAACTTGAGGAACATTGCGACCTTGTAGCCATCGGGTATGATAGACAATGATTTCTCGACAAATTCTCGGGCATACTTATAAGGCGGGTTGGTAATGATATCACCCTGCCAATGGGTGTTGGTGATGTCGAGGAAGTCAAGCACCTCGTTGTTGGCACGATTAACAATGTCGGAGCATCGCACGTTATAGCCCGCTGACTTGAATACATTAGCAAGATGCAGCTCGCCACAGGCGCACTCCCATATATTGTGGTGGAATTGCTCTACCTCAAGCAATAGTTGTGCGGCGCGAGGTTCGGTAGCGTAGTAGTCGTAGGGCTGTCGCTCGTGGTCGCTGTGATGCGATGAGCCAAGCGTGCGAAATACGCTATTAGTGTTGCCAGTCCAGTCGGTCATAACTATTTTTCATTTCTCTTGCGGGGTGATATGTGTAGTTGTTTGTTGAGGCAGGTGGGGCAGAAGAGGCGATTGCGGTGTGTTTGCCAGCCGGCATCGATAGCAGCCGATATGGCCTCATTGCGCATGGGGAATAGCAGTGTTCCCTGCCCGTCGGATAGCTTGCTGAAGCAACCAGAGCAGTATGCTTGGTAATATAATACGGCTTTTGTTTGTGGCATGACGTAATAGATTATGGAAAACAACCTTCGTCGGGTATTTGGTACTCGATGTTTTTGCCGTAGATGCGGGCTGTGCAATGTTCGAGACGGCAGCCTCGTGACTTCTCCCACCCTGATAGGAACAACACCGTATCGACTTTGTCGCTGATGATGGCAGCTATATCGTAGCCCATATAGGGTGTGTCGGGCGTGCAGAGGTCGGTAGGATCAATGGGAATGTCGCCACGGGCGATGATTTGCGACTTGGCAAGGTCAATGCGACGACGAATTTCGGTTGTATCGACACCTGTCATGGGTAGGCTGATGTATATACCTCGTGGGTAGTGGTGGGGTTGGTTAGATGTTGTCATGATGTGATGATGTAATTAATCTTATTAAATGGACTTAATAGATAGCGAGCTTGAGCCACGTCGGTAGCGATGCAAGACTCGATGTGCCGAGCGATGATGCGCGGGCAGTGAATGATGAGAGTGTGTGCATCGGCTGTAATGCCACTGATGAGGCTGAGCAGTTCGTCGCGCTTATGAGCCGGAAGCTCGGGTCGCAACGTAGAGAGGTAGAACTTGCGGAACGAGGCAAGTGCATCGGGGTGATGAGGCTTGCGTGTGTTGCCACGTTGTTCCCATGATCGAGCGAGAGATTGAATATCGATAATCTCAGCCCCCGAGCGGTCGCGCCAGCCACGAGCATTGTAGTGGTTGGAAAATCGTTCGGCCTCGACAGCCGGTAGATGGAAGTTACGGAAGAAGAATTGCTCGATGAGCGATAAATCTTCGCAACTTTCTTTCTTTTTTCTTTCTTTAGAGGGCTTATCTATAAAATTATTCTCTCTCTCTGTAGAGGATAATGATATACGACCGTTAGGGAGTATATTATTATCTTTCATTTTATTTAGCTCGTTATTGCTAACATTAATGGGGTTTATGTCAACAATAACCACTCCGACAGGGGGTGAAACGAGGAGGTATTGGCGAATGGCAGTAACGCCCCGGCGACGCGAAACGGCATGGAAGTATCGCTCTTGTATAGGTTGCGAGGTGAGTATGCCGTATTTCTTATATAATGCCTCGTGAAATAGCCCAACCTGTATAGCCCTATTGACTATTGCCACGACAAGGGTAGAGGATACACCGTAACGACGGTCTTCCACCCTTGCAATGGTAGGAGGTGTGGTGGTATCATCATACGGCAGATAATAGCCATACGTGCCGTATAATGCACACCATAGTCGCACTACAACCGCCTCGCCCTTGGCCCCGAACTCGCCAACGAGAATAAGTATCTTATCGTCGTTGGGAAACCCGGTAGCGAAAGGAAAGTACGTGAGTGGGGTTTTGTGTGGACGTGCCATATATGTAATAATATGGGAGGATTAGAAGTGAATGATAATATCGCTCTGTGTGAATGTGGGGTGCTCGGTCATCACCATGCGGTCGAGATTGACGGCATTGAAGCCTATGCGACGTTGTTGAGGTGTGATGTCTTGAAGATTTACCACTTTGCTATCGTTGGCGATGGATAGTTTGGAGTGGGAACGGCTGATGCTTGTAAGGACGTATGAGCCGGCGATGTTGGCTTGCGCGAACTCGTTGAAACGTGACTCGGCCTGAGCATAACTGTCAGCCTCGACAAGGTATTGCTTGTCGTTGTCGGCTTGTGTAATGGTGCATTCGTATAACATAGTTGCAGGTAAATTGAATTGGTTAATAATGTGAACGTAGTGATGCGCCGAGGCTCGAACTCGGATAAGGAAGAGAGAAGGTGTTATGGCAGGAGAGGTGTTCCTTGTTTTACCATTAAACTACGCATCGAAGATAGATTAAAGAAGTTCTTGAATAGGTTTGCGGTAGGCATATACAAGACGCATGGCATCGATGATGTCTTGCTGTGACTTACTGAGCTCGATGTTGGTGAGGTGCTGTAGCATTGTGGGTGTCCACTTGCTCGATGTTGGTGTGAGTGTCCAATATATGATACCCAGCCATTGACACATCTCGACAATTTTTCGGCCGGTCTCGTGGTTGGCCCCCACGTTTGCCCCGATAGATGCAGCTTTGGCGCGTGAAGCGTAGCCATGAATGTGGTGCATGATGGAGGGGTTGTTCCACCCGGCCTCGATAGCTACCTCAAAGCGAATGC
Source organism: Bacteroidaceae bacterium (assembly GCA_017410245.1). Classification (GTDB taxonomy): domain Bacteria; phylum Bacteroidota; class Bacteroidia; order Bacteroidales; family Barnesiellaceae_A; genus Barnesiella_A. The sequence continues at coordinate 14,645 of JAFQRE010000032.1, forward strand.
CATGCGTGAGTAGCTGGTCGAGATAATCGTATAGCTCGAAGAATTTAGTGCGTGTGTATGCTATAAATTCGTTGCGCTCGACACACCAAATGGCGATGCCTGATGCTTCGGTGTCGGGGTCGATGCCTATAGCGTATGTGTAGTTGTTATTTATCTCTTCGACTGACGGAAGAGGTAAGTCCATGTGTTTTTTGCCCATGATTGAATTGTGTAGATAAGATGAGAGTTGCGGTTGCCTTGTTGTTCGCGGTCGATGGCACGAATGCTACGGTCGATGAGGCGACGGTGGTCGGTTGATCGTACATCGTTGCGCTTGCTCAGTTCGGCATAGAAGTCGGTGAGCAATTGCTTGATTATGGTTAGTTCGCGTTGGGTCATGAGTAAAAAGATTTAAGTTGTTGGATTATGTGTCCATTGTAGTGATCCTTGGTGAGCGCAATAAACTCCTCGATAGTATATGAGTCGGTGTCGATATTAATGCATCTCTCTCGACAAAAGTTTTCACGTCCAAATCGGCAACTGCCTGTGAGTATGTGGTGGTAGACGAACAGTTCTTTGGCCGGGTATGGTTTGTCGAAGGAGGGGAATTTTTCTAAGAATTTTTTAATTCGCTCTTCTTCGGTAGAATTATCGTAGAGCTTCTCTTGAAGGGAGAGGAAAGCATCGTGTAGTGTATTGCCATGTGCGAAATTGTTGTTCTCCTTTACAATGTAGCAAGGTTTCAGCGTAAGGTCTGAATTGAGAATGTAACCAGTGGCAATATTGCCTCTTAAACGTGTAATAATGGTGGGGGTATTATCAATTATATAAATCTTGTATTTTGAAAATACTCCTATTCCGTCACCGTCACCGTCACCGTAACCGGAACCGTCACCGTCACCGGAACCGTAACCGTCACCGTCACCGTCACCGGAACCGTAACCGTCACCGTAACCGTCACCGTAACCGGAACCGTCACCGTAACCGGAACCGTAACCGTCACCGTCACCGGAACCGGAACCGTAACCGTCACCGTAACCGTCACCGTAACCGTCACCGGAACCGTCACCGTAACCGTAACTTTTAGTGATGAATTGCCGTATTAGATTTTCCATACTTTCACACTTTCTATTGACTTAATAGCTTGGTCGGTGCAAGGTATAATCTCGATTGCGTCAAGAATGACAATTGAATCTACGGTTACAGTGAATTTGCAACGTTCGGGTTTTTTGACACCCTCTTGCGCTATTTGTGAAATTGATGCTGCACCTTCCCAGTACCATATTCGTCGGCAGTCGTTTAGTGTTACTTCTCGATTGTCGCATTGCGCGAGGGTGCCGAAGAATACACCACTGCGGTCTCCTCGAACGATTACTTTCTTTCCAATTAGATTTTGCATAGTATAATATTATTAGTTAAACATTAATATTAGTGAGGCAGGTGGAGTCGAACCACCGGGGAGACTATAGAGGAGAAATAACTGCAAACTAAAATTAAACCTTATAAATTACCATGAAACATGAAAAACACTGTTGTCTCTATAGTCTTGCTCCGAGCGAATGCCCTCGGGTAGCCCATCGCGCTGTCGCAGGTGAATGGGCGAATAGGGAATGATTTATAGAAACGTTTTGTAAATGTCGCCTCACGGCGAGTAGTAAGACCGGCGAGAATCGAACTCGCGCATCGTGCGGGTGATGCTGCTTGTTGCTCCGCACTCGTGCTACCAATTACACTACGGTCTTGTGTGCCTCTGTGTGTCGTCTCGACAGACTCGGGCTTGAGAATTAACATTGTTGATTGTAATGAATTTATCTTTTGGCACGTCTCGCGACGTATAAAGAGAGTAGATTTTGATTATAGCTGTTAGAAACTCTATTTAGGTGTGTACAAGGCGCACGTTCGCTTGCCTGTGTGTACCTTATACTTGGAGTGCCGGCACCGGAGAAGGTGGTTCTCGATGGGCGGTATGGCGTTGGCACATTGTGTGCATCGTACTATTGTCTTGGTTGAGGTTGATGTTGAGGTGTTCATGTGTATGGGTGTTTACAGACCGATGGGTCTTGGTGGTTTAATATTTCGTCTCTCCCAATATGTTTTAGCACGCTTAGGTCGTGCATATAGTAAAACATCTTCGGCATGGCAACGCCATCGTCCGTTTTGAGCTGTGGCATTGGGCTTGACAGCTCTTATGCGACCTGCATCGACAAGCCGTTGCAGTCGTTGCAGACTGCCTACTATCTTGGCTGCTTCGTTGCGAGAGAATGTTATCTCGCATTGTTGAAGTGTCAGCGTGATATTTGCACATACTTCGTTTATCATAGCGGGAGTGTTGAGGGTTATGCTGTGCGGGTGACGGTGATAATTCGTTTCTCGCGGTCGGTTCTCGTCTTATATATTCTGTCGAGTTTGAACCCTAATGAGCTTGCCAATGCACGTACAGACATAGACTGTTCTGCGGGATATTCTATGACTTCACCCACTCTCATTGATTCAAGTTGGCTCGTTAGTGTCGTTTTGTTATCCATTATCTTTGTGTTTTTGTTTTTAATTTTTAAATTTATAGTGCAAAACTATAAAATAATACAGACTCACGCAAATTTTTTAGACAAAATTTTGTATAAGACTGTATTTTGTTTTAGTTTTCAAATTGTAATACGCTGAAAATTATGAAATTAGGTCTTATTAGGAATTTGTGCGAAAAAAGAGCCGGAGGAATGAGACAATTAGCCTCCGACATTGGTATGAGCGAGGCTAACTTGCATCGCTGCGTGAATAACAATAAAATTCAAGCGGCAGACTTAGAGCAGATAGCCTTAAGGTTGGGAGTTGATATACGTCAGTTCTTCGATGACGAGGTAAAAGCACTCGCAAATAATACAGACACACAAACGTCTGCGAGTATGCCTATCGTAGATGATAATTACGAAATCAAAAACGATAATAATGAACTAATAAGTTTGTGCAGAACTTTAGTCGAGAACTATCAGCAAAGAGATGATGTAATGAACAAGTTAGTATCAATGATTAGTTGCTTATAATTGAAGATATGAAACTCAATGATTATACAATAAATAAAATAAAGCTTTATTTACAAGTAATAAAGTATCTATATAATAGTAATTTGTTGGTTTCTATATCTTCAAGTGAGTTGACGGTAGATGGATACGAATGGTTATATCTTCCTGTTCAAAAACTTGTAGATATATATGATGAGGCGATGATGTCGACCGATATTGATATGTTCTTTAATAATGAAAAGCTACTATATAAAATTTCAAGGCTTTCAAATAAGGTTTGGAAAGCTGTTTATGATAAAAGATATATACGTTCTATCGTAGATTGCGATAGGAAGATAAAGATAGACGAACAACTTCGGCAAGATTTTTTGAGGGCGTTTTCAAGAGAAGTTGATACGCCTATTGATTTGTGTAATATTGCAGACATATCTGCTGATATCGAAGAAGACTTAGAAAAATGTGGAATTATATTATAACCTTAATATTATATTATGGAAATAACAATTGAACAAATACTGTCTATATTTAAGAATAATAAAGATGGTAAAAAAATGAAAGAGATTAAAGCACAAGTCGTAGAACTTTTGCTTAGTGAAGAAAATGGCGAATTGACTTTATATAATTTAGATGAAAATAAAGCTCAACAAATATCCCAAATAGAAAAAGAGATAGAACAAGTTGTTAAAGAAGAATTAAAAAAAGACAAAGAGTCTCGTCTTAAATATGCCAATGGTAAATACACAAAGAGGCCTATTAAGACAGTACCTCCCACACCAATTCATAGACCAGATCCTATCTATATAGGAACAGCCGGAGAAACAGCAGTTATGTCTGAGCTTATGTTTAATGGTTATAATGTCAATCGCATGATGATTGATGATGGCGTTGATATTGTAGCAGCTAAGGATAATATATATTTCTATGTACAAGTAAAGACTACCTTTATTGAGAATGGTCGCATATACTGTCAAATTAGCGATATGAGTTATGATAGATATATACAAACGCAAATACGTTATGTAATAGTGGCAAGATATAATGATAGAGGAATTGATAGGAATATGTTCTTTGTATTCAATAATCAAGATATAGAAAAAGGAATACACGATAGATACATTAAAAGAGGGTTGAATTGTATAAGTATTAAAGTTAAGTTCCACCCTATAACAAATGAGCCTTTCCTGTACGATGAGAAAGAGAGTAATATATCATATCACCTTAATAATTTTAAGTTGATATAACCATGAATTTCCAAAATGAATTTCCAAAAATGAAAAAGTTTGTTTCAATTCATTAATAATTAAGCGATTAGACGGCTTTCGTAGGTAGCTTCCCAAGCTCAGGGTCGCGGGTTCGAGCCCCGTTTGTCGCTCAGGGTTAATAAAGAGATACTATAACAAAATTAAGGTGCGACTGGATTGTGGTAATTCGGTCGCACTTTTTGATAATGAAAAAAAGAGGACGTGTCGAAATGAATATTTGGGGCACGTCCTCGTTTGGTTTGTCAGATTGTTTGTTCTGACACACAGCCTTCAACTATGCGCGAGGCTATTTCTTGTTACAATCTTTTTTCTCTTTGTTGTCATGGTTGGTTTTGTCGTTGTTGCAACAACTGCCACCTGAGGCATGCGGCTTTTTCTCATTCATCTTGTCCATAATTGTTTAAGAATTTGAAGGTTTATAATTGTTGGAGGTGCACCATTGTCAGTAGTCGGCCAATTCGCGTTCGTGATAGCGTTCGGCCTTGTTCCAGGCCATGTCGCGCTCGGGTATAGTATCGAGAATTTCATTGCTACGCTTGTGCGCCAATTTTTTGTCTCGTTCTTTTACGCTCTTTATGGTGCGCATGGTACCTTCGGGCTTAATGTCGCGCATACCGTTTGTTTCGCGCATATATTCGCGAGGGTATTCTACATATTGCCACTCTTCCATGAGCTTTGCGCTACGGCCTTTATTCCAGCGACCACGATAGTTTTCACCCTCCGACATATTGAAGTATAGGTTGCTATACTTGGGATTGGTCTCGAAAATGCCGGGCGGGAAGTGTGGCTCGAAACTTTCGAGTGCGGCTTGGAATTGCTGGAAGTGAGTTACTTCGCGTGTCATCAGGAAGTCGAGTGTGCGCTTTACCTCGGGGTCGTCGGTAAAGGGAATGAGGCTTTCATATACAATCTTAGCCCTTGACTCTGCTGCCATATCCGATTGCAAATCTACGGTTAAGTCTCCATTGCCCGAAATGTATGCGCTGCTCCAAGGAACACCAACACTGTTGGATAGGGTGGGACTACCTTGCGATATGACAAGAAACTGAGGGTTGTTAAGAGCTTGATGTATAAGCTCCTCTTTTGCAGTGTTGTTGCTCATTTGGGTCAAGACACAATCTTCATCTATATCTTTCATATAGCCGTTGATGCGTCCAAGAAGCATTTGTATGGTAGCTCCCACAATCTCGAGGTGACAAAGCTCTTCGGTGGCAATATCCATGAGCATATCGTACTTGTCGGGGTATGGAGCACGACAAGCAAATGCTTGCAGAAAGTATTGCATAGAAGCACTTAGTTCGCCATTGGCTCCACCAAATTGCTCTAACAGAAGTTGTGCAAAACGAGGGTCGGGGTGTGATACGCGAGCATCGAATTGTAGTTCTTTGATATGGTAAAACATAATCGTCCTTTTTATAGTGATTAAAATGTCTCTAATGATGTACATCTGTATTAGAAACACTGCTGAGGACAACGATGTTTGTGGCTTTTTGTTTTTTAGTGTTTGATGTATAACCTTTACGACAATATTGTTAATACACTACATCATAATGCCCCTATAGGTGTAGATATGGGGTATGGTATTATAATTAATGTATAAGCTAAATTTAGCTGATCGAGAATGCTAAAAAGATGTAGAGTATGGTTGCGGGTACGGCCAACAATACACTATCGAAACGATCGAGCCAGCCTCCATGGCCGGGTAGAATATTGCCCGAATCCTTGACCTTGAGCGAACGCTTGATGAGTGACTCGCACAAGTCGCCCCAAGTGCCAAAGATAGAGCAGGTGAGTGCCAATCCTATCCATTGCCAAGTATCGAGTATGTCGAGAAATCTTGATGCTACAAATGCTGCTATGGCCGCGAGTATGAGACCACCCCAAAAACCCTCCCACGACTTCTTGGGCGAAATGCGTTCGAAGAGACGATGCTTGCCAATGGTGCACCCTACGAGATAGGCTCCTGTGTCGTTTATCCAGATAAACGCAAAGAGTGATAACAATATAATGGGAGAATATCGGAAGTACAATACATTACACATGGCAAAGGGTAGGGCAACGTATATCTGTCCCAAGAAACTATAGGCCCAGCCCTCAAGTGGACGTTCGGCTTTGTCGTAAAGCTGCATGATGAAGCGTACCAGAAAATATACCAAGTAGGGTACGGTAATGATACTGCTACTGTCAAAGTCTTGCGCAGCGTAGATATAAAAAGTAATGAATAGCAGTATGGAGCCTAACACATCTACAAAGCGTGTACCACGTGGCGTGTGAGTAAGTGTCTCGACCAACTTGTAGAACTCGAGCGAGGCCAACGCTGCAAAGGCTGCAAATGCAATTGCAAAACTATATTGACTGTACAATATACTACCTATAATGACGGCTACAAATACTGCACCTGTGACTGCTCTTATAGCTAATGTTTTTATAGATAAAGCCATTGGACTATGTGTTAGTTGTTACTTTCCTCTCCAAAAACTCTTTGTGTGACAAAGATACAAAGAAACGAGCGAGAAATATGAAGTTTACTTCAATATTTTTCACAGCGAGTGAAAGTATCTTCGCCGATTACTGCAAAGATACAAAATTTTTATCGTTTAATTCTTCAGTAGTAGTATTAGTTTTACCGATAAATCAAATAGAACAATCTTTGCATTGGCATTTTGCCCTATATCACTTTCGGCACTATTGAGCAACCTGCTTATTTCTTGCACATTGCGCTCATTGATAAAGGGTGCAAAGCGGGTTGAAAATTGAGCTTCGTTGCTTGTCATATAATTGAGAGAGGGTTGCGACAGATTGTATATGTAGTTTTCTCTAATCATGCGGTGTGCATATGAGAGAAATCGGCGTAGCCGCTCGCGACCCAGTTCGGCGGTATCTTCGCTCCATGCTTTCAACTCTTTTACTCGACGTGCGTATGCAAGTCGCATCAGTTGCACAAAGAGGTCAAAGAATGTTTGGTTTTCTTCGTTGAGCGATAGATTGTTGCATGCTTTCAGATAACTGCCTTCCGATAGGTGCGCAACAGCACGTGCATCTATATCGGTAATGTTGTATTGTTGTTGCAATGCTTGTGCAATGGTGTCGAGCGGAAGTGCCGGCATTGTAATTTGTTGTACGCGCGAACGTATGGTGGGCAACAATAAGTCGGGGGTGTTACTTACAAGTAGAAATATAGTGTTGGGGTAAGGTTCCTCAAGCAGTTTCAGTACTTTGTTGGCACATTCGATATTCATGCGCTCGGGAAGCCATATAATCATTATCTTGTAGGGCGATGAGAAACTTTTGAGCGACATCTTTCGCCATATCTCGTCACTCTCGTCGGCATATATGATGGCCTGTTTATTCTCGGCATTTATAGCTTGCAACCATTCGTCAATGCCAAAGTAAGGGTGTGTGGTGATAAATTCGCTCCACGATGCAAGGTAATCGTCGCAGTGTATTTTCTTCTTATCCTTGTTGCGCACCATGGGAAATACAAAGTGCAAGTCGGCATGTGATAGGGCGTTGTATTGTTGGCACGAAGGGCACTCTCCACATGCATCGGTGGCTCCTCGGTTGGTGCAGTGTATGTAGCGAGCATATGCCATAGCCATGGCAAACTTGCCGGTACCTTCGATGCCCGAGAAGAGCTGTGCGTGTGCTATCTGACCGGTATTGACCGAACGTATCAGGCTGCTCTTGAGCGTGTCATGTCCTATTACATCTCTGAAGAAAAACATATCATCAATATTTTAGGGTTCTACCTACATCGTTGCACTCTTGGACTTATACAGCGCATGATGCTCGGCTTATAGAGGTTGAGTGTCTTATATAACCTAACTATTCTCAAGCTATAGTAGGTGTGTTACAAATGTAGTGATTATTGCTAATATTTGTATCTAAGATGCCTTTATTTGTTTGTACAAATTCAATTGACTGTTTTGAACCATGTATCTACTTTGTCTCTGTACTTGTGCGACAGTGGTATGTCGGGTACTTCGGGGGCACTTAGTTCCAGATATATACCATCGCGATCGCGGCGTATTACACTCACATACTCGAGGTTTACCATATACGAGCGATGGCATCTTACTATATCTACATCGGTCAGATATTGCTCCATTGCCTTGAGGCTGTTGCGTAGCATAAATCGTGTTATACCACTCTTCTTTTTGTAGAATATGCACACATAGTTGTCGGCAGCCTCTATATATAGTATGTTTGACTTCATGACCGATAGGCGTAAGACATTGCGTTCGTCATAAAAGTCTATCATACGCACCGAGCTATCTACCGGTTTTATGCCATCACGCTCTTCGAGCTCGCGGTTTTTCTCAACCCATGAGAAGAACAAGTGGCATATCATGAACGGGAATACCAATATGAGTAGGGTATTGTAGAATGAGTCTTTAAACACACTCCATGGGTTGGCCTCGGAACGTATGGCTAATACGATGATAGTAAAGAAGATAGACATGAAAAGTACTTCGATGAGAATCCATACGACATATTGTATGTACACTATTGTTTGTCGTTGGTACCAGAAGTGCATTACCACCCGGCTGAGTGCAATAACTACAAAACCAATGAGCACAATAAGACTCGAGTAGAGAAAAAAGTTGATTTCCGATAGCGAATCAATCCAAGCTCCCGAGCCAAATGGCTTGTAGATATTGATAAATATAAGTGCAAAGAGAGCTGTAAAACCAATCATTTTTATCAGATTGTTTTTTTCGCACAGATAAGCCGGAATCTTTTGAGTGAGTATATTCATTTCTATTCTTGTTGTGTTGTACAAAGGTATTATATTTATTTGGGAAATAGCCTATTCTTGCATTGATATTTTATAAGGGGCGAAAAAATTATTGCGAATTTTACCCCTAAATATAAGATTTTGCCCCTTTATATGCAGTTTAGTACATTCAAACGGTGATATATCCCTATTATTTGGAGATATGCTCGTGATGTGTTTTCTTTGTATTGTGAAAAAAAATAATTCCCCTTTCATATTGTGTAAATGTAAAGTTTAGTTTCAGAGTAACGTTCAAGTTTTGATTGATTTTACTCACTGCCTGTGAAGGTAAAAGAGAAAGTTAAAGAAGATGCCCTTCGTGAGATTGGCATCTTTTTATTTCTCTTCTGTCCCGTCCTAAAATAGCGTTACACAATAAAAAGTAAAGCTATGGAAGAAAAGAGTAAAAGCTTGTATATCAAGCGTACGCAACGCGACTATCCGATGAGTTTCAAGTTGGCGGTAGTCCGAGAAGTAGAAAGTGGTGCGATTACAAACAACGGAGCAATGCGCAAATATGGCATTCAAGGTCACGGAACCATTGTTGAATAGCGCAGAAAATTTGGTAACTTTGAGGTCGGAAATACAGTTACTACAAATTTTATGAAGAGTCCACAACAAAAGATTGCAGAATTAGAGCAGAAAGTCCGCTTATTGGAACGCCAAAACGCCTTTCTGCAACAAGAATTGGA
>JAFQRE010000033.1 GCA_017410245.1 Bacteroidaceae bacterium
AACGGAGTTCTCAACGGCATAGCGCATACAATCATCTATTGTGAGAGGCTGTGCTACGCACGCAAGTGTCAAAAAATTAGACACTAATAGGGTCATAATCAATCGTTTCATACTTTTTTCGTTTTCTGCATGAAATAGTACCAAAGGTGTGCCAAAGTATGCCAAACGTTAATAATCAGATGTTTACAATTTATGGTAAATGGGCGAGGTGTCTAATAATTAGACAATCGGTGTAAAAGGTTTGGACACTCGGCGTGTTTGATGTAATTTTGTGAAGGAAATTTTGAAGGGAAATTCGTCAATAAGTTGCTGACGAATTTGCAAAAGATAATAGGAAATATGGCGAAGTCAGGTAAACTCTTAATTGTTGATGATAACCGTTCGATACTCTCGGCGGTGAAGTTGCTCACCGAATCACTCTTTGAGGAGGTGCTGACCCTGCCATCTCCTAACACCTTGATTTCTACTTTGCAGAAGTCTGCTCCCGATGTGGTGCTCCTCGATATGAACTTCCACGCCGGCATCAATACCGGTAACGAGGGGCTCTATTGGCTTAAAGAGGTGCTGTCGAAATTCCCCGAAACAAAGGTGGTACTCTTTACCGCATACGCTGATATCGAGTTGGCAGTGCGTGCGATGAAGGAGGGTGCTTTTGATTTTGTCGTTAAGCCGTGGGATAACGCCAAGCTGATTGCCACACTCCACAATGCTTATAAGGCAGCCAAAGGCAAGGCAAAGAAGCCAACCAAGCAGCAGACCACCGAGCCGCAGACCGAGATGTACTGGGGCGAGAGTGCGAAGATGAAACGCATAAGGCAGATGGTAGAGCGTGTGGCGATTACCGATGCCAACATTTTGCTTACGGGCGAGAATGGTACAGGTAAGGAGGTGCTTGCGCGTGAGATTCACCGCCAGTCGACTCGCTGTCATCGGACGATGGTGTCGCTCGATATGGGTGCTATCCCCGATACGCTCTTTGAGAGTGAGTTGTTTGGTCATATCAAAGGTGCTTTTACCGATGCTCGCACCGATAGGGAGGGAAAGTTTGAGACCGCCAAAGGCTCAACGCTCTTTATGGACGAGATTGGCAACCTGCCACTCCATCTGCAAGCCAAGATGCTCGCTGTGCTGCAAAATCGTGCCGTAACGCGCCTCGGAGCAAACGAAGCTACGCCCATAGATATTCGCCTTATCTCGGCTACCAACCGCGACCTACACGAAGCTGTTTCAAAGGGTGAGTTCCGACAAGATTTGCTCTTCCGTATCAACACCATACATATTCATATCCCGCCTCTGCGTAACCGCCGAGAGGATATCGTGCCCCTTGCCGAGCGATTTATTGAGCGTTACGGGCAGAAGTATGGCAAGGCTGGTTTGATGCTCTCGGGCGATGCAGCGGAGAAACTCAAAAATCACTCATGGGAGGGCAATATCCGCGAGTTGCAGAATACCATAGAGAAGGCTGTGATTATGTGCGATGGCGATATTATCTCGCCCGACCACCTCGAACTCCACACCTCGCAACGCCCCTTGAACGAGAGCCAGACGCTCGAAGAGATGGAGCGACAGACCATCGCCAATGCCATAGCACAGTGTGGCGGCAACCTCTCGCAGGTGGCACAGCAGCTCGGCATTACACGCCAGACACTCTATAACAAGATTAAACGCTACGGCTTGTGAAACGACAGCAGAACATACCTTACGGCAAAATTGGTGCATACGTAGCAGTCATTATCCTAATGGCGGCTCTCTCGGGCTATGTGTGGGCTACAAACCGCCACGCACACCTCATAGCCACCATTCCGATTATCATCTTCTGCCTCTTCCGACTCTTCCGTATCTACAACGAGCTGGTCGAGCGACTGATGTTTGTATTTAACGCTGTGCAGAACGACGACTACTCGTTCCGCTTTACCGAAAATCCCAATATCACACGCCACGCCCTGGTCAATCAATCACTCAACCGCATCAAGGAGGTGATGGACAATGCCAAGATGCAGATTCGTGAGCGTGAAAAGTACTTTGAGCTGATTATGGAGTGCGCGGGTATCGGTATCGTTACCGTAATGGAGAACGGCACAGTGGCGCAGACCAACACGAAGGCGCTCCGCATTGTGGGTATGGAGCGACTAAACCATATTGACCAGTTGCGCATCTTGAGTGAGGAGCTTTGTGAGGCTATGCACCGCATTGAGCCGGGTGCACAACTTACCGCACGCTTCACTACCGAAATTGGCGACCAAAACTTGGTGCTGAGTTGCTCGGCGATGGAGTTTGAGGGCAAGCAGTTGAGAGTTATATCTATCGGCAATATCCACGAGGAGTTGGACCGCAAGGAGGTGGAGTCGTGGGAGAAACTCACGCGCATACTCACGCACGAGATTATGAACTCGCTTGCGCCTGTAACCTCTATCAGCCATACGCTACTCTCGTCATCAGGCGATGCCGAGACAATGCGTCAAGGACTCGAAACGATACACGCAACCTCAGACCGTCTGCTCCGCTTTGTCGATTCATTCCGTGCCGTAACACGCATTCCTGCACCACAGAAAGCACCGTTCTACCTCTCGGAGTTGGTGGCAGAGTCGCTGTCGCTCATTCCGCACGAGGGTATTGAGGTCGAAACGAGCATTGAGCCTGCAGATACGATGCTCTATGCCGACCGAGCGCTGATGTCGCAGGTGATGGTCAACCTGCTGAAAAACGCCACCGAGGCACTCATGGCGCAGGATTGCGAGCGCAAAATCACTATCCGCTCAACCATTGATGCCGAGGAGCGCATACAAATCGAGATAACAAACAACGGAAAGGCAATCCCAGCCGAGGTTGCTGAAAATATCTTCACCCCATTCTTCACGACCAAAACCGACGGCTCAGGAATTGGATTGGCTGTGTCACGCCAAATAGTGCGCCTCCACGGCGGCTCCCTGCGCCTCAAACACAACGAGGAGGGTAGGGTGACCTTTGCTGTTGTGGTAGAATAAATCATTTTATGGCAAACAATTCTTAACAACATAATCATGAAAACAAAAGCATATAAAACCATAGTTAGAATCGTTATTGGTGTAACTATCGGAATTATCGTTCTTTTTGTATGGGATTTACTTACTAGTGATCCGTATGAATCTCTTACAATAAATCCTTGTAAAATTGATTGGGCAAACTTTTCAATAGACAATGTAAACATTAACGCCCTAATTCAGTCTCTATTATCAGCACTTATAAGCATAGTGTTAACAATAGTCTTAATCGAAATAATACTTAGAGAATCAAGAGAAAAAGAAATTGAATATAAGAGAATGGTTCAACTAACCAACATTACAAAAGTTCTTTGGGTTCCATTATATAAATACCAACAAGCTGGGATAATTATATCAAACAAAATCGGAGCTCCTTTACAAGAGATAAACATAGATGTTGATGGACATATATTAGCGGAAGTCTTTTCCCCTTGTCTTTGCACTGATGAGCCATTGCTCCAAACAAAAATAGAATTATATTCTAGTAAACTCAATGATCTAAAAGCTATTATTACTAATATCCTAATAAACACTGATTTAACTGACAACCAAGACTTGTCTGATTTGTTTTCCGATTTCTTGGTATATATTAATGCTCATAACCCTTGCTCAAGAATAATTGAACTGAATGACAAAATAAACCCAGAAGCCAAGGAGTTCGTTATTAAAAATCTCCCGACAACAAATTTAGAGGAGATACAGACTGATAATATATTATATCCATTCCGTATATTAAAAGATCTATTAAAATACCAAAGAGATTTCCATATAAAATTAAGTGAAGTATTTACAAACTCTCAAAATTAGATGAATTCGTGATTTCATTTCCTAATTGAGTTGATATGAGAATAAATATTTTCATTATAATGAACTGCGATTATTAAATATTGCGGTAAGCTATAAAACAGTTGGTTAGTGCGACTAACCAACTGTTTTTTCATAACCTTGTCATTCACCCATAATCGCAGCAACCTTGTTCATCTCTTGGGCGAGAGATTCGTTCATAATGTGGGCGTAGTGGAGTGTCATTCGCGTATTCGTATGTCCGAGCATCTTCGACACATTCTCCAACTTTACATTATTCGCCAGCGTGATTGTCGTGGCAAATGTATAGCGGGCTGTATGCATCGTAAGGTGCTTTTTAATGCCGAAAAAATCCGCAATTTCCTTCAAATACGAATTCATCTTCTGATTAGCATACACCGGAAAGACCGTTTTGTTTGCCCGACACATCGGGTGGTTGCGATATTTTTCAATCAGTTGCAACGGATACTCCAACAGCGGCACAAAGGACTCAACTTCGGTCTTTTGTCGTTGCTTGTAAATCCATTTCTGACCGTGTGCATCTTCCGTAATATGCTCGGGCTTCAAGTTATAGACATCGATAAATGCCAGGCCTGTATAGCAGCAAAATATAAATATATCACGCACGATATCAAGCCTTTCAATGCCGAACTCCTTGGTGCGAATGGTATTCACCTCCTCAATTGTTAGAAAAACCTTGACAACCTTCCTCTCCGAAAACTTGATACCCGCAAAAGGATTGACCGTAATCCAGCCGTTAGCAATTGCGAGATTTACCACCTTTTTCAGGAACTTCATATAACGAATCATCGTGTTTTGAGCCACACGCTTCTCAATCTTCAAGAATGCCTCAAACTCACTAATCATCTCACCGTTGAGGTTCTTGATAGGAAAGTCCGCCACTTTGGTCTTGCGGGACACCATCTCCTTGAAATAACGCAAACAAAGCCTATAACGGCTTAATGTAACCGCATCGAACTCGATACCAACCAGCTGCGCCATTCTCTCGTTATGCTCCTCGAAAGTGGCGTAAAACATCTTTTGACTGATATGCTTGCCCTGCAAATACTCCTTGATAGTCAGCGGGTCGGCATAGCCATCACGCTCAATCAACTCTTTGTGAATCTCGTATGCTCGTGTTCGCGGCGATTCGAGATGGCGGTTAATCTCAATATCGGGATAGGGCCTTTACCAATGGCTCGTTCTTTTTTGCTGTCCCATAGGTTTGCAGGCACTTTGCGCAGTGTGCTCATCTCTATAAATCTGCCATTTATGGTAATACGCATTGAATTTGGCGACTCGCCAGTCTTCCCTAAACGCGACTTGCGAATTAGGAAAAGGATTGAAAATGTACTCTTTATCATAACTCTAAATATTAAAAAATGGTGCAATTCGCCACCTGATAAAGAGTAGTGTAAAATCTTGAAAATTGGTTAATTATGCGCTAATTCAGGAACACTTTTGGAAAATCGGAAAGTGTTCCTGATTTGCACACTTTCAGTTGCTCCGAAACACCCTAAATGGGTATATGGCACAAAAAGAAAAACGCTATATTTTGTTGAAATACAGCGTTTTGACTAAATTGTCATTTTCTTCAAGTGGTGCCACCAGGAATCGAACCGGGGACACAAGGATTTTCAGTCCTTTGCTCTACCAACTGAGCTATGGCACCTTGGCTTTTGCGTGTGCAAAGATAGTATATTATTTTTATTTGTGCAATAGTTTGCCGATAAATTGAGTATTTTATTGTTTTTGTGGGTAATATATGATGTGCTGTCTATTGCATTGTTTTTGATGTTGGGTTACTTGTGTGCTATTGGGTGTGCTTTTTTGTGGGGTGAATTACAACGCTTTATATGTAGTGTGTTGTTATATGAAGGCGGGTGTGCTGAAATTTTTATTTTAGCACACCCGCGTCTGTATAATGTTGTTATTCTGCTTTTGCTTCTTCTTGGGGTTCTTCGCTATACTCGGCGTTGTCGCTTTGGAAGTCGGTGTAGCCTTTCTCGGTGAGGAGGTTGTACCAAGAGATGAGTTTTTTGATGTCGGTGGTATATACGCGTTCACGGTCGAAGTTGGGGAGTACTTTGGCGAGGTATTCACGTAGTGTTTTTTCGTCGTCTTTGGTCGATACTGAGGCTTTTGCTCCGTTTTCGAGTTGTTTCATGCTCTCAAAGACTTCGTTTAGGGGTACTTCTTCGCTGTCGGTAAACATGGCTATATCGCCTAATGAGATTATTTTCTCGTGGTTGTAGGCGGGTGTGCGTTTGCCATTGAGCAATGATTCTACTACGAGCATGTTTTTGCCTTGCGAAATGAGTTTGTATAGTCCGGGTTTGCCTGATATGGCCAATATTGTTTTTAACATAATTGTGTTTATTTGGTTTTACAAAACAGTTGCAAAGATAGTGTTCGGTTGTGATATTGCCAACGTTGTTTGTGAAAATTTACGTTAATAGTTTACTGAGTAGGTGTATTATTTGTGGCAATACGGCGTGGGTGTTGTCGTTGATGATGGTATGTGTACGATGGTCGGCGGGTTGTTGTTGCTGAGTTGCTATGCGTGCTTCTACTTCTTGGCGACTTATGTTGTTGCGTTGCATGACTCGTTTGATGCGTGTTTCGGTATCTGCTTCTACTATCCATATGTGGTGTAGTGTGCTATCCATGCCCGATTGGTGTAGTATTGCGCTCTCGACAAATACGATGGCCGATTGTTGCTGTTGTACCCATTGCTGGTAGTCGTTGATGACAGCGGGGTGTACGATGTTGTTGAGGCGGGTGAGCTCGGCGGGATTGCTGAATACTATAGATGCGAGTTTTGCTCGGTCTATTTCTCCGTTGTTCTGTATGATGCTTGTTCCCCAGGCTTCTACGAGTGCTTTGCGCACTGCGGGTTTACCCATTATGGTTTTGGCTCGGGTGTCGGTGTCGTACACGGGGTATTGCATGGTGTGCAGTACCTGCGATACGATGGTTTTGCCGCTACCTATCCCGCCGGTTATGCCTACTTCGATGGGTGTCATTGTTGTGTATTGTTGGCAGGGGGTGTTGTATTTTTGTTAATGTTTTCGCTAATGATATATTCTACGCTGTCTTGCGATAGAATTATGTTGTGTGCGATGTGTGGTGCATTGAGTACTTTTATGGCACCGTTGGCGCCGGGGGTGCTTTGTATCTCATCGAATGTATTGCCTACAAGGAAGTCGTCGCTCACGATGTGTGCATATTGGCTGATGGGCACAAGGCAGGTGAGTGTGACGTGTGAGGGGAATGTCATGACAGTGTACTGGTTAGGGGCACCTTCTATGACGATGGGTATAGATAGTGTCTTGGTAGTGTACTCTTCGATGGGTACTATTACTGTTACGCTGTCGGGTATGAGGCGGGTGCCATCGATGGGTTTTATGCGGGCTTTTAGATAAGTGGTGTCGCTGAGTTGGTGGGCTAAGAGTTCTTCGGTGCTGACTGCGGTTATGTTGTTGAGTGTAGTGGCTTTGCCATATATGGTTACACTGTCGGGGGTGGTGTATGCCGAGTCGCTGAATGTGCTGTAGGGCGATGTGGTGAAGTTGCCATCTATGGTTATGGGTACGCGTTTGCCTTTGTCGCGGGTGTATGCTATGCGTATTGTGTCGGGGGTGAAGTCGTGTATGGTTGTGGTGGCTCGTAGTTGTCGTCGGGCGTGTTCTACGAGTGATGTGCTTCCCAACACAATGGCATCGCGTTGGTTGCTATGGCTGTTAAAGTCTATTTTGATGGGACTTATGCCATTTATTTGGTAAGTGAGTAGCGAAGCTCCCTTGTCTCTGATGCGGGCTTCGATGTAGGGTGGAAGGTCTTGGAGCAAGACGACATCGTTGGGAACTTCTGTTAGCTCGAGTGGTATCTTTACGGTGCTTTCTCGGTTGTCGTTGATGGCTAAGATGAACCAGATACATGCAGCCAAAATTACGAAGAGGGAGAATGTGAGTATCTCTTTTCCTTTTTGCGAACGAGAGAGGGCTTTGAGTTGTCTCAGGCTGTTGGCTATTTGCTCGATGATGGCGGGCTTGCTCATAGGTGTGGTTTTATGCTAATCGAGGGCACAATGCATTGCGCCCTCGACTTTGTTTTTTTTGATGTGTTATGCTTATGCTTCGCGGGGTGTTTCGTCGGCAGCGGGATATACCGAGTCTTTAGCTACGCGAATGCGTGTATTCTCGGCGATTTCGATGATGAAATATTTTTCGCTTACCTCTTTTACTTTGCCATATATACCACCGGCAGTTATTACTTTGTCTCCATTGGTAAGGGCTTCGCGAGCTTTTTGTATCTCTTTTTGACGTTTTTGTTGGGGACGTATCATGAAGAAGTAGAAGATGGCGATGAGGGCTACCATCATGATGATACTTGTCCAACCTTGGCCTCCTGATGCTTGGGCTTGCAATAGAATTGTTGAGAGTGTCATAATCTTTTTGTTTTTCTTTTAGTTAATGTGCTTGTCACGACCACTGTGTGGTTGTTTTTGACGTTCAAATATATAACAAATATTTCAATCTTTGGTTATTATGCCTTCTTTTTTAAGCTCCTTAACTATTGCATCGAGCACACCATTGACAAATGTGCCGCTTTGTTCGGTGCTGTATGTCTTGGCCAACTCAATGTATTCGTTGAGTGTAACAATGGTGGGTATTGATGGCATTCGTATCAACTCGCTTATGGCTATCATCATGATTACTACGTCCATAAACGCTATTCGCTCTATCTCCCAGTTTTTGGTGAAGCGGTCTATGTAGCTACGATACAACTTCTCATTTGCCAAGGTGTTGTGCAAGAGTTCGAGCGCATATTTGCGGTCATCATCGTCTTTATACATGGGTAGCATCTTCACATCGGTGTTTCCATCGCGGAAGTGCTTGATGGTTTTCAGCACAAATGTGGCCTCAACGTTCAGCTCTTCGTTCCAGTAGAGTGATAGGTTTTCTACAGCCTCGGTCAGTTCGTCCGATGGTGCAATTACGTTCTTAAAGAGGTCGCGCCATAGTTCCCAGTCTTGTTCTTCGCCATCAAATGGGCCATTCATGTATGCTTGGTATTCGTTGGTGGCGATGATGGTATCGAGCATGTAATTGAGGAAGTTCTCGTCGGCTACGCTCCACGAGAAGGGTTTGTCATCGTGGTGGTTTACGTAGTCTTCGTTGTTGCGCAGAGCTTCGATAAATCGGTTATTGACAAAGCGCATGTTGGGGTTGCGTTCTTCCTCGGTGGGGAGGTATTTGTTGCGGGCAGTTTCCAATCGTTGTGCTTGCAGGTCGGTGAGGTCTATCATCAGTTGCAATAGCGCATAGTACAATTCGTGACCTTTTTCGAGGCTGTGTAGCAACTCGTTCTCTGCATCGGCAATGCTTTTATTTTCGGTAATAAAGTATGAGTATGCAACTTGTACTACCTTGGAGCGTATGATTACACGATTTATCATAATATGAATGAACTGTTTTATTTTTACGTTGTAATGTTAAATTGAGTGCAAAGTTACCACAAAAAGACGGTATAACCTATGGTTTGGCTATATTTTTTCGTAAGAACCTCCGTAGTGGCTATGAGGCTGCTTACTTTACAGCCCTCCTCTATGCCAAGAGGTGCTACAGTTCTTGGCCTACCGGTTATTTCATTATCTTCACAATGGGCAATGTTGTGTAATTATTGCCATATTCTTTCATCTTGAATATGCCTACTTGTCGCAGACACTTGCCTTTGGGGGCTTTTATCACTTGTCCGTCATAGAAAGGATCTTTTTTATCACTCATAATTATTATCTCCAAGTCGTATGGCTCGTTACTATTGTAATTGCTATCCATTTTGATGCTTGCCAAGGCGTAGCAGTCATCGATGATGCGTTGTACTACAAATGAGCTTGTGCTTACGCATTCGCCGGGCTGCTCAAAAAGTGTCACCTCTGGTTTGGGGGTGGAAATACTCTCTTCAATATATTTGTCGAGATATTCCAATTCGCTATCTATGATTTTTTTTATAGACTCTGTAGTAGGGTCGTTGGTATTTGCCGGTACTCGGCTTTCGGTAAAATGGCAAAGTAATACACCTATAACAATTCCGGCCAAGAAAGAGAAAAAACTTTTCATGATATGAATGATAGTAAGGTTGATAAAAATATTTCTACAAATTTAATCATAAAATATTGTTTAGCAATAAAAATCCTTGCAGTAACATTAGCAACTGTGAAAAATAATGATGCAACAGCACATATTTATGCTCACACAGCGCAAGGTGAGGAAATGCACTCCATTCTCCTCTCTACCAACTCCGCGATACGGCCTTCATTAAGTCATGCTTACATACTACATTCACGCAGGAAACTTGATAGAGAGGTGCTCTAAAAAAGAGATATGTAGGGTGTGTATTTGAAAAAAAAGCATATCTTTGCCTTAAATATTTATTTTGCATATTATTAACACCTATACCCCCCAAGAACCATGAAGTGGTATTTCTATTACAAGAAGCTTATTTATATTGTTTTATTGGCGTTGTATGCACCATTGACTTGCTTGGCCGATGTCGATGACGGCACTATAACAGTAGATGATTTGGATCCGGCCGAAGTGGGATATGATTTTATTGTTGATGGAATATACTATAAAAAGTTGGGAGGCGATTCGGTATCGACATCGGAGGGCGAGAAGCCCTATGTGGGTAGAATTGTCATTCCCGATGTTGTAGAATACGAAGGTACTTCCTATCGCATCACCAAGGTTAGTGGATTTAGAAATTCACCCGATGTTACCGAGGTTACTATACCCAAATACACCAAAATGATTTCGGGTTTTTATGGTCGTGTGGCTTCTTTGAGTGGTGGCCCGGGTATTAAGATACCATCTCAAAAATCCGATACTACGGTGGCAACAGTTTTCAGCAAACTCGAAAAAGTATATTTTAATGCCGATAATTGTGAAGAGGTATATTATTCGGTTCATACCTCAACGATGTTGGGTGGTGGTTATAACGGCTATTTATCGATTTTCCCATTTTCGCTACAGAGTATTGAATTTGGTGAGAACGTAGAACGCATTCCCAATGGTCTGCTGTATGGCTGTACCTCTATTAAGGAGATTGTTTTCCCCAAGTCGGTTAAGTATATAGGTTGGTTAATTATTGCTCCCGATAAAGATAATATTGTAAATTGTGAACTCCTTTGTGAGGACTTGCAAGAAATAGCATGGTTGCCCAAAAATCAAGAGTGTGTAGAATTGGGGTCTGATTTTCATACTTATCCATGTGGCAAGGAACATTATTTAAGAGAAATATTAAATGGCAGGGTAGATGCTTCGACATACTCCAATGTGTTTCACGATTTTATAGGTCTTGATATGACGGGAGATGGGACGATAGATTTGCCCAAATGGGTGCGTAAAATAGCACCCAATGCTTTCATGGGATATGAAAGCAAGTTGAAGTTGAATATTTCAGAGAACATTGTCGCTATCGAGATGGGTACTTTTGAAAATTGCCATGCCTTGGAAGAGGTCACTATCCCCGCATCGGTCAAGTCGATAGGTCGTGCTGCGTTTAAGGGCTGCTCTAATCTTAAGACCTTGTATTTCAATGCTACTGACTGTGTGAGCGAACAAGATGTATTCTCCGAATGTAGCTCATTGACCGATGTTGTGTTTGCCGAGAATGTGACAAAAATTCCTGATAGCTTGTTTACCTCCTGCTCGGGCCTGAAGACATTGACTATCCCCAATACAATATCCGAGATAGGTGTTAGGGCATTTGAAAATTCCGGTATTACAGTTCTTACGATACCGGTTTCAGTAACGAAGATAGGCGAGGGCGCTTTTTTGAGTTGCGAAGAGTTGAGTACATTGTATTATAATGCCCCCAATAGTACAAACGGCAGCAGTATTTTTGCCAATTGCCACTCGTTGAGAGAGGTGATCTTTGGTGAGAACGTGACTAAAATACCCGATAACTTATTAATGAATTGTAATGGATTGAATATATTGGATATCCCCAATACAGTAACCGAAATAGGAGACCACGCATTTGAGGGTACAAAAATAACCCAACTTACCATACCTGCAACTATAACCGATATAGGAATATGGGCATTTGCCTTTTGTCCGGAGTTGAAAACAGTGTATTATAATGCTGCCAATTGCAATAGTACCAATGCCCCATTTCATTCGAGTCCGGTAGAGAAGGTGCTGATGGGCGATGGCGTTATTAAAGTGCCTGAGGCAATATTTATGAATTGTGAGGGCCTAAAAGAATTGGTGTTGCCCAATTCGGTAAAAGAGATTGGCAAATATGCCTTTTGGGGAACAGGACTATCGGTACTTACACTCCCTCAGAATTTAGAGAAAATATGTGAGGGTGCATTTTCTAACTGTTCGTCCATTACAACACTATACTACAATGCGCGAAATTGTATAATGGACAGAGCATTGACCCTGAAATCTTTAAATTCGGTAGTAATAGGTGCTGATGTGGAGAAAGTTCCCAGCTATATGCTATCGGATTGTGATGCTCTTACTGAAATAACAATACCCGCCAATGTAACTAAGATAGGAGGTTTCTCCTTTGCCTATTGCGATAATCTTAGCACCATCTATTTTAATGCCGTAAATTGTGAAACAGAAACAGCCGAAAATGGCTCTGATAATGTATTCTGGACTTGTCCCTCGCTTGAGAGTGCAGTGATAGGTGACAATGTAAAAGCGATACCCAAACGTTTATTGGCCGATTGCAACAACATTAAGAGTATAAATCTTCCTAACACGCTGGAGGAAATTGGCGATGGGGCATTGACACGAACAGGTTTGACCGAGGTTGTCATACCCGGCCATGTTACTCACATAGGAGAGGGTGCATTTGCATCGTGTGACAATCTGACAACATTGCATTTTGAAGCCGAGAATTGCTCTGTTGTACAAGAAGAGACCGATATGGGATTGTTCTACTACTGTGCATCGTTGAGCAATGTAACTTTTGGTGTGAACGTAACAAAAATTCCCAATGGGTTGCTGTCGGGTTGTAAGATGGTGTCGAAAATAGATATACCCGAGACGGTAACCGAGATAGGGGCTTATGCTTTCTCAAACACCGGCTTGAAAGAAATAATAATACCCAATGCAGTCGAAAAGATAGGGTGTAAGGCTCTATACTCTTGTTTCGATTTGGCTACAGTTATAATAGGTAATTACGTAAGTGAGATAGGAAGTAGGGCATTTGCCTCTAATAACATTAAAAATGTTCAATCTCTGAGCAAGATACCTCCGACAATGCCCGAGGATACATTCTTTGATTTGGTCTATAAAAACGCAGCACTTACTATCCCAAATGGTACTACCGATGCCTATAAAATGGCCATTGGTTGGGAAAAGTTTACACACTATACCGAGGCCGGCTCATCGAGCCTCACGGCCGTAAATGGCACAAGTGACGATGAAAAAGTTACGTTCTACAACTTGCAAGGTATAGAGGTAAACAATCCACAGAAGGGTATATTCATACGCAAGCAAGGCAATGAAATGATTAAGGTGGTTTTGTAATAGCGTTAAATCAAAAAAATCTTGCTGTATCATTGCACTTATGAAACCAACAGATGCAACAGCGTATATTCATGCTCTCATAGCGCAAGGCGAGCATGTGCAGCAAGACTTCAAATACGAGATATCCGATGCTCGTAAGATAGCCCGTACGCTGTCGGCATTTGCCAACACATTGGGAGGGAGACTGCTCATTGGTGTGAAAGACAATGGGCGTATAGCCGGTGTACGTAGCGAAGAAGAAATGTACATGATAGAAGCAGCTGCACAACTATATTGCACGCCCAAGGTAGATGTCATCATGAAAGCATATAGGGTAGAGGGGCGCACTGTGCTGTGTGCCGAGGTACCCGAGGCTCAGCAGAAGCCTGTAAAGGCATACGACGAGAACAACAAGGCGTGGGCCTATATTCGCATTGCCGATGAGAATATCTTGGCTACAGCCGTTCATATGTTAGTGTGGCAACAAGGTAATGATATTCAGCCCTATGCGATGGCCTTTACCGATAGAGAACGAGCCATTCTTGCCGTACTATCACAAGAAGAGGAGTGTAGCTTGTCGCGTCTGTGTCGCGTAACAAAGTTGTCGCAAAGAGTGGTGCAAATGTTACTGTCCCGCTTTGTATGTTGGGGGATAGTGGGTATGCGCTACAATGGTTGCAATTTTGTTTATCGTTGTTTGGAGTAAAAAAATTGACTTTTGTCAATCTATGTTTCTATTTAAAAGAATATATTTGCATAATAAATACTTTTATTATAAACCTATCAAACATTAACTAACATGATGAAAAACTACGCAATTTTAGCTATTGGCGCATTATGCGCGTTGTCGGCAAATGCCGCATGGGACGGTAGTGCTCAAGAGTGGACACAAGGTGATGGCTCGAAAGGAAATCCGTATCTTATTGAAAACGAACAACATCTTGCTTACTTGCAGCAACAAGTTACTGCCGGAAACTCATACAAGGATACTTACTTCTTGATGACCGCCGATATGGATATGAGTGGCGATGCCGGACAGAAAATACTTCCTATCGGTTTCTTTGACGAGTATGTCAATCCTGATGATCCCCAAGGCTCCCTGATTGATGAATCGAAATATTTTTTGGGTACTTTTGATGGTGGATTTCATGTTATAGATAACATATATATTGAATATATAGGAACAGACTTTGAAGCCGTAGGTGGTACCGGTCTTTTTGCATGTCTCGATGATGGCTCTGTGGTACAAAACCTTGGTTTGGGCAGTCGCACAGTAGTTGTAGGCGGTGAGCTTACAGCAAGCCTTGTAGGACAGATGAATGGTGGAATTGTAAAGAATTGCTATAGTAGCGCCACCGTCAATAGTGGTTCAAGTTTTGGTTCTGCCGGTCTCGTTGCCGTTTCTTCTGGCGGATATATTGAAAAATGCTATTTTAACGGCACTGTTAAGGGTAACAGCGATGTAGGAGGCATTGTAGGTACAGCCCAATATGGCGCTGAGGTAGTAAATTGCTATAATGCCGGTGTTATAGATGCTCCCAATGGTTGGTATGTTGGAGGTATTGTCGGTTCGGCTTATGACAGTGGTACACGTATTGTCAATTGTTACAATGTGGGAGAAGTAATAGCTACCGAAAGTTTTATATCTTCACCTCAACCCATTGCTGGTGATGCCGAATATAAAGTACTTGTACAGAATTGCTACTTCCTCGATAATGGCAGTTTTGAAGAAGCATCGGGTGTAATGAAGAAAAGCGATGAGGAGATGAAGTCGGACAATATGCCCATATTGCTCAATGCCGGTGATGCCGCAGCGCCCTGGCAAGTAGATAGCAAAAGCCTCAATAATGGTTATCCTGTATTGGCATGGCAAAATGATCCCTCTGCAGGTATAGCTGTTCAGGCTATAGGCAACCTTGCAGTTGGAGTACAAAATGGTACGATATATCTGTATGGTATCGATGACAATGCCGAGGTAGCTATATACAACACCGTGGGCGCATTGGTGTATAGTGGTCGTGGCAATGCCATCAACCTTGCTCAATGTGGTATATATGTAGTAGTTGCCGATGGCAAGGTGGCCAAAGTAAGACTCTAAACACATAGTGATATTAATGAGGGCGTGCCTAAATGTAATTGGGGCTCGCCCTTATTGTGTTTGCAAAAGCGTGCAAGATGTAAGGCATATTGGCCTAATATAAAAAACTATGATATATAATGATAAATTACAAGATGATACTAATATTCTTGTAATCAAATAGATAGTTTTTCTGCGAATGACTGCTGTAGCGATGCGAATAAAAAATATATAAAAAAAGAATGCCTTAGATATTGCGTAATAAAAAATAAGTCATTATCTTTGCACCGCAATACAAAATGGTGGATGTAGCTCAGTGGTTAGAGCACCGGATTGTGGTTCCGGGTGTCGTGGGTTCGACTCCCATCTTCCACCCACACAAAAAAGACCTCTCAAAAAGAGGTCTTTTTTGTTTTATGCCTATCTGTGTTGCCAACACTCCCCCAAAAATAATACACCCAGCCTCGATTTTTGGGACGTAAAAAAGGGTGTAAATCTCGTAACTACTTGATTTACACCCTTTGCAGCGGAGAGAGATGCTCCGGAACTTACAGAATCATAGAAAATCATAAAATTTCAAATTGTTGTAAATTAAGCGTTTATAAAATTGTTAAATTCATTGAAACTCATATGACGTATTTTGATATATGAAAAATTGGGTGTATTTTTGGGTGTAACTTTTAAAATATTAAAAGAAATGAAAATATCAAACGCATCAAAAGATGGCCGAAGACGACTTTGATAAATCGTTGTTAGAAATAAAGCGACCTATACAATCATTTAATGAGAATACTTTGGTAAGTGTCGCGTGGGAGTAGATGCTCAAACGAATAGAGCATATTGCTTAGGTACAGAATGAGTTTGGCTGTTTTTTAGGTGTTGTGACGATAGAGAATATTATCGAAACCATCATCGGACGAGAGATTGCCGATGAGAGTGATACGGTAGTAGATTTGCAGGCATATGCGCGTGAGAAATGGCTAAAACAAATGAAATAACCGATAATCGTTCATAAAGTTCTGATACAATGATTGACCTTAAAACTATCGTTTCGAGAACCGACTATATTGTAAGGATAGTCTCTATACTGGCATCGATATTTGTTGTCGCAGCCATAATAGTTGATTATGGTTTCGAACTTGATGGCTACGAGATGTCGTTCATCTTGTCGGTATATAACGTTGGTTGGTGGGTCTATTTCATATCATTTGCTTATAAGGTTGTCGTTCATTGGAGAGAAGTTTGGCGTAAGGGAATCTCATTTACCCTGATTTTGGGCATTATGCTTTGTGCATCTGCTTTACCGAAGTTTTTTCCTCCGCCCGGGGATAATCAAATTATCACTCTTGCATGGTCTTTCCTGAGTCATAAATATTTTATTATAAGCGTCATTGGTCTACTATCATTGATTACAATATCGCAATGGATAGTAAACTTCGTAAACAAAAGAACAAATCCGGCGCTTTTGATTGTAATCTGTTTTATGACGGTAATAGCCTTTGGGGCTCTGCTACTTTTGCTCCCCCGATCTACATTGGAGCATATC
The DNA here is from genome assembly GCA_017410245.1 of Bacteroidaceae bacterium. GTDB lineage: Bacteria > Bacteroidota > Bacteroidia > Bacteroidales > Barnesiellaceae_A > Barnesiella_A. The sequence continues at coordinate 16,978 of JAFQRE010000033.1, forward strand.
AGACTACCTATGGTAGATGCACTCTTCATCTCAACAAGTGCGGTTTGTGTTACTGGATTAAGCCCCGTAGAGATTGCTCATACATTTACCACCGAGGGGCAAATAATCATAGCCCTGTTGATTCAGATCGGAGGGTTGGGTATTATGACAATAACGAGTTTCTTTGCCCTGTTTTTCATGGGTGGCATCGGATTGTATTCTCAATTTTCACTGAAGAATATGATAGCGTCAAGTTCCGAATCACTGAAATCTGTGCTGACAAATGTTTTAGGGTTTACTTTCGTGATAGAGATAATAGGCGCTCTCTTCATATGGCTTAGTATTCATTCAACAATGGGAATGACCCTCCGAGATGAGATATTCTTTTCTCTCTTTCACTCCGTATCAGCATTCTGCAATGCAGGATTCTCCACGCTGGAAGGGAATCTCGGGAATGATTTGATATTATACAATCATAACATTTTCTATCTGGTAATCTCGCTTCTTATAGTTTTGGGCGGTATCGGATTTCCTATACTTATGAGCTTAAAAAGGATTCTTTCTTATTATGGCTCAGAACTCTTGCATAAAGTATTCCGAAAGGACGGGCATCGATCACGATATATGCACATTACCGATATCAACACTAAGATTGTGCTATATTCCTCTCTGGTTCTGATATTTATCGGAACGGTCGGCATTGCTCTCTTTGAGTGGAATGGGGCGTTTGCCTCATTCTCTTCTGGTGAAAAGATTGTGCAGTCTCTGTTTAATGCCGTGGCACCACGAACAGCGGGTTTTAACAGCGTTTCACTAAGTGATTTTTCGAGAGTGACTATCATACTATATTTGGTGCTGATGTGGATAGGTGGTGGCTCTCAATCTACGGCGGGAGGTATCAAAGTAAATACATTTGTAGTGGCTCTTGCTTCGTTAAAGTCTCTGATTAAAGGCGAACACTCCACAACACTGTTTAATCGTGAAATAACATATAGTTCGATACGAAGAACGCTGGTCGTAGTTTTTGGCTCAATATGTATCATTGCGCTCTTCTATGTCGCACTATTGCTGTTGGAGCCGAGCATACCATCAATTGATCTGCTATTTGAAAGCGTGTCGGCATTCTCCACTGTTGGCTCCAGCCTGGGCATTACACCACTTTTAGGCAACATAAGTAAAATTCTGTTAGTGGTGCTTATGTTCATGGGGCGCGTAGGTTTCATTACCGTACTTATGAGCATATTGCCACAAAAAGAACAGCCTAAATACCGTTTACCAAAAGAAGATATAATAATAAACTAATAAAGACGAATGCGTATGAAATATCTTGTAATAGGATTAGGTAATTTTGGAAGTACCCTTGCTGCCACTCTTACCGATATGGGGCACTCTGTCATTGGAGTTGATTGCAATGAGCATTGCATCGAAGAGATTAAAGATAGAATAGACTTAGCATATATTATGGACGCAACCGAAAGAGTCTCATTACGAAGCCTGCCTTTGGACGAGATTGATTGTGTTATCGTTGCGATAGGACAGAGTATGGACAGTTCATTAAGAGTCGTAGCATCATTAAAAGAACTAAAGGTAAAAAATATCATAGCACGCGCACTTGATACAACACACTCATCTATTCTTAGAGCTATGGATATTAAGAAAATTCTAATACCGGAGAGTTATGCTGCTCGTATTTTTGCCGAGAAGATACTCTCAAATGATCCAGGAGAGCTATTGTAAGACTCTTGAGAATAGTAGATGTGCTGGCATATTTACCAATAAGGTTTAGTTTACTCCATTGGCTATATCCCCAAAACGGACTAAACTTATTTTCGCTTAGCCGGCAGACAAAAAAGATGCTGACGAAAAGAGAAAGACGCTCTTTCTTCTTTTTTCGCCAGCATTTGTCTAAAAAAATCAAAATAATACACCCAGCCTCGATTTTTGGGGCGTAAAAAAAAGGTGTAAATCTCGTAACTACTTGATTTACACACTTTACTGCGGAGAGAGAGGGATTCGAACCCCCGGAGGTGTTACCCTCAACGGTTTTCAAGACCGCCGCAATCGACCACTCTGCCATCTCTCCTTTTGATACGTACGTGGTCGTTCGTCTCAAAAGCGATGCAAAGGTATGTACTTTTATTGATACTTCCAAATTTTATGAATAATTTTTTCAAAAAAAATATTCCAACTGGGCAATTGAGCTTTTTACGACCACTTTTTGCTTGTTATATCTCGCTTGATTGCAAATTATTGTGTATCTTCGCAAGATAGTATGAGTCTCGAGAATGTACATATTATAGAGTTGCCCACTGTGCACGATCGACGTGGCAATTTGTCGTTTATTGAGAGCAATGGGACTATTCCGTTCGATGTTGCACGCACATATTGGGTGTATGATGTGCCCGGTGGTGCTCATCGTACAGGGCATGCTTTCCGCACTCAGCACGAGTTTATAGTGGCGTTGTCGGGTAGTTTCGATGTGATACTTGATGACGGCCATGAGCGGCGTAGGTTTCACTTGTGTCGTTCGCACTATGGGTTGTATGTGCCTAATATGATATGGCGCGAGTTGGATAATTTTTCTACCAACTCTGTGGCTATGGTATTAAGTTCTACGTTGTATGATGAGGCCGATTATATAGAAAATTACGAAGAATATTGTCAAACACTTGCTGCCGATGAATAGACCCGTGCAATATACTGTGGCCGATTGTATGCTGATAGACTTGCCTCGCCATACGCGGCCTAATGGAAACCTGACGGTGGTGGAGAATACGGTAGAAGCTCCTTTTGAAATAAAGAGGGTGTACTACCTGTATGATGTGCCGGCCGGAGCCGAAAGGGGTGGCCATGCTCATAAGGTGTTGCAACAGTTTATTATTGCAGTGAGTGGTAGTTTCGATGTAACGATAGATGATGGCAGCGAAAGGCGCACCGTTACACTCAATAGACCGTTTAAAGGCTTACATATCCGTCCCGGTATTTGGCGCGAATTGAGTAATTTTTCGCAAGGTGCTGTGTGTCTGGTTCTTGCTTCGGAACACTATGATGAGGCCGATTACATACGCAACTACGGTGAGTTTGTTGAGATTTATAAGGAGGGGGTGTTATGAAATCGTACGAATTACTCTCTTTGCAAAAACTCAACTCACGATATGCCGACGAATTGAAAGAGGCTGCTTGTCGCGTAATAGACTCGGGTTGGTATCTGCGTGGTGAGGAGACCGATGCGCTTGAGCATGAGATGGCTCTTTACCTCGGTGTGCCTTATGTAGTGAGTGTGGCAAATGGGCTCGATGCTTTAAGACTTATCTTAAAGGCTTATATCGAGTTGCATCGATTGCAGCCCGGCGATGAGGTTATAGTGCCGGCCAATACATTTATAGCATCGGTATTGGCTGTAACCGATTGTGGCCTTGTGCCTCGTTTTGTCGAGCCATCGGTCTATACGCACAATCTTGATATTTCGTTAATTGAGCCAAATATTACTCCTCACACCCGCGCCATCATGGTTGTGCATCTGTATGGACGTGCATGTTGGAGTGCCGAGTTGGAGCAGATAGCTCGCAACCATAATTTATTGCTTATTGAAGATAATGCGCAAGCCTTAGGTGCGTTGTGCGATGATGGCCGTCGAACCGGCTCTCTGGGTGATGCTGCCGGAACGAGTTTTTATCCTGGCAAGAACCTGGGCGCGTTGGGTGATGCCGGTATGGTGACTACGCACGACAAGGAGCTGGCCGACATGGTACGCGCGTTGGGAAATTATGGCGGATATCAACGATATAAATATGATTATAAAGGGCTTAATAGCCGTTTAGATGAATTACAAGCCACGCTGTTGCGGGTGAAACTTCGCTATCTCGATGACGAAAATCGCTATCGTGACTCATTGGCACACATGTATAACAGTTTTGTAAGGACACCTCTATGCACCTTGCCGCATTTGCCTCAAGTGCAGGGTACTCATGTATGGCATCAATATGTCATACGCACTCGGCATCGCGATGCTTTTATGCAATATATGAGTAGCAATGGAGTTGTGACAGGTATACACTATCCCATACCGCCTCATAAGCAATTGGCATATAAGGAGTATAATGCTCTCTCATTGCCTGTGACAGAGCAATTGGCGGGCGAAGTGGTGAGTGTACCTATAGCCCCTTATCTTACCGAAGACGACATTCGCTATATTGCCGATGTAATAAATAACTATGTAGAATAAAGATAATCCCCAAAAATAAAAACAAAGAAAATGAAAACTCCACAAGAATTGATAGACGAACTTATCACGCTGGCTTTCAGTGAGGATATCGGTGATGGCGATCATACCACACTCTGTTGTATTCCCGATACCGAGATGGGTAAGCAAAAATTGCTTGTTAAAGAGGCCGGAGTATTGGCCGGTGTCGATATGGCGCGTCGAGTTATCAACTACTTCGATCCCGAGTTGAAGATGACTACCTATATCGAAGATGGTGCCGAGGTAAAACCCGGAGATGTTGCTTTTGTGGTAGAGGGACGTGTGCAGTCGCTGCTACAGGTTGAGCGTACTATGCTCAATATTATGCAACGTATGAGTGGTATTGCGACCACAACTCGCAAGTATGTAAGACTGCTTGAGGGTACAGGAACTCGCGTGCTTGATACTCGCAAGACCACTCCCGGATTGCGAATGATTGAGAAAGAGGCTGTAAAGATAGGCGGTGGCGTCAATCATCGTATCGGTTTGTTCGATATGATTTTGCTCAAAGACAATCATGTCGATTTTGCCGGTGGTATTGAGAATGCTATCGTTCGTGCCAAAGAGTACCTGAAAGCCAAAGGCAAAGACCTCAAGATAGAGATTGAGGTGCGCAATATGGACGAGTTGAAAGAGGTGTTGCGTGTGGGCGGTGTCAATCGCATTATGCTCGATAACTTCTCTACCGAAATGACTCGCGAGGCTGTGCAACTCATCAATCATCGTTTTGAGACTGAGTCATCGGGTGGTATTACCATCGATACCATTCGTTCTTATGCCGAGTGTGGTGTCGATTTTGTGTCGGTGGGTGCATTGACTCACTCGGTCAAAGGCCTTGATATGAGTTTTAAGGCTTGTTGATATTTTGCACCTTTGTAATACAATGTACATTCGGGCTGTCGTACCTCACGACAGCCCGAATGTGTTAAAATAGACTGAATTTTTTGATGCTTAAGGTTGCTTGACGTTGCGTACGATGTGGCACAAAAATCCTACCTTATATAGGTTGTATATAAAGAGTGAGGGATTTTTGCCGGTGAGATTGTGTAACAATAAGGGTTTTATTATGTTGTATATAAAGGCTACAACACTATCTAAATGCCAACGTTGCAACTTGCGGTGAAATTGAAGTAAGCGAACGTGCGAAAACAGTTTCTCATAATGCTCCTTGAGATTTACGATGCAACGGTGTGTCTTGTCAATAAATTGCACGTTGGTATCGGGCACATCGTGGTATATGGGATTGTCAATGTGTGTAATAGAGTGCCCTTTTTGTTGTAGTTCCTTGCCAAAGAGGGTGTCTTCGTGTCCGTAACGCACAAATTCTTCGTTGAAACGTGTTGTCATAAAGGCTCGACGCGATATGAGGAAGTTGAGCGTGCGAAATTCTCCGTAGGGTTGTTGCATTCTTCTTTCAACACTCTGCGACTCTACTTGGCTGCCGTATTTATATCGAAGTGTGCATTGCGGTGAGGGTGGGGTGGGACGGAACAAGAGACCTCCACACACCACATCGGCTTGGTTGCGAGACTCTATATAATTCCTTACAAAATTGTCGTGGGCTGGGTACACATCGGCATCGAGAAACAACATATAGTCATACTTGGCTTCATCGGCAAGTAAGTTGCGTATACGTGCAATGCCTACATTATTAGGCAGTTGTATGTGCCGGCAATTGGGCAAATTGTTGATGGAGAGGTTGGCTTTTCGTAAGTTTGGGTTGGGCGAGGCATCGTCCATTACAATAACCTCGGCAGTAATGCCCTCATGTGTAATTTGTCGTTGCAGCTCTTGAGCAAGAGCTGTACAGTCAAAGTTGTATGTTGGAATTAGTATCGATAACATATCAGTTTCAAAGTTACCATTTACCCTTGTTTTCTCTATGTCAGATGTCGGAAAAATACCGTTATTAACATAATTTTTGTTTCTTGTGCCAATAATTTTCACATGTGCCATTGTATCTTTGCAAAGAGAAAGAAAAACAGTGTGATGTTTAGTGTATCTTTTTCGCAAATAAAATGTATTTTTGTATTCACTAATAAGACGAAAATATGAAAATAGGAGATAAAGCCCCCGAAGTATTGGGCGTAGATGCCGAAGGTCGTGAGATAAAATTGTCGGACTATGTCGGACGCAAAGTAGTATTGTATTTCTATCCCAGAGACAATACACCCGGTTGCACAGCCGAGGCGTGTAGTCTGCGTGATGGATATGAGGCGTTGCAAAATGCCGGATATGAAGTGATAGGCGTCAGTAAAGATAGTGTTGCATCGCACAAGAAGTTTGCCGAGAAGCATAATCTGCCCTTTACGCTCATTGCCGATACCGATTTGCAACTAAACCAAGCATTTGGCGTGTGGCGTGAAAAGAAGATGTGTGGACGTGTGGGTATGGGCACGGTACGCACTACGTTTATCATCGATGAGAACGGAGTGGTAGAAGACATTATTGAGAAAGTCAAAACTGCCGACCACAGTAATCAGATATTGAATAATAAATAAAAAACCAAAATAACCATGAGTGAAGAAAATAAAACAGCACAAGGTCGTGTACCTGTGTCAAGCGAGAAACTAAAGGCGCTGCAAGCTGCCATGGACAAGATTGAAAAGAGTTATGGTCGTGGTGCAATTATGAAAATGGGTGATGATCAACTCGAAGAGGTGGCTGTTATACCTACCGGATCGATTGGTCTCAATGCAGCACTCGGAGTGGGTGGTTATCCACGTGGTCGTGTCATTGAGATATATGGTCCCGAGTCATCTGGTAAGACCACGTTGGCTATACATGCTATTGCCGAAGCTCAAAAGGCAGGTGGCATAGCTGCTATTATAGATGCCGAGCACGCCTTCGACCGCTTCTATGCCGAAAAACTTGGAGTAGATGTTGAGAATTTGCTTATATCACAACCCGACAATGGTGAGCAAGCTTTAGAAATTGCCGATCAACTTATACGTTCGTCTGCTGTTGATATTGTTGTCATCGACTCTGTGGCAGCTCTTACTCCCAAAGCCGAGATTGAAGGCGATATGGGTGACTCGAAGATGGGCTTGCAGGCACGTCTTATGTCGCAAGCATTGCGTAAACTCACAGCTACAATAAGCAAGACCAATACAACCTGTATATTTATTAATCAACTTCGTGATAAGTTGGGCGTAATGTTTGGAAATCCCGAAACAACAACCGGTGGTAATGCGTTGAAGTTCTATGCTTCTGTACGTCTCGACATACGTCGCATATCGCAGATTAAAGATGGTGATGAGGTCATTGGTAATCAAACACGCGTTAAAGTAGTTAAGAACAAAGTTGCACCCCCATTCCGTCGTGCCGAGTTCGATATTATGTTTGGTGTAGGTATATCAAAGGCTGGCGAGATTATTGATATGGGTGTCGATAAAGGCATTATCAAGAAGAGCGGGTCTTGGTTTAGTTATGGCGAAACCAAGTTGGGTCAAGGACGCGATATGGCAAAGAAATGTATTGCCGATAATCCCGAGTTGGCCGAGGAACTTGAGGCTTTGATAATGGAAGCATTGACCCGACCTGCCGAGGCATAATTGGTAATATTTGATATTTTCGCTGTAGAATGTGCTTTATATTTCACATTCTACAGTTTTTTTATTACTATACGGCGAGAACAGGTTGTAGTGAGAAAAATATAGTCTCTTATCTATGCCTATATTATATATAATGTATAAAGGCGCTATTGCAAACGATTGCATGAACAAAAGAGGAAAAAAGTGATAAAAATATTTTGGAATGCGAAATAATGTCTACCTTTGCACACGCAAACGGGGGAGCCTCGGATTGCGAGCGAAGAAAAATTTTTTTGAAAAAAGTTCCTAAAAAATTTGGAGCGTAAAGCAAAAAGGTATTATCTTTGCACCACTTTCGCTTCTCGAGCGAGGCGAAAGAAAAACAAGAGATCATTGGAACAA
>JAFQRE010000034.1 GCA_017410245.1 Bacteroidaceae bacterium
CGCCACTTTCTACTTCTCGGACTACCGCCAACTTGAAACTCATCGGATAGTCGCGTTGCGTTCGCTTGATATACAAGCTTTTACTCTTTTCTTCCATAGCTTTACTTTTTATTGTGTAACGCTATTTTAGGACGGGACATACCATATTACAAAAAAAGCGATGTACAATATAATACATCGCTTTCTTTAAGACTTTCGTAGTAGTTCTCAATACTCTATCCTATCCAATATACCGGTGAGGGCCGCTATGGTGATGCCATAGTTGGTAATGGGTACGGCTTGTATGCGGGCGCGGGCTATGCGATTGAGCACATGGCGACTATTGAACATACAAGCTCCACAGTGTATGACAAGGTCATAACCGGTGAGGTCTTGCGGAAATTCATTACCCCCCACTACATCGATGTGCAACGCTCCACCAAATTTCTTACGCAACATGGCAGGCAGTTTCACTCTACCTATATCCTCATTCTGCGGCACATGCGAGCAAGCCTCAGCAATGAGAATGCGGGCATCGGGACGAAGTGTTTTCAAGGCCTTAGCACCCTCGACAAAGGTTGTTATATCGCCTTTGTAACGGGCAAAAAGTACCGAGAAAGATGTGAGTCGCGAAGCCTCGGGTTTAAGTTGATATACTGCTTCAAACACTTGCGAGTCGGTGATAATGAGATGCGGGGGTTGAGCCAACGAGGCCAATGCCGCCGGCATACCTTCGGTGGTGCAACTCACTACGGTGCATTGACGATCGAGCAGTTCGCGTATGGTTTGCACTTGGGGCTGAATGAGGCGTCCTTTGGGTGCACTGGCATCTTGCGGCATCACAAGCAGTACGGTGTCACCGGCCTTGACAAGCCCTTGCAAGATGGTGCGTTCCTCACGCTCGCCGGCTTTGGCCAACGCCTCGTACAAGGCGGGTATGCCTTGGCGGGTAACGGCACTGACAGCTATGGGTTGCACGCCAGTGGCTGTTGCTATTGCATCGATGGTACTCGATGCGTGCTCAATGCGGTCGCTCTGTGCCAATAGTGCTACGATAGGTATTTCGCGAGCCTTAAACTCGGCAATCCATCGCTGCTCCTCAGCATCACACTGCGATGTGATGAGCATAACGGCCACATCGGTCTTATCTATCACCTTCACAGTCTGTGCAATGCGCTGCTCGCCCAAGATGCTTGTATCGTCATAACCCGGGGTATCTATCAGTACACATGCACCCAACCCGGGCAGCTCGATAGGCTTGTTCACAGGGTCGGTGGTAGTACCGCTCACATCGCTTACTACAGCAATGTTTTGCCCGGTCAGGGCATTGATAAGCGACGATTTACCACTATTGCAACGGCCGAAAAAGGCTATATGCAGGCGTTCCGATTGGGGTGTCTGTTGCATGGCTGTAGGTATTATATCAGAAACGGAAGTCGCGCTTACCCTCTACTATCTTCTTCAGGTTTTCGATGGTTATGCCACGCACTTTGTCGGAGGGTATGAGCCTGATTTCACGATTAATAATATCCTCGGCCAATTGGCGGGTGCGAGGTGAAGCATAATCCTCGAGATACTCGCGCAGTGTAAACAACGCATTGGGAGCACAACAGTTGCCTATGAGTCCGCGCTTTGCCAACGACATGAAGCGGTCGCCGGTGCGTCCCTCGCGATAGCAAGCTGTACAGAAGCTGGGCAGATAGCCAAGTTCGAGCAACCAAGCCACAATCTCATCGAGTGTGCGATTGTCCGAGATGTCAAATTGAGCCGAGTCCTCGGCATCTTCGATACCCTCGGCATAGCCACCCACCGATGTGCGTGAGCCACCACTCAACTGTGAAACACCCACGTCAAGAACCAATTCGCGCGAACGTTGCGACTCGCGGGTAGATACAATCATACCGGTATAAGGCACAGCTATGCGCAGCACTGCCACTATACGACGGAACACCTCGTCGGTAACAGCATCGGGGAAGTCGGCCGGATCGATGTCATCGGCCGGACGTATGCGAGGCACACTGATTGTGTGCGGGCCTACACCATAACAAGCCTCTAAGTGCTCGGCATGCATGAGTATGCCTACAAAGTCGTAACGATAGTTACACAATCCGAAGAGTGCACCTATACCCACATCGTCAATGCCACCTTGCATGGCACGGTCCATAGCCTCGGTATGGTATGCCCAATCGCTCTTGGGGCCTGTGGGGTGTAGTTCCTCATATACCTTGCGGTTATAGGTCTCTTCAAACAAGATGTAAGTACCTATACCGGCATCGCGCAAGAGGCGATAGTGCTCTACTGTTGTAGCGGCAATATTCACATTCACACGGCGTATAGCACCATTTTTGTGATGAATAGAGTAGATGGTATCGATCGACTCCAATACATACTCAATAGGATTTTTGGTAGGGTGCTCACCGGTCTCCAGCGCAAGGCGTTTGTGTCCCATGTCTTGCAAGGCAATCACTTCGCGACGTATCTCCTCTTGTGTGAGTTTGCGACGCGGAATGGTGCGATTCTTGGCATGATAGGGACAATATACACAACCGTTTATACAATAATTTGACAAATACAATGGAGCAAACATCACAATACGATTGCCATATATGTGCTGCTTTATCTCACGAGCCAACGCAAAGATGCGCTCTACAATTTCGGGCTCGTCACACTCCAACAACACCGCAGCCTCGCGGTGTGTAAGACCTTTTCGCTGAGCTGCACGCTCTAAGATTTCTTCAACCAGAGCCCTATCATTGCGATGGGCCGCGGCATATTCGAGCGTAGCTCTTATTTCACCATCGTGTATAAACTCTTCGGCACGAGGTGATTTTACTTGATACTCTGTCATATCTTTACCTCCTCATTATAGTTACCAATATCGTAACTGATTTCATAATTAATAGTTGAGAGTCGTGCCGCCAATTGCCTGAGGCCTTCGGCAGCCTCGGTACCAAAGGCAGCTTTACCCTCGTATATCTCATAGTTACGCCGCACATCGGCGGGCGAAAGATTGGGCATAATAACGTTGGCTCCGGCTGCTATACCTTCAATTTGCGCCATTGGCGACAAGGTAGCCAATGCCGTTGTAGAGGGAATGAGTGCATGAGGCAACAGAAGCCGTATGATAGATATAAGACGCAAAGTCATCTCGACCGACCCTACCGGATAGTCTCCCAATGGGGTGAGCGAGTGAGGTATGAACGGACCTATACCCACCATTTGTGGCCGTATCTGCTGCAAGAGCATAAGGTCTTGGACAAGATGCTCTATAGTCTGTCCGGGAGCACCTATCATCATACCCATACCGGTCTGATATCCTATTTCTTTGAGAGTTTCGATGCACTCAATTCTGTTCTGCCACGACATATCGGCCGGGTGTAACCGGGCATATAGTTGTGGCGAAGCTGTTTCGTGACGCAACAGATAGCGCCTTGCACCGGCCTCGTAGAGTGCACGATACGAGGCCGCCGACCGCTCGCCCAACGATAGTGTTATGGCGCAATCGGGGTACTGTGTGTGTATAGTATTGATGAGGGGAACCAAGCGATTGTCGGCAAACGCGCCATCTTCGCCACCCTGCATAACAAAGGTACGGAAACCCAATTGATACCCGGCACTGCATGCCGAGAGTATCTGCTCGTCGGTGAGGCGATACCGCTCTACTTGTCGGTTATCGCGACGAATACCACAATAGAAGCAGTTGTTGCGACAATAGTTGCTCACCTCGATGAGCCCACGTATATATACACGCCTGCCGAAGTGGCGTTGGGCCACTTCGGCAGCATGTTGTCGTATTGAATTGAACGTAAGTTGGTCGCTCGACTCAAGCAGAGAGCGAAGCTCAGCAGCTTCAAGTCGGTGCTCGCATACCAAACGATCAACCAACGCACCCATAGTGAAGATGCGTTTATCGTTTTTGCAATTCTTTGTTGTAAGTCTGACGTGCTTTGTCGTAAACCTCGTGGTTGGCAGGTCCTGAGATACAACCGCCCTCACAAGCCATTACCTCAATAAATTGTACGGGAGCCTTGCCGGTCTTGCCATAAGCGCGCAAGAGGGCAACATTCTTCTTGGTAAGGTTGGCTACCAACGTTGCCGAGAATGTAAAGCTACCGTTAATTTCGTTCAATACAGCTTGAGTAACACCATTGGTTTGTGCAAAGCCGTGAGCAAACTTGCTCGAAGATACAGGAATGTCGAATACATGTTGTTCGCCCATTTCAATACCCAGACCATCGAGTACCGAGTGCATCTCTTCGAATGTCATTACATAGCTTACCAAGTCGTCACGACGAGCCTCCTTGCGCTTAGCAATACAAGGACCTACAAAGACGAGCTTAGCATCGGGATACTTCTCACGAGCAATGAGAGCTGTGTAATACATAGGAGAGCGAGTGCTCGAAATATATTTTTTCAAGTCGGGAGCATGTTTCTCGGCCATCTCGATATAGGCGGGACAGCAAGATGTAGTCATGAAAGGAGCACCCTCTTCAAGACGCTCTTTCAACTCGGCACTCTCCAAGCGAGTAGTCTCCTCGGCACCTTGAGCCACCTCGATAACATCGGTAAAACCAACTGCCTTGATTGCACCATAAACTTGCTCGGCAGGAACATTGTATTGAGCCAAAATAGCGGGAGCTACCATAGCTACAACTTTCTCGCCACGACGTATGCTTTGCAATACATCAAATACTTGCGAAATCTCAAATATAGCGCCGAAAGGACAGCTATTGAGACACTTACCACAATATATACACTTGCTCTCGTCGATATGCTCTACGCCATATTGGTCTTTGGTAATAGCACCAACAGGACAAGCCTCCTCACAAGGAACAGGTATATAAACGATAGCATGATAGGGACATGCCTCGAAGCACTTACCGCAGCTGATACAATCGTTGTGGTTGATGCGACCTTGACTTGTGTAGGGGTCAAACTCGATAGCATTCTTGGGACAAGCATGCGAACAAGCACGAGCCACACAACCGCGACACAAGTTGGTAATATCATAGTTGATGCGAACGCACGAAGAACAAGCCTCGTCAATCACACACATGATATTGTCTTTGATTTTTTCACGCTCCATGGCACGACGTGCATAGTCGCTGAGAGGTGTCAGTTCATCGGTCTCATCGGTCATGTCATAGCCCAAGAGGGGGAGTGATTTATACTTCCACACTGCACGCTCTTTGTGAATACAACAACGTCCACGTACTTGTGCATTGCGGGGACTTAACTCAATAGGTAGTCGGTCGATCTTTTCAACCAACTCTCCGTCTTTCCATAGTTTAATCAGATTTGTCAGCAATTTATGTCTGACAATCATTACGTTATTTTTAATAGCCATAACTTAAGATAAGGTTATTCTCTTTCAAGTTGCAAAGATAACCTTTTTTCGTCGTTTTACAGCCATAAAAAGCTAAAAATATTATCGTCAAACAAAAATTTAATACAAGAGCGCGTAGAGTGCAATCTTTTTTGCTTATCACTTGGGATATTGACGGCTAAAATGTATCTTTGCACGATATTATATAATAGAGATATGAAACAACCACAGAGACACAATACATCTCACCGACAAGATAAGGAATATACCTATCATGTAGAGAACGACTGCATACTTCTCGATTTTCTTTTGGCCACACTCAAAGACAAGTCACGCACCACTATTAAGTCGTACTTGGGGCACCGTCAAGTTGCAGTAAATGATATGCCCACTACTCAATTCAACACTCCCTTGCATCGTGGCGACCGCGTTAAGATCAATTTCACCACCGGTTACAAGCAATTTCGTCATCGTCGCCTGCGCATCATCTTTGAGGACGAGTTTCTCATTGTTATCGACAAGGGCTACGGACTATTATCGATGGCTACCAAAAACGAGAAGACCGAGACAGCCTATCGCATCGTGAGCGACTACGTAAAAACCAACGATCCAGAGGGACACATCTTTATTGTGCATCGTCTCGACCGCGATACATCGGGTGTGATGATCTTTGCCAAACGACAACGCATACAAGAGATGTTGCAACGCAACTGGAACGAGGCTGTAATAGAGCGCAAGTACACAGCTGTTGTTGAGGGTGAGATATCGCCAGCCACGGGAGAGGTAAAATCGTATTTGAAAGAGAATGCCGCCATGCAGGTATATTCGACCAACAACCCCGAAGAGGGACAGCTTGCCATCACCCGCTACAAGACTATTGCCTCTAATGGTCGCTTCTCGTTGGTAGAGCTTCAATTGGAAACAGGCCGAAAGAACCAAATACGTGTACACATGCACGACTTGAAGCACCCCATTATCGGCGACCGCAAGTATGGGTCGATATGCAATCCCATAGGACGTGTGGCTCTTCATGCCACCTCATTGCGATTTAAGCACCCCATTACAGGTCAGATGCTGCACTTCGAGTCTATCGTACCCGAAAAATTTGAATATATCGTAAAAGAAAAATAATCATCATAAAACAAAATCTTAAAATCATGTTACAACGTGTACAATCGCTATACTTGCTTTGCTCTATAGTATTTTTGGCTATTTTTGCCTTCACCCCCTATTTCAACATCACAACTAACGTGGGCACATACGAGTTGGACTGTATGGGTATAACTTTGAGTATGCTTCCCGAAATAGCAACCGGCACTGCTGTTATCACAGCATCGAGCAACTATATTGTAGCCATTATTACAGCCCTCATAGCTATCATGAGCGCCATTACCATCTTCTTGTATAAGAACCGCAACAAACAGATATTGATATGCCGCGTGAACATATTGTTCTATATCACAATGTTTGTAGTAATGGGAATATTGGTTTACAACAACTACACACTCTTGCAAGGTACAGCATTGAAACCTACAAGCTACCTGATGTTTCCCATCTGCGCACTCATCACCAACTGCTTGGCAATGGGAGCTATCAACAAAGATGAGCAAATGGTGCGCGACAGCGAACGCATGTGGACTCGTAATCGTTAATCATACACACCAACCACTCCCTACAAGATGATGTCTCTTATAGAACAATTTAACAACCTGATGACTGCTACCGATGTAACAACCGGCAGCGCAATTTGCAAATTGGTTGTAAGCGCCTTGCTGGGTGGAGCAATAGGCTTTGAGCGCAAGCGCAAAGGCCAGATTGCCGGCTCACGCACCTTTGCGCTTATCTCTATGGGAGCAACTTTGGCCATGCTTGTTTCTTGTGCCATACCGCAGCTATTCAGCCACCTCGACAACGGAGGCGATCCGGCACGTATAGCCGCACAGGTAATCAGCGGTATTGGCTTCTTGGGAGCCGGAGCTATCATTCAAACCAAAGCCTCGGTACGCGGACTCACAACCGCAGCCGGCATTTGGGTTTCGGCAGGATTGGGACTTGCAGTAGGCATAGGATTGTATGTCATAGCATTTGTGGCTATGATACTTATCCTCATCACGCTGGTGGTAATAAACAATATAGAAGCACGCTTCAACCTCGAGTGGGAGAGCCATATCATCAACATCAAGATACCTCTCATCATCGAGTCGATAGATGCCTACCGTAGCATATTTGAACAACACGGAGTGAAACTGCACGAATGGTATATTGATGCTGATTATAACCGTCCGGCAACGAGCATTGACTTTGTAGTACAAATTCGCGAAAATGCCGATATACTCAAGCTTTTTGCAGCCATGCAGCAAGTATATCCCACCAACAACATATCACTGCAAAACGAAATATAATAAACCATGGAAGGCGTTCAACCACTCATTATAGACCTCGCACTTATTCTCATACTTGCAGGTATTGTAACACTCGTTTTCAAGCGACTGCGTCAGCCCGTTGTTTTGGGCTACATCGTAGCCGGCTTCTTGGCCAGCCCCAATTTCCACTATCTACCCTCTATTGTCGATACTGCCAATATAAATATATGGGCCGAGATAGGTATCATTATACTGCTCTTCACGTTAGGACTTGAGTTTAACTTCAAGAAATTGCTCAACGTAGGAGGCACAGCATTCACTACAGCCCTCACAATAGCCATAGGTATGATAGCCATAGGCTACATGGCCGGTCAGTTTTTGGGTTTCACTACGTTCGATAGTATATTCCTCGGAGCCATGATGTCGATGTCATCGACAATGATTATCATCAAGGCGTTTAGCGACTTAGGATTGCGGCAACAGAAGTTCACACAGACGGTCTTTGGCGTGCTCATCGTTCAAGACCTCTTGGCAGTGGTACTTTTGGTTATCCTCTCTTCGATTGCAGCAGGTAGCGTAGAGGGAGGAGAGTTGCTCAATAGCATAGCCCGACTGATATTCTTCCTCGTCCTATGGTTTGTGATAGGAACATTCATTATACCCACATTTATACGTGCAGTACGCCGATACCTCAACAACGAGACACTACTCATCGTATCGATGGGATTGTGCTTTGGCATGGTGGTATTGGCCAACTATGCAGGATTTTCGTCGGCATTGGGAGCATTTGTCATGGGTTCAATCTTATCGAGTGCCAATGAAGTAGAGCGCATGGAACACATTGTAAAACCCATCAAGGATCTTTTTGGTGCAGTGTTCTTCATATCGGTGGGAATGCTTGTCAATGTAGATATCTTGGTAGAATATGCCCTGCCCATTATCATACTCTCGTTAGTAGTCATTCTGGGACAATCGGTATTGGCTACATTCGGTATGTTGCTCTCGGGACAACCTTTGCGTACTGCCATACAATCGGGATTCAGTCTGTCACAAATTGGTGAGTTCTCGTTTATCATAGCCTCATTGGGTATCTCACTGGGCGTTATGAACCCTACCCTATACCCCATCATCGTAGCGGTATCGGTAGTGACTACATTCACCACCCCCTACATGATAAAGTTGGCCCTACCCTTCTACAACAAGATAGAGAAGCATATACCCGAGCGCATACGCAAACGCCTCGACGACTATGCCCAGAGTAACACTATCATTCAAGGCGACAAGAAGGCCATTTGGAAGCGAGTTATCCTCAACTACATAGGCAAGATAACAATCTTCTGTATCTTGATATTGGCCATCATGATAGCCTCACGAATATGGTTGTTCCCCTTTGCCGAAGAGTGGATACCCGGCACAGTAGGTACACTATTGGCCACTATAGCCACACTCATGGCTGTAGCTCCATTCTTGTGGGCAATAACCATGCGCCGCACCAACAACAACATACTGCAAGCCCTGTGGAGCGATGGTCGCAGCAACCAAGTGCCCATCATGCTGCTCATAGTGTTGCGCTACGTTATTGCCATAGCCTTTGTATTGGGATTTTTGCACACCGTTTACTCATACGTGGGCATGACTATAGGAGCTATCATCTTTATATTGCTCATGAAGACATTCTCGAAAGATATACAGAAACAATTTACTCGTCTCGAAAAAGGCTTCCTCGACAACCTCAACCTGCGTGAACGTAGCAAGAAGGGCATAGACCTCATTCACGACCTGCACATTGCCCGCATGAAGATACACGAGGACAGCGAACTGGCGGGTGTGAGCCTTGCCAACTCCAATCTGCGCAAACAGTATGGTGTAAACATAGTGAGCATACTGCGAGGTACACGCCGCATCAACATACCCGGTAGCGATGTGCGCCTCTTCCCCGGCGACATCATACGTGTCATTGGTACCGATGAGCAGATAGCCCGACTACTCCCTGCCATAGAGTGTGGCGAAACAATTGAAGACGGCACAAGCGAAGAGGTAAAATACTCATATATAATAGTAGGCCCCACGTCCGACTGGATAGGCAAATCGACAGCCGACTTGGGACTACGCAACAACTATCATTGCCTATTGATAGGTATAGAACGAGGCACCAATGCCTTCTTGCAACCCGATGGAACCATCAAACTGGAGGCCAACGATATACTATGGGTGGCAGGAGAGCCCAACTCTATCAAGACTATCAAAGAGATAGCCAAAGGCAACGACTGACCTTGAAATGAGACCGAAATAAACACTATAAATATATAACATCAAGAAAGATGCAAGAAAGAATTATTATCCTCGACTTCGGTTCGCAGTACACACAACTCATAGCACGCCGCTTGCGTGAGATGAACACCTATTGCGAGCTTATGCCCTACAACAAGTTCCCATTTGGCAACGAAGAGGGCATCAAAGGTGTAATATTGTCGGGTAGCCCCTACTCGGTCAATGACCCCAATGCCTTACAAATAGATTTGTCGAAATTGAGAGGCAAATATCCCATCTTGGGTGTATGCTATGGTGCACAATACATAGCTCACACATCGGGTGGTAAGGTAGAACGTAGCGAGACTCGCGAGTATGGTCGCGCCAACCTCGCTTGGCACGACGAGAACGACACACTCATGCATGGTGTGCGTGAGAACTCGCAAGTGTGGATGTCGCACGGCGATACCATCACTCAACTTCCCGACGGATTTACCCTCATAGCCAGTACCCATGAGGTACGCTCGGCCGCTTACCGCATCGAGGGCGAAAAGACGTGGGCTGTACAATTCCACCCCGAGGTATATCATAGCGAAGATGGCACCATCTTGCTCACCAACTTTGTTCGCGACATTTGCGGTTGCAAACAAGACTGGACACCCGCATCGTTTATCGAGCACACAGTAGAGGCATTGAAAGCCCAACTCGGCAACGATAAAGTTGTATTGGGACTATCGGGCGGCGTCGATTCGACCGTAGCTGCCGTACTGCTCAATCGCGCTATCGGACACAACCTCACCTGTATTTTCGTTGATAACGGTTTGTTGCGCAAGAACGAGTTTGAAGGCGTTCTTGACAACTACAAAGATATGGGCCTCAACGTGATAGGAGTAGATGCTAAAGCATACTTCTACGAGCAATTGGCCGGTGTTGTAGAGCCCGAGCGCAAACGCAAAATCATTGGCGCAGGCTTCATCGATGTGTTTGACCAAGAGGCCAAAAAGCTCAAAGACATCAAATGGTTGGGACAAGGTACTATCTACCCCGATGTTATCGAGTCGCTCTCTATCACAGGTATGGTCATCAAGAGTCACCACAACGTAGGTGGTCTGCCCGAGCGTATGAACCTCAAGTTGGTAGAGCCTCTGCGCCTGTTGTTCAAAGACGAGGTGCGCCGTGTAGGTCGCGAATTGGGCATCAGCGAACGTCTCATAGGCCGTCACCCCTTCCCCGGCCCCGGCTTGGCTGTGCGCATTCTTGGCGACATCACTCCCGAGAAAGTACAAATCCTGCAAGAAGCCGACCACATCTTCATTCAAGGCCTCATCGACAACGACCTCTACGACAAAGTATGGCAGGCAGGTGTTGTGTTGTTGCCCGTCAAGAGTGTGGGTGTAATGGGCGATGAACGTTCATATGAGCGTGCCGTTGCCTTGCGTGCCGTACTCTCAACCGATGGTATGACTGCCGACTGGGCTCGCCTACCCTATGAGTTCCTTGCCAAAGTGTCGAACGACATTATCAACAAGGTAAAAGGTGTAAACCGCGTAGTGTATGACATCAGCTCAAAACCACCTTCGACAATCGAGTGGGAATAATCGCACTTCAATATCCCTACAATAGGTTGCTCCAGTATAGGTGCAACCTATTTTTTTGCCCATATTATGCAACGTGTTGCATAGCGTTTGCGTAGCTGTTGCACTGCCGATTTGGAGGATAAAGAATTTTGTTATAACTTTGCACGCTCAAAATGGCAAGTATCGCATAGCAACCATGTTGTCGAGCGCTGCTTGTTACTGCCGAAAATCGGCGGGGACTTGCTCCTGTGGTGCGATGCCACGACAGCAGGTTTTAGTGTAAACTTAAACACCTCGATATGAAGAGATATTTTTATATCGTTGCAGTATTGGTTGTAATATTGATGTTACCATCGGCCATAAGTCCACAGCGACAAGGTATAAAGCCGGGTAATATAGCCCCCAAGGTGGTTGTAGGCGACACACTCCTATACAACGCCACAACAAATGGCACAGGTTACACCCTCCTACACTTCTGGGCCAGCTACGATGCACCATCGCGCATTGCCAATATACAATATAACGATGTGATGGAGTTGCTTGACAGCGATGCCATACAATATATAGCCGTATCGTATGAGCATAGCGAGACATTGTTCAGCGAGATTGTCAAGCGAGACAATGTGGCAACTACAAGTCAATACTACGACGAGGCCGGTAGAGCATCAAGAACATACGGTCGCTATCGGTTGCACAAAGGCTTTGCAACATACCTGATAGACGCTACAGGAAAGATTGTTGCCGAGAACCCCTCACCACAGGATTTAACCCAACTCTTTGGGCAATAGATTACACACCTACCTATAAACAAGCAAGAGGCCACATCATACGATGCAGCCTCTTGTTTGTTTTTGTTTACTATCACTATTACAACTCCAAGTCGCCGTTGAACACTTCGTGCCAAGGCAAACCTTGTTTTGAGAGTTGCTCCATGAAGGGATCGGGGTTGAACTCCTCAACATTGTACACACCAGGCTTGCGCCACTCGCCTTTGAGGAACATCATAGCACCTATCATAGCGGGAACGCCTGTTGTGTAGCTTACGCCTTGAGCACCCACCTCTTTGTAGGCGGCCTCGTGGCTACAGTTGTTGTAGATGTAGTATGTAAGGGGCTTACCCTCCTTGTCGATACCACTGATGCGGCAACCAATTGAAGTCTCACCGGTGTAGTTCTCGCCCAGCTCACCGGGATTGGGCAATACAGCCTTGAGGAATTGGATAGGAACAATCTCCACACCATTGTACATGATAGGCTCGATGCTGGCCATACCGATGTTTTGGATTACGCGCAAGTGAGTAAGATACTCTTGACCAAATGTCATCCAGAAACGAGCACGCTTGATGGTAGGATAGTTGATAACCAACGACTCCAACTCCTCGTGGTAGATGAGGTACGACTCGCGAGGACCGATGTTGGGGTAAGTAAGGGGCTTGTGTATCTCATGAGGCTCGGTCATAATCCACTCGCCATTCTCATAGTATTTACCCTTTTGAGTCACCTCACGAATGTTAATCTCGGGGTTGAAGTTGGTAGCAAAAGCCTTGTGGTGATCGCCGGCATTGCAATCAACAATATCGAGGTAGTGCATCTCGCCGAAGTGATGCTTGGCAGCATAGGCAGTAAATACGCCCGACACGCCCGGATCGAAACCGCAACCGAGTATGGCAGTCAAGCCGGCCTCCTCGAAGCGTTTGCGGTAGGCCCATTGCCATTTGTATTCATATTTAGCCTCATCGAGTGGCTCATAGTTGGCAGTGTCGAGGTAGTTGACACCACATTGCAAGCAAGCCTCCATGATAGTGAGGTCTTGGTAAGGCAACGCCACGTTGATAACGATATCGGGGCGATGAGTGTTGAACAAGCGTACCAAGTCTTCAACATTATCGGCATCTACGTGGTCGGTCTTGATACGAGGATCACCTATGGCCTTAGCAATGGCATCACACTTCGATTGTGTACGACTGGCCAATACAACCTCGGTAAAAACATCGGGGTTTTGTGCCACTTTGTGTGCTACAACTGTACCCACACCACCGGCACCAATAATAAGAACTTTTCCCATTTTAGTCTTTTATTTAGGGGTTAATAATCTATATACTTTAGCATGTTATGCATGGTCTATCTTCCAACCATATTGCACCATTTGCAAAGTTAAAAATAATAATTGAGAAACAAAAATGGTAGTTGGTTCTATTTTACCAACTACCATTCCATCTGCAATAAACTTACTATTTAGAAATCATATCCTTGTATTTGAGACTCTACCGAATACCACGCTTCCTTATATTGTTCCACACTATTTCGAGGTACATATATAATCAGGCCATCGATTCCGTCAAAAGGAGAATAGGACGAAGGAGGCGTAAGTGGCTTACAATATACCGTTTGCAAGCCAGAACAACCATTGAATGCCCAGGAGTGTATTTCTGTAACATTTTTAGGAATTGTTATACTCTCCAATTTTTCGCAACTACTAAATGCATTTGCACCTATTGTTTTTAGGTTTTCTGATAGAGTTACATCGGTAAGATTGCTACAGTGGAAGAATGCACTATTTTCTATTTCAGTCACATTATCCGGGATTTCAATACTTGAAAGACTACTACAAAATTGGAAAGCAAACTGACTTATTTTGCTAATCTCTGCCGGGAGTTTAACATATTTAAGTGCCTGACAACCAGCAAATGCCGATTCTGCAATTTCAGTAACATTATCCGGGATTTCAATACTTTCAAGCTTCAAACAGTAATAAAAAGCCTTGTAGCCAATCTTCTTGACACTATTGGGAATACCTATACTTATTATAAGTTGTGTTATACTTTTAAAAGCTTCATCGGGAATCTGCGTAACAGGACCGTCAAAAACAATTTCGCCATAGGTGTGCGAAATAACATTAGCCCCCCAATCAAGATTGTCAATACCCTGAATCATAAGACTACTTTTAGTAGTATAAGTAATAGCATACCAAGCACCTTGTTTAACGATAATCTCAGCAGAAAGATTGTATTGGGTGCTTTCTACTATTACTTTCGCCTCACGCACATCAGAAGTAGTATTCTTATCAACCTTAATGGTAATAGTAGCAGTATTACTACCCAACGATGGCGAAACATTAATCCAATCGGCCGAAGACGAAGCCTTCCATGAACAGTTGGCATTGATAGTTACCGATTTAGACTCTCCTGAGCCCGACAATTCAATATAATTTGTAGAAACCGACAGATAAGGAGTTCCTGCTTGTTGTGTGACAACAATCTTAGCCGATGTCGTTATCTTGTCATCAGTTGCTTTGACTTCGATGGTTGCAGTACGTTCTTGACTGAGATTATTATCTAAGGGGATAATCTCAACCGCAGTAGTACCGGCATCACCAACACGAGGCATGATAGTGATCCAATCGGCATCACATGATATTTTCCATGCCAGATTGGTGGTTATAACTACTGTTTGTGCACTATTATTTGTCGCGGCAAAATTGATTGAAGACTTATCGGTTTTGATATAAGGAGTGAACTGCGTTACCTTGATTTCCTTCGATACACCTTGCTCTGAGTTAGAAATTTTTATCGTTGCAGATCTCGGTGTTTCTTGCGAATGAGATTTAACAGTAATTTGCATAGTTGTAGCTCCTTTATTGCCACTCTTGGGTGACAATGTAATCCAATCGGCACTGCATGATGCACTCCAAGAGATATTACTCTCAATGG
This sequence comes from Bacteroidaceae bacterium, assembly GCA_017410245.1. Taxonomy (GTDB): domain Bacteria; phylum Bacteroidota; class Bacteroidia; order Bacteroidales; family Barnesiellaceae_A; genus Barnesiella_A. Next base: position 15,205 of record JAFQRE010000034.1, read on the forward strand.
TTACCGACTTGTCGCAACCTACACTGGGTACATCTATTTCACTTTCCGAAAGTATGATATATGGGCCATCATTCTGCTGCAAGATAGTTATCTCGGCTGATACCTTATCATCACTACCTGTTCCCGACAAGGTAACTGTGGCCTTTCTATCATTGTTCTCGCGGTTAGCTTCAGCCTCAATCTTCATAGTGGTTGCACCCAATTCACCCTTTGTAGGAGTAATAGTAAGCCATTCATAGTCATCGGCCACAACTTTCCATGCGATATTCGACTCTACTGTAATCGATTGGGTTTCACCAATAGATGCAAAGGTCAAATTCTTCTCCGATACCGATATAAAGGGAGTATTGTTCTCTTGGGCAACTTCAATCTTACGAGATACGTTGTACTTATCATTATACAAGGTAAGTGTCGCTGTACGCTTATTTACAGAGGTATTAGGCTCGATAGTAATATCGAGAGAAGTTTTACCCTTCGAGCCGGACTTATGCGAAACTTCTATCCAATCCCAGTTCTCATCACTCGAGATGTTCCATTCGCAATAGGCATTCACTTCGACTGTAGTCTTACCACCCAAGCAATCGGAATCTATATTCTCTATTGATGTAGTTATTACATCTTCAACATCAAGTCCTTCCATAGTATCGGTACAACCGGTACATAGCATGATGCCAGTGAGTATTAAGTATATAAATCTTTTCATGATGAGCATAGATTAAAAGGTAAAACCTAAGTGAATATCAACACCGGGAGTAAATACTTGCTTGATGTGAGCATTATACCCTGTATGCGAGGGGCAACAGGGTGTAACGTAACCTTGGAAACCTACTGCAAGATATAGACTTGTAGTGAGCGTAGTGCGGAAATTGATACCCAACTGCGGATTGACAAAGAAACTACTTGTAGCATACTCAACATCGTATAGGTCGAGGTGTAGAGTCTGCTTTCCGGCCAACTCATATCCTGCAGCCAAAGCAAAGAATGGCGAGAAACGGCCATTGATAAAATTGGCTCGGAAATAGGCAAACACCGGTATAGAGATAGCCGATGGACTAAGAACAACACCTTGAGGAGCCTCAACGGCAAGTTGCAGGGGCTTGTTATTGGTGAAATAATTAAGCCCTACACCGGCACCTACATATATAGCGTTGTTGAGTCGATAACCTGCGGTATAACTGAGACCCAAATTGGAGCTAAAATCACTGCCTATAGGCATACGATAGCTAACATCGATCATCGATGCAAATCCCGATTGTTTCCGGGCATACTCCTTTCTAATCTTCTCGGCCTCAATCTTGGCTATTCTATCTCTTTCGGCCTTAGCTTCGGCCTTGGCTTTTGCCTCAGCCTCTTTGCGAGCGGCTATACGAGCACGTTCTTCGGCTTCGGCCTTTGCTTTTGCCTCAGCTTCCTTGCGAGCGGCTATGCGAGCCTCTTCTTCGGCTTTAGCCTTTGCTTTTGCCTCTGCCTCTTTTTGGGCGGCTATACGAGCTTTTTCTTCGGCCTTGGCCTTGGCTTCTGCCTCCTTCTTGGCAGCTATACGTGCTTGCTCCTCGGCTTTAGCCTTTGCTGCAGCCTCCTTTTCGGCAGCTATACGTGCTTGCTCCTCGGCCTTTGCTTTTGCTTTCGCCTCAGCCTCCATAGCTGCAGCAATACGTGCCTTCTCTTCAGCCTCTGCCTTGGCTTGCGCTTCTCTTTGAGCCTCTATACGAGCACGCTCCTCGGCCTCTGCCTTAGCTTTAGCCTCAGCCTCCTTCTCGGCAGCTATACGAGCCTCTTCTTCGGCCTTGGCCTTCTTCTTGGCGTAATTTTTGTCGATTTTCAACTTAAAGACCAAATATGTACCATCTATTTCGGCCGACTTGGTAATGTAACCCTCCATCGAGGCCTCGACATACTTGGCATAAGGTGATACTTTCATCTCAAAAAGGCCATTCTCGTCCGACAATGTAGAAACATCTGGCGAACCTACCACGCTGACGGTAACGCCCTGCAAAGGTATATCTTTGTCATCAAAGACAACACCTCTGACAGTGCGTGACGCTTGGCCAAACGCAGCCAATGAGACGACTGAGCAAAATAATAGAAACAATATTTTTCTCATGATTATAGTTCTATTTTATACGTCTGCTATTAGAAAAGACTAAAAGGAGAACTGCTACCGCTATTTCCATTAGCCGAACCTTTGCTAATCTCTTTGAGGTAGTCATCACCGGGGTTGCGGAAATTGACATACTTGGCAGGATAGCCGGTAATGGTAATAGACTCGATTTCGCTCTTTTCGTTATACTTCACTTGAGTCTCAAGACCTACTATCACATCACCGTTGCCATTATTGGCAAGAGCCTCGCGTACGGCCGAGTTTACCACATTGTCGTAACCACCTCTTGCTACAGTCTTGCTGGGCAGATAGAAGTACGAAATCTTGTTGGGCGAAACTTCTAAGTCGGCAAATACGGCAACGATGGGAGTAGCAGCACTTACTTGTGTGTGAGTGGCAGTAGTTTTTACCATGGCCTTAGGACCAAATGAACCACAACTTGTCAATAATGCTACCATAACGATGGCAAAAGGTACAATAATCTTTTTCATAATGATGATGTTTTAAAAAAGTGTTTATAAATACAAATAATATTGGTTTATCTCTATATCCTCAAGAAATTACTATTTGCAAAAATATATAAATTATTTCGCAAATAATTGGTCCATTTTGGACCATTTGGAAGATATAAATGGCTATTTAGGGAGGTTTCTTGTAAGAAATAATTTAAATGTCTAAATTTGTGCTACAATATTTTATTATTGTCTTGTACCTATACAATAGATATTATGGAGAATGAGTATAAAAATCTATGTCAAGCTGTAGAACACCGCGCCGACCGTAAGATGCAAACCCCTCGCGACTTCGATTTTTTATCGGTATGTGTCGAGCAAATCACACATCGACATATAGGTGTAAATACGTTGAAACGGCTGTGGGGATATATAAGTAATGAAAAGACAAGCACACCCCGACAATATACCATAGACACACTGGCTCAATATGTAGGTTACAAAAATTATGACGACTTTGCTCAGACCAGCATTTATGCCAATGATGTAGATAGCGACTTTATAACATCTCCAACACTCAATGTCCCCAACATAAGCATAGGTACACATCTGCGCATTACATGGCACCCCGACCGCATAATGATGGTGCGCTATGAGGGCGACAATACATTCATTGTAGAGAAAGTAGAGAACAGCAAGCTCATGGTTGGCGACTGCTTCTGTTGCGACCAACTCACACAAAACGAGCCACTATTCCTGTATAATCTCATACACGATGGAAACAAGCCTACCGGATATGTGTGTGGCCGATTGGGTGGCATAAGATATAATATCATAAACGATTAATCTGTTTCGCAACCCAATAAGCATAAGTACATTCACTGTCTATAAAGTATAGTTGCAATGAGCGATATAGACCCCTCGGTGTTTATAGAGGCCGGAGAGCCTGTTAAGAGTAGCAATGGTGCCAGCATCATACCCATTCCTATGGGCGAGAGTGCCATGGCTCTCACCTATACGGTACACGTCGATGGGAAGGTGCTGTTTATGAAACGGCTCAAGCCCCATTTACTCACGCAAGATATTTACCGACAGCTATTCAAAAAAGAGTATGAGGTGGGAAGCGAATTGTCGCACCACAATATTGTGCAGTACGAGTTGCTACATAACGAGCCCGACGATTGCTACCTACTCATGGAGCACATTCAGGGCGACACCTTGTCGGAACGCATCTTGTCCTCTCCTCAATACTTTACCAAGCGGGCTCAATTGGATAAGTTTGTGCTACAACTGCTCGACGGCGTAGGCTATCTGCATGAGCACAATGTGCTACATGGCGACCTGAAGCCTCAAAACATCATGCTCACTCAGGTAAACAATGATGTAAAGATTATCGACCTCGGATTTTGCCTATCCAATAGCTACACTACCACCGCCGGCATGACACCTACCTATGCAGCCCCCGAACAATTGGAAGGCGCATTGAGCGAAATGTCGCACACTACCGACATATATGCCATAGGCAAAATTCTTGAATACATAGACCAACGCACACGTAAGGGCTTGCCGGCGATATACCGTCGCATCATGCGAAAATGCCTACACCCAAACCCTGCCAACCGATATAGCAGTGTAGCGGAGATACAAAATGTATTGAATCGCCGTTGGTGGAAACTGAAGCGTGTGTGGGGCGCTGTTGCATTGATCGTAATATCGGTGTGTTGTATATGGTGTGCCGCTCTCAACAAGCCCCAATCGCTATACGACATCGATAAATATGGCATTGGATATAAGATAATATCGGACGAGAACAATACCTGCGAGGCTGTGTGTCACACAAAATACGACGAAAAAAAGGGAGGCGTAAAAAACATCATCTTGCATAGCATGGTACTCATAAATGGGAAAGAATATAATGTAGTAGGCATAGCCGATAGTAGCTTTGTAGGCGATACATTGACTCCATCGGTGCACATTCCCGAGGGTGTGAAGTACATAGGTGAAGGAGCTTTCATTGACTTGAAAAATGTAAGTCTTATAAAGTTGCCCAATAGCGTGACCTATATAGGCAAGGAGGCTTTTATGGGCATGGATAATCTCAAGCACCTCTACTTAGGAAATGGATTAGACACCATCTATGAGCGCACTTTCGCTTGCAATTATGGACTACTGAAAGTGGAGATACCCGAGGGCATAAAAACACTGAAACTCGATGCCTTTGCCGGCTGTTGGGATATGCAATCGGTGTCACTGCCATCTACACTGACAACCATCGAGCGGGGTGTCTTCTACCAATGTACATCGCTCACAGAGATAACAATACCCGCCTCGGTAGAATATATAGGCGAATATGCCTTCTATGAATGTGAGAAACTGACCAAGATATACAACCTCAATCCCACCCCACAACCAGGCAGACCCATTGTAAATAATCCATCGCAAATAACACTATACGTGCCGGCCGGAGCAGCTCAACAATATCGTCAGGCCGACTTCTGGCGCGAAATGAACATCACCGAATTGCCCGAGTGAGATTATATACACCATAGCAAAGAAAAGGCAGCTTTTGATTATTAGAGTGTTTGTATTATCTTTGCATAGGATAATCAATTATTCCGTATCTGACTGATACACAAACATTGTTCTAAAATTTCTAATTTAGCAACAACTTTAAACAATTTTCTAATTGAGATTCCAAATACGCTTTACTAAATAATAAGATTAATATAGTTCTAAAAGTCGCTTTATTTCATTATTAATTTGTTCAATCACTTCTTTGTTTGCAATTTCCCCATCTAAACTAAAAACAACGAAGACATTACCACTATATTGTTCCTTGAAAGATTCAAAACTTGCTTTCATTCTTTCTGTCAATGAATAACTGCCAAAATTAGCGCTTGCTGTAATCGGTTTGATTTGAATGCCAATGGATGCATTGCCGACCTTTGCTACATAATCAATATCACCTGCATGGTCTAATTCAGGATCACTTTCCTCGAACTTTATATATGGGAATAGTTTGGCTAATCCATCGTTTATGACAGATTTTTCACGCAAATATCCATCGTAAGTTCTATTGATGGTAAGATTATAGATATAATCAATACAATCTTGCTCGGTCAACTCTCTAAAAGCACTTTCCCACTCAGGAATAACTATCTCCGTAATCTTGGCATACAATCGTTCACCCAATTCTCGTAAACTTTCATTAGTAATCTTGGTGGGTTTCTTCCCTGATGTATGAGCATTTAAGAAATACCACTGCTCCCATTCTTCAAAAGAATTCGGTTGACACTCTCTAATCAATGCCATAACAGCTCCAACTTTATTGGGACGAGACAATTGATATGTTTGACAAGCGTAATTTAAAACACGCTCCTTCTTTCCAAAATTCATTGAATACTTATCCATATACTTATTCATTTAATAGTTTCTCAAATTTAGCTTTATATTTAAAGTCTATTGAATAGTCAACATCTGCAAGTCCATTCTTCAACATATGCGCATTTATAAAAGTCTTATTATCTAAATATAAATAGCATAATAATGTATTTTCAGAATCATACTTTACTGAATCATATTTTAGAAAAACCTTTCTGCCCTTAGTTTTCTCAATAAGAAATCTCGTAGCGCTTCCATTTACAGAAGGTTTCTCTTTTATTCCAATCAGTCTAATTGTTACCCCATTATTAAGTATAATAGTATTAGGAGAAAGAACCCTCTTTACGGAATAATATTCTTCACGTTCTTTGCTGTCCTTATCTATTTTTGAACCAAATTGAAGTTTCTTGACATCAATTTTACTTTCCATTTTATGTGGATCATTAAACACATAAGGTAATGTATTTAGTTTTTCATCTTTGTTAACTATAGAAGAATCCACTATATATATGCAAGTTGAATTGTTAAACAGACGAGCATTATCAACTTTTTGCTTATAATAATCCACAAAATCAGGATTAATTTCATAACCTATTGAATTCCTTTGAAGATTTCGTGCAGCTAACGCACTCGTTCCGCTACCCATAAATGGATCAAAAACAGTTTCTCCCACAAAAGAAAACATTTTGATCAATCGATGAGGTAATTCTTCAGGGAACACAGCTATATGACCATCTTGTTTTGCTCCACCAAAAGTCCAATGAGAGGCAAAATAAGTATTCCACTCTTCTTTTGTCATTTCAGACAATTTCTTTTGTTCCAATGATGGGATAGGAGCTTTACCTTGCTTCTTGAAAATAAGAATAAACTCATAATCTATTTTAAGAATACCATTTCTAGGATATGGGAAACTACCCATAACAGCACCCCCACCAGTCGTATTCATAGTTGTCTGCTTTTGCCAGATAATTGCACCCATATAATCCATGCCTAACGTTTCGCAAAAACGAATTATCTCAGTTCTGATAGGGATAACCTTATAACGACCATAATATACGGAACGAGCAAATTGATCACCAATATTAATACACAAACGACAACCATCATGCAATATGCGATTACACTCAGACCAAACCATATTGAGATTATTTATATAACCCTCATAACTATCATGAAACCCTATCTGATTATCACTACCATAATCTTTAAGTTGCCAATAAGGAGGTGACGTAATAATAAGGTGAACAGATTTATCTGGTATTAAAGACAGATTTCTGCTATCTCCTATAACAAGTGTATGTTTAGTATTTATTTCCATATCTTGACATCGTAATTAATTTTAATGCTTTATCAGCCACTTCTTTTTCATTGTCAATTATAGCATTAACTTTATCTGCAATCCATAGACTCAATAGTTCCTCTTGTTCAATACTTAAAAGATGGGAAAGCAACAAGACTTGTTCTCTTTTGGCATTTCTATCACCTCGTTCAATTCTACTATACATTGGAACATCAATATTAAGAGCCGTTGCTAATTCTCTTTGCAATAGCCCTTTTTCTTCTCTTGCTATTTTAATTCGTTGAGCAAACATCATAACAATATAATTTGTCATTATTTGGCAAATGTAATCAAAATAATCCATATTGACGTTGTCGCAATGCCACTATTTAATTTAAGTTAGGATTTTTCTTTAAATCCTCCAACTAGGAAGAAAGATATTTGCAGAATATATCAAGGTTTTCGGGAACAACCGGAGATGTTTTGACCAGTTCAAATCAACCTTGAAAAGTCAAGAATCAAAGTAACGGTATAGTAACGAAACTATGTCATTTCTTGGCTTTTCATTGGCATTTGATGGCACTACAACATCTCGCAAACATCGTTAAATAACTAACAGCCTACATTCTTCCCCATTTCGCACTCTCTTTTGTATCTTTGTATTATCTTTGCAAAGGAGATGGCATAAGCCATGGTGGTTATGGAACAACTCAAGCTGCTATATACTCAATACTACGGTGTGCAACCGACGAGTGTACAACCATTGACAGCGGCCGGATCGGGTCGCCGATATTATCGTCTGCAGGCGGGAGGTAGTCCGCTGGTGGGCGTCGTAGGCGAATCGGCCGACGAGAATCGTGCTTTTATCGCCCTATCGCATCATCTGTTGCAAGCCGGTGTGGCTGTGCCTCGTGTGGTGGCTGTGAGCGATGACGGTATGCGTTACTTACAGAGCGACCTGGGCAACACATCGCTTTACGATGCCTTGGCCGAATGTCGCAAGAGTGGCGTGTGGCATGATGAGGCCACAGAGCTTCTGGCTCAAACCCTCAGCCAATTGGCGCATCTACAAGTTGAGGGAGACCGAGACATGGATTACTCGGTGTGCTACCCATCGGCACAGTTTGATGCCCGCACCATCATGTACGACCTCAACTACTTCAAGTATTGCTTCTTAAAGGCCACCGGAGTGGTGTTTCATGAGAACTTGCTACAAGACGACTTTGAACTATTGTGTGAGCATCTCATGATGGCCGAGCCTAAAGGGCTGCTATACCGCGACTTCCAAAGCCGCAACGTGATGATAGCCGACGGCAAGCCATATTTCATAGATTTTCAAGGTGCACGATACGGAGCTATTCACTACGATGTAGCCTCGTTTTTGTGGCAAGCCCGGGCTCAATACCCCGAAGAGTTGCGTTGCAGACTCATTGATGAATACTTCGGTGCTATACAGAGCTACCATAGGCACATCGACCGTGACACCTTCACACACGACCTCAATCGGTATGTGCTGTTCCGCACCATACAAGTGCTTGGTGCATACGGCTTCAGAGGGTATTTTGAGCGCAAAGAGATGTTTATGCAAAGCATACCTGCGGCTATCAACAACCTTCGCACATTGCTCGCGCAAGGTATTGCATCGCCCTACCCTCACCTGCAAGCCACACTACAAGCCGTATGCAATCTGCCTCGCTTCAATAGCGTAGAGCCTCGCACCAACTTATGCGTTACGGTGTATAGTTTTGCCTACAAGATGGGTATGCCTACCGACGATAGTGGCAATGGCGGAGGCTATATATTCGACTGCCGGGCCATACACAATCCGGGTCGTTACGAAGAGTATAAGCAACTTACCGGTAAGGATACACCGGTAATAGAGTTTTTGGAGAAAGATGGCGAAATATTGACATTCCTCAACCATGCCTACGCACTGACCGATGCCTCGGTAGAACGATACTTGCGTCGCGGTTTTACTTCACTGCAAGTGGCATTTGGGTGCACCGGCGGACAACATCGCTCGGTATATGCCGCCGAAGCCATGGCCATGCATCTGCACAAGAAATACAACATCGAGGTGAAGCTGATACACCGCGAACGCAACATAACTCAACACTTACTTCCACAATGAAAGCTATGATATTTGCAGCCGGATTGGGCACTCGGTTGCGACCTCTCACTGACACCATTCCTAAGGCTCTTGTACCGGTCAATGGCAAGCCTCTATTGCACCATCTGCTCACCAAGTTACAACAAGCCGGGTGTACCCATGTTGTTGTCAATGTGCATCATCACGCTTTGCAAATAATCGATTACATAGCCACACACAACTATGGAATGCACATAGCCATATCGGACGAGAGCGAAATGCTACTTGATACAGGTGGCGGACTACGTAAAGCTAAGCAACTACTTGAGGGAGAAGAACCTATATTGGTGCACAATGTCGATATACTCTCCAACCTCGATTTTGAGCCACTCATGCAAGCCCACCACCCCGACAACCTTGCTACCGTTGTAGTGAGCCCACGCAATACAAGTCGTTATCTGCTCTTTGACAACGATATGCGTATGCATGGTTGGACAAACATCAATAGCGGAGAGGTGAAGCCGGCCAATATAGATACAACACTCTTACAACAATACGCATTTGCCGGCGTACATGTCGTGTCGCCTCGCATATTCGACCTCATGCAAGATATGCCATCGAAGTTTTCAATCATCGACTTCTACCTACAAGCTATGGCACAACACCGCATCATGGGATATGTTCCACAAGATTTTGCCATGCTCGATGTGGGTAAGGTAGATAGTCTCGTAGCAGCCGAGGAGTTCATCAAGCAACTATAATCCCCGTTCGCGCAAAAGAGGCAGTATTTCGTTCTCGAAAATATCGCGTCGAATGATGCGATAATGCGGGTTATACAGCTCATTGTACAACTTGCTGTGATGAACTACATACTTACCTTGCTGCAACATATCGGCTATAGCGGTAGAGTCCTCTTGAAAATCGGTTATGAGAGGAGCATGCCGCGAAATGCGATGAGCATTCTCCTTGACAACGGCCAATACTACTTGCTGTATGCGTTGCCACTCATTGATCCACACATCGGTAACTTGGGGAGTTACAGCCGGGGCACTACGATAAAAGGCATCGGCAAAGGCATTGAGTGAAACAATACTATCGGCCACAACAGCAAGACTCACCCTATAGTAGTTGCCACGCATACCACACGGCTCGTAATAGAGCGCGTCGGTCATCTCAGCCTGCGCCAACTCTTGGGCTATATATGCCATAGCCTTGTCATACGAGGGTATAGCATGAGCCGGCCCAAAAAAGTCTTGAAAACAACTCTTATAGACATCTTGCAACGAGGTATAGGGATATCGTTGCAACATCATCGACAGCGCTTCACGCGTTGTCAGTCAGTCGATATCGATCAACTCATATTGCTTCGATCCAAGTCCTATCTTCTCGGCATAATCGACAATGTGTGTACCATGACGGCTCTTGATGCGCTCGAGAAGAGGCTGATTGTCATTACCCTCGGTAGGCTCGACAGCAAATACAAGGTCGAGACACGCCTGATCGAGTGCTACAGGATCGGTAGAGGCCAATATACCTATATCTTTGAGCAGAGGAGCATCGGGGTGAGCATCACAATCACAATCGACCGACAAGTTATTCATCACGTTGATATACAATATCTTCTCGCCACCATCGAAGTATTCGTGTACCGATTGTGCAGCGGCAGCCATCGACTCAAGAAATCCTATTTGGTCGCCAACGTGGTTCCAAAATTCGTTCAAATCCTCGGTATAACCAGCACTATGGATATATGCCTTGCCGGCACTCGAAGCAACACCTATAGATTGGTTTTTGAGCACACCACCAAAACCTCCCATAGCATGGCCTTTGAAGTGAGCCAAATTAATCATAAAGTCGTAGTTCTGCAAGTTAGCACCTACACGATTATATTTGATGTGAGTAGTATCTTGTACGGGTATGGTAATATCGCCCTCGGCGTCCATAATATCGACATGAGCAATATCGAAAAATCCATGCTCACGAGCTGCCTCCAAGTGAGCCTCGGTTGTATTGCGACGACCTTTATAGGCTGTGTTACACTCCACAATTGTACCATTCACTTTCTGTACAAGATTTTTTATCAATGCCGGTTGGAGGAAGTTTTTACCACCGGGCTCACCGGTACTTATTTTCACAGCAACACGACCATTTGCCTCACGACCTACAGCCTCATATACACGCACAAGACCTTCAGCCGAAATATCGGTTGTCATATAGACTGCGGGTTTGCTATCTTGAGCCACCTCGGCAGTAGCGGCCTGTTTATTACCACATGCTACGCACAATACGGTAGCACATAAGACACATAAAAAGAGTCTCCAATTCATATATATACCTATTTTAGTTCACTTTATTTATAACATTACCACTCAAGAAAGCCTCAATATTGCCCAACATAATATCCATCAGGCGCACACGAGCCTCATAGGAAGCCCACGCGATATGAGGCGTGAAGAAGGCATTACGCGCACGCAAGAGCGGATTATGGTATGAGGCCGGCTCAACAGCCAATACATCAAATCCGGCCGCACGCAATTTACCTTTGTTCAAGGCATCGGCAACAGCCTCCTCATCAATGAGTGGACCACGACCGGTGTTAATAAGAATAGCACCATCTTTCATCTGCTCTATTGTAGCAGCATTGATAAGGTGTTGAGTTTCGGAGGTAAGGGGGCAATGCAATGTCACCACATCGCTCTCGGCCAAGAGGGTATCGAGCGTAACGGGAGTGATATATGAGGGTAATTCATCGGCCGACTTAGATGTCTTGGCTACAACACGCAGTCCGAAAGCATCGGCAATACGAGCCACGCGACGACCTATATTGCCCAAACCTACTATACCAAGTGTCTTGCCTGCCAACTCGGTTTGAGGCGAGAGCATATAACTAAAGTCGGCCGAACGGCACCACTCGCCACAGCGCACACTATCGGAGTGTGTTTGCACAGCATTGACAATGTTGAGCAGATGCGCAAAGACCATCTGAGCCACCGAGTCGGTACTATAAGCCGGAATATTTGTCACCACAATACCACGCTTGGCAGCATTGGCAATATCTACCACATTATATCCGGTAGCCAGCACGCCTACATATTGCAAGCGGGGCAACTCTGCCATAATTTCCTCATTAATAACAACCTTGTTTGTCAGCACAATGTCAGCCTCTTTACAACGCTCTACCACATCAGCCGGGGCAGTACGGTCGTAAATTGTGCAATTTCCAAGAGCTTTGAGAGCGTCCCACGAGAGGTCGCCGGGATTGAGTGTATAGCCATCAAGGACTACTATGTTTTTCTTTTCCATGAATAGTTATCGTTAAGGTGTTTGTAATCGTTATACAAATGTAATGAAAAGTAAATAAAAAAGACAAACTTGCCCTATATATTTTTCTACCCACACGCGTAGATAAAAAAGTCGGACTCTAAAGCCCGACTTTACTATATTCTCAGCACCCAGGGTGTCAATAGCAAAATCATTGCACACACCGGGCTATGTTATCAATTCAACTTGAGCGGATTGCTAACCTTCTGTGCTGTGAGGGCTATATCCCACACATCTTTGATGGTCTTGACATAGTGGAAAGTGAGGCCTTTGAGGTACATCTCATTTATCTCCTCGATGTCTTTGCGGTTGTCTTCCGAAAGGATTATCTCTTTCATACCCGAGCGTTTAGCTGCAAGGATTTTCTCCTTGATACCACCAACGGGCAACACTTTGCCACGCAGAGTTATCTCACCGGTCATGGCAACACGAGCACGCACCTTGCGCTGTGTAAATACCGAGGCCAACGAAGTAGCCATAGTAATACCCGCCGAAGGGCCATCTTTGGGTATAGCACCTTCGGGAACGTGTATGTGCACATTCCACTTCTCAAATACCTCTTCGGGGATACCTAAGACATCGGCATGCGCTCTGATATATTGCAGCGCAATTACAGCCGACTCTTTCATCACATCGCCCAAGTTGCCGGTAAGGGTAAGTTTCTCGCCCTTGCCTTTGTTCAAGCTCGACTCGACAAATAGTATCTCGCCACCTACGGCAGTCCACGCCAATCCTGTCACCACACCTGCATAATCGTTACCTTCATAGGTGTCGGCAATATTGGTAGCCACACCCAGATACTCACGCAAGTCCTCAACCGATACAGTTTTGTTATATTCCACCTCTTCGGCTTTCTTCACCGCAATCTTGCGCATTACCTTTGCCAACATCTTATCGAGCAAGCGCACGCCCGACTCGCGAGTATATTTGTCGATTATGGTCGAGATAGTCTTTTTGGGCAAGTCTATATCGTCCTTGGTAAGTCCATGAGCCTTCATCTGCTTGGGTATAAGATGCCTGCGAGCAATCTCAATTTTCTCCTCAAGGATATATCCACTCACATCTATCAGCTCCATACGGTCGAGAAGCGGACGCGAAATGGTGCTAAGGTCGTTGGCTGTAGCTATAAAGAATACGTTTGACAAGTCGTAGTCTATATCGACATAGTTGTCATGGAAAGCCGAGTTTTGCTCGGGGTCGAGAACTTCGAGCAGAGCCGAAGCCGGATCGCCCTTAAAGTCGGCACCTATCTTATCAATCTCGTCAAGAACAAATACGGGATTGCTCTTCTTGGCTTTGGTAATGGCCTGCATGATACGACCGGGCATGGCACCGATGTAGGTACGACGGTGTCCGCGTATTTCGGCCTCATCATGGAGTCCGCCCAAGGATATGCGCACATACTCGCGATGTATGGCACGAGCAATACTCTTACCCAACGATGTCTTACCCACTCCGGGAGGGCCATACAGACACAATATGGGAGCATGAGAGAGGTCGGTCAGTTTCACTACGGCAAGATGCTCTATGATGCGCTCTTTTACTTTCTCAAGTCCATAGTGGTCTTCGTCAAGTACCTTACGAGCCTCCTTCAGGTTGATATAGTCTTCACTATTCTCGTTCCACGGCAAGTTGAGCAGATTGTCGAGATAGCTATATTGCACCGAGTAGTCGGGAGTTTGCGGGTGCAAACGCTCCAACTTGCGCACCTCTTTCTCAAAGGTTTTGGCTACATCTTCGTTCCAATCCTTAGCAGCCCCACGTCGGTGCAACTCTTCTACCTCTTGTTCTATACCATCACCACCCAACTCCTCTTGTATGGTGCGTATCTGTTGTTGTAAGAAGTGCTCGCGTTGTTGTTGGTTGATACCTTCGCGAGTCTTAGATTGTATATCGGCCTTAATCTCTATGAGTTGTACCTCGCGGCTGAGCATCTCATATAGAGCAAAGGCACGAGCCTTGAGACTGTCTTTGTTGAGCAATTGTTGCTTATCGGTAGCTTCAAGAGGCGAATTGCAACTTACAAAGTTGGTGAGATAGGTAGCACTATCTATGTTATTGACAGCAAATGCCATCTCTTTGCCCTGATCGCCAACCGATCGCAACATCTTTATCATCAACTCTTTGATCGACAACATCAATGCCTCATACTCCTTGTCTCCGGCAGTAGGATAGTTATCGTCGATGAGAGTGAAACGAGCACGCATATATGGCTCATCTGCAGTCTGTTCGCCCAAGACCATACGTCGTTTACCCTGCAATATTACCGTTGTCGAGTCATCGGGCATCTCCAGTATCTTGAGTACCTCTGCCACAACACCTACCGAATATAGGTCCTTGACAGTAGGATCTTCTACCTCGGCATCAATCTGACATGCCACACCAATGAGCATGCGTTTGCGTTGTGCCTCTTTGATGAGTCGGAGTGTCTTTTTACGACCTATCAATACCGGCATAGCCACCCCGGGAAACAATACCATATTGCGCAAGGTGAGTATAGGCAAGTCTTCGTTTTTTATTTCTACAGCTTCCTCTTCGATGGGAGCACTTATTTCGGCGAAAATGGGCATAATAGGAGATGATTTTTCGTCGTTATCGTTATACATATTTCTACAATTCTCTTTTAAGTGTTATACATATCATGATTGACAATATGGCAGTAAACTGACATATATGACATCAAAACATAGTTGTTGCTATGCATACATATTATTATACAAATAGTGTGCCATACAAAACCGCACTTACCAAGTGCTCGGCAAAAGCAGGTTGCGTAGTATATTCTACGCCTATATTTGTAATATTTTACTTATTTTATTTACTTTGCGTTGTCAAACAATACGTTATTGCCACACTATGTCACACGACAAGTTCACATTTAAATGTTTTGAGGTACATCAAGACCGGTGTGCCATGAAAGTAGGCACCGACAGTGTACTATTGGGAGCATGGCTCGATATACCTCCCTCGGGTACTATTCTCGACATAGGAACAGGTACAGGTATCTTACCACTGATGGTGGCACAACGTGATGAGACAGTACAAATCACCGCTATTGAAATAGACAAGCAAGCCGCACTACAAGCTCAAGAGAATATAGAGCGAAGTATGTGGCGCAGCCGCATAGAGGTAGTGCATGCCGACTTTACGCAAGTAGCAGCCTCTCTCAACAAGAAATATGATTGTATCATATCCAATCCGCCCTACTTTCAACAATCGCTCTTGTCGCCCGATGAGGCCCGCACAGTGGCACGCCACACAACGGCATTGAGTTTCGACAGTATCTTCAGCTTGTCGAGAGAGATTGTTACCGCCGGTGGACGACTGTCGCTTGTCATACCGGCCAACCTATACAATGAGGTAAACCATACTGCCATGCTATATGGCTGGGGAGCTACACGACTCACTCATGTGCGCACAACTACCCGCAAGCAACCCAAGAGAGTGCTATGCGAGTGGCAACGCAACTACTTCTCAGCATGCACCGAAGATACCATCACCATACATGTCCCATCGGGCGAGTACTCCGAGCAATACATTGCTCTCACCCGTAATTTTTACCTACACTTCTGACAATCATTCATACTATCTATACACAAAACTCGGCACAACCTCACGGTTATGCCGAGCGATACTTTTGAGAGAATTATCTTCTATTTTTGAAACTTATATAGTTGTATGTTACATACCACTTACACCACCGGCACCGCCTTGCGAGGCCATTCCCTCCGAAGAGCCACCTACGATGTCATCATTGACAATTGAGCGATTGGCTTTCTTGACGCGGGCATTGAGCTTACCAAATGTGTAAGTTACGCTCAACTGCAAACGTTGGGCACGCTGTCCACCCTCCGATATGGTAAGGAATCCATCACCCTCGGCACGCATGCGATAGTGGTTGTACTTGTTGAATATATTATTGGCCGAGAGAGTCACCTTGAGTTGGTCGTTGAAGAATCGTTGTGAAACACCTATGCCATAGTAATACCACATCAACTCGCTCTCTTGTTGCATGTGTCCATCGGGCAAGCCACCACCACCATTGATACTGATGCTACCACCCTTCCAAGGCATCAAGTTGCAACCGGCAAAGAGAGTACCTGCCCAACGAGCCTCTTGCATATTCATATTGGGAGCATTGAATGTCTTATAGACCGGTTGTAAGTTGATGTAGTAATTGAACATCGGCGAAACCTGCCCCGATATATAAGCCGACAACCCATATACAGCCTCATTGGCAATATTGCCGTATGTAGTGCGCGAAATGGTATTAACAGGATCTATCTGAATGAGGGGCGAAATGGCATTGGTAGATATACGGGCAAACCACTGCAGATTGAGATTAAATACCCCCTTGAAGATAGAGTATGCAGCTGTGAAAGAGTGCGACACCTCGGGTTTGAGGTCGGGATTACCTACTTGCACACTGGTGGGTGTAGTCCACTGCTCGTAGGGCGAGAGGTAGCTGATACCGGGACGATTGATGCGTTGCGTATAAGAGAAGCGCAACGACTCCATAGGCGATAGGTTGTAGTTGATAGAGGCATAGGGCACGAAGTTGCCATAGGGTTTGCCATAATCGACACGCACGCCTGCTTGCTGGAATGTCGCATCTATAAAGGTCATCTCATATCTACCTCCCAAACGAAATCCCCAACTTGTCTTGTTAAAACCATAACCTGCGTAGAGAGCTGCAACTTGTTGGGTATAGTCAAATATCTGTTGCGCTCCACTCGACTGCCATGAATTGCCCAACAACATCATATAGTCGTCGTCACTGTGATTGAGACGCATGATATACTTGGCACCGGCCTCTACCGAGTGAACATTGTTGATGGGGTTGTTGTAATCGACCTGTACTGTGTGCTCTTGCGAGAAGGCATTGTTCTCGTTTTTCTGACCCGCCATGGGAGCATTGAGTGTCTCGTCATCGAAGACGATAGAGTCGGTATATGACGATCCATTGGGATTGTACTCGTAGCGATAAGAGGCTGTAAGTGTGTGTTGCGGACGATTGAAGGTGTGCTGGTAGTCGAAGTTGGCCGATGCACCACCCCACAAACCCGATTGCGAAATGTTATCGATATAGTTTACCATCAAGTTGCCATCTTTCGAGAAGGTGCGGTTTAAACCCAATCCCGAAGCACCATATCGACCTAAATTTCCCGACAGACCCAAGGTAAAGAGATTTAATGAATCTAACTCATAGCTACTCTCAAATGTCAAGAAGTGGTAGTTTCCAAGGACAGCCATATCGCCAAATTCGCTTGTAGAGATGATAGTCTTATACATATCGGGGTTGTTATAGTTGTACATGGTAGCATTGCTATACTGATTACTGACAAAACGGCCACCACTATAGTTGAGCGATGCAGTGAATTTCTTGTGTTGCAATGTCAAGTAGGCATTGCCACCAAACGAGCCTTGCAATACATCGCCATAGCCGGTGAGCGAACCGGTAATACCGGTGACACTATTACTCTGGGCACGTGCTGTGATGATATTGATGACACCGCCTGAACCCTCGGCATCGTAGCGGGTAGAGGGGTTGGTAATGACCTGAATATCTTGCACGCCGGCAGCCGGCATAGCTTTGAGAACCTCTTTAAGATTGTTCTTTACCATGGCCGACTCTTTGCCATTGATGAGCACCTTGAAGTCGGACGAGCCATTGAGTTGCACATTATCCTCGGCATCTACTGTCACCATAGGCACTTTGCGCATCATATCGAGCAGAGTTTGGCCATCTGACTCGGGGTCGGCAGTAACATCATAGGTAATCTTCTCGGCATCGCTCTTGATAATGGGCTTTTGCGATACCACCACCACCTCATCGAGCTCGGTAGAAGAACGCAATTCGATACGTCCCATGTCATACTTAGCCTTCTGTGGCAACTCTATAGCTTGCTTATAGGGAGTATAACCCACCGATGTGATTTCTATTATATAGGTATCGCCTTGTTGCAGGGTCATTGTAAATCGGCCATCGGCATCGGCCGCAAGACGTGTCACATTCTTCTTACCCTTGTATGCACCTACTGTGGCATAGGGTATTGTTTCGCCGGTTGCATCTACAACCACACCTTGCAGTTTACATTCACTCTGAGCCATAGCTACCGTGCTCGATACCAAGCATACAGCTACCATCAATATTTGTAAAAACCTTCTCATAGGAATTTTCTTTTTAAAGTTTATTTATGGTAATTATTTGTTTTGTTGATTATTGATTATCACACATCAGAGACCTATTTTTACAATCTCTTTGCCGTCTTCTTTCACAACGATGCCAGTAGGAGTAATCTGCACAGTTTCGTCTTCGGTTTCAACATGTACACCGGTTAATGACACATTCACTTTCTCTCCTGTTTCGGTCTCTACGAGAATGCCCGAAGGCGATATATCGACCTTATCCGAATCACTTTCTACTTTCACAATCGAAGAAGTAGCTGCATCGCCCGACATGACTATAGTCTTACCATCATCATCGCTCTTGATGATAATCGACCCGGCATTGGTATGTGATGTAATAGTACAATCTTCAATAACAGCCATATCACGACAAGCATCGTTCCATGAGCATACGCCAAAATTGCTATCGCTCAACTCTATGGCCGAGCAAGTACCCATTATGTCCATAGCACCCACATTGCTGTCATCGACACGCAATGCGAGGTTATCGCCATTGATTTTCATGGCACCTACATTGCTGTTCTCTATATCGAGTTTTTTGGATACAATACAATCGCTTCCCGAGAGTACACCCAAATTGCTATCCGAAACAAGCAAGTCGCTCAGCGACGAAACAAGCATGGCACCTACACTGGCATGTTGCAGTCGCACATCGGCAGTGGGTACATCATTATATATCTTCAGGTCGCTACTGCGAGGCAACTCGATAGTGAGACATAGCCCCTCGCCCACCAACGCATCTACCTTATCGAGCATAACAAGGATAGAGTCGCCACGAAGTACAGCCGAAACACCGTCGGAAGGGTCGATGAAGTGAACAGAACGCATCGAATCGACAGCTCCCTCATAGGTAGTTATGCTTATATAGCAATCGGGTACAGAGGTAGCATCGGTAGCGGTGATGAGCATCTTATAATTATATAGATTTTCGTTCTCGAAATCGGCATCTTCAATAGTTTCAATCACCCAATCTTTCAACGAAGAGGGTATACTGCGTATAGCTATACTGATGTATATAATAGGAGCAATGATAATCACAGCCAAAGCTACGATGAGAAATATTGTTGAACGTTTCATAGTAAAAGTATTTAATAAATTGTTAGCAGATTATTTGTTTGAATATTTGGACAGATACTCGGCATAGCGAGTATCTATCTCCTCTACCGATATGCCCAGGGTATATAGACGATTGAAAAACAGAGGCAGCTCGTCGTTGAAGAAACGCTCGCGACGTATAGCCTTGATATGATGCTTACCCTCGGGCGATACATAGTAGCCAATGCCTCGCTTGTTGAATATAATCTCTTGCTGTTGCAACCACTCATACGAGCGTACAACGGTGTTGGCATTTACCTCGACAAGAGCCGCATACTCGCGTATAGAAGGAATACGCTCGCCGGGCGGAAACTTGTTTTCGAGTATCTCATCGCAAATGCGCTCGGCGATTTGCAGATAGATAGATTGATTGTCACGAAATATCATAAGGCAACTATTTTTTGGTTTCATTCACCTCCATTTCGCTGATGCGCATATAGCTTACACCAAAGAAAAGGAGTGTTACGACTACCGTCATTACAATCATGAAGTTTGCACCGGTGCGATTTACAGTATCAAAGTTTTCCCACTCCGAGAAGGCATTTACACCTATTGCATGAGCACCTACAGCAATGGTCATGAGCAACATGAAGGCAAAACTGACTACTATATACAAGCCGGTGGTCTTCAAGAAACTGTTCTTGGTAAAGATTGTTGCACCCATCAAGTAGAATGCGACAGCAGGTAAATACGACAATATATACAGCAGTACTACCGAGCCATCTACATCGATACCGGCAAAGGGAGCCTCAAACTGCGGCATGGAGAGTGTAAAAAGAGCCGTTACCAATGTAGCACAATACTGGGCTACAAACAACGCCACCGCAAACATGATGGGTATATATATGTACAGATGCACTACCATGGCCAAGAACTTCTCGAACTGCGAAGCCGGAGTGAGCAAGAACTTGATCTTCTGGGCACGAGGTGTAAAGAAGTAGTTCAACGAGCTGGCCGAAATAATGGCGAAAAGAAACAATGCCGCAGAGGCGTTAAAGAAATCGGGCTTGGTGCCAAAAATAAATTGTAAAGCAGCAAAAACCCCTGAAAGAATAGCAAATTGCAGACGCAAACCACGATACTCTGAAAAATACTTGTTGAGATATGCGCCAAAACGCGATATTGAAAAGACTTGATTTTCCATAATTACATTCGATTGAGGATTAGACAAAGAGTTGTTGCACCAACAAAGGGTTGGCAATAACAGCATTAAAGAGCGACTCCAAATCGACTTGTGTATCTACTCCATCGACATTGGGACGCACCCCTACAAAGCCTTCGGGTGTAAAGGTAGAGTAGATGCAACCCTGCAAATCCTCCTTTGAAGTGGTGCGTATAAACTCCAACTTCTCGGCAATGCGCATTACATCTTCGTTAAGTATCATGGTGTTGTCGTGCAAGAGCAACACACGATCTATCATACTCTCCAAGTCGCGCACCTGGTGTGTAGAGATGATGATACTGCGATTGTCATTCATACCCATAGCTATAACCTTGCGGAATTGACTCTTGGAGGGTATATCCATACCGTTGGTAGGCTCGTCCATGAGGAGCAAGGGTGTGTTGGTAGCAAGAGCAAACGACACGATAAACTTCTTCTTTTGTCCCATAGAGTATTGCGAGAGCTTCTTGACAGGTGGCAACTCAAATATTTGCAAATAGTTGTTAAACTCCTCGCGGCTGAAATGAGGATAGAATGAAGCATTATACTTGACATACACTTCGGCCGATACCTCGGGCAAATCGAATTCCTCGGGCAGAAGGTAGATATTGCGCAACATCTCGGGAGTGCGCTTGAATGCTGCCACTTCGTTATAAGTAACTGTTCCGATTTGGGGTTTCATCAATCCGGTCAAGAGATACAACAAGGTAGATTTGCCACTACCATTCTTTCCAAGCAGGCCATACACGCCACCGGGAGTAATCTCGACGTTGAGTTTGTTGAGCAGATACTCGTTGCGACGATACGAGAATGCCATGTTTTCTACTTTCAACATAATCTTCTATATTTTTGATGTTTTCAATTCTATTGTTTTCTATCACAACCAAGAGTCAGATGACACACTGTTATGGTGTATTAGTTTAATAGTACACTGTAAAGGTATATAGATTTTTTATATCTCCAAAAAAAATCGCAAAAAAATTAGATATTTTTGTTATTTTCGCCAACAAGTAGTACTTTTGAGGTAGAAAACCAAAACTCCAAAATAAAGAACACATTATTAAATAATAGCAAACGATTATGAGTCAAGACAACGATTTCTTTTCATTTGATGATGACAAGGCGGTAGAGTTTATCCGTCCACGCCTACCCCAAGAGATACAAGATAAGTATAGCGACAACGAGATTATCTACATAGGCGACATAGTATATGACTTCTATGAGAAAAAAGGCTTCTTCGACGAGAATAACGATGAAGAGATAGATCTCGATGTAGATGAGTTGATAGAATTTGTCCGCACCAGCCTCAAGAAAGACGAGGGTGCCGAGTATGCCGATGAAGACATAGAATTCTTGGTACGAGGCGAACTCGACTACGAGGAGTATCTGGGCATGTGGGAGGCTTGATAAGTGATGAAGAGACCGCATTTGATGATAGCACTGGTAGCCTTGAGTAGTGTGCTACCGGTATGGGGCAATACCACAGCCGATAGCTGGATAGACAAGCTATTCAAGCGCAACGACAAGGCACAAGAGGTAGTAGAGCACCCTAAGCTACCCGAATTGACAGTAGATGAAAACCTTGCCATACCCGAGCTTGACAAGAAGCAGAAGGCCAAAGCCGTTAAGTTGCAAGCCATAGAGGCCGAACGACTGAAAAAGAGCGAAGGCATGTCGGTAGAGTTGATGCGCGACAATGAAGTAATACACATCACCATTGCAGCATCGACACTCTTCGCACCCAACGAAACCACCCTACTCGACTCGTCCGATGCCATATTGCGTTCGCTACTACCATGCCTACGCACCCCCGACTACTACCACATGCTACTTGTCATGCACAGCGACAATACCGGCAACGAGGAGTACAACTATGCCCTCACAACCGACCGCGTGTCGGCCATATACGATTGGTTTGAGATAAATGGTGGCTGTGTAGAGTATGTTGTGCCGTATGCAGCAGGTAGTTTCGAGCCTATAGTAGCCAACAATACAATAGCCGGACGTGCCAAGAACCGTCGTTTAGAAATATACCTCATTCCGGCCGAGGCTATGTTTAAGAAGTAAACAGAAACATTAATACAGATAGAATTATGAAAAAGTTTTTTAAGACCACATTTGCCTGTGTACTGGGTACACTGATAGCAGGCATGCTCTTTGTTCTTATCTTTACATTTGGTATCATAGGAACTATAGCATCATCGGTATCGTCCGAAGAAGTAGAGTATATCCCCACCGAAAATACAGTATTGAAACTAAGCCTCAGCGGCAGTGTGCAAGAGCGCGAGATAGAAGATCCTATGGCTGCTTTCACCTCTGACAATACAGCACAATTGGGACTTGATAAATTTCGTCGCGCCATTGAGGTAGCTACTACCAACGACAACATCAAAGGTATCTATATCGATGCTCGTGGCATCTCGGCCATGCCGGCCTCTATCGAAGAGATACGCAACCTCTTGGTGGAGTTTAAGGAGAATTCGGGCAAGTGGATATATGCCTATGCCGACAACTACACACAAGGCGACTACATCATTGCATCGGTTGCCGACAAAGTGATAATCAACCCCATAGGAACTGTCGATATTCATGGATTGGGTGGCATACAGATGTTCTATCCTCGCTTGTTCGACAAGTTGGGTGTCGAATTTCTTGTTTTCCGTGTTGGTACATACAAGTCGGCCGTAGAGCCTTACATGTGCGACAAGATGAGCGATGCCAACCGCGAGCAAACATTGGTATATCTCAATACTATATGGGATACATACACACAAGGTGTAACAGCCTCTCGTGGCTTCTCGGCCAACCACTTCAACGATGTAGCCAACTCTATCACTTCGTTGCGTCCTACTCAAGACATGCTCACCTACAACCTTGTAGATACTATGATGTATCGTCCCGAGTTTAATACATGGCTCAAGAAACAAGTAGGTATCGATGAGGACAAGGACATCAAATTTGCATCGGTATCGGACCTCGCATCGGTAGCCCAAGAGAAGAATAAATCGAAAAACGAAATAGCAATTGTATATGCTGTTGGCGTAATCACAAAGAGCGGTGGTGAAGGCATCAATAGCGAAGAGCTTGTACCCGAACTTACCAAGATACGCAAAGATGATGATATCAAGGCCGTAGTATTTCGCGTAAACTCGCCCGGTGGTAGTGCATACGCATCGGAGCAGATTTGGGCCGAGTTGGAAGCTATCCAAGCCGCCGGTAAGAAGATCATTGTATCAATGGGCGATATGGCCGCTTCGGGTGGTTATTATATCTCTTGTGGTGCCGACTATATCTTTGCCGAGAATACTACACTCACAGGCTCAATAGGTGTATTTGGTCTTATGCCTTGCGCCGAGGAGTTGTTTACCGACAAGTTGGGCTTGCAATTTGACGCAGCACGCACTCACGAGCATGGCTTTGTTTTCGGTGATGCCATATACCAAAAGATGGGACAAGCCGAGAGCATAGCAATGCAACGCAATGTTGAATATATATATGACCTCTTTACTCGCCGTTGTGCCGAAGGTCGTGGTGTTGCTCAAGACGATATCAAGAAAATAGCCGAGGGTCGTGTATGGGCCGGTAAGACAGCTTGCGAATTGGGTCTTGTAGATTCGATAGGTAGCTTAGACGATGCTATTGCATATGCTGCCGAAGCGGCTCAATTGCAAGACTATAAGATAAGCACCTACCCCACTATCAAGACCTCGTTTGAGCGTTTGATGGAGAAGTTTGGCAACTCAACTCGTATGACTATTGGCGCATGGTTGTTGGGTGAAGATGCCGAATACATACAAAATATACGCAACATCGAAAACATCAGTGGCATACAAGCTCGTATGGACAATATCACCATCGAATAATGCCTCGAACTATCGACATACCGCACATCTGCAAGCCACTGCTTCCATTGGCATGGTTGTATAGTGCAGGTGTGTGGGTAAGAAACCAACTCTTCGACCGTCGAATACTCCCGGTCGAAGAGTTTTCTATACCCGTCATTTCGGTGGGTAACCTCACTGTGGGCGGAACGGGCAAAACGCCCATGATAGAGTATCTCATTGAACTCATATCGCCACACAGACGCGTAGCCGTACTCAGCCGAGGCTACCGACGCAAAAGCAAAGGTTTTGTTGTAGCAAACGCACAAACCACTACCCTCGATATAGGCGATGAACCATATCAGATACATTGCAAATATAACAACTTAATAGTAGCAGTCGATAGCAATCGTCGCCGAGGCATCAAACAACTGCTAACCCTCTCTACCCCACCCGAGGTCATACTGCTCGATGATGCTCACCAACATCGCTATGTACTACCATCACTCTCTATTGTGTTGTGCGACTACAACCGTCCCATATATGCCGACCTACCCCTTCCGGCCGGCCGACTGCGTGAGCCTCACAGTGGATTGCGCCGCGCACACATCGTAGTACTCACCAAAACTCCTCATACCCTCACACAACAAGAGATAGCCGAGGAGGCTAAGCTCTTGCACATAAGCCATCAGGAGCTATATGCAGCTCATATCGAGTATCAACAGCTACACCACATTACCGATGCAAGCCGACACGACATAGCCTCAACAATAGCCCACAGACCGGTAATACTCTTTACAGGCATAGCCAATCCCATGCCTATGATGCAATATATCGAGAGATATACCTCGCATATCACCTGCATGACATACCCCGACCACCATGACTTCAGTACCAATGAGCTGAACGAGTTGTCCCAACGTGCCCAACGTGAAGATGCTGTCATAATTACAACCGAGAAAGATGCCGCACGACTCAATCATATCAAATTGCCCGAAGAAGTAGCCAAACATTGCTATATATTGCCCATGAAAACAGCCATACAGCCCACAAGTCAGGCAATCGACTTTGACAATTTGATACTTCAAAAAATAGGGATAAATCAATAAATACACACCTCCAAGATTGCACATTACATCAACTCGTGTGCAAAACATATACATTAAGGCTTCACTTGACTGCGCTTAAATAGTTGTAAATTTCAATTGATTTACTATATTTGCAGAATGTTTATTTTCCTATAGGATTGAAATATAGGAAAATCAAGATTTGTAATATCAAATATATAAATTTATGAGTTTGAAAATCGTAGTTCTGGCCAAACAAGTGCCCGATACCCGTAATGTGGGCAAAGATGCGATGAAAGAAGACGGAACAATCAACCGCGCCGCCCTTCCCGCAATCTTCAACCCCGAAGACTTGAACGCTCTTGAACAAGCACTCCGCTTGAAAGAAGAACACCCCGGCTCAACTGTAACATTGCTCACAATGGGTCCTCCCCGTGCAGCCGAAATCATACGTGAAGGCATGTTTCGTGGTGCCGATGGTGGCATCGTTCTCACCGACCGAGCATTTGCCGGTGCCGATACACTGGCCACATCATACGCCTTGTCATGCGCAGCACGCAAGATAGAGGGTTATGACATCATAATAGGTGGTCGCCAAGCTATTGATGGCGATACTGCCCAAGTAGGTCCTCAGATTGCCGAAAAATTGGGTATTCCTCAAGTTACCTATGCCGAGGAAATCATCTCGGTAGCAGAAGGAAAAGCTACTATCAAACGTCGCCTTGAGCGCGGTGTAGAGACTGTAACCTGCCCTCTCCCATTGGTAGTGACCGTAAATGGCAGTGCCGATGAGTGCCGTCCCCGCAATGCACGCCTCATACAGAAATATAAATACGCCAAATCGCCCAGCGAAAAGGCCGAGTTGAAGTGTACCAAACTCTATGATGAGCGCGAATATCTCAACATCTTGGAGTGGAGCGTAAACGACGTAGATGCCGACCTCAATCAAGTAGGTCTTGCAGGCTCACCCACCAAGGTAAAAAGTATAGAGAACGTCGTATTCCAAGCCAAAGAGAGCAAACGCCTCGAAGGAACTGATGCCGAGATAGACGAGTTGATACAAGAACTCATTGCCAACCACACTATTGGATAAGCATCGATGCCTACATATATAAACAAGTAATACCAATAGAATATGAATAACCTCATTGTATATTGCGAAATAGAAGATGGCATCATTGCCGATGTCAGCCTCGAACTCCTTACCAAAGGACGTACACTTGCCAACAAGCTCAATTGTCAACTTGAAGCACTCGTAATAGGCAGCCAACTCGAAGGCGTAGAAAAGCAACTCTACCCTTATGGTGCCGACATAGTATATACGGCCGACGATACTCGTCTCTACCCTTACACATCACTTCCCCACACTGCTATAGTATGTGGTTTGTTCCGTGAAATAACACCACAAGTGTGCTTGATGGGCGCTACCAGCATAGGTCGTGATTTGGGTCCTCGTGTTTCATCAACCTTGCACAGCGGTCTTACAGCCGACTGCACATCGCTTGAGATAGGTCCTCACGAAGACATGAAAGCCGGCAAGAGATACGAAAACTTGCTCTACCAAATTCGTCCCGCCTTTGGAGGTAACATTGTAGCTACCATTGTCAATCCCGACTGTCGCCCGCAAATGGCAACCGTGCGTGAGGGTGTGATGAAGAAAGAGATATACGATGCCAATCATCAAGGTCAAGTAGTGAAACTCGATGTAGCCAAATATGTACAAGAGACCGACTTTGTAGTAGAAATCATTGACCGCCAAATTGAGAAATCGAAAGCCAACATCAAGGGCGCATCGATAGTGGTAGCCGGTGGTTATGGTATGGGCTCGAAAGAGAACTTCGATATGCTCTACGACTTGGCCGGTATATTGGGTGGTGAAGTAGGTGCCAGCCGTGCAGCTGTAGATGCCGGATATTGTGAGCACGAACGTCAGATAGGCCAAACCGGTGTTACTGTTCGTCCCAAACTCTATATCGCTTGCGGTATATCGGGCCAAATACAGCACATAGCCGGTATGCAAGAGAGCTCTATCATCATATCTATCAACAACGATGCCAACGCACCTATCAATACAATTGCCGACTATGTCATCACAGGCAATGTTGAAGATATTGTACCCAAGCTCATCAAGTACTACAAGAAAAACTCGAAATAATAACGGACTACGATAAAAGCAAAGAATATGTCAAATTTCTATTTAGATAACAGTGACTTAAAGCATCACTTGACCCACCCGCTCATGGAGAAGTTGGTGGCCATGAAAGAGCGCAACTATGCCGATGCCGAGAAATACGACTACGCACCCTTCAACTATGAAGATGCCATGGATAGCTACGAAAAGGTATTGGAAATAGCCGGTGAAATATCGGGCGAAATCGTAGCCGCCAATGCCGAGAGTGTAGATCACGAAGGCCCCCATGTAGTAGATGGTCGCGTAGTATATGCTCAAGGCACACAGAAAAACCTTGACGCACTTATCAAAGCCGGATTGATGGGTATCTCAATACCTCGTCGCTACAATGGCTTGAACTTCTCACTTGTTCCCTATATCATGGCAGCCGACATGGTGAGCCGTGCCGATGCCGGATTTGTAAATATATGGGGATTGCAAGACTGCGCCGAGACAATATACGAGTTTGCCAGCGAAGAGCAAAAGGCCAAATATCTGCCCCGCGTATGTGCCGGTGAAACTATGGCCATGGACCTCACAGAGCCCGATGCCGGCAGCGACTTACAAGCAGTAATGCTCAAGGCTACCTACAGCGAGCAAGATGGTTGCTGGTACTTGAATGGTGTGAAACGCTTCATTACCAATGGTGATGGCGATATAGCTCTCGTATTGGCCCGCTCGGAAGAGGGTACAAAAGATGGTCGTGGTCTATCGATGTTTATCTACGACAAGAACGATGGTGGTGTAACAGTACGCCGCATAGAGAATAAGATGGGTATCAAAGGCTCGCCCACTTGCGAGTTGGTATTCAAGAACGCACGCGCCGAGTTGTGCGGTAGCCGCAAAATGGGTCTTATCAAATATGTTATGGCCCTGATGAATGGTGCCCGCTTGGGTATCGCAGCCCAATCGGTGGGTGTATCGGAGGCTGCATATCGCGAGGCTCTTGCTTATGCTCAAGACCGCAAACAGTTTGGCAAGGCTATCATCGAGTTCCCCGCTGTGTATGAGATGATTTCGGTTATGAAAGCCAAGCTCGATGCTTCACGTTCGCTCTTGTACGAAACAACACGTTTTGTCGATTTATATAAGAACTGGGAAGACATCGCCAAAGAGCGTCTCTTGGAAGACGATGAGCGCGCCGAGATGAAGGCATTCCAAAAGTTGGCCGATGCATTCACTCCCCTTGCCAAAGGTATGTCGAGCGAATATTGCAACCAAAACGCATACGACTGCGTGCAAGTGCATGGTGGCTCGGGTTTCATGAAAGACTATGCTTGCGAGCGTATCTATCGCGATGCCCGCATCACATCTATCTATGAGGGTACAACTCAGTTGCAAGTTGTAGCTGCTATCCGCCACGTCACAACCGGCACATACCTCAATAAGATAATGAACTATGAGACAGCCGATATAAATGCCGACTTGCTCCCCTTGCGTGAGCGTCTTGTGGCTATGCGTCAGAAGTATGAGGCTGCTGTTGAGAAGGTAACAGCTACCAAGAACAACGAGTATATCGACTTCATGGCTCGCCGATTGGTAGAGATGGCCGGTAACATCATTATGGGTCACTTGCTCTTGCTCGACACCACTCGTAATGAGAAGTTTGCCACTTCGGCCCGCGTATATATAAACATGGGTGAGGCCGAGGTTGCCAAGCATGCTGCATTTATCGACAGCTATACAGCCGAGCAATTGGCCGATTACCGTAAGTAAATCGACTCTCTCAATACAACACACAACGGTGTACTCCTCATAGGGTACACCGTTGTGCTATATATGAGCGGTAAATGCACCATACCTATAAAATAATGGGGAGTACCACAATAGATACTCCCCATTATGTATGTTGTTGCGATAGAGTTACTATCAATATGAACGAGCAAAGAGTACGCGACGAGCCGAAGGCTTACCGGTCACCATACATACACCCGGAGTCATATCGCCGTCCAAAGGCAGACAGCGGATAGTAGCCTTGGTTTCCTCTTTGATGCGAGCCTCGGTCTCGGGAGTACCGTCCCAGTGAGCCAAGATGAAACCACCCTCTTCGATGCGCTCCTTAAACTCTTCGTAAGTATCCACCTCGATAGTGCGACTTTGACGATAGTCGAGAGCCTTCTTGAGCATATTGCTTTGTATATCATCGAGCAAATTGCGTACAACATCTTCTATGCCATCGAGTGCCATAGTCTCTTTCTCAAGCGTATCGCGACGCATTACCTCGATAGTACCGTTCTCCAAGTCACGACCACCCAATACCAAGCGAACGGGAACTCCCTTCAACTCATATTCGGCAAACTTGAAGCCGGGACGACGTTTGTCGTCGTTGTCATACTTAACCGATATACCCATAGCCTTGAGGTTGGCAACGATGCTTGCTACGCGCTCATCGATGGCGGCAAGTTGCTCGGGGCCTTTGTAAATAGGCACGATAACAACTTGTATGGGAGCCAAACGAGGAGGCAATACAAGACCGTTATCGTCGCTGTGTGTCATGATGAGCGCACCCATCAAGCGTGTAGATACCCCCCATGAGGTAGCCCATACATATTCAAGTTCGTTATTCTTGTTTACAAATTGTACATCGAATGCCTTGGCAAAGTTCTGACCCAAGAAGTGCGATGTACCGGCTTGAAGAGCTTTACCGTCTTGCATCATGGCCTCGATGGTGTATGTATCGAGAGCTCCGGCAAAACGCTCGCTGGCACTCTTCACACCCTTAACAACAGGCATAGCCATATATTGCTCGGCAAATGTACCATACACATCGAGCATACGACGTGTCTCCTCCTCTGCCTCTTCGCGGGTAGCGTGTGCGGTGTGACCCTCCTGCCACAAGAACTCGGCTGTGCGGAGGAACAAACGTGTACGCATCTCCCAACGCATTACGTTGGCCCATTGATTTACCAACAAGGGCAGATCGCGGTATGATTGAATCCAGTTTTTATATGTATTCCAGATGATAGTTTCCGATGTAGGACGAATGATGAGCTCCTCCTCCAACTTGGCAGCTGGGTCAACGATTACACCCGAGCCATTGGGGTCGTTTTTGAGGCGGTGGTGTGTTACCACAGCACACTCCTTGGCAAAGCCCTCAACGTGCTCAGCTTCACGCGAAAGGAAAGACTTGGGGATAAGCAACGGGAAGTAAGCATTTACGTGACCTGTCTCCTTGAACATATCGTCAAGTGTACGTTGCATCTTCTCCCAAATGGCATAACCATAGGGCTTAATCACCATACAGCCACGCACGGCCGATTGTTCGGCGAGGTCGGCTTTCATAACCAAGTCGTTGTACCATTGCGAGTAGTTGTCGGCACGCTTGGTCATCTCTTTCAATTCTTTAGCCATAGCTATTGTATATTTTAGTGTGTTAATATCTTTATTTTTTGAGCCTACAAAGGTAATACTTTTATATGAACAAAGGAAGTGATGTCGTGAAAAAACATCACTTCCTTTATTCTTTTGAAACAGAGATTAAAGAATAGCTTTTATTCTTTATCCCAATAGATATTGAGAGAATATCTCAAATCGTATGTCAATTCATTCTCGAGGCTTAACGAGCCACCGGGGCGTAGAGGTTCGCATACATTGAATACGATTTGTGATGCCGATACTTCGAGCAATCGCACATATTCAAAACCGTCGAGGGGGCATTTCATACCTACACCCATCTCTACTGTTCCGGTTCTTATATCGTATTCTCCTTCTAAGACACGCGTCCACTCGTATCGCAAAGTTACAGGAGTAGCACTTACCGACAGACCATTCTTCCACTCACACTCTTGTGTAGTATTCTTCTCATGGTCGGTAAAGACGATACGACCATGACAACGGCCATGCTCAAATGCACCTTCGTAGGTAAAACGCCAAGTATCGCACAACTTGCCATCTATATAGGCTTGCGATCTCACATCCTTGAATATACCTTGTCCATGAGGCATATCATCTACCACATCACCATCATACATCATTTCGCACCGATAACCATACTCAATGTGATTGCCCCACACGCGAGCTGTTATCTGTTCTTCGGGATTAATGGGATTGGGAATAGATTTCTCAACGGCACATGCGGGATTCCATTTTTCGCGCTCGACACGCTCCAGCTCATATTCTTTATAATATTCGTCGCGCATCTTGCCATTGGCCTGGTATCTTGTACCTACTCCACCATAGGGTTGCAGGTTGCGTATATCGTAGTTGATGCTCTCATATACATCACCATTTCCATAGACAAGTTTACCCATCAAATAGTTTTCGTAAACATAGTTATCATATCGGTTGGGCACGAGGCGACCACCCACCATTGTTACCGACATGCCATTGGCAAGCTCTACAACGAGTTCACGGCGGTCTTCGTCGATGGCGTTGAGCGTGTAGTTATTTACATCATAACGGCCTTGCTCCTCGCCATTGTACCACTCAACGACCTCGGTCTTCGGTGCGAGCAACACCTCTATACCATGACGCTCGTTCAACCAGAACGAAGTGATAGATGCCGGTGAGCCGTCAACATTACGTACCTCATACACACCCTTCAAACCAAACTTTGTCAAGTCATCAGAGGTATTAATCCACGCATTCTCGATATACTTGCCATCGGCAAATGTATATTTACCATCGGCTACATAACAAGGGCCTTGAATGTGAGCAAAACTCAGATGAAAACAGCCCTCAAACGTATCGCCATTGGGGAACTCTACGCGACCTTCGCCGATAGGACCTTCAAGTTTCTCAAGGATAACACTCTTCTCTTGCCACTTTCCTATGTATTTTACAGCTTTCTTCATGATAGTAGGTTTTATGATTATTTCTACAAATATAGCAAACTATTTTGTTTTTCCATAATCAATGGGCTGTTTTCTTACAATTTATCACCGCACACATTTTGCTACCACGGTGTCATGCGCAGTACAAACCTTAACAATAACCACACCGCGATTGTTATCAAGATCTATAGTATGAGTGTTGCAATGAGGCTGAGCTACATATAACAACTGACCACCGACACTCCACACCTCTACTTGTTCAAGCGTCTCTTGTGCAACGACTTCTATACCGGCTACAGTAGGCACAACCTTTACATCGCCTGCAGTAACAGCATCAACAGCTTCGGGAATAGAGAGACTCACTTCATGTACATTGACAATCTCGCCGGTAGCTATTTCGGTAATTGCAGCTATCACTTTCACTTGGTCTAATCGTTGCACCTCGGGCATGTCAATCGAATATTGTACTGTAATAGGCGTATGACGGGGTGTTCCGGGTTCAAAGGCTGTGCTGTCTCCGGCAAACGAGGGGTACAACATACGTCCTACGTTGGCAAAATAGTACTCTCCGGCGGGTATGGGATCGGGCAGGTTTTCATATCCACCCATCTCTTGCGCTCCGCCACTGAAGGCATTGGCCTGCTCATAACCGGTAACGCTATCTTCCACGATGATGTACAGCAAGCCAAACTCGTTCTCGGCAATGGCTTTACCAAACTCGACAGTAGCCACTACATCAATTTTTCCCTCCGCTACATATTGAGCTGTAGTGTGCACCTTACCTATAGCACCACGGTTTATAGCTATATTGAAAAGCGAATCGCCATCGAAATAAGGATCGCCTATGAGGTCGAAACTACGGTCAAACACGCTATTGGGGAAACTACCGTTGAAGTAGGGATATGAACCTACATAATAAGGTACAACCATCATTTCGTCACCACCATGCACAGCAACATCAACAAACTTACCCGGATACTTTTCATGTAGCAACTCCAAGCCATAGGCACCACGAGGACAATACATACACCATGTACCGGTACCCTCCTCAATGAGAACAGTACGCTCAAAACAAGTTATGCTGCCTTCATATTGCATCACATCATTACCACCCAAACTGCTGATGCGCAACGAGTAGTCGCGTGTCTCGTCGAGAGGTACATCAATAGGCACTTCAAAGGCAAACTCTGCAACACTATCGGCAGCTACTATATCGGCACTGCGATCGATAGTGGTTGTAGTGCCATTGTAGGTAAGTTCTACCTTATATCCCTCTACAGGAAGAAAACCCGACGAAGCAATTCGGCCTGTTACATATACAACACCGGGAGAAGAAATAGCCTCGGGGGTGGTCATCTCAAGATTGAAGCTGTGCTGATATGAGAAGACACTGATATCATCAAGAGCCAAAATATTGCAATTGGTGCTATTGTTTACAAAGGCTACATATATGCTCTTTCCAGCCCATTCAGACAACGAGATGGCATGTTGTTGCCATTGGCTACGCTCTCCCTCAACTACATATATAGGCTCGGAAGTAAAATCCTCGGGTTTATTACCCTCGGTACTGATATATACCGCATACCCATCGGGGTGCTTGTCATCGAGTGCATACGCTCGCCACGAAAGTATATTGCGCACATCGGCCACCTCGATTGCCGAGGTTACCAACCAGTCGTTCGATTGGGCCGGTGTCTTATACCATGAGCCACTATAAGCAGCTGTATTGTTCGTCTCGGCATCGGTATAGGCAGCCCATGCAACGCCATCGGTGAGTCCGTAACTCTTCATACTACGTGAGGGAACATTGCCGTCTAAGTCGTAGGTAGCAAATGCCGCCGGTATTCCCTCCTCAAAATCGCAAGTATATACAACACTCTGTGCCTGTGCCCAACCTGCCGATAGTGCTACAAATGTAGCTATCAATATATTATATTTTTTCATATCTATTGCTTATTTCTTAATGAGTATTTTTTCGACATTCCACACACCATCTACCAATGCACGCACCATATACACGCCATCGCCACACGATGCTACCGGCACAACACTGGTATTCTCGAGCGACACTACGAGTGTTCCTTCGGCACTATATAACATCACTTCGCGAGCTTCTCGGTTCATGTATAGCATACTCTTATCGGACGATAATGCTACGGTAAAATCTTCGGTCAGGACATCATCTACTGCAGTCTTATCGAGAGTAAGGGTATTGGTATAAGCAGGCTCCGACTCTTTGGCATTGGCATATACTGTTGTAATTGCATAACGATACTCGCCATCGGGCAGTGTAAGCCAAGCATCATCGTATATCGAGAGTTGTGAGGTTGCACTACATACTACCTCACTCATCATAGCCGCATTTTCTCTATTTACATTGTAGGTAACAGCAGGAGCAGCATCGGTAGCCAATACTATACCTTGATAACCAAGATGGAAGTTCTCACAATAATCGGCACCCAAAGTCTCTACATACTCATATGTAGGCTTAACAAGATAGTCCTCGATATAAGCATTGTAGTTGTAAACGAATGGTTTATCGGGGGTATTGACAGCAGTTACAATTTCGAGAAATCCATTATCGGTACTTAATCCTATAAAGCAACCATAAGGAGCATAGACATCGTGGGTAAATGTGTAAACAGACGGATTAAAAGTTTCGTTACGTGCATCGCCATCAACATACAATTCCTCACCGGTAAGACGCCCTTTTTCATCAAGAGCCAAGACTACGACATTTACAGTAGTATCGGAACTGAGCAAGAACCAATCGATGCTCTTAAGAATAATGGGGTCGTGACATACAACACCAATGAGAGTACCAAACGTACCGTCCGTAGCTCCAAAGGTGTATGAAATCTGTCCGCTATAAGCAGCAACACTCTCATCTATACCGGGACGTGCCCACTCGATAGTCGATTTTCTATTCACTGCATCATATTGTGCGGTTGCTATAGCCGGAGGCAAGATGCTATCGTTGAGTGTAACATTGAGGTCGATATTGCTATCGGCAACCTCAACATCACGTACTAACGGCACGTAAAAGTCTTTAGAAGCAAGATAGGTATAGGGTTGAGTGCTTTCATATACATTTGTGATAGAGTACGTACCATCGGCAGCTGTTGTAGTAGCATACTTGGTGTAACCATTGAGCGCCACAGAGACATCGGCAAGAGGCTCGCCATACTCATTTTTGACACTACCCGATACTGTATAAGCCTTGCGCTTGATAACATCAAGTTCTACATTGACATCTTGCAATGCAGTTACTGTAACACTTTGAGGCACATTGATATATCCCAATTTTTCGCTATTGATGGTGTAATTTCCATCGGGCACATTAGAAATCTCAAAGAATCCACGCTCATCGGTATAAGCACCAAATTCGGTACCCTCGAGGCTTACAAACACATCGGCTACAGGGCGCGAACTATCGTCCCACACATCACCACGAATATTACCATCGCCATTGATAGCCACCTCTACACTATATACTGCCAAGTAATTGCTCAACACACCATTTGATGTGCATTGGATACATACCGAATAGTCGCCTGCCGGCACGCTATCCAACTCTACTCGATAGAATCCATAGGTGTCAATATCAAATGTTTCGCCAATCTTAATGGCTGTAGTGAGGTTGTAGTCGCGAATAAGAAAGACACTGAATTGCTCTATTTGTTGCGCATTGGCTGGAGCTGCCTCTACAACAATCTTATAGGGTGTCTCCTTCTCAAAGATGACAGGAGGCGATATAAGCCAGTCGTTGGCTTGTTGCATGGTATAGGTTTGATAATAATAGGCACCAAAACCATAATTCTCGTCATAAGTCCAGAAATACGAAATACCGTCACCATTGGCATCTCCAACCGACCACAAGTTGGCCTCGGCATCATTATTTACATTAAAATCAGACAAAATAGGTGCAGGACGAGCCGGACCATTAACAATGTAGCCACTATTGGTAGTACCGCCAGTTCCGTCGACATTGTAAGATACAATTTCATATCTGTAACGAGCCAACTCTACAATACCCTCATCGACAATGGTAGTATCGGTGAGCGAATCGGCCAATATGGTTTTGTCGGAAGTGCGAACGACTTTGTAACGCAACGATTGAGTATCTATATATCCACCATTAACACCTTTCTCAACAGGTTGCCAGGACAAAGTAATAGAATGCGACGTGGTACGCACCAACTTCAATCCGGCAACAGCAGCAGGCACATCACGACCCACATAGGCAGTTATCGTACGCAACTCGCCCAAACCGGCATGGTTGGCAGCTTGTACTTTATAAGTATAAGTTCCGGCTTTTTCTACCGAGTCGTGCCATGTCATGCTTGCACCGGGAGTAGCATCGGTGAGAGTAGCCACAACTACTCCATCGCGCGAGACCTCAATATAGTCGATAGCCGACAATTGAGAGCCATCAATAAGAGTTGTAGGACAAGTCCAACTGAGGGTAGCACCCAATTGGCCACCAGCATCGGGGGTTATTTGCAAGTCGGTAACAAAAGAGGGAGCAACCTCGTCATACAAAGAATATGGTACATGAAGTCCCACGACCTGTTGTTCTTCCTTTCCGCCGATATAGCCAAGTTGAGTAGGAACGCCGGTAGTGACATCGAGCGAATAAAGAACTCCATAACGCTGAACTCCGCTGAATGCCCAATATACAATGCCTGTCTTACGGTCGAAATCCATCGATTGACGATAGAAAGGTTTCAAGCCTGTATTAGCCACCTCAGTACAGCTACCTGTTTGTGTATCGATCTTGCACAACATACCATTATGATCTACTCCATACATAACACCTTCGGCATTGATAGCCATTGCATAGAAGTGACGTCCCATGTTATTGCATACATACTCTTGTACTCCGGTAGTAAGATCGACTGTGAGCAGGGCCGAGTTATATTGTTCCGGGTCGGCTGGTGAATTGGCAACCATATACATTTTTCTCGTTATCACATCATAACTCATCTCAAATGCTTGCAGTGCATAATCATTTTCTAATGTACAAACTGCTACATTCTCGATTTCACCGGTTTCGAGATTTACCTTGGCCAACGTTGGGTTGAAACTATTATCGATAATCATTACATAATAATGCTCATCGGCATAGGCTCCGGCTGTAGCCCACTCTTTGCTTTTCTGAATATTAGTAATTTTTGCAGGGGACGATGTATTGAATTTGATAAGTCCGGTTTTACTTTCATCGGTAAGATTATACTCCGTAAATCCATATATATCCTTCCCTTCGGCCATAGGTAGTTGTTTACGGGCTATAGCATTATCTACAGTTACTGTAAAGTCACTTGCAGCATCGGTCACAAACCCTCGATTATGTGACAATGATGACTGAGCTACCGTAGCAGCTTCGTCTGCACAAAGTCGCTCAAATCCACCGGCCAATTGTGCCAATGAAACTATACTTGTTAATGCCATCAACACCGACACAACAAGTAATCTACTGTTTTTCATAAATTTTATATTATTAGTGTTATT
This sequence comes from Bacteroidaceae bacterium, assembly GCA_017410245.1. Taxonomy (GTDB): domain Bacteria; phylum Bacteroidota; class Bacteroidia; order Bacteroidales; family Barnesiellaceae_A; genus Barnesiella_A. Next base: position 53,615 of record JAFQRE010000034.1, read on the forward strand.
TATATTCATATTCAACAGCAATTACAAATTACAAATTTAATCTTTTTTTTAAACATACACTCTAAGAAAAAAATATTTATACGATAAAAAATGTTATTAACATTAACGACACAAGACCGAGGTCACTACAAATTGGCCTCGGTCTTAAATAGCGAATATTGCAGAAGTAAAGTAAATACAATACTTAATTCAATAGCCCCCCTCGGGATACTATGGCTCGTGTATGTAGGTTCGCTCAAGAACTTGCGAAACATTAATCATAAAATCGCCCATTTTTTCAAATTCGCTTACAATGTCAATATAGTAAACGCTGGTGTGATAATTCTTTCCATTGTTTTCAATATCATCAATTTCAGAGTCACGCAAATAATTTCTCATGTTATTGATGCGTTCCTCGGCATTATAAGCATTTGAAATATCGGCCAGAGTTCCGTTATGCGCTGCTGTAAGATTTTCAATCATTACAGCATAAGCATTCTCTACAGCCTCACACATATTGTTCAAGTTCTTTATAGTAGCCTCATCAAAACTCTTCTTATGAATATTTCGACGCGAAAGGATACGACTTATAGCCTCGCCCGAGTCACCAAGCGACTCAAGTTCACCAATAATCTTATACATCGCTTTTATCTTCATCGAGGTAGCCTTACTTATCTCTTCGCTCGATACAGCATTGAGGAATGTGGCAATCTCAAACTCTATGCGATCCGAAATCTCTTCATACTTAATGAGTTTGTTTCGGAGTTCCTCAAACTTATCGACATCGCTCTCACTGAGCGCGCTCTTGGCATATCCAAGACCATTCTTAGAGATTTGAGCAAAATGTATAATCTCGTCAAATGCTTGCTCGGTAGCCAATTCGGGTGTAGCTATAGGACCGGCCGATATGTATTTCAATCGGAACACTTCGTTTTCTTGGTTGGCAGGGGTTTTTATAATCCATATCACAGCCTTCTCTATCACCTTGATAAACCATATCAACAAGAATGTGTTTATCGTATTAAACAATGTGTGCAACATAGAGAGTCCATAGAGAGCAGCTGTACTGCTATTGGGAGCAGAAGCCACAACAGCAAAGTCTTGTGCCGAGGGATTGGGCAACCCCATTAACTCAATAGTCATTCCTACCAATGAGAGGAACGGCTTGAAGAAAATCAAGGCCCATGTAACACCAATAAGGTTGAATATGGTGTGCGACATGGCAGCACGCTTGGCTTGAGTATTACCTATCGAAGCTGCTATGTTGGCAGTGATAGTAGTACCAATGTTCTCACCCAACACCATAGCACAAGCCATATCGAAAGGTATCCAGCCCATGCTGAGCATAATGAGGGTAATGGCCATTGTTGCCGATGAAGATTGAAGAATGAGAGTCAGTACCGTACCAAAAGCAAGGAACAACAACACCGATCCAAATCCATGATTAGACCAAGCCTTGACAAAATCGAGAATTTGAGGTGTCTCGCCAAGATCGGGAACAGACTCCTTCATAAAAGAGAGACCTAAAAAAAGGAGGCTGAATCCAACAATCAATTCACCTATATTTCTACGCTGACTCTTTTTAGAATTAGAAAAGAGAAAACCAAAGAGCATCATGGGCACAGCCAAAATAGAAATGTCGGCCTTAAAGCCAAGCCATGACACAAGCCAAGCTGTAACAGTAGTACCGATATTGGCACCCATAATAACTCCTATGGCTTGCGAGAGAGCAAGAAGTCCGGCATTAACAAAACTTACAACCATTACTGTTGTAGCCGAAGAGGATTGTATAACAGTAGTTATACCCAGTCCTGTTAAAACAGCTTTGAAAGGATTGGAAGTCATTGCTGACAGTAAGCCTCTAAGTTTATCTCCGGCAACTTTTTGCAAACCCGAACTCATCAAGTTCATTCCATAAAGGAACATTCCCAATGCTCCAAGAAGCGTAAAAATCTGTAGAATTCCCATAAATCTAAATATTTATTTGGTATTGATATAATACAAATTTATAATGCTAATTGCAGATATTAAAGTTCTTATTATTTGATTAATTTTTCGACTTGGGCTACATCATACTCCATCATATCCGAACATACTTCGTAACGATAGGGAACATACTCAAACAGTTGCATATATGCTTTATTGGCAGCCTTGTTGTAATAAACATCAAGGCGCAATGTGTTGCCATTCGCCTTAGCATTCACCTCTATACTCTCGGGAGCCGATTTCATGGCTGCAAGGAGTGTATCCTTGACACCATTTACAAAGTACAATTCTTTCTTGGCATACTTCATACCATCATCAAGATTTTTATAATTGCTCTTGAGCACAAATACCATGATAAGTCCGGTAAAGAAAAGCATTCCTCCCACTACATTCAACGATGCACCTACAGGAGTAGCAATAAGAATACTACCCATTATGATGAGTAATACAGATATGATGATGTCTTTGTTTGATTGTACTTTGACAAATTGAGTTTCCATAATTGTGTTATTTTAGTCTTTTCTATTGTAATAATATTATTGTATAGTTATCTCATTATGCGCAGTATTCTGCACATACTATTGTCTCAACAGAGAAACAACAGCACACGACACTACATTTAAGAGAAGAAAACGTAGCATCAAAAAAAACTGGAAATACAATAAAAAAGCTAAATAACAAGTCGTCCGAGTTTTGGCAAACAATCGGAAGGCTCAAACAAGGGAGAAAATTTAAGACTTAATAAAGTATAATTGTTGTGTCTGCTATATATACTTCTGCATACTTTTGTCACAATTTGTTTACACCTAAACCAAGAATTGGTACGGCGTTGGCTGTTCTGCAAACGCTGTGCATTGACCGATGATGTAGGGCGAGATAATGCGATAGAGTTATCTATTGGTTCAAATACATTGGCATCTATAACAGTATCTTCTGTCATGTCACACACCAATATTTCGTCTCCGATAGAATGGTCACTTATAGATAAAAAACCCGACCAACTTTGTACAAAAGTTGTAAGACAGATAATAGGTATAATATATCTCAAAAGTGCTTTTACCATTGTAGGACAAAGTTAATACTAATATTTTTATATCTAAAATATCTCGTTGATTATTTTAAAAAAAATAGCGCTTTTGCCAAGCATTTTGCCATAGCTTTGTCGCAATAAAAAAAGCCTGCACACCTTTAGGGTACGTAGGCTTTATACTATAGGTTATTTCTATCTTACTTTTCAAACTCTATAACTGTACCGGTAGCAATTGCTTTAACCTTAGAACAAACTACATAACTTTCTACACGGAAAAATACGTTTGTGTTGATAATGGCTTGCGAGCCTGATAGATGGGCATTTTGATACATTTCACCCAAAGCCGATTGCTCCATCGATTTCTTTGACAAGCCACCGATGCCCAATACATAGAATTGACTGCACTCACCGGTCACTGTGCCTACAACATTGTAGTTGGCTTGGCTCAACACAACCGATGTTTGATTTTGATTTTCGTTATAAACTGCATGATGTGTAATACCACAGCTCGACAACATCATGGTAAAAATAACTGAAAGAATGAGTAACGCCTTTTTCATATTTGTGTTTGTTTGTGTGCCACAATCCACAACGACACGTTAATAATAGGAAGAATAGTGGATTGAAATATTCCAATTGCAAAAATATGAATAAAAGCGTTCAACTATACCAATATCATAGTTAAATTTATCAATTACAACCTAAAAAAATCCAACACACCATCTATAGGCATGTTGGATTTATATTCATGTGGTTGTTACAATCAATCTTCAACAGGCGAGAAGTCCTCTTTACCTACACCGCACAAAGGGCATACCCAATCTTCAGGAAGGTCTTCAAAAGCTATACCGGGAGCTACATCACCATCAGTATCACCAATTGCGGGATCATATATCCAACCACAAACATCGCAAACATATTTTTTCATAACATTATAATTTTAGAATTAGTATAAATTTTTATTTGATACAAAAGTAGAATACATTTTAATACCACACAAGTTTTTGATAAAAAATATTTTCATTATTAACAATTTTTATCAAATAGACTCCTTTCTGACCTAAGGTGAGCATACATTGTGTGGCAGAGGTACACAATGTGCTACACAACATACCTTGCAAGTTATATACCGATATAACACAATCGAGAGGCAAATTGTTGAGTTGCACCTGCCCATCGTACATTTTATATTGTATGGGCAAGCTATCTATATTATCTACTGCCGTGAAGGTAGTATCGGTTGTTGCAACTATGGTTTCGGACCAATCGGAATATCTATTTCCTAAAACCGACCGCACATTGAAGTAATATGTACACGGTGCTGAAAGTCCTGCTATAGTGGCATAAGTTTGCGAAACGTACTGCTCCTGAGCAACATATACTGTATCGAGAGCGGCATAGGTTATCGATACATCGTCAATAGCCATATTGCCACTTACCTTACTATATGTATAGCGGAAGGCTCGCACGTCATCGCCTGGCTCAAATGCATATTCGAGTATTGCCTTACTTGTGTTTTCATACTCAACACGTTGCAATGTTTGCCACACTCCCGCCCGGTAGTACTCTACCAACAATGATGAGCCTGTAGCTTTAGAAGCGAAACGATACATAAACGACATGTGGCTAACGGGAGCCTCGTAATAGGGAGTCTCAATATATTCGCCTGTACTTTTCAAGGCCACCGAAGGTGCCGAACTGCCCGTGCTTGCTGCACTTGTATAGTTGCCCGATGCAGTTCCACTCCACCCCTCGGGCAGGGGTGTTCCTTTAGAGCCCACACAATCGAAATGCTCTACATCGGTAGTACTCTCAACACCGGCGAGTCTATAACAATTTATTTCATAGCCATCGGCCTCGGCAACAGCTGTCCACTGCCACTCTATACTCTCGGCATATATGTGCGCAGCACTCACATCGGCCGGAGCGGGCAAATTGGCTGTAATAAACGCACAATCGTACAAGGTTGTATGGTGGTTATTACCCACACAAGCAGTCACACTATATGTATAAGTAGTATTGGGGAACAAATCTGTAACCTCCATCTCGGTGGTAGTAACGATAGTATCCACTACAATGATGGGAGTAGAAACAATACCCGACACACGATGCGAACGCAACAATGCGAAGTCATTTTGAGGTGCTTCTACCCATTGTATTTTATTATAATGTATAGTAGGTCCGAGTGTCATATATGAGCGATACAACGTTACGTCCTTACCCCAATTTTCTGCCACGCCATACTCTCCCACTACATCTATGAGCAATTCGTTGTGATACAGAGCCACAGCATCATTGCCATTGAAGTTGAGCGGCGAATACTCACTCGATGGCACAAACTTATCGGCATAGCCTCTCAACTCGGAGTTATCGCACTGGCTGTTTACGAGTATATAGGTTGCACCGGCATCGAGTGTCACGTTGGGCAGTTTCCAATAGTCGGTAAACTCGCCTACCCCATTGTGCTGTCGTGCAATCGCATAATCCGTCAGTTCTATAGCACGCTTCGTACCATTATATAGCGCTATAGCTTTGTTATACCCGCTACCCTCTACATAGGCCGATATAAAGAGATCGGTAGCTTCACCGGCACCTTCACGCAACTCTACCCTATACGACTCGGCCTCGGGCATAGCAACCCACCTGAGTAGCGCTGTCGTAGAGGTCACATCGACCGGAGGCAAGGTGATAAACGAAGGGGTAGATTGCAGTGTAACAGGCACCTCGACATCACGCAACATACCACCACCCGATATAACCAAAGTATCGCGCAACGAGCCGGACAACAATGTGTTGGTATAGCTGAGTTGTACCGTAGTACCCGCCTCAGCAACATCGACAGCAATACAATCGGTATCGAGTTCTATACCGGCACGGTTGCGCCATGCGAGAGTGAGAGGTGCCGACAGATTGGCTCCCTCGATATATAGGTCGTAGGTAATGGTAGAGCCACACATCACTACTCCCATATCTATCATATCGCCATGAATGGGAGCGACAAGATAGGGTCTCTCCTCAATATGAGCATCAAACACACGTCCTATGCTATCGCCCCACAAATACTCGGCCAATAATGGAAAATCGATATAGGGATTGCGATTGTTCTGAGTGGCATAGACAGCATCATTGCGGTTTATCTCCTTGATACTCACGGGGTCGTTACGATGCCATTTCATCAACAATTCACGAGCATAGGTGTTGAGTGTAGGATAGCTTTCGCTATTGAACATATACACTCCGTCTGACTTCCACTCATAGTCTTGATAGCAAGTAACAACATACATATACATACGTGCAAAGTCGCCCTTATACTCATCATGAGGCTCAAATGCCGTAAGGCTTTTTGAGCCAACAGTTGCCTTGCCTATTTTCGATACACCATTGTCGAATGTTGGTGCGGCAACCTCACCCAACACATGATTACTCTTCGACATATTGGTCGAGGCATCGGCCGGAACAAGATGATGCAGGTCGAAAGATGCTTCGTAAATAAACGTACTCTGCTCACCCCACCAACTCTTGGGCACACTGTGCTCTATATGCATCTCGGAGTGAGAGCCTCTATCGGGGAAATAGCGCACAATGTCGGAGTACATATCCCATATAGAGCCATCACTGCGCACATCGCTTGTACGAAATACCACCCACGTGCCATTTGCGCCATAGTCGATGTGTGTATGAGGCTCGATAATCTCATGCATGGCGGTCTTCAACTCGGCATCTTTCTTACCAACAGCACGATTATAATAACCGGCAGGCACTGCAGCATGCACCATAGAACATACCACACACAGCAACAACGACAAAAACAATCGGTCTCTAACCATAAGCACTCAATATACTATAATACGGCAACGCGAGTGGCATAGCAACCCGATGGGCATACTACTTGCACAACAAAGATACCTCGGTGCAAGGGGCGCAACACCTCACGGGGCGCATGCACTATACGTGTGTCGCACAATGTACCATCGAGCGAGTAGCAACTGATGCGTGCATTGAGGGGAGCATCATCGACATAGATTTCACCATTATAGGCATAGACAAACAAACCCTCGGGCATATCACTCGGCACAGATTTTATATCGGTAGCACCGGTTGTGAGTGTTATCGTATTGGATTGCTCCAATACCTTACCATTACTATAGGCCGTCACATTATAATGATACTCGCTCAAAGGCTCTACATCAGACACTACATATTGTGTCACATTACCCACATTGCGAGGATAGCCATCGAGCATCTTCATAGAGCTACCACCCGATGTAAGTTTGACTGTTTGCAGATACACACGATGCGATTTCTTAGCTTCGAGAGTAATGCTTGAGTACTCTGTTGCCGGCTCAAGTACAATGGTTTCTGTCACCTCGCCTTGAGCACAATCTATCTGAGCCACCTCTTCTCCATCAACAAGGATATACAACACCGAGTTGTCGGTGGTCTTATAGGGTGAACAAGTTACCGTGAGAGTAGTAGGTGTGCTCAAATCCAATGCAGGAGTCACCACCGAGCCATCATTTTTACCCGAAGCCAAACGAATGGCGTTATTCTCGGTGTTGGTATAACCCAAAGTGCTCCAATCGGCAGGCACGCCATTGTCAAAGTTTACTTCTATCAATGTCTGTTCTACAACATGGCCACCATCGGTAGTCCACACAGCCAGCTCATAATCGGTAGCATGCGAGTGTGCCACCCAATTGGCTTGGAACGAAGCATCATACACCTGAGTAGCATTAATGGCAGCAAACCCCTCTACAGCTACACCTACGAGCGATACCGTTACAGTTTGTTTCAGTCCGCCTCCGGTTATACTGATTGTAGCCGAATGTGTACCACTCTTCTCGGGGTTATAATATATCGTTACCGCAGTGCCATTACAAGCATCATCGGCTGCTACTTGCGAGGTAGAAAGAGAGAAATAAGAAGAACCCGACACCGTCAGTGCGAGAGGTGACGAAATATTACTGCCACGCAGCGACATCGAATAGGAAGCGACACGCTCATTCCCACCCAATTGCACTGCACCCATATCGATGGTGCTATCCATTACCGGCAGTTCGAGCGTAGCAGATGGTGTTACATCGCCGGGGGTAAAGGGGGTAGATGTTTCGCTACCAAAAATCAAATCGACCAATTCGGGATAATCGACAAATGGATTACGATTGCCTTGCCGGGTAGCATACACAGCATCGTTGCGATCTATCTCTTTCTGACTCACCGGGTCGAGTTGATGCCAACGCAACATCATCACACGAGTCCATTCATCGAGATGAGGGAATGAACCACTGAAACCCTCTCCGCTCCAACTTCCACACTCCGAATAGTATCGAGTAGCTGCATAGAAATATATACGGGCAAAGTCACCTTTATACTCATCATTAGGCTCAAAGACCGTACCGGAATAGCCCGATGTGATGCAAGTACCCACCTTCGAGAAGTTATTGTCGGAAGTGTAGCTCGACGAGCCGACCTCTCCAAAGGGGTAACTGCTGCGACGATTATTGACATATCCATCGGTAGGCACAACGATGTGCGCATCGGAATATTTACTGCCTCCACGCCAACTTTTGGGTATAGAGTGTTCCCGATTGTAGCAGTCGCCCTCGCCACTATAGTTGCCACACTGGTCGCTACCAAATGTAAAATTGGTTGTATTGGAATACATGTCCCACACCTTGCCATCGTCACGGCAATCGGTAGTCTTATATATATCCCACAAGCTATCATAGCCGGGATCGCTATGATTTATAATACGTGACAAGGTCGATTGCAATGTACTGCCACTTTTACCTATAGCTTCATCATAATATCCTTCGGGTATCTCGGCCACTGTCACGATGGCTATCATTAGCGACAAGGCAGAGAAGATAAATCTCGTTTTCATTCCTACAACTTCTTAGTTAATATTTGGGAACGCAAATTTAAGAAACTATATCAAAATAATAAAACAAGAAGCCACAGAAAAACAAAGAAATCGAATTAAGGCATTCAACGCATCGCTCTATTGTCGTAGTGAACAGCCACTCGCGCTGTAATCATATAAAAAACGACGAGCACCCATAAATGGCAGTAGGACTGAGCAACGTCGCTAAAGCAAGCCCCCATCGTAGATAGTTGTACAAAGCCTTCAACACCCCATGTCGAAGGAAATATATAACTCAACCATCGCCACACCGCGGGCATAGCATATCGAGGCCATGCTATACCCGACAGGAACAGCAATATGACTGACATGGCTACAAACAACAAATAGACCTGCTCACGCTCTCGCACCATAACCGATAATGTAACAGCCATACATATAGAGGATAGTATAAATGGCAACGAGAAAATCATTATATCGCTCAGAGTGCCCAACTGCGGATAGCCAAATATCGATGGTATGAAGTGCAACAAATAGATGGTATTGAATAGATAGATACTACTATAACACAACATACGTCCTACAAGTTGTGTCCAATAATTCCTTCGTTCAAACCACCCCCGTCCTTGCTCGTGAGCTTTACCGGCCAGCATAGCTATACCAAGCACAACGCTTTGTTGTAATATCAACACCAATACTGCCGGTATGAGAAATGAGGCTATGCCCGATGTAGGATTGTAGAGGACTACCGATGTGTAGGGAATGGGATTGGCTACAATATCGGTTATCGACGAAGATAGACCTATGGGCATCTGCTGCAATCTTATTGTCGATTCTATATCGAGTACTACATTGTTGAGTGCCATATAGAGCTCTTTGTAATTGAGCAGCAGACTCATATCGGTGTAGAATACTATTGAGGATTGCTCTCCGCGATCTATATCACGAGAGAAGCTACCGGGGAAGAGAATAATAGCATAACACTCCCGCTGCATCATCATGGAGCGAGCTTCATCGAGATTGGCACAATACCCCACGATATGAGCGGCCGGTGTAGCATCGAAACAACGCACAATCTCACGGCTCAACGCAGTGCGAGCATCATCTACAACCACTACCGGTATATCAGTTACAACCTCAGGGTTGTATATCAGCGCATAAAGTATAGGATAGGCTATGGGCAATAGTAGGAAGAACACCAACACCTCGGCATCGCGCAGTACATGGCGATACTCGCGAAGCCAATAGTACCTCACGCCGGCAAGCACTCGCCTACAACGGCACAACAAGTTATCCTTATCGCTTCTCATAGCTCGCCATCACACTACACAATCGTGGCAACAATATGATTGCCACCACCACAAAAACCAGAAGAACCACATACGAATATCGACAATAGTACACAGTATAACCATTGAGCGCATTATTGACATAGATAAGAAAGTAGTGTCGCATAGGCAGTAGGTTGGTGAGCAAACGAAACGGAACATACATATCGGCTACCGGAAAAGAGAAACCACCCAGCGAAAAGGTAACAACACCAACAACACTCACTGTACTATAAGCTACCGGCAATGTAGGCGATAAAGCTATCGTTATCACTACAACAGCCTGCGACGCCATCACAAGCAACACCATAGCCACTATCATGCTATATGGCGTTGTATGAAATGGGAAACGCATATACCCATACATAATGCTCTGTAGCAACAGACCTACTACTACAAACAACATAGCATATACTGCAAGTTTGCCAATAAGAGCCACACTACGTGAGCCACGAGACGCAAGTAACCAACTTCGCACACTACCTTTTTTCAATTCGCCGGCTATAGCATAGGTAGTAACCAATAACACCATCAGCTGTAATATGGTAGGAATAAACGAATTGCACAAATACACCGAATAGTTGAGCCAAGGATTACCCAATGCACACGAGTCAATCGTAATAGGTTGCAAGAGCGACATGATGCGATGCTCGGTAAGCCCAACCGATAGCATCACGTCTTGCACCACCTCGGCCGATGCAAGTACCGACATGGTTGTAAAACTCTTATATAACAATGAGCCCGGTATTAAAAAAGCATCGTTGGTATAAAACGAAATGATAGGTTGCTTGGCATCGAAAGTGCGTTGTTCAAAATCCTCGGGAATAAGCAACATTCCCAACACCTCATTGCGCTGCATAGCCTTGCGACCTTCCGAGAAGTTATCTACCGTCATCACCACATCGACCGACTGCAACGCATTGAGCCTGCTTATAAACATATGCGATGTGTGACTATTATCCATATCAACTATTGCAACCGGTATTTTCTCGGGCAGACCATTGTATAACATCGTACCAAAAAATATTATCGCAAACAATGGTATACCCCCTATACACAACAACATGATAGGCTGAGATAAGATACGTCGCCACTCACGCACCATCACACGCCACAATGAAATAAAGCTTGGTTGCAAAATACCCATATTAGTATTTGTAATACAGGTCACTGAATAGCACAGTCATACCCGGCAACAAACCTTGCACCTCGTCTATAGGTTTGAGCCGCACCGCAAACGTTTTGGCATCATATTGTCCCGATGCTCTCGTAGCACGCCACACTGCATAGCTACCCATATCCTTAACATAATAGACCTGCAAACTTATCTCTTTATCGCCAAGAGCCGGCACGACAGCTCGATGCGACGATCCGATGGCAAGATATTGCAAAAACTCCTCTCGCACACGCAGGGTTATCCATACCTCATCGGGCAATAGGAGATTCATAATAGGCGCGCCCAAACTCACCAACTCGCCTTCAAGCGGAAAAATATCACTCACCACACCTGCTCGAGGAGCTGTCAATGCAGCATCTTCCATGATGGCCTCCACTTCGGCCACGCCTCCCTTTGCCACTTGTAGCATAGCCTTTGAGGCATCTTTCTCTTCACGCCGAGCTCCATTGAGTGCCATGTCATATTGCGAACGAGCAGCACCTTCGGCAGCAGAAGCCATTTCATAGGCAGCCAACGCTTCATCACGCCTCTGCTCCGACACAACCCCTTGCTTGTATAAAGACTCGGTGCGACGATAACTCTTATCGGCAATAGAGAGGGCTGCTTGTGCTTGCAATAATATATCATAGGCCACACGTACAGCCTCTCGGCGAGTACCGGCATCGACCAATTCGTTTTCGGCCTCGGCTGCATGCTGCATGGCAACAGCCTGCGACAACTGCGCCTCGACCAACGAGGAGTGTATATGTACCAATGTATCACCTGCCTCTACCCTATCGCCCTCGGATACAAGCAAATGCGCTACTCTTCCTGGCAACTTACCCGATATGCGTAGAACATTGGCTTCCACCTCACCTTGCAGCATAGTGGGTTTATGGCGCAACATACTCATACCCAGACAAGCAACAACCATCATAGCAATGAGTAGCAACATCATCAACAGCGTAAAAAGGTTTCTTCGTTTCATGTTATTCATAATAAAAAAATACTTCAATACAACGGCACTCCAACAGCTCTCAGATAGTTGTCATACGTCACTGCCATTGTCACACGAGCATCTATCAATTCGCTACGAGCTTGTTGCCATGCAGTTTGGGCAGCAAGCAACTGAACATAAGTAAATACCCCCTCATTAAATGCAATACGAGCATTGTGCATATTGGCTTCGGCTTGCCGGCAATTATGCTCACAAAGTTTATACACACGCACAGCCTCTTCATAGCCCAGTCGAGTTTGTTCAACCTGCAAGTCTATACTCTCTTTGGCCATTTCAATCTCCATATCGGCTATCACTACAGCACTTTGTGCAACTTTGTAGCGATAGTAATTGACACCCCAATGAAAGATAGGAACTCGCACCATGACACCCACACTGAACATACCCTCAAGATGTGTTTGAAATCCATTGTAAAAATTAGGCACACCCATGCTATACATTCCCACCAGCAAAACCGATGGTAACATATCGGACAAGGCTATGCGTTGTTGTGCACGAGCCATACCCGCCATCGACTGTAAGCTGCGCACCTCCTCGCGCCTGGCATAAACTCCTTGAAGATGATAGGTATTCAACTCCCACGGAGTTACAACCGACATAGACTCGTCTTGCAACTCAAATATGGTATCTAATGGCAATCCACACAACCGCGCCAACAACATACGCGCCATCGATAAGCCATTCTCGGCCTTAGTATGTAGCACCTCAGCCTCATTCAGTGCCACAGCTACAGCCAGTCCCTCACTTTGCGTAGCAACACCCTCGGCAATCATCGCATTCATATCGCTGTACAAAGACTTGACAAGTGCAACATAATCCTCGGCCAACCGAGCCTTATGTACCAACGACACCACCAACCAATAAGCCTCATCAACTGCAGTTATAACATCATTACCTACCTGCCTATATTGCGAATGAGCCAACATCTCGGCATACCGGGCCATCTCATTGGCTGCCCATATCTTTCCGCCCATAAATATAGGTTGCGTAACGGTCACTGCACCCACACCCACCTTATGAGTATCCAGTTCCAACAAATCGTTGGGTAACAACGAAGATAACAACTCTTGAGGCACACCCCACCCTGCAACAGTATTGCGCAACGATTCTACATCGATAAGTCGTGTAGGTTTCTGGTTATAGAAAAACGCACCATCAAAGTCCACTCCCGGCCAATAGGCCCCTCTTGCCGCCCGACGTAGGTTGCTACTTTGGCGAGTCATCTCTTTAGCTATAGCAAGCGACCTACTATGCTGCATAGCCCACACGCGACAAGTATCGAGCGACACTGCAGATGCACCCACCGCTCGGGGAGCAACTATTATACCAACAATAAGGCATATACAAAATTGCAATGTAACAGCAAAGACTCGACGTTTACTCATATTGTACACAACACATAGAGAAATAAAATGGCAGTCCTCAATGCGAGAACTGCCATATAAACATTCGAGTCTGCAATAAAGCAGATGCTTTAACCTATTTTATTATATGAAACAAGAAAAGATTATTTTTCCAACGCAAAAACGCCACGACCTATCACGTAGTTATCGGCAAAAATTTCCACCTCATAACTACCCGGATATAGGTATTCATCAACGTCCCAATACATCACCACTTCGCTTATCTCCTCTCCGGCATACTCTATCATCTTGGCACAAGAGTATGGTATTTCGCTATTCTCAAAGGCAAAGAGGTTGTTCTCATTCTTCACCATAATGTCGCCATCGGGCTTGCGCACACGTGCATATATCATCTTCTCACCAGTCGATGCAGTAACATTCTTGGCAATAGAGAACGAAATCTCCAACTTAGCAATCTGTTTGATTTTCTTCGCTACCTTGCCATTGGTACGCAAAGGGGTAACTTGCACATTCACAGCATCGAGTTTCGATGCAATAGTCACTTTGTGGCTGAGCGAGTCACGCTCGTTGAGCAGCTCCTCGGCACGCGCCGAAACATCTTCATATTTTTTACGCACCTTGCGGTTTTCGGCACGAAGATTTTTATTCTCTTGATTGAGAGAGTCTATCTGAGCCACATACACACGCATGATGCCACGAAGTGTCTCCAACTCGGCACGCAACTCGGCTATACGCTTGGCACTAGTAGCCTTCTCCGACTTCAACTCCTCATAGAGTCGTTGCACCTTTATTTGCTCAGCCTCAAGGCGTTCTATCAAAGAGTCGTTCTTGAGCACCATCTTTTGGCCCTCATATAGCGCATACTGCTCGGCAAGGTCGGCATACTCATGCTCAAGCTCCATTCGCTCTTTCTCCACTTCAAGCTGCTCAATCTGTTTCGATTGCTTGCTACTCTGCACAATAAAGAGCACCACTACAACTATCAAGGCAACCGATAAGCCAGCCATGATACCCCAAATAAGTTTGTTATTCTTCATTTGTATATGTTTGTTATTATTTTTTACTATTAGCGGTTGCAAAGTTAATTCATTAGCTTGTATCGGACAATAGTAATTAGATTTTTTAAACATTAATAGTTAATAAGATACACGCCACGACAAATATTATAACAACCACATTTACAAACACTTGAAACAAAACAGAAAGGAATAACGTAAAGCTTGACAAGATAATATTCATTTTTTGCATTGACTATATTCCTAAATTACTTATCTTTGTAACTATAAAAAACAGAGACATTGCAACATTATGAATAAGTTCTGCAACTTCTTTAAGAGCCATCGCATCATCAGCAACCTGCTTTTGATGTTAATCGTATCGTTCATACTCTTTATTGTACTGAATGTGTGGCTCAACACCTATACACGCCACAACGACCTCACTACCATGCCATCGGTTAAGTATCTCACTGTCGATGAGGCCGCTGAAGTTTTTGCACGTCACAATCTGCAATACGAAATCATAGACTCGGTATTTAACGACCGAGCTACTCCCGGTATGATAGTAGAACAAATACCTGCTGCCGATACCAAAGTAAAGGAAGAACGCACCATCTACCTTACTATCAATGCCTACTCGCCCAAGACGGCCAAGATACCTACCATTATCAATACATCTATACGTCAGGCCGAAGCACAACTGAAGAGTGTTGGATTTCGTAACATCGACATTCGCTATAAGCCGTCGCCCTACAAGGGTCTTGTACTTGATGTGAAACATGATGGACATTCTATTACCGAAAACGAAAGAATTGCCACAACAAGTCGCATCACTCTCATTGTAGGAGAAGGCGAAAAAGAGCCTGAGACCGACTCTGTAACAACAGAAGTTCCTGACGAGGAAATTATAGTGTGGTAATAGTAACACCTCAAATGCCCTCTTCTATTATGGCCGAAGATATATATACCGGTGAAGATATATTACTTACCGACGACAATGAACGTGAACTTTATGAGCACTTTCGCTTTGTTGCCGATAAAGGACAGACACTATTGCGCGTAGATAAGTTTCTTGTCACACGCATGGAAAACGCCTCACGCAACCGCATACAGCAAGCAGCCGAAGCCGGTTGCATACTTGTCAATGGCAAGCCTGTAAAATCGAACTATCGCGTGAAGCCCCTCGATGTCGTATCGATAGTAATGGACCGTCCACGA
Organism: Bacteroidaceae bacterium; assembly: GCA_017410245.1. Lineage (GTDB taxonomy): Bacteria > Bacteroidota > Bacteroidia > Bacteroidales > Barnesiellaceae_A > Barnesiella_A. The sequence goes on from JAFQRE010000034.1 coordinate 69,555, forward strand.
TATGAATGCGAAATCATTGCCCAAGACATTCCGCTCGATATCGTATATGAAGATAATGATGTGCTGGTTGTGAACAAACCGGCAGGACTTGTCGTTCACCCGGGACACGGCAATTATAGCGGAACTCTTGTCAATGCCTTGGCTTGGCACTTCCGCGATACCCCCGACTATGACGTGAGCGATCCACGACTTGGACTTGTACACCGCATCGATAAAGACACATCGGGACTATTGGTCATAGCCAAAACCCCCGAAGCCAAAACCCACCTTGGGCTACAATTTTTTAACAAAACAACACAACGCAAATATGTAGCAATGGTGTGGGGTGCTATGGAAAACGACGAAGGTCGCATAGAAGGCCATATTGGTCGTAGCCTTAAAGACCGCTTGCAGATGACCGTATTTCCCAATGGCGACTATGGCAAGAGTGCCGTAACACACTATCGCACCATCGAGCGTCTGGGTTATGTATCGGTAGTAGAGTGTGTACTTGAAACAGGTCGTACACACCAGATAAGGGTACACATGAAACACATAGGTCACACCCTCTTCAACGATGAGCGCTATGGAGGCGACCAGATATTGCGTGGCACCACATTTGCCAAGTACCGACAGTTTGTGCAAAACTGCTTCGATATATGCCCCCGTCAAGCTCTTCATGCCAAGACTCTGGGGTTCAAGCACCCTCGCACCGGTCAAGATATGTTTTTCGACACCGAAATTCCAACCGATATGACCAACCTGATAGAGCGTTGGAGACAATACATCTCATCTCGCGAAATTGACGAGGAGTAATATTTATTGCAACTAACAACCTTAATGATATGACACAGAAAATAGACTATGAAGACATACGTTCATTTCGCGATGAAGAATACCGCGAAAAGGCCTCGGCACTACTTCAAGAGCCTCAGTTCAAAAAGGTTATAGAAACGGTAATGCCCGAAATAGATTACAAGCTATTCGGCATGAAAATGCTCAGTCTCAACTCAATATACGAGTTTCAGAAAGAAATAATAGCACCATTTATATATAAGTTGATGTCGCAAACAAGCGATGGGTTGCAAAACCAAGGTATAGAGTATCTCTCGCACGACAAGAATTACCTCTTCATGTCCAACCACCGCGACATTGTGCTCGATGCTTCGCTACTATGCATTGTACTGTTTGAGCACAACCTCGACACATGCGAGATTGCCATTGGAAGCAACCTGCTTATATATCAATGGATTGCCGACCTCGTTCGCATCAACAAGAGTTTTATCGTAAAACGCGGTGTGGGTGTGCGTCAGGCATTGGAAGCAGCACAACAACTCTCGGGCTACATACACTACGCTATCAATGAGAAAAAGCAATCGGTGTGGATAGCGCAACGTGAAGGACGCGCCAAAGACTCGAACGACCGCACTCAAGAGGCACTCATCAAGATGCTCACTCTCGGTCGTAGCGGAAACGTGCTCGATAACATACGACAACTCAACATATCGCCTCTGGCCATCTCTTACGAGTATGACCCCTGCGATAGCCTCAAGGCTTTTGAGTTCCTACAAAAGAGCAAAAATCCCGATTTCAAGAAGAGCCCTCAAGACGACCTTGTGAATATGCAAACCGGTATCATGGGCTACAAAGGTATAGTCAATTACGCATTTACGCCCTGTATCAACGATGAGTTGTCTCATATCGATCCCAACAGCGACAGAAGCGAGATACTGCAAGCCGTATGCAAGATTATAGACCATCATATACATAGCCACTACCGCATCTATCCGGGCAACTATGTGGCATATGACAAGTTGTACAATACACAACGCTTTGCCGGTGAATACACTGCCGAACAAAAAGCAAAATTTGAACAATACATACATGGGCAGATTGTTAAGTTGGGCAACTTCAGTACCGACGACTATAACTATATGTATGACAAGATGCTGTTGATGTATTCCAATCCGCTCAAGAACAAACTTGAAGCCACCAACGCATAGCTCAACCTCTACCCATGCACGCTCTGTTCCACCTCATAGGCATCGCCTCCATGCTCTTGGCCGGTTTGGGTTGCAATTTTTACATTGCACAACGCCTCTTTGTACCCCGATATGGCAAGCGCGGAGCGATGATATACATGATATCGCATGCTATTATCCTACTCATACTCACCGCCATAGGGTGTACTGCCTCGATGGGAGGATTGGCCGATAGCATAGCTACGCTTGTGTGGGTAATGTATGGTTTTATGTTGCTATATATACCCCGACTGACATACACCATTGTATCGTGGGTAGATTTCTTAAAAACCCCGCATGGCACAATGGGTAGTCGCGTAGGATTTGTATTGGCCGCTATATCTTTCTGCCTCATTGTTGGCAGTACCTTCAACCGCTATCGTATCAATGTAGAAGAAGTAGAGATAACCACTCCTCGTTTACCGCACTCGTTCGACGGCTATCGCATTGTACACTTCTCCGATATGCACCTCGAGACGCTGTACTCGCACACATTTGCCCAACGTGTAGTCAATCGAATCAACGAGTTACAACCACACATGATTGTCTTCTCGGGCGACCTCGTCAACCGCAAGGCTTCGGAGTTAGTACCCTATATGCCCATACTTTCGCAACTGCAAGCTCAAGATGGCATATACTCGGTAATGGGCAATCACGACTACGGAGAGTTTGTGGTTTGGCCCACCCCCGAGGCACGTCAAGAGAACCTACAAAGCCTACACCGCATGCATACCGAGATGGGTTGGCATCTGCTCAACAACACATCGAAACACATATATTGCAACAACGACTCCATTGCCATTGTAGGTGTTGAAAACTGGGGCGAACCACCATTCTCGCAATATGGCAATCTCGAAGCAGCCTACCCCAATCTCAACAACGAGACATTCAAGTTACTCATCAGCCACAATCCACGACATTGGCGAGCTGAGGTACTGCCCAAAAGCAACATCGACTTGATGATGGCCGGCCATACACATGCCCTGCAAATGAGTTTTGCCGGATACTCACCGGCTTTAGCAAGATACCCCGAGTGGGGTGGTCTATATCAAGAGGACAACCAATATCTGTATGTGAATATAGGTATAGGTTGCACCATGATACCTACCCGCCTTGGAGCTACTCCCGAAATTACCGTTATAACTCTTCATTCGGAACAATAATCATGGCAACAGCACTATTGAGCCTTGGGGCAAATACACCCAATAAAAGAGAAGCCATAACAAATGCCATCAAGGCTATTGGACAAATTGCTTCCATCACAGCCCAAACCCCCATTTACGAAACTCCCGCCGAAGGCTCAATTGTGGCACAACCCTATGCCAATGCACTATTGCTCATAACTACAGCGGGCGAATATGCAACTCTGCGCGAAACCTTCAAAAATTGGGAAAAAGAGGCCGGTCGCACTCCGCAATCGAAACTGCAAGGCATCGTACCCCTCGACATTGACATCATCAAGTGGAACGATACATTACTCAAAGAGCGCGATATGGAGTATGAATACATGAAAAAGGGATTGCAACTCCTCGACAACACCCATTGCTAATCGCCACAGTCGAAGTCAAAATCATCATCATCACCGTCCGAACCAAATTCACCATCAAAATCGCATAGTATATCATTGAAGAGTTTGTCATATAGCTCATCAATAAAATCTTGGATAGCACAATATGACCTGTTCTCTTCGTCAATCTGCGACACATCATCAAAGAGAAATATATTGTTCAACGCATTTCTCCATCTACTTACCATTGCATTCCATCTGCCGGGTTGTTCTTCCTCATCGGGTTTTAACTTCTCTTTCCATTATATTATATACGGCACTGCGACTTTCTTTTTTTATATTTATAGAGTCTGAAACACAAACAAATCTATCACACATGATATTTTTATTACCCATTTCATGTGTTTTTATCATTGCAGACAAACAAAAAATTGCACACGTAATTGATTTTTATCAATTATTATACCATTTTGCTTGAATTATAAATATTTTATATATAAATTTGCCAACAAATTTAGCACAGAAATAATTATATAGCAAAATAAAGTATTAAACCGATGAAAAACATTGTAGAAACCATATTAGACCGCCGATCGGTAAGACGTTACGAAAGGCAAGAGATAGAGCCGGAGAAGAAGCAACTCATATATGATGCTATTACCACATCTCCCACGAGCCACAACGGACAACAATTCAGCGTTATAGCCATTGAAGACCAAGAGTTGAAGGAGAAAATCTATGAGCTCACCAAGCAGAAACAGATAAAGACCTGTTCATTGTTTCTCGTATTCTGTAGCGACTATCACAAGATGGACGTATTTGCCCAAGCCAAAGGATTGGATTTGCAACCCATACACCAAACACTCGATGGAGTGCTTGTAGGAGCAATAGATGCGACCATAGCCATGAGCAACGCACGCATCATGGCTGAGGGTTTGGGTTTGGGCTGTTGCTGCATAGGCTATATACGCACTGCAGCACCCGAGGAGTTGTCGAAACTACTCAACCTGCCACAAGGCGTGGCTCTCGTATGCGGACTCACTATAGGATATCCGCGCGAAATACCCGATATTCGACCCAAACAAGACCGTTCGCTATTTATACACCACAACCAATATAGCGATGAGGGTATGGTAGAACAGTTTGAGAAATATGACGATGTGATAGGTCGTCACAACGAAACTCACACACTGGCCAAGTATATAAAGTGGAGCGAACAGATGGAAAAATACTACGAGGAGTCCATCAACAAGCACACACTGCAATACTACCAAGGGCAAGGCTTCGGGGTGGATAAAGAGCCGGGTATAAAATAAGGTCTATATCCACTGCAACAACTCGTGGGCATGGTGTGCTATGTGACAAGCTCCAGCCTCGCGCAAGTTATCTTCCGAACGGAAACCCCAAGTAACACCTGCCGCCTCGACTCCTGCCGAGGTGGCAGTATTCATATCTACATCTGAGTCGCCCACATATAGAGTTTCTTCGGCTGTCACTCCGGCTATATCCAATATCTCATAGACAATGGCAGGGTGCGGCTTACGTGGCACATCGTCACGTTGGCCCAATATAGCCACAAAACGTATCGTGGGGAAGTAGTGTGCTACGATATGTAAGGTTGCACTATGATATTTGTTAGAGGCTACAGCAAGCATCACACCCCTATCTTGCAACGTCCCAAGTAGCGACTCAATCCCCTCATAGGGTCGTGTCAGCATGGTGTTGTGGGCATCGTAATAGGCTACAAAGGCTTCGCGCATACGCATCACCTCAGCCTCGCATCGTGCCTCGGCAGGCAATGCACGCTCAAGCAGTTTGTTTATACCATTACCTACAAAACGTGGATACTCGCTAACATCGTGCAACGGATAGCCACATACAGTAAGAGCATGATTGGCCGCCATCGCAAGGTCGGCTATCGTATCGAGCAATGTTCCATCAAGATCAAAAATTACCAATTTTTTCATCGCCATAACACTTTTATGGCGCAAAGATAACCTCTTTATCGCGTTAAAAAAATATTAAATAGGATTTTAGTTGTGTGCCTTATATATTTTGTCTACCTTCGCGCCGTAAATACATGAAAAAACAAAAGTCTAATACAGACACAACAAAAAAACTAAACAATGGAATGGTTCACTGACTTATTCAATGGTACATCTATAGCCCATTCGGTGTTGCTCTATGCCTTGGTTATAGCAGCAGGTGTATTGTTGGGACGTGTAAAAATCTTTGGTGTATCACTCGGCGTAACATTCGTACTCTTCGTAGGTATCCTTTTGGGACACTTCGGCATGAGTATCGATGGCGAGATACTACACTTTGTTAAAGAGTTCGGACTGATACTCTTTGTCTTCTCAATCGGACTCCAAGTAGGTCCCGGTTTCTTTGCATCGTTCAAGAACGAAGGTGTAAAACTCAATATGATGGCAATAGCAATCATTGCACTCAATATTGTAGTAGCCCTATGTATCTACTTCTTTGACGACAGCATTGGCCTCATGATTGTAGGTATCCTCTCGGGTGCTGTCACCAATACACCCGGTCTTGGTGCGGCCGAACAGGCTCTCTCGCAGCTATACACCGATGGTGTCATCACACAAGTTCCCCAATTGGCACTTGGATATGCCGTAGCCTACCCCTTGGGTGTTGTAGGTATTATATTGGCCATGATTATTATCCGCGCCATCTTCCGTGTGAAGTTCCAAGAAGAGACCGACCAGATAGAGCGTGAGCAAAACGACAGCCAATTGGCACCTCACATCATCACATATCGCACCGAGAACAAACTCATTGTGGGTCGCACCCTCAGCGAGCTTGCCGGAATGATCAATCGCAACTTCGTAGTGTCGCGTATCAAACGCCACGATGAGATAATAATACCCAACTCAAAGACCATACTCGAAGACAAAGACTTGTTGCTCACAGTACTTTCGGAGTCGGACGAAGAGGCTTTGACTGCCTTTATAGGCCCGAAGATTGAGATGGACTGGGAAGCAATACAAGCTCCTGTTGTATCGCGTCGCATCTTGGTATCGAAAGAGGAGTATAACGGTCGCAAATTGGGTTCTATGCGTTTGCGTATGGGTTACAGACTCAATGTTACCCGCGTGACACGTGCCGGTGTTGACCTGCTTGCCAGCCCCAACCTTGCCTTGCAAATGGGCGACCGCATCACCGTTGTGGGTAAAGAAGAGGATATAGATCGCCTTGCCGAGAAGTTGGGCAACTCGATGAAACACCTCAACCACCCCAACCTTTTCACCATCTTCATAGGTATCATGGTGGGTGTTATCTTCGGTAGCATGCCCTTCGCTGTTCCCGGAATGCCCGTACCTTTGAAACTTGGTTTGGCCGGTGGCCCGCTCATCGTAGCTATCCTTTTGGGTCGTTTCGGTCATAAAATGCACCTCACCACCTACACCTCTACAAGTGCCAACCTCATGTTGCGCGAAGTAGGTATCTGCCTCTTCCTTGCCAGCGTGGGTATAAGCGCCGGTGGCGAATTTGTCAAGACCATCATGGAAGGCGGTTTGATGTGGGTATTGTGGGGCTTCCTCATTACCATTATTCCCTTGCTCATTGTTGGCTCGGTAGCACGCGGATACTATAAGCTCAACTACTATACCCTTATGGGTCTCATGGCCGGAGCTTGCACCGATCCCCCCGCACTTGCCTATAGCAACAAGGTAGCCAACAACGACGCTCCCTCGGTAGCCTATACAACCGTATATCCGCTCACCATGTTCTTGCGTATCCTCACAGCTCAAGTACTCATACTTGCATTGGCTTAAAGATTGACTACTACAACCATACAACAACAGCCCTCGCTTGTGAATGAAGCGAGGGCTGTTTATTTAATAATAATAGTCATCAAGAAATGGCACTTTGAATTGAAATCTTAATAAGTTGGCACTATTGCGTTGCGTAAAAGCCTTCGGGTACTACCATAATAGAGATTGCATAACACGCCAAAAAATCGGAGCGAATAGTCAAGCGTTGTTCTTTTATTATCAGCAATAAAGTGATAGGCTATCCTTGCCTTGCACCAAGCACATATTTATTATACAAATTCGCATCACAACCATCACCAACAGAAAAGCACAATGAGGGGGGAATGAAAAACCCCAAAGTTTTGTCCAAACTTTGGGGTTCTCTTCATTATCCGATAAAATTATTTAAGGTATATATAACGCAGACCTTTCATCTTACAGATGATGTATTTTTTATAGAATTGGTCAAACTCATCAAGGAGTGTTTTATTAAAATCATAATCGGGTATCTTCTTGACAAATATATCTTTAACAGCATCGCAAATTCGCCTCCATAAGTTGCCTTTAAAGTTTTCTATTCGTTTCTTATATTTATCCTTGAGCATAAAAGGATTATTCACGTCTGTCAGTTTTGTCACCTCATTATCCAAAATTTGATTCGCATCGTTTCCATAATTTTTGATGATAAAGTTGATAGGAGTTTCAGCCGATATGCGATGCCCATGTTCCACTTGAAACACCCACAACTTGGCTACAATATCGTTGAGCCGACTTCTTATGTTATTTACCTCTATACAGAGTTCATTGATATTACCCTTGTGAGCATGCTTGAAATGTTCCTCTACAATATTGACATACTGGTTGTAATTGCGCATCGACAAGCTGATGTTGTGAATGGACTCATAGTTGGAAGCATCTATAATAAATCGTTCCAAGTTCATATCGGACTCGAGGGTGGCCAAACGCATAAATACGCCCTCCTCGGGTTTCATTCCTTCGTAGCGCAATTTATACAACACGCCATCAACGATAGCCGAATTGACTACAAAATGTCGTATAAGGTCGATAATAATGCGAGCTTGACATTTACGACTTACCATACCTTGCCTCATAGTTATAACAACAGTAATAAAACCAATTACGGTAACAAGGGACGCAAGGATCGTTAGTAAAGAGGTAGCCGATGAACGTGTATTATACCACCCATCGAAAGCATTATCATAGTCATCACCTTGCTTTTCTTCTTTTTCGTCAGGCTCGGCAGCCTCCGCTACAGTAGTAACCGCATCTTGCCACTCACACGTCGGCAATTGCGCCTCTGTAACAACGGTATTGTTGTTAGTAGTGTCACTTGTAACAATATTGCTCACGGCATTCTGAGCCGACAATGTTGTGACATTGCACACCATCAATGCGATAAAAATAAATAGTTTCATAGTATAAGCACTTTTATATAACTTACCCCAACAATTATTGTCGGGGTAAATATAGGTAAGATAGAAAAATCAGACTACTTGGTACGGCGCACCGAGCGTATGGGAGCGCTACTGCTACTGCTCGATGACTTCTGAGCTTTGGGCTTCTTGGCTTTGGTCTTGGCACCGCTACGCGAAGAGCGTGCTTCCGACTTGCTTTCGCCCTCGGCCTTGCTCTCACTCTTCTTTACCGAACGTTTCTTATCATCGGCAGCCTCTACAGCATCGCTCTCGGCATCTTCTTTGCCACCGGCCTTAGCCTCTTCCATAGCGGCGTTCTCCTCGGGAGTAAGCACCCACAACTGGTCTTCGAACGATTGCAACGACTTTTCTATGCTATCTCGCGCATGACTCAGCAGTGAGTCGGTAGGATATTGTTGCATGAGCGACTGGTTGCGCAGATTGCGTGTCTTGTAGATGTCGCCCTCATACATTTGCATACCGAAGTAGTTGTCGTAGTTGTATTGCATGACTTGGTTGAGGTCTCCTGTGATGATATATTGTTGAGCCAAATAAGGACGAATGTCGTCGTACTTGAGCCAGAACATAGGATAACGCAAAGGCTCGCCGCCAAAGTCGCCACTGCGATGCAACACCGGGCATATAGCCTCTATCATCACGTCGAACTTAGAAGTGCCACGGTTGAAGGCCCACTTCTCGATGATATAGTACGACAACACCTCGTAGCAAGGTACATCGCTCTCATCGATGAGGAAGAGCGGATTTTTCTCGGTACTACCCTTCTGCTCGGTATAAAGTATCGAGAAACGCTCAAGCATTTCACGCACATTCACCTTATATTTATCGGTAAATACTTCACGACCATCGAGATACTCATAGGCAGTGACCTTATTGTCGGCCAACAGACGCATGATGATGCGGAAGAGATTTTGAAGGTCCTCGGTAGGGTCCTCGGGATAATACAAGGGCAAGTTGGCATCTTTGGTAAGGTCGAGCTGACGATACACTACGCGCAACCATGGAATATCTTTTTCGGCCGAAGAGTTGGGTGCATACAACCCCTTGGCACGCACCGATAGGTTGTTCTCATTCTCGGTTTTCTTGGCTTCGGCATCGCGGTCGGCACGACGCACTACCTGCGCATCAACAGCAGTAACGGCAAGCATAGCCATTGCAACAGTAACGATGAGGGTGCGGAACATTTTCATAATATATTTATGTTTTTATGCGTTTATCTATGGTTTTATCAATTTACGATTACTTCTATGGGCGACAAGTCGCGGGTAACTCCATCGGGGCCCAATGCCTTGATGTTAGAGATATAGAAACGTTTACCACGACTCAATCGGTTTATTGCATCGCTTTGACGCTTCGAGAAACTACCACCTTCCGACTTCTCGAGCAGCGCATTACCCATCTGGTCGAATGTAACAAGCTCGAAGCTCTGTACACTGAACGACACGTTTACCAGGCCATCGTCGATAGCTGCACCAAGAGTGCTCACGCCACGCAACAAGCCTTTAGAGAATGGTTTACCACCTTTGTAGTGTTGCTCCTGACCATTAGCATCGGTGTAGGGTATGTATGGAGTAGGATCGGGCAAACGACGCACGCGGAAGGCTGTGCTGGCTACTGTTTGCGTATTGCCATCGATGGTAGCAGTGACGGTAATGATAGCATCTTCGCCCACAGTAGCGGGGAGTGCCTCCCACAAGTCGCCATTGCGAGTGAGTGTACCATTGGTCATTGTAGCTTGCACCGCATTATTGGGAATACCGGGTACCGATATACTGACAGGATTGGAGATACCGGCATACATCACATTCATCATTGTTGCCGATACGGTGGCTGTAGGCTCAACAACGGTATAGCTCGATGCAAAGTCATGTCGGGTTGTAGTACCATCGCCATGAGGCACTTCGAGATAGCCCGTATAGTCATACACACCGGTTGTGCCACAAAATACCTCATACAATCCGTTGCGGTCGAGAGGTAATTGCTCGCCATTGATGTATATATTGGGCACCTGAGTAGTATCGATAGCGGCCAATACGATGTTGGCACTATACTTACTACCACGCATGATATTCTTTGAGTTGGGTATAACAAAAGCATCAAATTTGTTTACACGCACATCACTGGCATCGATGTTAGTTATAAGGGTGTTGAGTGCCAAATTCTCGACATACAGCACATCGCTCTGCATCTTGGTGAGAATGGTTACAGCTGCAACAACGGGCATATTCTCAAAGAGTGTAGTTTCCCATGCGATAGGATTGATTTGCTCGGCGCGAGAGTTGATCGTAGTCGAGAGACACTCCTCGACAGTAGCTTTCCTGATAGAATCGGGCATCAGGTCACTCACATAGGCGCGGTATGCACTGATAGACTCACGCAAACGGCCACCATGACGCATAGAGGGCGACAACATAACATACGATGCAGCCTCCAAGTCATCTTGACTCTGTATGTTTTTCACATCGGCATCTTTGCCATCGGCTTTCTGCACAATGATGAGTTTGAGCGAATCGATATAGTTGTACAATTGAGTTGTACGATCGCGCAACTGCAACGACTCGTTATACCACATACCACCCTTCTCGGGGTTTTGCTCATTGAAGTCGGCCAATTGCTGATACAACGCATCGTTGCGAACAGCCGCCGTAGCAGTGGTACGTCCCAAGCCTTCTTCTACCTGACGAAAACCATTGAGGACATCGCTCGATACGTTCAAGGCCAACATCGCTGTCAAGACGATATACATAAGGTTTATCATCTTCTGGCGCGGGGTGAGTTTTGTACTATTTCCTGCCATAGGAGTTATGCTTTTTCTTCGGTTGTGGCTGTTGTGTTATTATCATTCTCGCGTTGAGCCGATGTGGGTTGTGCTACCGATGCTGCCATAGGGTTATACATATTGATAGTCATGGCAGTTATCATCTTCTCATACACCGAGTTGAGTTGTTGTATATATTGAGTCATCTTCTCGGTCTCACGACAATAACGGTCGCTATCGCCCATAGCCGACTCATACATACGGCTTATGTTCTTGATACCGGCATTTACACGATCGATGTTGTCGAGTTGCGAACTTACACTCTTTAACTGTATCTCGTAGATGGTATTCAAGCCATTGATATTGCGGTTGAGAGTCTCCATTTGCTCAACGTAGCCGGTAGATTGCTCATTGAGGCCATCTGAGTTGGAAGTAATAGCCTGATATGAATTGAGCAACGTATTGGAAACCTGAGTGAGCGACTCGGTAGCTGTACGCAACTGATCCATTTGAGTCGATATAGCAGCCAATTGCGAGAGGTATTGTTGAGTAGCATCGGTAAGCTCGGCCATACGCGAGAGTTGGTCGGCAGCTGCCGACATCTTCTGTATGCTCTCACTGAGGCTTCTTGAGTCTTCTTCACTGAGGTCTATACCCTCGGGTATGCCAACAGCACGACGAGCATCGGTGGGACTGACAGGAGTAGAACCTATATTGCTACCTCCCACTACATCGCCCACTACACCGCCTGTAGGCGAGCCATTGATAATGACAGTACCACCATTGCCACCAACGATGCCACCACCGCCACCACCAAATTGCGGACGGTCTTCCTCATCGCGTGTAGCCAATACGGGGAATACGTCTTCCCAATGATACGACTTGCCAGGATTGTCGAAGGCCGATAGTATAAACATTACCACCTCGGTACCCATACCCAACGATAGCAAGAAGTTACCTCCGGGCAGGTGAAGAATCTTGAACAATGCACCCCAAATAACGATGGCTGCACCTATACTATATGCAAAGTTAAAGAAACGTTGTCCGCGATCGCTCGACAAGAACTCTGCTATTTTATTCTTATATTTTTTATACTTTCCCATTTCTCAAGGTTGATATATCTGATTATACTATTCTATTATTTACTACGACCTTTGGCAAAGCCCACTTGCGTGCGCACGCAACGGAAACCGATATATGAGCGTTGCTCGTTCTGATATTCCCACATACGCAAGTCGGCACGCACATAGTGCGACACATCTTTCCACGAGCCACCACGCACTATCTTACGTTTCATGCGATAGGGGTCTTCCTTGGCGGCGTTGTATTTATACTCGGGATTCATATCGCTGGTAATGTGGCTCAAAGCCTCGTTGTATGAGGTAGAAGTCCACTCCGACACGTTACCGGCCATATCATACAAGCCAAAGTCGTTGGGGGTGTATGTACCCACTCGAGCTGTGATAAGATGTCCGTCACGCACATAGTCGCCATCACCGGGCTTGAAGTTGGCATAGAAACAGCCTCTGTCATCGACCGACTCTGTTCCCGACCAAGGATACATATTCTTGCTATCGCCCATGCGAGCAGCATATTCCCACTCGGCCTCGGTAGGCAGACGATAGGGCTCTACAATGATAGGCGCACCGCCCAACGATGCCATATAATATTGTGTACGCCACTGACAGAAGGCATTGGCCTGATCCCACGACACTCCCACTACAGGATAGTCGTTGTAGCCCGAGTGAGCAAAATACATGCGCACATAAGGCTCGTTGTAGGCATTGTCGAAGTCGTTGATCCACACTGTAGTATCGGGATAGATATTGACAATATAGGTATTCAGGAAGTCAAACTCGCTCGACAACTGACGGGTTATAGTCTCGCGATGTATCTTGCCATCTTCGTCGATATAAGCAGTATCTTTCGATATCATGATTATCTCATCATAATCTACAGGCACATCGGTGTTGAGGTTGCGCAACTCGGGGTTGAGGCGATTGCGACGCTTCGATGCCTCGGTATAGTCATACACCTCGTAGCGATAGTTGAGTTGTGCCACATCGAGTTCCTTACGACCGGTAATGGGGTTGGTACGATATACGCTCTCTATAGCGCGTGCCTCATCTTCATTGGGGTTGCGCCAGGGTATAGGACGGTCCCAATTGAGATAGGGCTTAATAGGATTACCCTCTTTATCCTCTTCGATCTTGAAGATTTCGTTGCCACCGTATGCGGGGTCGGCAAGGCGTTCGCGAATGATAGAGTCGCGCACCCAAAATACAAATTGCTTATACTTTGAGTTGGTAATCTCGGTCTCGTCCATATAGAAGGCATCTACCGATATGCCATGAGCATCTTCGGCCACGCCCCACAAACTATCGTTTTGTGCAGGACCCATTTCATAGGCACCACGGCCCACCAACACCATTCCATAAGGCGCAGGCTCGGCCCATGAAATACCGCTGACACCGGTCACCTCGCCCGAGTTTTGGGCACTGGGAGCACAAGCTACCATGAGCGTTGCCGCGGCTATTAAAGACATCAAACTTTTTTTCATAACTTACAGTATGCGAATACTTTTATGTTTGGTTTTATTTTTATCCGATAAATCTAACTTCATGCTATATCCCACAAACACCTCATGACTACCACTGCTGGCTTTCAGTATGGCCGACACCGGCAAGTCATACGAATATCCGAGGATAAAACCCTTAAACTCAGCGCCCAACATGATTGACACAGCATCGTTCCATCGGTAACCTAAGCCACCCCAGAAGAGCTTGTTGTAACGCAATCGCACCGTCGCTTCGGCTGTAAATACATTCAAGTCGGTCGATACCATCATCGAGGGCTGTATTTCATATAACGGATTTTTTAACGGTATATTGCCTCCTGCCATAAAATAAAATTGTCGAGGCACAAAAAACTCAAATCCGTTTTCATTGCCACCGGCACTGCCGGTATCTTCATAGCGTATAGTAGGCTCGGTGAGGTGCGTGGCCGAGAGGCCCAAATAGAAGCGAGGGTGTACATAATATACACCAAATGCCGCATCAAAAGCCATGCCCGACACCTCGGTAGTGGGTATATCTTCGTCCTCGCCCGGCGGGGTATGATGGTCGCTGCTGGGTATCTCAACCTTTGTTCCATCGAACTTCTGATCTACCATACCGAGCTGTACGCCAAAGCAAAGGAAACTCTTTTTTATCTTGAGCTTGTAAGCATACTGTGCGCCAAACACCATGTTGGAGAAAAGACCCTCTTGCGTACTGCTGAAGGCCAAACCTATACCATGATGTCCTCCCAAAAATCGCAATGGCATATCGGCCCTGCCCCAGAACGACGACGGAGCACCCTCTATACCTATCCACTGCTGGCGTGTACCCACCATGATATTCATCTTTTCGCCCTGCCCCACAGCTCCGGCATTGTAGTACGAAGGTACAGCCCAATACTGCGAGAGCTGTATATCGGACTGCGCCCATGCCACAACAGGTAGCAGTGCGATAACTATCAAGATGATATGTCGTACAATACAGCGCATAGACTTATAATATACCATCTATAATAACTACAAAAAAGGGATAAAATTGTATGAAATGATATTTTTTTGTTTCGCGCGCAAAAATGCCCTTATTATGAATACTATAATGTATAAAATAAATTAATACCAAAATTAAGTAGCAAATCAGATACTCTTATCAAAAATATTTATAACTTTGCGATGTTCTCAAGCGGAGAACATACATTTTAGTTTAAGAGCGTTATTGACACTTACCTTTGATAATCAGATTCTCGCAAAATTTGACTATAGATTAAGGGTGACGGCAACAACGCTCACGTCAGTTGTTATATACATACCATCAGGGAATGTTATATACTTATAGGCGTGAGCTACTGTTGCTTATCCAATCTATAGGCAATGCGAGAAGCCCGATTATCGGATAAGCGAAATACAGTCCTCACGCCCTTTTTGTATACTTAATATTTCCAATCGAGGATTGATGGAATTTAGGAGAATTTACCATGACTTTCACAAACCAAGAGTTAGCAGCTATTTTAAAACTAGCACAAGTAATCGCAAAAGCAGATGGCAAAGTAACAGATTCGGAAACTACATTAATGGCATTAGAGTTATCTCGTTTTGGTGTATCAGAAGTAAAAGGAGAGTTGATAATTGCACTATCTAATATTATGGATACAGCAGATGCTACTAACATAATTTCAAGAATGACTGACGAAGAAAAAAAATATGTGGCAGCATATTTAGGCACTATGATTTTTGTTGATGGAGAGATAGATAAAAAAGAATTAATTCTCTGGAACGTTTTTTCTCAGATATGCAAACTACCTGAAATGAACATCAAAGATGCTTTAGAATTTATGAGAAATATGTAAATACATTTAACACAATCATAAATATATTTATTATGGGCTTTTTTAATATGATGACAAGTATTGGGAGAATTAACAACCTCCTAAAAGAAGCTGAACATGAAATTCTTCTCATTGCTCAAATGAAAAGAAATAACACATCTTCAAATCTAATTCATATAGAGATACAACAATTGGGACGAATCTACAATGAAATATATAATCTAACACAAAATAGTTCGGGCGCAAGAACCGCTGTATATGAATTTGTTGGACGCAAAATGAGATCTTGGGAAGTACTAAATGTCATTAAAGCAAGCATGATTATGAATTCTTAAAAACTGCTGACTATGAATATATTTTCATCAAACGAAGATAAAGCCGTAGAATTAATTGATAAAATTAATCTTAGGATAAAACAGATAAGAGAATTAATGAGAAGTTCCTCTGAAGATAGACTAACGTATTTAACAGCTCCAGCTGCTAAAGCGCTATTTAGAGAAGCTGAAAACTATTGGCGAGATTATAAGAGGTTAGTATCTACCATGAATAGCATGCAATCGACATTATTTATGGGAAGAACTGTTGATTGCTGGAATGGTGAGCGTATAGGAGTATTTATGTGGCAAGAGTACTTCTCTGATGTTTACCGAGCTTTATCCATCGAATTTACTAAATTATAAATTAAAAGAAAGGAGTATTATATGTGGTTTTGGATCATCGTAATAGCTGCTATTATCGGTGCAATAATAGGCTATATAAATGATAACGGTAAAGAAGGCGGCGCTGCAGCAGGTGGCTGTATGGGGGCAATGTTCGCAGGCAATTGTTTATTCCAATTAGCAATTACTGCTATATGTATTATCGGAATAATATGGCTATTTGGAGTAATTTTTGGATAAAAGTATGTAATATAAATCTCTATGAAATCGTTCATTACAACATTCTTCCAAAAGAATAATATCTCTAAAACAGACATAAAAATAAACAACTTTTTATGCAATAAGACTTGGTATATTTTTAATGAAGATACTCGCAAAGAGATTTATATATTCCGAGAAAACAACGAACTCGTTATCGCTGTTGACGGCAAAGTAACTCGGGGGAAGTGGGAATATATTGCAGAGAACCATTCAGTAATTATAGATGCTGATGGTAAATCGGTAATGCTTCACCCCACTTTCATCGACAACAACATTTTTGTGCTCCAATTAGATGGCAAAAATGAATTTGCATTTCTCATCGAGGAGTCAAAAGTTTTAAATAGTCCTTTTCGCAAGCTAAGCGACATATACAGCTACTTTGATAATTTACAAAGGCAAATAGAACAAGAAAAAGAAGCGAAGAAACAAAGACTACTTTTGCAAAAAATAGAGGAAGAAAGAGAAGAACAAAGAAGACTCGAAAGGATAAAAGAGGAGGAAGAAAATCGTCTTTTAAAAGAAAGAAGACTTAAATGGTGGAATGAGAATAAAGCAAAGTTCTTGAGCAATGAAAAAAAATATATAAAACTTGTAGAGGAATATCATAAGATCGTAAAAAAAAGGGACTGTAATCTCTTTTTTGGGAGTTGTAATTTAGCAACATTAATAATTATCTGCTGCTTGGTAGATTTTACAGAAACAGATATTGGGCTTGTTTATAAATTTGGGCCAATGCTATTAGCATACTGGGGTATACTCTACACTAACAACAAAGCTATTAAAATTACTTTAATAGCTTATTGTATTATACTTTTTCTAACTCCTTTATTCAATGTGTCAATTGAGATAGAAATTATTGCTTTTAGCATAGCTATGGCCATTTCTGCGCTCTGCGGATATGTATATATACTTTATCTAATAATATATTTTAATGATAATCCTATAAATAATAAAACCAAAGAAATATTCGATTTAGAAGAAGAAATTAAAAACAATCTTATAAATGGCAAATATGATCATTTAATTTTTTGAAACTTGATGTATATTTGTTCTCATATTTTATAATAGCAACAGCCTATACCATGAAAAAACCTATTCGGACTATTTCAATCATTGCCGGAGTCGTATTGACGTTTGCCGGGGCGTGTGCGTTGGTGAAGAAGCCTTCGCCGGAGGATTTTGTCAGCCCGAAGATTACAGAGGATATTACGGGCGTGGTGTTCCCCGCGCTTGAAATAGACGAAATCTTGAAAGTTGAAGGCCCTGAGACGTTTGACTTCCCGGGCAAAGCTTATTATTGGGTAAATGCCAATTATAGCGACACCTCCCAATTAGACATATTTTTTGCCTCGATAGATAGTGCCATAGCCAAAGGCGACACTCGTTGGCAAAAGTGTGAAGGTGGCAAATATCAATTCGATAGCGACTGGGCTGATATTAGTGTTGGAGATAAAGGTATCTTTCTCGACCTCGAATGTCGCTTGTGGGAGTAATAAAGAAGCCCAATATTTTTTTATAGACAAATAGTAATTCATTTTAATAATAAAAAGACATTATGAAAAAGAGCATTTTCACCTCCGTTCTTATGATTTTGGCAATATGTAGTGCATGCACATCGAAGGTTAATAAGCAAGAAACAACCACACAAGAAGATGTTGTAGATGTAGAAGAAGTAATAACCAACGAATCCTCTCTCAACGAAATTCGTTTTGCCGATTGGGGTGATGAAGAGTGGTCGGACAATGAATATATAAAAGCAGTGCGTAAACACATCGACAAATTGAACAATGGGGAGATTACAGATGAAATGATAGAACCTTTAAAACACTATCTACAAGGAAAATTTGTAATTACCTACATGGAACCCTCGTATTACGGAGGTGCTATGGTACAATTCTTCTTCATAGACAATCCCGACATTATTTTTAGTTCATGGGTATATAGTTCGGTCGATGTTAGCAATAAAGCAATAACTGACTATGAAGTAAGAGGTAGCATAACAATCTCGGATGAA
Source organism: Bacteroidaceae bacterium (assembly GCA_017410245.1). Lineage (GTDB taxonomy): Bacteria > Bacteroidota > Bacteroidia > Bacteroidales > Barnesiellaceae_A > Barnesiella_A. The sequence goes on from JAFQRE010000034.1 coordinate 88,361, forward strand.
TATACCGCCCTCACAAAAGAGGAGGTTATGGAAAATTTGGAGAAAAACCCGCAAATTAGGGTATGGTAAAAAGCTAATCGAGAAATACAAATTGTAATATCTTGACTCAGATTTGAAATGAAAAACAATCATCAAATCATTACAAAAAAATACTTCTCTGAAACAGGGGTAGTTTGTGCAATGTGCTATCAAGATTCTGTAGTGTTAGATAATACAGAATTTGAGGATTTTAAAGTTCTCTGCACTGCTAATTTTGAGTCTTGCTCATTACGTAATCCTACTAAAGTTATAGCTGTAAGCTGTGGTGCAATAAATGCGTTGGAAGCCTTTTGTAAAGAGGGAAAAAACAAGTATTACGATAATGTGGATTTTGTAGCAATTACAGATACCCATCGTAACAAACCTGATTTTCATGCAGATAAATGTCATGAGTTGGTATTTGATGCGGAGGAGATGCTCAGATATAGAAATAAGGGCGACTACACTCTATTATACTATGCCTTGGACAATGTTGTAGGTAATGTTACCCGGCACGTTATATTTGTTCACACATTTGGTTCTACACCACCCGATGCATACTTGCAATATCTTAAGGAAAAAGGTATCTCTATAACATTACTTGCTACCAAGCCATATCAATTCGAAGGCACGATAAAACGAGAAAGAGTCGAAAAACAGTTGATGCAATCAAAAAAACACACCGACCATCTCGTCATAATAGATGCTGAAGAAGTGCGCAAAGCTCATCCTGATATAACTTTCTTTGATGCATTCTCTCTCTTAGACAAAGTTATAGGCAAGAATATTGAAACCATCTTAAATGATAATACTGAAACGATAAGGGCAAAACGACTTACTCGTCAATTTCCCGAGGGAGTAATTAGGTTAAACTGCAATAATTACAAAAAGTATTTACCTCTTGATATTGTTGTCGTTGCATATGCCTGGGACAACATTCAAATTGCTATTCTCACATCAGACTCTCAACTATACTATATTGATTTGAAAACTGGTTTTACACTGGAGGATATTGATAAGATAGTTTCTCCTCAGGAAGAATTAGAAAACATGGAACTTATTAGCACTCAACCTGGTATTGATTTGTATATATCAAATAGGCACCGGGATATTTATAACAAAACAATATGCAATATTTGTATTGATAATGAACACAATGTAAACGGACACAATTTATTCGTAAATTTGCTACTAAGTATTTTTGAGTGCAGATATTGAGCAACTTATCACAATAGAAACAGGACAACTATGAATATGAAATATTATATAGCAAATTTCCTTTCTAGTATCATTGTTTTCGCAGGCTGTAGTAACGCACATCATACATCGTATACTATTGAACATAAAGTTCCGGCATACCAGAGCTATGCTATTGGCACTGAAGGTACTACCAAAAATGATGATATGATTGTAAGAGATGACACTATACCACGTTATTTACTTGTAGGCAACTTCACGGGTAAAATGGTCGATACGCTTGTATGTATGCCAATGGGCGAAATGGAAGAGGATGGGCACTACTATTCGTGGCACATAAAAAGTATGAATAATACAGTTCCTCCGCTCGAAATTCAACATACTGTAATGGGCCAATTGTACCATGAAGGAGACCTTAATGGTGATGGGATAGATGAATTTGGAATACTACATAGCACCGGTATGTCGGCTATAAATAGCTATCGAGTATATACCTACGCAGATAGCAAATGGTGCTATCTGTACGACACCCAATATGGATGCTCCTGGTTGGGACACTGGGGCTGGAGCAAAGGTGAGCCTTTGGATAACATGGCATCTCCTATTAAGGGAAAAAATTCAGTACACGTAAGATTTTCCGATTTTCGCAATGACGAATGGACTGTAGTTGATTCTATTGTAGAAACTCTATTTATTGCTATATACACAGATTGATTATGAAAAGAGCTATTATAAGCACTCTATTGGCCCTGATAATTCTGCTGGCAATACTATTATTTGCCTGCAATGCTGTTGTAATGCATGAGGCGAAAGGAAAAGTATATAACCGCATAGAAGACGTTGCTACGGCTGAATATGGACTATTGCTTGGCACTACACCACAGGCTCGCATAGGAGGGAACAACTATTTTTTCACTTATCGCATTGATGCTGCCGAGGTGCTATACAAAGCGGGAAGATAACCAAAATATTGATAAGTGGTGATGAAAATAGCCTTGGCGGTGTTGATGAGACACAGTGCATGAAAGACACTTTAGTAGCAAGAGGTGTGCCGGCCGATGCTATAGTATTGGATGGCAAAGGATTCAGCACAATAGAATCGGTAGTAAGGGCAAGGCAAGTGTATGGTTGCAATGCAGTTACAATCATATCACAGCAATTTCACAACGAGAGAGCAGTATACCTCGCCGAGCAGTTAAGATTGGACTACTCGACACTGCAAGCATACAATGCCCAATCGCCACGCTCAGAGTGGGCTCAAATAACCTACTGCCGCGAATACCTCGCCAGAGTAAAAATGTTTATAGACATCATAAAAGCCAAACTGAATATTGCTATTTAAGCAGAAAAATCAGGTAAAAAGAGACTCAACTCATAAGTAATACGATTTTCTAACACTATTGTTATCATTAACTATGAAGAATTTTTTTCAAATAATAAAAAAACTACTTTTCAAGAAAGAGTCGGAAAAAGGAACAAACGCCAGAGCAAGCAAGGAGCATTCGTTGGAAAGATTTGTTGAGATTCAGGAATTGATGTTTGAACGAGCTTTATCGGAAGTAAAAAGCGGTAGAAAGACTACCCATTGGATATGGTTCATATTTCCGCAACTCAAAGGACTGGGCACAAGTCTTAAAGCGCACTATTTTGGAATAGACAATATAGAGGAGGCAACGGCGTATATTCAACATTCAGTTCTAGCCAATAATCTACGAACTATAACAGTGGCACTTCTCGAGTTGGATGGGTATAGTGCAAATGATATTTTTAGCGAATTGGACTCCATCAAGGTACGTTCATCAATGACGCTATTCGATGTGGTTTCTCCTAATGATGTTTTTGCCAAAGTACTAGATAAGTACTACAATAGCAGCCGCTGTGAATTGACTCTTAAGATGCTGCAGGCATCTACTGATGCTCATATGAAAATGTTATAAACATTCGCTTGAAAAAGTGTCGTCTTCACCCAATTATTCATTGGAAAAAGTGTATAATAGCACCACTCATTCGGTCGAAAAAGTGTATAGCATTGCCATTTATTCGGTCGAAAAAGTGTATCAACTCTTGATTATTCGGTGGAAAAAGTGTACATCTCTATTGTTTTTTCCACCGAAAAATCATTTATACCTACCTATCTAATAACTATATCCGATTAAATTTATACCCATCACACCAGGCGATACACGCCACCGGGGAGGGCGATGACGCAGCCTTTGAATTCGAGTTCGACGAGGGTGGCGGAGAGGGTGGCTATGGGGGTGTTCAACTCGACTGCCATGCGGTTTATTTGTCCTTCGCCTTGGGTGGTGAGGTATTGCATGATGCGTTGCTCCTCGGCTGTAAGTTCTACGATATTTTGCGCCGAGAGTGATGCTTGCGTAGGCTGTTGGCGACGTGAAGCCCACCCCATGGCCTCTATAAGGTCGTCGGCACTGGTCAGCAACGAGGCTTTGTTGTTGCGTATGAGTTCGTTGCAACCCATCGAGGATATGTCGCCTACCCTGCCGGGCAGGGCAAATACATCGCGATGATAGTCGCCCGCTATGGTAGCTGTGAAGAGTGAGCCTCCTTTTACTCCCGACTCTACGACAACTACAGCATCGGCCACACCGGCCACTATGCGATTGCGTGCCAAGAAGAAGCCTTTGTGGGTGGCTTGTGAAGAGGCATACTCGGTGAGCAATCCGCCACTCTCGAGCATCTGTATTGCGGTATTGCGGTGTTGGGCGGGATAGATGGTGTTGAGCCCATGTGCCAACACTCCTACTGTGGGCAGACCGTAGCGCAATGCGGCACGATGCGCAGCCACGTCTATACCATATGCCAGCCCGCTCACAATGAGTGTGTCGGGACAAGCCTCGGCAATATCGTGCACCAATGTCTCTACAAAATTCTTGCCATAGGGAGTGGCATGGCGTGTGCCCACGATACTCACTACACGAGGTGCTTGCAGTGTGGCACACCCTTTATAATACAACATAAGCGGGGCATCGTCGCACTCGAGCAGGCGTTGCGGATAGTCGGCATCGGTAAAAAAGAGCGGTGTGATGCCCTTGCGACGAACAAAGGCGACCTCTTCACCGGCCATCATAAGGGCTTTGCCCCTCTCCACTTCCGAGAAGAGTCGGCTATCCCAGCCGGTGAGTTCGGCAAGTTCGCGTTGCGATAGCGTGAAAAAAGCCGACACATCGCCTGTGAGCGATATGAGTGTCTCGGCCAGCAAGCGATTCATGCCTTTTATGGCCGACAAGGCTATGCGATAGCGCAACTGTTCGTCGGTAAAGGTGAGCATCGGCTACTCTTGAATGACAAGTTTGTTGTAATAAGGAGCAAACTCTTCGCCACGCGTAGGACGGCCATTGCGGGTGAATACGGTATCGACAACGGCCTTTACACAGCACTCGCCCGACGACTTGAAGATGTCTTGATAGAATACATAACGCACACCTTGGCGACGCACATACAAGCGAGACACAAAACTATCGCCACTGCGCAATGAGTTTTTGTAGTGTATCTCCACACGTGTCACTACGGGTGCTATACCTTGCGATACCAATTCGCCAAATCCCGGCCCGAGCGACAACATAAACTCGTGGCGGGTGTGTTCGAGGTAGTGCTGATAATTGGCATTATTGACTATGCCCTCCATATCGAGCTCATAGTCGCGCACTTTAAATTCCAACTCGTATATATAAGGAGCTTCCATATTGCTTTATTCTTCCGTAATATCTTCGTAGTGTTGAAAGAGGAAATCGTTGTAGGGAAAACGCTGTGTATGTATCTCTTTGACACGCTGGTAAAGCATAGCCTTCAACTCTTCGATGTTGCTACGCTCGGTGGCAGAGATAAAGATGCAACTATCGTTCATCTTGGCCATCCATGTCTCACGCAACTCGTCGAGCGAAATGTTCTCGCGGGTGCGAGGGGTAAGGTCATCGGCAGCCTTCTCTACATAGGTAAAGGCATCTATCTTGTTGAAAACAATAATCATAGGTTTCTCCTCATTGGGGCAAATATCGTGCAAGGTGCGATTGACCACCTCTATTTGCTCCTCGAAGGCGGGGTGCGAAATATCAACCACATGCACCAACATATCGGCCTCTCGCACCTCATCGAGAGTAGATTTGAACGAATCGACCAAGTGTGTAGGCAACTTGCGTATGAAACCTACCGTATCGGACAACAAGAAGGGCAGATTGTCAATAATCACTTTGCGCACTGTAGTGTCGAGGGTGGCAAAGAGCTTGTTCTCGGCAAACACTTCCGACTTGCTCAGCAAGTTCATCAGCGTCGATTTACCCACGTTGGTATATCCCACAAGAGCCACACGCACCATCTTGCCACGGTTCTTGCGTTGTATCACCTTCTGACGGTCGATGCTGCGCAACTCCTCCTTCAAGCGCGAGATGCGATCGAGAATGATACGGCGGTCAGTCTCAATCTGAGTTTCACCGGGACCACGCATACCTATACCACCACGCTGACGCTCCAAGTGAGTCCATAGGCGAGTCAATCGGGGTAACAGGTATTGATATTGGGCCAATTCTACCTGCGTCTTGGCATTGGCCGTCTGGGCACGCAAAGCAAAGATATCGAGAATGAGTGTGGTGCGGTCGAGAATTTTCACTTGCAATTCGCGCTCGATGTTCTGCAGTTGTTTGGGCGACAATTCGTCATCAAATATCACCAAACCCACACCTCCATCTTCGTCTTCGGCACGCATCTCTATATAATTCTTTATCTCCTCAAGCTTACCTGTACCCACATAGGTGCGGCTGTTGGGATAATCGAGTCGTTGCAAAAATCGACGCTCGGGTTGAGCTCCGGCTGTCTCGGCCAAAAATGCAAGTTCATCGAGATACTCATTGGTCTTGGCCTCGTTCTGACTGGCTGTAATAAGACCCACAAGGATAGCTCGCTCGCTGGCCATCTGCGTATGAATAAATTCTTTCATCTACTACTATTTTGGCTATTAAGGTGCAAATATAACTATTATTTCTTACATTTGCATACACAATACAAAAGTGTAGCTATATGTATAAACAACTATTTTCGCTCCTATCAATCATTCTACTGCTGGCATCATGCAGTCGCTTGGAGAATATAGAGAATGATATAAACGATATAAACAACCGACTCGATAGTATAGCATATCGCATCGACGATATAGAATCGGCTATAGACATATTTGAGGAACTTCATGCCAATGGTATGCTCATCAACGACATAACCCCATCGGACGAGCAAGCCGGCAGCTGGCTCATAACACTCTCGGACGGTCGCACCATATCGGTGTATAATGGCGATGCCCAAAGCCACACACCATACCTCAAGATAGACCAAGATGGGTATTGGTGCATTTCGTATGACAACGGAGCAACATTCTCGCGCATCATCGACAACAATGGCAACTTTGTGAAAGCGCCGGTATCGATGTATGTCACTACCGACGAGGAGGGCTACTATGTTTTTGTAATACATTATGCCAACGACCCCGACAATGTGATAGATGTAATAAAAACCCCACACACCTCCGATCCCTCCAAGATTATTCACTCTATCACACAGAGCGACATGGACCACTCTATCACCATAACCATGGCCGATGGCAGTAGCTACACCTTCGACAAAGAATATACTATACCCACAAGCATTGCCATTCTCACCACCAAGCCACTACTATTGGCATCGGGTACTAAAGCAAGTGTAGAATTTCGCATAAATCCTTCAAACGCACTATTCAACTACGATACAGCCTCCGACTCATGCCAGATAGCCCTCGACTGTATTACCCCCACCCGAGGCAAATCGTATGTTACACCACCTACCAACTATCGATTGACAACCGTAGAGCAAGTTTACGACCAACAGGGTGTAATGAAGGAGGGGCAATATCGAGCTTACATCGAAGACACCAACAACTCTACTCTTTATAACGAAGATGCAGCTCTTGTTTTGTCGGTAACAAACAGACTGGGCAACGTGGTGCAAATATCGTCATCGGCCTTTGCAATACGGTATGCGGGTAATATTTTCACCCAATTTTCGTTCCAAAAGGCTCACAACCCCACTCTACCCTCCGACATAGAAATTGAATTTGACAACAACACGTGTATATTAGCAACACCCTATGAGATAGACCCTACACAGCTTGTTGCCAGCTTTGAGAGCAATGGCGACAAGGTACTTGTCAATAACATAGAGCAGATAAGTGGTGTTTCGGTCAACGATTTTTCAAAACCCGTATGCTACACCATCATATCGACCGATGGAGAAGTGAACCGATACACTATAAGAATTATGACATCGGGGTTGCCTATTGTCTATATAGAAACTCCCAACAGGGCAACTATCCCTCCCAAAACCGAGGATTGGCTGCCGGAAACCAGCCTAAAGATAGTAAACGCCGATGGTAGCATCGATTATGAGGGAACTACCAACATAAGAGGTAGAGGAAACTCTACATGGAAATTCTCCAAGAAACCTTATGCACTGAAACTTGAGAGCAAAGCATCTATCTTGGGTATGCCCAAACACAAACGTTGGGTACTCTTAGCCAACTATCTCGACCGCACCTTATTGCGCAACCATGTGGCCTTCCATATAGCCATGCTCACCGATTTGGAATGGACTCCTCACGGACAACACGTCGAGTTGATACTCAACGGCGAGTATAGGGGCAACTACTACCTATGTGAGCAGATAAAAGTTGATGAAAATCGGGTGAACATACACGAGATGGAGAGTAGCGACATCGAGGGTGAAGCTCTTACCGGCGGCTACTTGATGGAGCTGGACAATCACTACGATGAGGTGAATAAGTTCAAATCGCAGATACGCGAATTGCCCTACATGTTTAAAGAACCCGACGAAGATGTGCTCACAGCCGAGCAATTTGCCTATATGCAAGATTATATCAATGACTTTGAGAATGCCTTATACAACTACTTCAGTGGCAGAGAATGGGCTACATATATCGATTTCAACTCTTTTATCGATTGGTGGTTTGTACACGAACTGACACACAACAGCGAAGCCTCATGGCCCAAAAGCTGTTATATGTATAAAGACCGCAACAGCCCACTCAAGGCCGGCCCGGTATGGGACTTCGACTGGGGTACATTCCACCCCAATTACATCAGACAGCACAGTGTCAAGTCGGCACTGTATTACCGACAACTCTTCCGCGACAACACTTTTGTTGCCATCGTAAAAGAGCGCTGGCAATTGCTTAAACCACAATTTAAAACCGTAGTTGAATTTATTGAGGCCGAGGCTCAACGACTGGAAGTATCGAACGAAAGCAACATAGCCATGTGGCCTATCAGCGAGCGCATCAATGGCGATGAAACTCTGGGCTACAGAGAGGCGATAGAACAGATGAAAAACACCTATTCCGAGAAACTAAATTGGCTCGACAAACAGATAGAAAACTTATAGAAGATGGATAAATTGCGAAACCCATGGCTCAACTTGGTAGATGAAGGCTACAACTGCTTTGGCTGTGCGCCCAACAATCCATACGGACTGAAAATGGAGTTTTATGAAGATGGCGACGACATAGTGTGCTATTGGACTCCGGCCGACAACTACCAAGGCTGGTTAAAGACACTGCATGGAGGCATACAGGCTACCCTCATGGACGAAATAGCAGCATGGGTAGTGGCCCGAAAGCTACAAACATCGGGCATGACTACTGCCATGAACACCAAGTATCGCCACCCCATAGCCACCGGAGAGAACGAGCGATTAGAGGTACGTGCGCACATCAGCGAGATGAAACGAAACTTTGCATTTATCCATGCCTCTATCATCTACAACGGACAAGTATGCACCGAGGCCGAGCTCACCTTCTATTGTTTCTCAAAAGAGAAGGCCGAGCAGGAGTTCTTCTTCAGCAATTGTACTACCGAATAGCATAGCCGGCCATGATACAGAAAATGCCGAATGTCGCTTCTCAGACATTCGGCATCACTTATTATGAAAAAAGAATCTATTACTTCGGTTGCATATTGTTGGGGTTACATCTGGGCAAGGAAGTCAAGGGCTGCCTTGTAATTGGGCTCTTGAGTAAGCTCCTCAACCAACTCGCTATATACTATTGTACCCTTCTCATCGAGTATAACAACAGCTCGCGCCAGCAAGCCTTGCAATGGGCCATCAACAAGCTCCAATCCCATAGAACGTCCAAACATAGGATTGCGGAAGGTAGATAAAGTAACTACATTCTCAATATGTTCGGTCGAGCAGAAACGTCCTGCAGCAAAAGGCAAATCGGCCGAAATAGCCAACACAACAGTATTGGGCAAGCCCGCAGCACGACTATTAAACTGTCTAACACTCATAGCACAAGTAGCAGTATCGATACTTGGGAAGATATTGAGAACTACACGTTTGCCACGAAAGTCTTCATCGGTAGCTGTCGAGAGGTCCGATTTTACAAGCGCAAAGTGAGGGCATGATTGACCTATAGCAGGAATTGTTCCGTATGTATGGGCAGCTTGCCCGTGTATATTAATTGTATTCATAACTGTTTTTTTGTTTATAGGTTATTATTATTATTAAAATATCATTTTGTCGAAAAATATCATCTCACTATCCAAGATTGTTCGATGCTTTTATTTTCCGAGTGCAAAATTAATTCTTTTACCCATAATACAAAACAAAAATACATTATTTATAAAATTTAATAATCAAATTAACACAAATAAACGATTTTGCATTACATCTGTCTTGACCAGTTAAATTTCATTTGGCACTTTAAAATCATTTATATATCTTTGCAGTAAGATGCGAAGGTATAGTACACTCGCTGCGAGAAAATATTGAAGTAAAACACAAACCTATAACCTGTTATGAACTACGACGATATAAGAAAATATAACAACGACCGTGCTTGCGTAGAACTTGATGGCAAGTATGGCTATATAAATCGTGACACCGACGAAGTGATACCTCTCATATACGATGCCGCCAAAGACTTCTCAGATGGCGTAGCCTTGGTGCGCAAAGATGGCAAATGGGGTTGCATAGATGTAGATGGCAACGAAGTACTCCCTATGCAATATGATGAGGGTGTAAGCTTTGTAGATGGCTACGGAGCCATGTGCCTCGATGGCAAATATGCCATTATTGACAAGACCGGTCGCGAAGTAACACCCTACAAATACGACAAGGTGGTACACCCCTTTGCCGGAGGCGTAGCTATGGTAACTATAGATGGCCGATATGGATATGTCGATACCGAAGGTAACGAAGTTGTTCCCGTTGAGTACTTGGTGATGGGTCGCTTCTGCGAAGGATTGGCAGCCACTCGTGACGAAGCTACAGGGCTATATGGCTTTATCGACCGCAACAACCAAGTAATCATTCCCTTCGAGTACGACTTTGTAGGCTCATTTGCCGATGGTCGCGCAGCAGTGTGTCTGCAAGGCAAATGTGGCTTTATCGACACTCATGGCGATGTTGCCATAGCCATACAGTATGACTACGTAGGTAATTTTGAGGACGGATTGGCTATAGTAGGCTCGGGCGAGGACTTCTATTATATAGATGTAGAGGGTAACTTTGTCAAAGACTACGATGACAACATTCTCCGCGCCAAAGTACCCGACTTTATGGATTAAGAAGATTGAAGCTACACATTGTTATATAATAAATGCGGGGTAGGTACTGAAGCTTACCCCGCATTGTTTTTATACATCTATGAGTATCAATACTCAAAGCGGTAACGGCCGAGGAAGTCGGCTGTTTTTTGTATCATCTTGTACATGATGATATCGTCCTTAACGAAGGGCACTTCGGCGCGGTAGGCAGCCATGAACTCTTCGAGAATGGGCGATGTCTTTTCGGGACGACGGAAGTCGAGACCTTGTGCACCATTCATCAACTCTATAGCCAAGATGTTCTCGAGGTTGTCGAGTATTTTGTGCAACTTGGTAGCGGCGTTGGCACCCATCGACACGTGGTCCTCTTGACCGTTGCTCGATACAATAGAGTCGCTGGCAGCCGAGAAGCAATACATCTTGTTCTGGCTAACCATAGCAGCAGCAGCGTATTGAGGAATCATGAAGCCAGAGTTCAAGCCGGGCTCGGCAACGAGGAATTCGGGCAAGCCACGGAAGCCCATGATAAGCTGCGCTACACGACGCTCCGAGATATTACCAAGTTCGGCAAGTGCTACAGCAAGGTAGTCAAACACGAGTGCGAGAGGCTCGCCGTGGAAGTTACCACCCGAAATGATGCAATCTTCGTCGGGGAAGATTGTGGGGTTGTCGGTAACTGAGTTAATCTCGGTGAGCAATACACCGCTTACATAGCGTATAGCATCTTTGATAGCGCCATGCACTTGAGGTATGCAACGGAATGAGTAGGGGTCTTGTACGTGTTTCTTGGGTTTGGCGATGAGTTCGCTACCGGCCAAGAGACGACGGAAAGCCTCACCGGTCTCAATTTGTCCTTTGTGAGGACGTACTTGGTGAATGTTGTCGTAGAAGGGCTCAATACGGCCATCGAATGCCTCCAACGAGATAGCACCAATCATATCGGCACCCTTCATGATATGACGGGCACGAATGATGGCATATACGCCATTAGAACTCATAAATTGAGTACCGTTCAAGAGAGCCAATCCCTCTTTACTTTGCAACTTAACAGGCTCGAGACCTACTTCTTTCAATACCTCGGCAGCAGGACGACGCACGCCTTTGTAGTTTACATCACCTTCGCCAATGAGGGGCAAGAAGAGGTTGGCAAGGGGAGCAAGGTCGCCCGATGCACCCAGTGAGCCACGATCGTAAACGATGGGGAGGATATCGTTGTTGTAGAGGTCGAGCACGCGTTGTACGGTAACAACTTGTACACCACTGTGTCCCATAGAGAGGGCGTGAGCCTTCAAAAGGAGCATGAGGCGTACAATCTCGGGATTCAACTCGGTACCTACGCTACAAGCATGGCTCTTAACAAGGTTTTCTTGCAGAGTAGTGAGCTCGTTGGGCGAGATATTGCGGTTGCACAACGAGCCAAAGCCTGTTGTGATACCATACAAAGGCACTTCCGAAGTTTCGGTTTTACGGTCGAGATAGTTACGACATTTCTCAATTTTGGCAATAGCCTCGGGCGAGAGTTCAAGACGAGCTTTGCTGTCGAGAATTTCTTCGATGAGGTCGAATGTAAGTTCGCCCGACCCGATATAATAAGTCTTTAGCATAATCCGTGATTTTCTTGAGCGTAAGTAATAAGTTCGTTTTCGTGAACGAGAGCCATAGCCTCAATCTCTTCGCAAGCTGCTTTCATACTCTCTACGTAAGCCTCATCTTTAAGGCCACCGAGGTTGATGCGAACATTGAGCAATGCACCACGAACAGCAGTGCGGCAGCACATCATAGCAACACAGCTATCGGTAATAGCATTTGTATTACCATTTTGTCCTATATATATAATAGTAGGCATAGCCTCGAGAGCAGTGCGAGCTACCTCCATAGGAATTTCGGCAGCATGCTTGGTAGCCTCCTCGATGACAGCAGCACGATGAGCTTTCTCTTCGTCGGTCTCTTTGGGGAGCTTGAAGGCAGCAAATACTTGGTCATAAGCCTCAGAGTCGAGGTCGATAAGTTCGATGAAACGAGCACGCATACCATTGAGTTTCTCGGCAGCAGCAGTCATTTCAGCATCTTTATCGGCATATTTTTTACGACCTATAGTGAGGTTAGTAACCATAGTACCCAATGCTGTAGCAATAGCTGCATTGAGAGCCGAGATACTACCACCACCGGGTACGGGTTCGTTACTAGCAGTTTTTTCTAAGAAAGCGGTAACATTAAGATCTACGAGTTTCATAGCTTTACGGTATTTATTAGTATGTAAGAATTTTTCCTGATTTGATGGTATATTTCACCGAGTTCATTGCTGTATAGTAGGGCAATGTATAGTGAGTATCGGTATCAAGCAACACAAGGTCTCCTTGTTTGCCCACTTCGATAGAGCCTATTTTGTCGGCACGACCTATGGCAGCAGCACCATTGATGGTCATGGCAGTGATAGCCTCCTCGACGGTGTGGTGCATGTAGATGCAAGCCAAAGCAAATGTCAAGGGTATGCTACCCGAACAGCAACTACCGGGATTGAGGTCGGTAGCAAGAGCTACAGCACAATCACGATCTATCATTTCACGACCACGAGCATAAGGCTCACGCAGGGTAAATGCAGTAAGTGGCAACAATGTAGCTACCACGTTGTTTTCGCTCATGGCACGAATACCCTCATCTGATGCGTGCAACAAGTGATCGGCACTGAGGGCCTTCAATTCACCGGCCAATTCCGAACCTCCAAAGGTAACAATCTCATCGGCATGAATTTTCACACCAAAACCCATCTCCTTGGCAGCCGACAACAAGCGACGCGATTGCTCAACAGTGAATACACCTTTCTCGCAGAATATGTCGCAATTCTCGGCCAAGTTACGCTCCTTAACGAGTGGCAACATCTCGTCGATGATAAAGTCGATAAACTCTTCGTGGCGACCTTTATACTCGGGAGGCAAAGCATGCGCACCCAAGAATGTAGTAGCGATATCGACCTTGCGATTGGGGTCGGCATTGATATCGCGCATCACCTCAAGTTGTTTTATCTCGGCATCACGGTCGAGTCCGTATCCACTCTTACCCTCGACAGTAGTGACACCCATGCGACTCATTACGTCGATAAACTTGTATGCTTTCTGCAACAACTCTTCGTGAGTAGCTTCGCGAGTGGCCTTCATGCTATTTACAATACCGCCACCACGCTCCATGATGCTCATGTAGCTATCGCCACGCATACGCCACATAAACTCCTCGGGACGGAAACCGCCAAACACAAGGTGCGTGTGTGAATCGACAAATCCGGGCAGAAGTACTTGTCCTTGTGCATCTAACACTTCATATCCGGCAGGTATGCTATCACGATTGTCACCCACATAGGTAATAATACCATCGGTAACCTCAACAGTACCATTGGGAATGATGTGCAAGTCGTTCATCTTCTTTCCTTTAATGGCAGTATTGCCAAGGGGAGTGATGATGCGTGCATTGGTTATAATAAGGTTGCTCATGTTCTATTGTTATTATCGGCTAAAGAGATACAGGCCACCATAGGTGTCCTATATCTCTTTGGCTCAATTTATTACTAAATATGACATTACTCCATGATGCGCGACTCGAGTACTTGGTCCATCGAGAAGTTCTCGATACCAAGATAGTACTCGGCAGTGTCGATAAGAGCAGCCATAGGAACAAGACCGATAATCTCGCTACCTACGATGCTCACGCCATAACGACGAGCCTCATATTTCACCATTTCAAAGGCTTGGTAGAGAGCTGTCTTGCTATAGTCGGTCATGTTGATACTTACTTGAGTGATGCCACGCTCTGTGAGATCTACACCCATAGCTTTGCAGAAACGCAAGCCACCACCAATGAAACGAATGCGCTTAGCTATGCTGTGAGCTATGTCGAGGCTGGGAGTGTTGAGGTTGATATTGAAAGCTACCAAAGGCATACGAGCACCTACGGCAACTGTACCGGCAGTAGCATGACGCTCGGCGGGGCCGAAATCGGGGTGCCACTCGGGTTGTTTGATCTTCTCGGCCATACCCTCAAACTCGCCTTTACGTACAGCGGCAAGGTTCTCGCGATAAGGTGCAGAAGCCGACTTCTCATACAAGAATACGGGAAGGTTGTAGAGTTCGGCAATCTTTTCGCCTACCTCTTTCGACATGGCAACAGCATCGTCCATTGTGCAACCCTTGATGGGAATGAAGGGCACAACATCTACAGCACCCATTCGGGGGTGTTGACCTTCGTGCTTGTTGAGGTCGATAAGCTCAACAGCTTTACCAACGGCCTCGATAACGGCAGCTTTCAAAGCTTCAGGCTCACCTACAACAGTTACTACGCAACGGTTGTGGTCAGTATCATTGCTGTAATCGAGCAGTTTCACACCCTCTTTGGCGCGGAATGCCGATACAATTTTCTCAATTTTTTCCAAGTCGCGACCCTCACTGAAATTGGGCACGCACTCCATAATTTTACTCCAGCTCATAATTGTTAAAGTATTTATAAGGTTAATTTTATATGTTTATTTTTTCAATGCAGCAGCAATAACGTCTTTAACCAAGCTATCATCGGCAACATAAGGCATTGTGATGTCATAACCGGGCATCATGCGGTTGAACTCGTCGGTTGTTTCCATTGCATGTACGTTGCGCGCCCATGAACGACGGGCTACACCACCCATAACGTCCCAAAGCATAGACGAACGCAAAATCTCATCTACTCGCTCCGAGCCATCGCACACCATACCAAAACCACCATTGATAGACTTACCGATACCTACACCACCGCCGTTGTGCAATGCAACAAGGCTCATACCACGCGCGCAGTTTCCGGCAAAACATTGTACAGCCATATCGGCCATAACGTTACTACCATCTTTGATATTTGATGTCTCGCGGAAGGGTGAATCGGTACCACTCACGTCGTGGTGGTCGCGACCCAACATGATGGGGCCTACCTCACCGTTACGTACCATCTCGTTGAACTTCAATGCAATGTTCATACGACCCAAGGCGTCTTGATAGAGGATACGAGCTTGTGTACCTACTACGAGATTGTTCTTCTCGGCATCGCGTATCCATATCCAGTTATCGAGATCCTGACCACGACGATCCTTATCGATACAATCCATAGCGGCCTTGTCGGTCTTTATTAAGTCTTCGTGCTTGCCACTGAGGCATACCCAACGGAAAGGACCATAACCATAGTCAAACAACTCGGGACCCATGATATCCTCTACGTAAGAAGGCCAAATAAAGCCATCTTTCTCGTCATATCCGTTGCGCGAAATTTCCATCACGCCGGCATCGTAAACCGATTTCATGAAGGCATTGCCATAATCAAAGAAGTATGTTCCGCGCGAAACCAATGTTTTGATAACATTGAAGTGACGCACAAGTGTAGCGTTTACTTGACGGCAGAACTCCTCACGATCTTCTTTCAAAAGACGTGTACGCTCTTCAAAAGAGATACCTGCGGGACAATAACCACCTTCATACACTGCGTGACAAGATGTTTGATCGCTGAGCAACTCGATGTGTATATTATTTTGAGCAGCATACTCGAGCAAGTCAACCACATTGCCATGATATGCAATAGAACAAGGTTCTTTGCGTTCCATAGCCTCATGAGCCATACGGAAAGCCTCTCCCATATCATCGGTGATATGTTGTACCCAACCTTGAGTGTGACGGGTAACAATACGCGAATAGTCCACCTCGGCAATGATAGCGGCAGCACCGGCTATCTCGGCAGCTTTGGGTTGAGCACCACTCATACCACCAAGACCCGATGACACGAACAAGTGTCCACGCAAATCGCCATTTTGGGGCACACCAAGTTTCATACGACCGGCATTCAACAAAGTGTTGAATGTACCATGCACTATACCTTGGGGACCGATGTACATCCAACCGCCGGCAGTCATTTGGCCATAGTTGGCTACACCCATTTGAGCAGCAATCTCCCAGTCCTTTTGGTTATCAAACAAACCTACCATCATAGAGTTAGTGATGATAACACGGGGTGCATCGGGTTTCGACTTGAACAATCCGAGTGGGTGACCCGACTCAACTACCAATGTTTGGTCTTGAGTAAGTTCCTCGAGATATTGCATGATGAGACGATATTGCATCCAGTTTTGGCATACTTGGCCGGTCTCGCCATAAGTAACCAACTCATAGGGATAGAGAGCAATATCGAAGCAGAGGTTATTGTCAATCATTACTTGGAAAGCCTTACCCTCAACACATTTACCTTTGTACTCGTCGATAGATTTGGCCTTCAAGTCGCCTTGGGGACGGAAACGATATCCATAGATTTTACCACGAGTGAGCAACTCGTTCATAAATTCGGGAGCCAACTCGGCGTGCAGCTCTTTGGGAATGTAACGCAAAGCATTTTTCAATGCCACTTCGGTTTGCTCAGGAGTAAGTTTGTAGCCACGATCGGGAGCGCGGCGAATGCCTTCGACAAATGTAGGATAGTCGGGCAATACGTTTGGTAATGTGAGTTCCATACTTTAGTATATTAAGGATAAATTATTACTTGCTTGGTCTATTACAATAGGGCACAAAATTGACTCTACCCTACCATACCGAGTGCAAAAATACAAAATATCATACGATAAAACACACACTTGGGCATATAAAATTTTCCTTATCCCTAAAATATTCGATTTTAGGTCATACAAATAGTCATAAAACAACATGTGCCGTCTCACGACGGCACACAATTGCTTTAAAACTTTACAATCTAATACTATGAAAAAACTTGATGCAAAGATAAAACTGATTTTATCAAAAACAAATTTTTATATTAAAACCAAGCATTGTTTTAACATTATTTCTTTTAACCACATATTATTTTTAACAAATAGGGCAACTCGGTAAAATTATGTTTCACCGTTTTAACATACTCAATTTACAGTATATAATACTTGGTAACTACACCGATAATATCTACTTTTGCAATAACTATGAAAGAAGAGAACAAGATATTGACACATCGCCTGGTGCAATGGTATGCCTCTCATGCACGCGACTTGCCATGGCGACACACCAACGATGCCTATCATATATGGGTATCGGAAATCATCTTACAACAGACTCGTGTAGCGCAAGGATACGACTATTATCTCCGTTTCATCGAAAGATTTCCCCATGTCACAGCCCTTGCCCAAGCCGATGAAGATGAGGTACTAAAGTATTGGCAGGGATTGGGATATTATAGCCGCGCTCGCAATATGCATGCTGCTGCACGCGACATTGTGCAACGCTTCAATTGCGCCTTTCCATCGAGTTTTCAAGAGATACGTTCGCTCAAAGGCATTGGCGAATACACAGCCGCAGCCATCGCATCAATAGCCTTCAACCTACCCTATGCAGTTGTCGATGGAAACGTATATAGAGTGCTATCACGCCTCTTCGACATAGATATTCCTATAGACACTACTGCTGGTAAAAAGTACTATAGCGAGTTGGCACAAACCCTTCTCGACCACATACACCCCGGGCTCTACAACCAAGCCATCATGGAATTTGGAGCTTTGCAATGCACACCTACCGGCTACGACTGTACTACCTGTCCATTACAAGATATTTGTGCAGCCTACGCCTCGGGCAACGTGAACAGCCGTCCTGTAAAGAGTGGTAAAGTATCGGTGAAATCGCGATATTTCCATTACTTTGTCATCAAATGCAATGGCCATACATGGTTGCAAAAAAGAACGGGCAAAGACATCTGGCGCAACCTATATGAGTTTCCTCTCGTTGAGACTGATGCACCCCTCGATTTCATCGAACTAAAAGCGACCGAAGCATATCAAAAATTATTCGATGAATGCGAGCAAATGACCATTGTTGGCACCCCTTATAGTTGTCGCCACGTGCTCACACATCGCATCATACATGCCACATTCTATACCATCGAGGTAACTACCCCTCCGGCGGCTCTCGCTCACCTCTCCCCCATTGCATGGCATGATATTGAGCAATATGCCATATCGCGTCTCACCGAACTCTATTTACAGCACAACAAGAGGTAAATACAAGAGCCTAAGATTATAAATGAGATTATGTAGCAATCAATATTTACAAGATTATTCTAATAATGCGTACACCCTTTCATTTTTTATTGTATCTTTGTACATCTAATATGTGATTATATATCACCCCTACTATACGTATAGAGTGATACAAAAACACCTCAATATAAAGCAGACAGATACAATAGATGATAGAGCGCGTAATTCTTCTTGAAGGAGTTGATCCGGTACTCTTTTATGGAGTAAATAACTGCAACATACAGTGTGTAAAGAATTTGTTCCCCAAGTTGCGACTTGTGGCACGTGGCAATGTGATGAAAGTGATGGGCGACGAATTGGAAACAGCCCTCTTTGAAGAGAAAATTCAACAGTTGATGACATACTGCGAGGAGCACAACTCGCTCAACGAGGAGGTAATTGTGTCTATCATCAAGGGCGAGAAGCCCATTACAATAAAACGCGATGACGACCTCATCATATATGGCGTAAATGGCAAGCCCATATCGGCCCGCTCGGTCAATCAGCAGAAACTCGTTAAATCATTTGAGGAGAATGACCTCGTCTTTGCACTTGGCCCTGCCGGTTCGGGCAAAACTTATGTAGCCATAGCCCTTGCTGTCAAGGCTTTGAAAAACAAGGAAGTAAAACGTATAATCCTGAGCCGACCGGCTGTAGAGGCCGGCGAGAAGTTGGGATTTCTACCGGGCGACATGAAAGACAAGATAGACCCCTACTTACAACCCCTATATGACGCCCTGCAAGATATGGTACCCCCTCTCAAACTTAAAGAGTTTATGGAGACCAATATCATACAGATAGCACCCTTGGCATTCATGCGCGGACGCACACTGAGCGATGCTGTTATCATACTCGATGAGGCTCAAAATACTACCACCCACCAGATGAAGATGTTCCTCACCCGCCTGGGTATGAACGCCAAGATGATAGTTACCGGTGACATGACACAGATAGACCTTCCTGCACAACAAACATCGGGCTTGGTACAGGCCGTACGCATATTGTCGCGTGTGAAGGGCGTGGGTCGCATAGAGTTTAACAAGAAAGACATCGTACGACACAAGCTGGTACAACGCATTGTAGAGGCATACGAGCATCATGATGAACAGATGAAACAAGAACGCGCCGAGCGCAAGATGGCTCAACAAAGCACAACAACCGACAAACGTGAACAATAAAAGATAGTAATAACCCCAAAATATTTGAACCAATGAGCAACGCATTAGTAAAAACAGATTTCAATTTTCCCGGACAGAAAAGTGTATATCATGGTAAAGTTCGCGACGTGTATAACATCGATGACGAACTATTGGTAATGGTAGCCAGCGACCGTATATCGGCATTTGACGTTATACTGCCCGAAGGCATTCCTTACAAGGGTCAGGTACTAAATCAAATCGCGGCTAAATTTCTTGATGCAACCAGCGACATAGTGCCCAACTGGAAAATGGCAACCCCCGACCCCATGGTGACTGTAGGTGTGCGTTGCGAGCCTTTCAAGGTTGAGATGGTGGTACGTGGCTATCTCACCGGACACGCATGGCGTGAATATAAAGAGGGCAAACGCACCATTTGTGGCGAGCCTATGCCCGAGGGTATGCGCGAGAACGAGAAGTTCCCCCAACCCATCATCACACCCACTACCAAAGCCGATGAAGGCCATGACGAAGATATATCGAAGGCCGAGATTATAGCACGCGGTATAGTGTCGAAAGAGGACTACGAGCAACTTGAGCAATATACTCTTGCCCTATATCAACGTGGCTGTGAGATAGCCGCCGAGAAGGGTCTGATACTTGTTGATACCAAGTATGAGTTTGGTAAAAAAGATGGCAAAATAATCCTCATCGATGAGATACACACCCCCGACTCATCACGCTACTTCTATGCCGATGGATATGAGGAGCGATTGGCCAAAGGCGAAGACCAACGTCAGCTCTCTAAGGAGTTTGTACGCCAATGGCTCATTGCCAACGGTTTCCAAGGCAAAGAGGGCGAGACTGTTCCCGAAATGACTCCTGCCTATTGCGATAGCGTGACCGACCGCTATGTTGAGTTGTACGAAAACATCGTGGGCGAGAAGTTTGTAAAAGCCGAAGTTGCCGACATAGCAGCTCGCATAGAGAAGAACGTAACCGAATATCTCAGAAACCGCTAATAGAATATAGATGAAAGCCGAGGAGGTAAAGCCCTACGACCAAGATGCTGCCAAAACGGGCCAAGTGCGAGAGATGTTCAATTCTATCGCACCGGCATACGATGTGATGAACCGCATGATGACTATGGGTATCGACACGATATGGCGACGCAAGGCAGTAGATATGTTGCGCGATTACAAACCGCGTCGCATACTCGATGTTGCAACCGGCACAGGCGATTTGGCGTTTCTTATCGACCAACGCCTCAAGCCCGACACACTCTTGGGTATAGACCTCTCGGAAGGTATGCTATCGGTAGCTCGCGAGAAAGCAGCAGAGCGAGGTGTGGCCGACAGAGTATCGTTTGCCATCGAAGATTGCCTCTCGCTCTCGCTCCCCGACAACAGCTACGATGCCATAACCGTAGCCTACGGAGTACGCAACTTCGAAAATCTCAAGCAGGGTTTTGCCGAGATGTATCGTGTACTATCGCCCGGAGGTGTGCTGTGCGTCATAGAGTTATCTACACCCGAGCACTTTCCTTTCAGGCAGTTATATAAGTTCTACACCTACACCATCATACCGTTGGTAGGACGCATCATATCGCGCGACAAGCAAGCCTACAGCTACCTACCCCGCTCGGTAGCCGCCGTAGCGCAAGGCGAAGAGATGCTCGATATATTCCGCTCGGTAGGATTTAAGAATTGCCGTTTGCGCCGTCTCACATTTGGTGCATGCACCATTTATATGGGCGAAAAATAAAACACAACAAGAAGGGGTAATGCAAAAACATTACCCCTTCTTCTTTATAGTATAGCCTCCAATATCATGGTTGGCCGAGGTCAATCGCCCCAATATCTTCCATAGTACTTATTGACATACTCGGTCAGCGCCTTTCTATCGCCATTGACATATCGACGCAGATAGGGATTATAAAGGTCGGCATTGTAACGCGAGGAGTGATGTCCGGGGCCCGATTTGGTGCGATTTACGGTGCGACGACCCACCTCTTCCTCATACAATACTTCGCTTGTACCTGTATTGATGAGCTGTCTTTTGGTTATCTCGGTCTCTTTCCAGCTATCGGTACTCTTGGTATCGCTCGTGTAGATAATGGGGCCGGGCACCTCTTCCGAATCATAAGAGGTATATTTCCACACATGACCACAATGAGGGCACTTGAGAGTCTTTATCACAGGCCACGATAGCCTTACCGTAGATAAGAAATTGCGGGCAACTCCACTATAAGAGCGCTTCACGCCATCTATATAATCGGTACCCGACGAGGTATCTACAACGATACCCGTATTGAGTGTGAGCGAAGGGTATGAGGTAGATATGCGGCCTTCCTCTCGGTGCAAGACAATAGGATTGTTGAGCCACGCACGACACTTGCTACAACGATTTTCGTCAATCTCTTCGCTTAACATTCCGGCAAAGAAAATGTCGAAACCTACCAACATTATACCCGCAAACAGGGCTATGATGATATAAAATCTCGATATATACAAGATAGCCAGTATTGCTACGGGCAGGTTGAGTACAATGGCAATAATCTTGAGGGTGCGATTGGAGAATGGCAAGCAATACCTTACGATTAATGTTATGATGATAGACCATACAAGCGTAACGCCAAACAGTATGCCTATAATAGCCCAACGATTGAATATACCAAACTCATATTCAAACAGATACATCAGCTTTATCCAATATTTATCAATCCCGGCAGGCTCGGTATAGAGTTCGTCATGCACTTCTCTATCGGCTCTATATGCCGGCTTGCCATGGCGCTTCGATGCAGCTATATTATCGGCAATACCGGGCACAACCTCGGCCATAGGGCGCGATGGGAGATAAAGGTGTGTATAGGTCTCATCGTAATTATAGTCTAACGGCGATTTTTCCATATACACAGCTATCTGATTCTTATCGTAGTAAATCACCAATCCCGCATCATCGCGTTTCTTGCTATCGGGTATGTCCCACGCAACGTTGGTGTGGCATGAGAATGTGTAGCCATTGTACTGGCTAACACTATATCCTACATAGAAATATGGCTCGCCAAGAACCGACTCGATATATGACCGTGAGTAGCCAATGAGATGTGTCGGCAACTCATCATCTTTCAATTTGAAAGGCAGTGCCGCAAGCTCATACTCTCCTTCGATATCGGGGTGATTGGCAAAGAAGCGGTCGAAGATGGCCGGGCCGTCCCACTTTATAAATCGTGCCTTCAAATCACCACCCATAGTACTTATCTCATCGTGTGTGATTGTAAAGCGCTTGCCACTCTCGTGCTTGAAAACATAGTGTTGCGGACGCACACTGAAGGTCTGGTCAAGTTTCTTCATATACTCCCACTTTCCTATGCTCTCTAATACATACTCTCCTGCCGGGTACACCCTTTGACTGTTAAATTCATTGGTGCTATAGTCTATATCGGCTTCGTTACTAAATGCAACCTCGGGAAAGGCAACAGCTACAGTGGGTATGTAGCCTACACTGCCATCGGGCAACTCTACCCTCACTACTGCGTCATAGTCGTAGCCTATCACATCTACTTCCAATCCCTTGGGCAGGCTATAGGTTGGCCAGTCTGCAGTGAGTTTTTCTACCGTATTGTATTTGGTATTCTCATTATACAACTTATCTATAGGTGCAAAGGGGGTATTGTCGATGAGTATAAGCATCTTTTCTTGCGAATAGATAAAATTATGACTCATGCTCAACAAAAGGATAAGTAACGATAGCAGATGTTTTTTCATAAGTATTGGTATGATAAAATGATATAACTAACGCAAAGTAAACAATTTTATTTTTACTTTAACACAAAAACGAGAAAAAAAGTATCACAACAGGTCTGTCAAAATATATCGAGGCAAGTCTGAGACCTGCCTCGATATATAGCTGCCATGAATGGGCGTTTACTTATCCAAGCTGTTGCATATGCGTTGGTTTATCTCTCTTATGCGAGCTTCGTCCATCTTCACCACCTTGCGGTCGTAGGTCATGATACCATTCACCTCTACTTCCACATCGGTTGTCTGCGTATAGATGGCAGCGGTGAAGCCTCGTTGAATATATTGGAGCAACATCTCGCCATACTTGACATACTCGTCGGTAACAGCCTGCGAAGAGTTATATTGTATATATCCCCAGTTGCGGTCGGGCTCCCACAAGTGGCCTTCCAAGGCATATCCTATGCCGCCATATTCGCCCAACACATTGGCACGTGTAGCATCATACAGATACATCTCGGGAGCCGGGTAGTTGTGAAGGTCTAACACGTCGCCACAGGGGAAGAAGTTACCACCACTGGCCGAATTGACCATGCGCGAGGGATCGTAATTTTTGGTCCACTCGGTTATCTCTACAGTCTTGAATTGTCCCCAAGCCTCGTTGAAAGGCACCCATACGGCTATACAAGGATAGGAGTACAGATAATCGATAATCTCGCGCCACTCTTTGCGGAAGTTGGCCTCCGATGCTGCCGAACGCTCATTCTCACTACCTACAAAGTATTGACGGTTTTGCCAAGGATTGCAACTATCGCCACTGGGCATATCTTGCCACACTATCATACCCACCTTGTCGCAATGGGCATACCACAAAGCAGGCTCTACCTTGACGTGCTTGCGTATCATATTGAAGCCCCACTCCTTGGTCTTGTCGATGTCGTATATAAGAGCCTCGTACGAGGGTGCTGTATAGAGTCCATCGGGCCACCAACCTTGGTCGAGCGTGCCAAACTGGAACAAATCTTTGTTGTTGAGTTGCATGCGCACTATACCATCGGCATCGCGACGTGTCGAAAACTTGCGCATGGCTGCATAGCTATCTACCTTATCGAGTTGCTGTCCGTTGCTCTTTATGGCCACTTCTATATCATACAAGAAGGGTGCATCGGGGCACCATCGCTTCACATCTTGAGGCATCAATACCTCTACTGCAACATCGTTGATACTCGATGCTTGGGCTACCAGCTTACCACCATCATACACCTTCACTTCGGCAACAATATTGGCAGCTGTGCCGGAGTGTGCAACGCCTACCGATAGTATATTGCGGTCGATGTCGGGCAATATGCGCACATCGGTTATGTGCGTAGCAGGTACAGGCTCCAACCACACCGTTTGCCATATACCACTCACAGGTGTGTACCATATACCACCGGGATTGCTCACTTGCTTGCCACGCGGTTGGTAGCCTTTGTCGGTAGTATCTTTCACGCGCACCACAAGGTTGTTCTCGCCCTTTTTCAACGCAGCAGTGATATCAAATGCAAAGGGGGTATAGCCTCCGGTATGTGTACCCACTTTCACACCATTTACCCACACATCGGCCTGCCAATCGACAGCTCCGAAGTGCAACAATACATTATTCTTACGCCACGAGGCAGGAATCGTAAACGTGCGTTGATACCACAAGGCCTCATGCTCCGACAGGCGACGCTCTACACCCGACAACTGCGACTCCACAGCAAAAGGCACCAAGATATTGCCCTCATATTCGTTAGGGGCAGCACAGTTTTGAGCAGTTATGGCATAGTTCCACTCGCCATTGAGGTTAAGCCACTCGCCACGCTCCATATTGGGACGAGGATACTCATTCCATACATTCTCTTTATCAATACTCTCGCCCCACAAAGTCATGAGGCTATGCGATGACTCCTGAGCCATTGCTACAGTGAAACTCAACAGAAGAGCAGAAATAATGCAAGTAAGTTGTCGTGTGTTCATATTAGATTAAATAATGTGTTTGTACGATTTCAAGACAAAGATAATATAGTTGCCACATATTGTAGTAAAACAAATGCAACTATTTCTTATACATTTGTACATAAAGATAGCATGTATCTACACAAAAAAGCAATCCCGGCTTATCAAAGGATAGGAAAAGTGAATAAGCGTCAGCTTATTATTTAGAGTGTTAAACACGCAAATAGGCTACCCGAGGCAGCCTATTTGCGTGTTTATATATTTTTATTTCTCTTTGGGTTTGGCATCGCGCCACGAGCCTTTTATCACCACAGGAGGTGCTGTGTGCTTGAAGTTGGCCGGTGCGCGGTAAGGTGCACGCGACATTTCGGCTTCGGTCTTGCGATTGCGAGCGTCCCACTCCACAAACTCTTCGTAGTCATATTGCCAACTATTGCCATAGGCCAACTTGTGTATGCGGTAGTAAATCGCCTCGCGCGATGGGGCGTTAAAGCCACCGGTGTTGTAGCGCATAATAGAGTTCTCGGTGGGTCGCCACACACCACTCCTGTAGGTCAATCCACCCTCATATGCACCCAAGCCATCGTATTGGTAGCGACTATCATTCAAGAAATGGCTCCAACGTATTTGCGACAGGTCGTTGGTAAAATCGACATTCTTCCACCAGCCAGCTATCTTTTGATATAACGCATAATGCTCAACTAAAGATAATGGAATATAACCATCATATGCATACTCATCAGCAAGTTTGGCAAAACCATGACCGCACGCCTCGTGGTGGAGCAGTTGGGCAAAGGTTGTTTCATCGCCACCACGTGGGAAATATGCCACCGATACACCATTGCCATACCCTGCATTATTGTCGGGATAATACATATAGCAAGTTCCTGCATACGCATCGGAGTTCATGGCTACGATTAGCAATGCTTCGTTCATTTCGTTCTCCGAAATGGCATTCAGTGCATAGTTGAACACCGCATTATCGTTTCCACCAACCAAAGTGCCATCGCCGAAGTATCCAGCGAGGGCAGTATTACCATACTCATACCCCTCGGTTGCCGATACCACATTTACATATTGCACATTAAAGTAGTCTCTAAATGACTTGTAAGGCTCTTCGGTAAAGATGTTATTGTAGATATACTCCATATCGGTGCGATAAGTACCATCGGCTATCTGACGGTCGCTATAAGCATCTCCCATCAACACTATATCAATACCATTACCCTTGGTGGCTGTTTGCAAAGTAGTTACAACACCATCTTGAGAATAGTCGGTGGAGATGTAGTAATCAGGCTTAGGTAAATCAGTATATTTATAGCCCACAAAGTATTTTCTATACAAAGACCAACCAGCGCTATTTTGATACAATGCAAGAGATTGTTCCGGTACATAAAATTTTAGATTTGGAAATTCCGACATTTGGTAATCAGAATACAAAGGAGGAACCAAAGCCCTACAATATATTGATTCCAATTTACTGCTATGAATGAAAGCATTATAACCACTTATGTCTTTTAATCCTGCTGATAAAGTTATGGTTTGTAAGTTTGGACATTCTGAAAACGCATAACCTTCAATGTGAGTGATTTGGTCTCCCATTGTTATAGTTTCTATTTCAGGGCTCCCTGTAAAAGCGCAATATCCAATACTTGTAATATCATCAGGTATAGTGTAATTGACTACACCCTTTGTTATAACGAGTTTCCTAAACTGTGTATCAAAAACAATTGCCTTGTGGTCATCTGATACGCATTCTCCATATAGAGCCTCAAGATTATTGCAATGATTAAATGCAGATGCTCCAACTTCAGCAATTGAAGATGGTAGTGTGACTGTTTTTAGATTGGGCATCTTATCAAACGCATAGTTTTCAATACCAGTTATTCCTTCAGGAATAGAATAATCAGTTATATCATATCCGACAAAACGATTAATCCATTTTCCATTCTTCTCAGGTTCTCCCCAGAAAGACGTTTGTTCAAATATCAAGCATAAATGATCTGAAGTGTGAAATTTTTCATTACCATAGAACCCTTTAATACCTGAACAAGAACGGAAGGCATATGAGTCAAGGGATTCAAGAGTAGAAGGAAGAATTATTTCGCAGTCTAAATGTGTATCCACAAAACAGTCTCTCATTATTGTCTTAAGTCCCTCATTGAAAGTAATCTTTCGTAATTCTGGACACCAAGCAAAAGCATACAAACCAAGAATCTCCACATTGTTAGGAAGAGTATATTCTGTAATTCCAGCGGGTGCAAAGGCTGCCATATAGTTTTTAACAGGAATTTGTGCGCTGCCACAATTTGGCATAAAACCATCTTCAATGATAACACATCTTCCGTCTTCTGATATGTGATAGCCTGTAAAAGATTCTAATTTATGATTATTTAAGCCGCAATGTTCAACACACTTTAAGTTTTTAGGAATACGTAATGTGGTTAAATCTGTATCTTGTATTGCTCCCGCTCCAAGATATTCTATGCAATCAGGCAAATATAGTTCTATCAAATCAAGAGCTACAGAATTTCCCAAAGCAAAGTCGTTAATCCTTGTTATAGGCTCATCACATCGGATAATACCTAAACCTTTTTCGTATGTATGAGAAACAATAGAGGTGTTAAAAGGCTCGTGACCATAAGTATCTTTATAACCATATATATATATCATTTCCCCATCTGTTGTCCTATACCAAATCTCATTGTCGGGCACAGCATTAGGGTCAATATTAACGCCCAAGTCTCCATCTTGTTCTACTTGGTATTCTACACACAATCGGCCATCGGGGGATTGTACTGTTACAGTTGCGCTACGGTAATAACCTTCGTTTGGTTCCAATTTCAATGTAATAGCTTGTCGAGTCATGGCACGTGTCGCGGGTACTACCGATATCCACTCTTGTGCTTCTTCGGGTATAGAGGCCTCGCACTTCACATTGGTAAGGAATTCCAACACCACTTCGCCTCCCTCGGCAGGCGCTATTTTAGTGGCATTCTCCTCTACTACCAAGCCGGCCTCCTCAAATGCAATACTGCGCATAATAACCTTATCGCCATTCGATACAAAGACTATTACTTTGCTATACTCGTCAATAGCACTTCCGGTGCTTACTTGCAGAGTACCGGTCTTTCCACTATTGTCGGCAGGGATAACTTTGGCCTTGATATCGGCCGACGATGTTACTTCGACAGTTACTTTATCGGTCATGCTCGATACGCTGTAGCCTATGCTACGAGTCGATTTTGCCGACATAACTACCAAGTCAGACTCATCGAAAGTGATATTCAATGCCGTACCTTTGGGCAGGGTAATGAGTGTACCATCGGCCAACTCGAAATATACATTCTCTTCGTCTTGCGTAACACTCTTGAAGAATGAGTCGCCATCTTGACCGTCCTTGCCATCGGCTCCATTTTGGCCGTCTTTGCCATCTTCGCCCGTAGCCTTGCCGAGTTGAGTCCACGATGCACCATTATCGTAGGAGATATACCAATACTCTCCCTCTATCTTCAACTGCGGTGTGATACCATCTGCTCCATCTTGGCCGTCTTTTCCGTCTTGACCATTTTGTCCCGGAGCACCCGGATCGCCCGGATCGCCTTTCTCACCGTCCTTGCCATCGGCTCCGTCCTTACCGTCAATGCCTTGCGCTTTGATTTTATTACCATCGGCATCGAGCAGCCAATCGCCATCGAGTGTCCAATAATAGATGCCATCGCTATCTTGTCGCACACCTATCACCGGTGTATAGCCATCGA
>JAFQRE010000035.1 GCA_017410245.1 Bacteroidaceae bacterium
AACTGTATTTCCGACCTCAAAGTTACCAAATTTTCTGCGCCATTCAACAATGGTACCGTGACCTTGAATGCCATATTTGCGCATTGCTCCGTTGTTTGTAATCGCGCCACTTTCTACTTCTCGGACTACCGCCAACTTGAAACTCATCGGATAGTCGCGTTGCGTTCGCTTGATATACAAGCTTTTACTCTCTTCTTCCATAGCTTTACTTTTTATTGTGTAACGCTATTTTAGGACGGGACATAGTGAAATGTAAAAAGGGCTATATTCGTTGAGGATATAGCCCTTTTTATACATCTATAGTTATTATTTCTTATATTTGCAGTATCAAAGCAACATGGACATGAGTAGGGTATTATATCGTTTGTGCGTTGTAGTAGCGAGTTTGGTGGGTTGTATAGAGCTATATGCACACGACTTTGAGGCCGATGGTATCTATTATGATATAATAGATAGTGACGAAAAGACCATCGAGGTTACTTATCAAGGTAATAGTTATGATGAGTATTCGGCCGAATATTCGGGTGTCATATATATTCCGGCAACAGTTTCACATGAAGATGTTGTATATGATGTAGTGTCGATAAGCGATTATGCCTTTGCCGAGAATTTGGCTATTGAAGAGATTGATATTCCTTCTTCTATAGCCACTATTGGTAACTATGCCTTCAAAGGTTGCAATGATCTGAAAATGGTACGTTTCAATGCCGTAAGGTGTACGTCGGGTGCGTATGTGTTTGATGGTTGTAATAATCTATCTGCTATTGAAATAGGCAGTTCTGTAATATCTATACCCGGAGGTCTTTTTAGCGGTTGTGTAGGCTTATCGGAAGTAGTTATTCCCGATAATGTAAAGACTATAGGCAATGGCTCGTTTTCCTCTTGTGTGGGGCTGAAGCAGATAACAATAGGCAATGGTGTGACATCGATAGGGCGATATGCATTTAAAGATTGTGTAAGCTTGAGTGATGTGACAATAGGCAATAGTGTTACTGCAATCAATAGTTCGGCATTTGAGAACTGTACGGCTCTACAGGTGATAGATATACCCAATCGAGTGACATCTATTAGCGATGATGCCTTTAAAAACTGCACTGCATTGACCGACGTTATGTTGCCAAGTAGTGTTTTCGAAATAGGAGCGTATGCCTTTTCGGGTTGCTCAAGTCTGATAGGTTTTACGATACCGGCTCGCATTACAAAAATCGAAGTTGGTACTTGGGCAGGTTGCGTAAGTTTGAAAGAAATTACCTTTCATGATAAAATTCAACAAATAGGCGCATATGCCTTTAAGGGCTGTACCGGGCTTACTGCTATAACTTCGCAGGCTGTAAATCCTCCGAAGATTGCCGATGATACTTTTTTAGATGTAGATAAATCTATTCCGCTCTATGTCCCACAAGGCAGTGTTGAGTCATATCGTATGGCTTCATATTGGAGCGAGTTTGACAATATAAAAGAGGACTTATCGGCGGTAGAAAAAATCGAAGCTGAAGGTGTCTGTGAAGTAGTTGGTTGCAATGGTGTATTGTTGGTAAAAGGTGTAGCCGATGATACTATTGTGACAATACATGCATTGGGGGGCACATTGTTGTATAGTACCATCGTGTCGGAAGTTGCCAATATTGTTCTTCCTCATGGCATCTACCTGGTGCAAGTTGGACATGTCGTAGAGAAAGTATTGTTGTGAGAATAGGTAGGTTTTCTCCTATTTTTGAAATATTTTCATTAAATTTGTACATCAATATCAGCTATCTTGATGAAGAGACTATCGGTATCAATAGTAACGTATCATACGTCACTCGATGAGTTGGCATGTTGCCTACGGTCGTTGCAATCGGCTGTAGTAGATACTATCTATGTGGTAGATAATTCTCGTCAAGATTATATAGCGCAATTCTGTGCCCGGCATGGTGTAGTATATATAGCAAGCGATAATGTAGGTTATGGAGCCGGACACAATAAGGCTATTGCTAAGGTACTTGAGAAGGGTGTACCATATCATTTGGTACTCAATAGCGATGTAGCTTTTGCTCCCGAAGTATTAGAGTCGCTCGTGGCGTATATGGACGACAATGTCGATGTGGCACAAGTACAACCCAAGATTGTATATCCCGATGGTTCTTTGCAATACACAGTGCGTATGTTGCCTACGCCTATCGACCTCATTGCACGTCGTTTCCTCCCGGCTGCACTGACACGTAGTCGCAACCGTCGTTACTTGTTGCAGTTTGCCAATCATGACTGTGAGATGAATGTCCCATATCATCAAGGTAGTTTCATGATGTTTCGCACCGACAGCCTGCGGCATGTAGGGCTGTTTGACGAGCGTTTCTTCATGTACCCCGAAGATATAGACATAACACGCCGTATGCACGAACATTATCGCACGATGTACTATCCGCACGTATCGGTTGTACACCATCATCGTGCGGCATCATATCGCAGTGTGCGCATGTTGTATATACACATTGTCAATATGATACGATATTTCAACAAGTGGGGCTGGATATTCGATGCGAAACGTCGTCGAATAAACAAAGAGTTGTTGCAACAATTGCATAAATAGCCTTGGCTTTTCCTCCGGCAGTATTTTAGTCGTTGAGTATTTCTTCTATTTTTTCTTGAAACAGAGTCATCAACCAGCGAGGTGTAGATGTGGCTCCGCATATACCTATGTTGTGCTTACCTACCAGCCAAGCAGGGTCGAGCTCTTCGATGTCCGATACCATGTGTGTGTTGTCATTGACCGACCGACACTCTTCGTATAGCACCTTTCCGTTGCTACTCTTCTTACCACATACAAAGAGTACAAGGTCGTGTGAGCGGGCAAACTCGCGAATATTGGGTATGCGGTTGGCAACTTGTCGGCATATAGTATCGTGCCATTCAAAGTTGTTATTGCCGGTACGTTCTTTAATGATTTGTACCATCTCGGCAAAGTGTTCAACCGACTTAGTTGTCTGCGAATATAGGGTAATGCGGCGATTGAAATCTACTTTCTCGAGGTCGGCTGGGCTTTCAAGCACGATAGCTTCGCCGTTGGTCTGTCCCACAAGTCCATTTACCTCGGCATGACCCACCTTGCCATATATGAGAAGTTGGTCTTGAGCCGATGTGCGGGTATCGTGGCTACGTTTGATTTTGCGTTGTAGCTGCAACACCACAGGGCAAGTAGCATCTATAATTTCAATGTTGTTTTCGCGAGCTATGCGATATGTCTCGGGTGGCTCGCCATGCGCACGTAGCAATACCTTGGCGTTGTGAAGTTGTCGTAGCTCATCGTGGTTGATTGTAATGAGTCCCTTGGCACGTAAGCGTTCTACCTCGTTGCTATTGTGTACTATATCGCCCAAGCAATATAGCTGTTCGCCTTTTTCAAGTTCTTGTTCGGCAGCTTGTATGGCTCTTACCACACCGTTGCAAAATCCCGAGTTGCTATCAATTTCTACTTTAGCCATGTTATTGCTTGTTGAGTCTCTCCAATGTTTCGTTATATCGTGCTTCGAGCCATGCGTTTTGCTCATCAATGGTCATATGCGAGTTGTCAAGTTCGATGGCATCATCGGCCTTACGCAGAGGACTTATTTGTCGAGTCATATCCATCTCATCGCGCATGATGATATTGCGCTCTATGGCATATATGTCGGCATCATTCATTTCGGCAGCTCGACGCTCGGCACGAACTCGGGCCGATGCGGTAACATAAATTTTCAACTCGGCATCGGGAAATACAGCTGTACCTATATCGCGACCGTCCATTACAATGCCTTTGGCTTGACCCAATGCTCGTTGTTGAGCTACAAGAGCCTCACGAACAAAGTCAATCTGACTCACAAGGCTTACACTCTGCGATACACGCATCGAACGTATCTCTTGTTCAACGCACACACCATTTAGGTATGTTTCTTGTCGGCCGGTAGAGGGGTTTGTCATAAATGTAATGGCAATATTGTCCATCGCAGCGGCCAGTGCATTGCGGTGTACTTCGCCATTTTCTATCAAGTTATTATCAAGACAGTATAGGGTGACGGCTCGATACATAGCTCCGCTATCGATATAGATATAGCCAATGCGTCGTGCCAACTCCTTGGCCATTGTGCTTTTGCCACATGACGAAAATCCGTCTATTGCTATTGTTATAAGTCTGTTGTTCATGAGTTGTTGTTGTGTATATATTTATCGGGCAAACTCATTGAGGCTTGTCGATAGATTGAGCATAAGGGTTGTAGCACCGGGGTGATGTCCGGCTACGGCTACATCTATAGCAAACATCTTTACTTTCAGTCCGGCTCCTATGCTGAACCCCGATAGTATATTGCGATTGTCGGTGCGCATATCACTGGCAGCCTTGTAGTTGTAACCAAGTCCTATGTAGAAGTTCTCGCTGAAGAGGTATTCGGCACCAAAGATGAGGTGACGGAAAAAGTGCTCAAAGAACTTATCGTTGGTGACAATGCTGTTGCCATTATTGCTTGTCGTGGGGTAGGGTATCTTCCAACGCCACAAGTCATGTGCTGTAATAGAGATGCGTATGGGGGTATCTTTTACTACTTGACTATAGCCAAATTGTAGGTCCATAGGTAGGTTGCCATAGCTGTTGGCAAATCTTTTGAGTTGTCCACCCAGATTGCGGCCGACAAGTGAGAGCGAGTATTCATGCTCGGCATTGTAGTAGTTCAATCCCAAATCTACTGCCAGTGCCATGCCGGTGTATTGCTCATAATTGGAATATACAAACTTGACCTTGGCACCACCACGCAATCCTTCTACAATGTCGTGAGCATAGGTACATTGTATCTGTATGTCTTGCGGACTGAATTTGCCTAAGACTTGTCCGGTCTCATCGGTAAGTGGCATAGAGCCATACCCATAGTACTGTATGCCGGCAGCGAAGGCACTGCGGTTGGAAGTAGCTACTCCAAAGGTGGTGCCGGCAAAGTGTATGCCTGCTACATACATCATATAGTTGATACCCCATTTCAGGTGCATCTCAGGGCCCAGCAATGCGGGGTTGTTTTCTATCAAGGTTATATCTTCTTCGATGATAGATATATTGTTGCCTCCCAACGCATAGGCATGCGCCGATGGAGTTATGTTCATGAAGTCGTATGATGTACGACCCTCTTGTGCATACCCTGTGAGGGGTAGCAACAATAGAGTGATGAGGGTTATGATGGCAGTCCTTATATGGTTCATATACATTCTATCGCAGTACTTAGTGTGTCAAAATACAACTTGGCTTGCATACAAGTTATATATAGTAAACGTAGTTTGTGCCTATAAATTATATCGATGCAGTGAATTTTTAAGCCATGTGTGTATGGTAATTGACACTTATGCTGTTGTATTGCAATGGCAAGGCATTGATTACTCCTGTATCAAGAGCCAAGGATTGCCTATATAGTTGGCTGTATAGCGTTTCAAGAGTTCGCTGCGAGCAATGTTTGCCTCGGTACGCGATGCAAAACTACAAGCTATTACTCTGTACATGCCGTGTGCATTCTGAGCGACAACTGCCTGATAGCCATCTTCTTTGAGACGGTCGCGCATGTCGTTGGCATTGGTGCGTTGCTTGAAACTGCCCACCACCACACTATATGTACTCAAGGTGGCATCATCGAGTACATTGACACTCTCACTGCGCTCTCGAGCTTCGGCGGTTTGGTTCACCATAGGTTGTATCTCGGTTATAGCATCATCGGTAGGAGTATCGGCTGTGATGGTAGGACGCTCTACTGCAGCCTCCATTGCCTTTTCATAAGCGTTTTTTGTTGCTTCGTAGTTGCCTCTACATGAAGTGGTTAGGTGGCAAATTAGTGCTATTGTACCGAAAAATAGTATTCGTTTCATAACTTTTAGGTTTTTGTGTTTAACGGACAAAGATACAATTTTAAGGTATGAAAAACAATATATTGTGATGCTAAAATATCTACTGCAATTTGGGTAGTAAGTGTAATAATTCATTTCGATGCCGAACATTGAATGGTTGTAGTTCGTTAGTTGATTATATGGGTGCTATATGAACAATAGCGCGCGATATGGTTTGGCCTGAAAAATAGAGTGTGATGAAAAACGTGTTGATACTTGGAATTGGAAATTTGGTATTGAATGATGCCGGTGTAGGGGTGCATATTGTGCACATGCTTAAGTCGTTGGTTATGCCCCATGGAGTTGATGTATTAGATGGGGGAGTGGGTAACGAAACTCTTATAGATATAGTGTGCGAATATAATCATCTTATATGGATAGAGGCTGCGGTAGATGGCAGTCCGGTGGGTACTGTAAGGCGGTTCTCGCCACAATATCCGGCCGATTATCAACAACTATTGCATAATCATGAACCGGTTGTGCGCAATATGATTGACTCAATCCATTCACACAAGCACATTCCTCATGTCGATATGCTATCTATCAGCGTTCACAGCAATCCTACCATAGGCATAGAGTTATCGCCCGAGGTACGTCGTGTTATACCACAGGTAATGCAACTCATATTTGAAATACTCGAAGATACCCGCACCGTACGTTACTTCAGATAGTCGCTATGGTGCTTAGGTCAATGCGCTTAGCGACTTATCCGAGCCATGTATATAATCTCGTTTATACTATATACGACAGCTCCTATACCAAAGAGTATTACTATCATGTGTGGTAGCATATTGAGCGGATTGGCCAGAATAAAGATGCCTAATAGCGTAAGCAGTGTGGGAAGTATGTAGAATGCAATCATGTTGCGAGTGGTAGAACGCAATATCATTACTATCTCATAAATGCCTGCAATGATGAGGCCTGTGGCCAACATGAATGAGAATATTTTGACTATCTCATCAGAAAAAATAATAATAGCAATGCCGGCCAATGTACACAACAATGCAATGAAAGGAAAGGTGATAGGGCTATTGCGACGGTCGCGACGATTGCGCTTGGTGAAAACGATGGCATATCGCAAGAGTTGTATGAGACCGGGTATAATGAGCAATAGACCTATGATAATGGCTATGTATGACAATACACCGGCCGGATATATAATCATGAATATGCCGGATACAAGTGTGAGTACGATGCGTAGTATAGGGTAATATGCTGCCTTCATTTTATTTCAATAGGTATATATCAATTGGTTGTACAATAATTTTATAACCCACAAATATAGAAATTCTTTTTGTCAATATAGCAATATTGGCATATTTTATATTTTCGTTATTCCGACAACTCTATTATTTCGAGGTCGCTGAAGGTGCCTTTGTCGATGACCAGTCGCACCAAAGTGCGTACCTTGTGAAAACCATACAACCCGGCTGCACCGGGATTGATGTGTAGGCAGTCTAATGTCTTGTCGTACATGACCTTGGTAATGTGTGAGTGTCCCGATACAAAGAGTTTGGGTGGATTGCGATATATCTCGGGAGTGACCTCACGAGCATATTTGCCGGGATAGCCACCTATGTGTGTTATCCACACACTTGCACCTTCTATGTCAAATCTTTGATGTTGCTTGGTGCGTAAGCGAATAGGTTGCCCGTCAATATTGCCATACACAGCGCGTACGGTGGTAAGGGCTTCGAGTTTTTCTAATACTTCTACACTACCTATATCGCCTGCGTGCCATATTTCGTCGCATTGTGCCAAGTATTGTGCATATCGTTCGTCCCAATGGGCATGAGTGTCCGATAAAATTCCTATCCGTTTCATGTTGTGATAGTTGCTGTATGTGTCATCTTTTGTGCAAACATACAAAATAATTGCTTATATCGAAACACTTGTCGCAAAGAATGGTGGCATTCTTCTTGCTTTTTGTCTATAAATATCTATAAAGGTACTTTTGTAAATTATATATTTGTTTATTCGATTGTCATGGACTATCTTTGTATTTGATAAAGATTATATTTTATGAAGAAGATATGTGTTATCACTATGGTGCGTAATGATGAGTTTTACTTGCGCAAGTGGGTAGAATACTATGGTGCACAGTTTGGTCGTGATAATTTAAGAATATATTTTGATGGAGAGGATCAGCAGGTACCCTCGTTTTGTGAGGGCGTATATACCGAGTTGAAGCCTCGTATTCCCGGCCTTGTTGTGAAGTCGGAAAAGGAGCGTCTTGGATTTCTGTCGCGTCAGGCCAAACGCTTGATGACCGAGGAACACTATGACTTGGTGATAGGTACCGATGCAGATGAATTTCTTGTCGTAGATCCGAAGGTCAATCTGTCGCTCTGTGAGTACCTTAGTTCTATAAAGATTGATGTGTCGGTTTCGGGCCTTGGAGTTGATGTGGGGCAGCATCTCGATTGCGAAGGTGTAATAGATGCCCATATACCATTTCTCAACCAGCGTCGTTATGCCTATTTGTGCTCAAGATATACCAAACCCTCGGTTATAGCACGTCCTGTAAGATGGGGCTCGGGATTTCACCGTGTCAAAGGTCATAACTTCCATATTGATAAAAACCTATTCTTGTTTCACTTTGGCAGTATCGACTATAAGATGATAGAGGACCGCATGAGCAATGCCGACCTTGTATCGACCGGCCGTCTCAAGCACATCAAGAAAAGGGCCAGAACCATATTTGTTGTCACAGCAGCGAAGGCGCGCGATTGGGATAAAACCGTAGGCCGAGTGCGTTGTGTGCAACAGTATTTGCGACCTATATATGCCATCAACAAGCCTTGGAATCCCATCAACAAGGTGGTAGTGCGCATTCCCGACCGATTTAAGGATATTGTGTAATGGTGAGTTTTGTATCATACATTATATATATACATAATTCTATAAGGTTGTAGGGTATGAGCAATTATAAGATTTCTCTTGTTGTAGCCATATATGGTGTAGAGAAGTATATACGCCAGTTTGCCGACTCGGCACTTGGGCAGACATACGATAATATACAATATGTATTTGTCAATGATGGTACCAAAGATGCCTCAATGGATATACTTGAGACACTGATACAAGAGAAGTATGAACATAGACGCAACGATATTGTTGTGGTAAATAAAGTGAATGAAGGGCTGCCTCTTGCACGCAAAACAGGCATTGAGCATGCTACCGGCGAGTATGTATTGTTGGTCGATTCGGACGATTGGTTGGAACATGATGCCGTAGCAAAGGTAATGGCTGAGGCCGACCGTACCGGTGCCGACTTTATATATTTCGATTTTATCAAGGAGTATAATAATCGTCGCCCTGTAAAGCATGAGAAACTATATACAGCCCACACCAAAGGCTTGTATATTGCCAATTTGTTCAACCTGCGCTCTTATGCCTACACATGGAGCAAGTGCTTCCGTCGCCGACTTTACACCGATAACATAATAGTGACGCCTCGATATGGTATGCACGAAGATATATGCTTGATGTCGCAGATTATCTTCTATGCCAAGAGTTTTGCCTATTTGCGTGAGACTCTGTACCATTACCGCCTCAATAACCCCAATTCGCTTTCGGTGCAGAATATTCACGTCCGACACCTCGCCTCTATACGCAATATGCTCGACCTTTGTGCCTATTATAGAGACCGTCTCGAAGGGTCGCCGGTAGAGAAAGTTGCAGGAGGTGTATTCATAAGAGCCGGGTGGTATGCCATAGTGCATAAGTATAATCTATGGAATGAATATCCCTGGTTGGGCAAGGAGATACGAAAAGCCCCGTTGAGCACACTGTATCGGTCGTCATTATTGACGCAACTTGTCGTTAAAGCATACACCTATATATGGCATTGACAGGTCGATAGCAGTCTATAACACAGATTTATTCACGCACTCCATAACACTATGAACTTCCCTATTGATTTGGTATATATGTGGGTCGATGGTAACGACCCCGATTGGCAAGCCAAGCGCTTGAGCTACAAGGACAACAAAGTCAATAACATTGCCGAGAATGCCTCGGCGGCTCGATGGCGCAACAATGACGAGTTGCGATACTCGTTGCGTTCGGTAGAGATGTATGCGCCCTGGATAAACCACATATATATTGTCACCGACAATCAGCGTCCTGCATGGTTGCGCGAGAATCACCCTCGTGTCACCATAGTCGATCATCGTACCATCTTTCCAGCCGATGCTTTGCCTGTGTTCAGTAGCAGTGCTATAGAAAGTTGTATATATAAGATACCCGGGCTCAGTGAACACTTCATATTGGGCAACGATGATACACTCTTCTCGGCTCCCACTACGCCCGATGTGTTTTTCAATACCGATGGAACACCTATAGTGCGAGTAAAACACTTCAATCGTAAGCGAAATTATGCCGTAGGGTCATATCATCGCATGGTGGTGCGTATGCAAGATATGGTGCATGAGCAGACCGGAACGCTGATAAAATACTCGCCACATCACGGCCTTGATGCCTACCGTAAGAGTATCTATGAATATTGTGTGACCAATCTCTATGCCGATAAATGGCAAGCTACAACCTACAAGCGTTTTCGGCACGAAGATGATATGCACCGCAGCTTTGTCGATTACTATGCGTTGGCAACCGGGCGGGCGCAATTGCGCTTGGTGCGACGCTTCAATCGCATCAATACCTTGGGTGAGGCTTTGAAAGCAATATTGACCCATCGATTTGCAAGTGACTCGCGCATAGTGTCGGTGTATATGCGCAATTACGATGCTATCATGCGCGAGCACAATCCGTTGATGATATGTGTTAATGACAATGAGCGAGCAACAGAGGCCGATTGTCGTCGTATGAAGGCATTCCTTGAGGAGAGATATGCTGTTAAAAGTTCATTTGAGAAATAGCTGTGTATGAAGAGAGTGCGTATAACCGTAATGCGAATGGCGTGCTATAGCGACTTGATGTCGTTGTATGAAAATCCTATCGAGCATACTTGCGATATGCGTGTGGGCCAGACATTTGATGTAATAGATGGGCGCAAGCCCGAGGGAATGTGCGATAGTGCATGGGAGACACTATTGCCGTTTGTTACGGAGTTGGCTCAAGGTGGAGGCAACTTTTTTGATGGTTGGATGCGTAATCCTCACTCGGCAATGCTATCGTGTAACGATGGCTTCCGTCCCGTCAGTTTCTTGGTAGAGGTGGTAGATTGATGGCTATGGTACCTCAATAGAAAAATTGCGATAATGTACTTTTTTCGTTATATAATTTGATGATTAAAATAAAAAGCGTACATTTGTAACATCTACATGCGACAGTAGCTCAGTTGGTAGAGCATGAGCTTCCCAAGCTCAGGGGCGCGGGTTCGAGTCCCGTTTGTCGCTCAGCTGTAAGTGGTTGTAAATTAGTTGCTTACATTTGGGTATGAGTTGAGGTGCGA
Source organism: Bacteroidaceae bacterium (assembly GCA_017410245.1). Lineage (GTDB taxonomy): Bacteria > Bacteroidota > Bacteroidia > Bacteroidales > Barnesiellaceae_A > Barnesiella_A. The sequence goes on from JAFQRE010000035.1 coordinate 11,288, forward strand.
CACGAAAGTTGTTAAAAAAAAACAGAAAATAGTTCAAATTTGGGATATTCAAATTTCCAAATGGATTTCCAAAAATTGATTTCTGCTTTAAAAACAACTGAAGTATGGCAATAATGAGATTGTGTGTCCGCGATGACAGATGGACAAAAAAAGGTAACAAGGTTCAAATTGCGTTGGCCCATAATGGTAGTACGGTATATATTGCGACACCGGTGGTGCTGACAAGTGCAAAACAATGGCGAAATGGCCGAGTGGTCAATCATGAGCGTGCGGTGGAACTGAATAGGACACTGAACGATATGATGTGTGACTATGAACGACATCTTGATGCTGTGCGAGATGTAGATCAGTATAGTTGCCGGGAACTGCGAGACGTGATGATGGGTAAACGTCAGGCTCGTGATGTATTAACCTTCGATGATGTGATACAGGAATATATAGCGGAGCTTCGCGAAGATGGTCGTGAGGGTTATGCCATAGTTCTTGGCGTTGAGTCGAGGCGTTTTGCTCGGGCTGTTGGCGATGTGATGATGGAGGGTATTACTCCTAAGCTGGTTAATAATTATTGTAGGTGGTTGATGCGTCAAGGTTTTGCGGCTGCCACTGTGAGTATTGCGCTGCGTAATGTGAGAACTATTGTGAATAGGGCTATCAGGTTGCAGTATGTGCGATATGATGTACACCCTTTTACCGGTGTGCGCATACCGAATGGAGCGATAAGGGAGATTGATATTGATGTGGAGACGTTGAATAAGATCCGCTGTGCAGAGATAGATATTCGCAGGTTGGCGATGGCGCGTGATCTGTTTATGTTGTCGTTCTATTGCGGGGGAATGAATATGGCTGATATAGTGCGTGCAGATTGGCGAAGAGAGAGAGTGGAATATGTGCGTGAAAAGACCAAGAATAGAATGCAGAGTGTGCAACGTGTGAGTATAGTGATTGCCCCTGAAGCGAGGGAGATAGTGGATAGATATATAGGTGATGATGGCCGGTTGGATTTCGGCTATAAGTACACCTATCGTAATTTTACGACTTATGTTTCGCGACTATTTCGCCGGCTGATGGGAGAGTTGGGGATAGAAGGTGTGATAATGTATTCGGCACGTAAGACGTGGGCACAAATGGCTATGGAACTTGGCGTGAGTGAGAGTACGATAGATTATTGCCTTGGCCACAGCGATAGCCGTCGTGGTATAATAAGGTACTACACGAAGGTGCGAAGTAGAATGGCAGATGATGCGATAAGAATGGTGATTGACTATGTGATGGGTAGGATAGAATAAAAGAAGGTGGCCCACGGCCACCTTCTTATGGTTGAGTTGTCAAGGATTGCTTGATAGGTGAAAAAGCCCCTTTAAAGAGGGGCTTTTGTTATGTTATTAATCAGTTGATTGATTTGTTCGGCTGTTAGATGCTCATAAACTGTAATAAATTCATCACAATAAACGATACCTACCTCGTATGTGTCTATACCATTAGAGGCAAATGGTGTGCCTTGAATGACGCTAATGCGGTATCCATTGCCTAAATCAGCCGAGGCTTGTTGGCAGCCAGGGTACGGGTATGGCTCGAAGACGAGGTCCTCAAATGTTATGTTCATATCCTGTTAGATGAGGTTGTGAGAACAAAAACCAATAACCACAGGAGGTTCATGTCGGCAACCTTTAAGATTTGCTGATACTATAAAAGTATTACGGTAATTTGGCAGTGCTTCGCATCGTGTCTCATTACCGTAAAATCTGCATATCAATGTATCTATGTCGGCAAATTGACACTCTGCTGATTGCCGTAGTTGGGCTATTATATCCCGAGGAGTTTCGCCGGTAATTTCGGAGGCGAGAGAGTCGGCCAATGAGCCTTTGTGGAAACGGAAATGTATCATATCTTATTGTTGGTTGAGTCGTTCTACGAGTTGTGATGGGGTGATGCCGAGGGCTTGGGCGACTCGGTTGATGGTGGATAGCGTGGGGTTGCCTCGCATGATGATGCTGAGATTGTTGCGGGTGGTGCCGAGTTCTTGCGCTACTTGTGTGATGGTCTTGCCTGAGAGCCGGCAGATGTTTTTTATGTCCATATTGTTGTGGGTTATGGATTATTTGTTTAACTTTGCACTGTTAATTTCTACTATAGTAGATAGAGGCGATAGCCTTGTGAATTGATGAATTAGGCGCACCTACAGGTGCGCCTTTTTTATTCTTCTTCGTCATCACAAGTGAAATAACCGAATACTTCTACTGTGCGGAAGTTGGCATCTTGTACTTCGATAGCTCCGGTCTCGCCACACCATGATGGTATTCTACGGTCAATATAAGTGAATCGAGTTATGTCATCAACTGTTACTTCTTGCTCGGGTATATACCCGTTAATCTCTTCGCATAGTTTGCGTGCCTCTTCGAGAGCCTCGGAATAGTAGTAATATAGTTGTGCCATGATTATTGAGGTATTAAAAACAAATTACAAAAATTATCAGGTGCGTTGATGTTGTATTTGCTCTGCTCGATGTATTCGTTATAAGTTGGGACGTCCTCTTCGCATTCTTCGTGGTAGTATAGATCACGTATATGGTTGTAGTTGGCAATGAGTTTGTTGCGCTCGTCGATTAGATTCTGAAGTTTCTCTATATATTCTTTTTCATCTTCTGATTCCTCTGATATAGATGCATAAGTATTATTAATAGTGTCAATACACTCTTCTAACAAGAGAGTTCTCGCTGATGTCCATTCGTGGTGGTGGCCTGTCTCAATGATGAGTTGTCGATTCGTGATGTCGGCATGATAGTATGATAGGCGAATGAATTGCTCTGTCAATCGTTGTTCGTTCTCTACGTTGATGCATTGGCCGTGGGTTATCTCTTCTATTCCTGCGTAGCATGAATAGCTGTCATCGTATGTCTCGCATATATCATCTATATCGATGCTATTAATATACGATAGTGGTATAATGTGCTTGTTGCTGATGCTATACATATACGCATCTTCTGCATTATCGTTATCGTATATTACGATAACAAATTGCTTCTCATATATGTATATGGGCAATTCTTGTTTGATACCGGCATCAAGGATTGAATCGATTAATTCGGGGTTAGTTGCCTCGATTGTTCGCCATTCTCTGTTAATTCGGTCTAATCTTTCGATTTGTTCTTTAGTTCTCATGATTTTGAAATTGTTAATTAATACTATAGTGATTGAATTGATGATGCAAAGGTAAACTATGATTTACTATTTGTCAATATATTTCGCGTTAAAAGGTGTTAATGGTTGTAAGATTTCAGTTTTTGTGGTGTTGCTGGTGGCGGGAGGTGAAGTCGGCAATGAATTGCGACTGAGTGGTGTTATCGTTATCGGTGATGCGTGAGACGTTGATGACTCGCTCGGCTATTGATGCGAGGCGGTCGGCGGCTGTGGCGAGCTTGTCGATGCTTGTGGTGGCCGGTGTGACGAGTGCTATTTGTTCTATAATTCCGGATATGGCTTCGTTGATGTTGGCTACCATCGTGTTGACATCGACGACAGCATGAGTGCCGACAATGGCTTTAGTGGCTACAGAGTCTTTATGGTCTATAGGGTCTTTAGCTGGTTGCGCAGGAGCGATGATGGTGGCAGTAGGGGTATTAAGGCCTGCAACGGTGGTGTGTTGCTTGTTGGTTGCCTGAACCTTGGCCGGTGTTGTTGATGCTTGTGGTGTGATGATGCGTGCGATGGTGGATTTAGAGACACCGAGTCGGCGGGCTATCTCGCGCAAGGAGAGGCCGGCTACATAGAGCGATAGTGCTTCGCTCTTTATATTGTCTTTGTTGTCTTTGTCGTTTTTCATGGGACAGTATGGGACAGTTAATTGATTGGTTTATAGTTCGATGATTTCATTGTGATGGGTGTATGTTGGGACACTTGTTGGGACACTTGTTGGGACACCCGAGGTAGGAGGTGTGTGTTACACCTCCTACTTATAATGTCTATGATGTATCGTGTATTGTGGTGTGCATGGTGGTTATTTGTCTGTTGATAATGTTATATTGGCTGTATTGTACTGCTTGTCGAGTGCATTTACGAGTGCAGAGAATACTTGTTCGTGTGCCTTGCCTATCTCATCGAGTGCCATGCCGGGATAGTAGCCTGATGGTAGCTGTGAGTATCCACCATTCTTGGCCTTGCGGTATATCTCGTAGGTGGCGATGAGTGCATTGGCTGTGTCGTCGGGCAGGTCGAACACTGATACGTAGTTGTCGTCGCCGGCTTTCTTCTTCTCGCGTGAGTAGTCGATGAGACGATAGGTGCCATCGGCCATGCGGTATGGTGTCTTGGTGAGTGCGTCTTCTATATATTTATATGTATATAGGGGGGCATCGACGGGGGTGTAACTGCCCGATGCAAGACTATGGAACTGCTCGTTGGCGAGATTGTATAGTTGCTTGAGTCGCTCGTCCTCGTGGTACTTGGGCGATTCGCCTTCGGGTGTGGCAGCCTTAATCTCCTTGCGTATGCGCTTGGCGATGGTTTCCATCGTGGCGAGGTCGGCAAAGTAGCGTTGCTCGTCGGGGGAGTATGTGCGGTCGAAGTCGGCCCGAGTAGAGGGTGTTATTGCGTTCTTGCGATATTCCTCGTAGCCAGCAAGAGCTGTCATATCGTCGTAGAACATAGACTGCATAGCCTTTTCGTATCGCTCGTTCGTGTTGCCACCATAGAGTCGTGATAGCATGGGGATAGATTTTTTGAATTCATCTTCTCCTAAGGTATGGCTGTATAATATTCTCAAGGTTTCCTTGACAAACGGTAATAGTCCGTCTCTGTCAATATACGAAGCCACTACTTCGTTGACAATCTGTGGAATATGTTCTACCCCTCCTCCTATTAGAGATGCTACATTTTCACCATATTCTCCATATCCACCGAATACAGTCATTACATTCTCGATTTGCTCGGGAGCGATGTTGAGCCAGCCGGCATGCACATCGTTGCCACCTGTGATGTCGTTTAGCAAGTGGCTTGCCCATACCCACACAGGTTGTGTGTATTGACGTGCACGAAGGTAGGCCGGCTCTTGTGAGTTCTTGTCGTAGGGCATATCGAAGAGTGTACTACCCATGAAGTTGTAGTTGCCGAGGGATTGCATAAGAGGCTCGATAGGTCTTCCGAAAAAGAAGCCTAATACGGTGCTTCCAAGAGAGCCGGCCAAAGAACGCCAAGCATTGGCAGACTCTTCGTTGTTCTTGGCAGTGACGGCATCGAAAGCAAAACCGATGGGTTGCGCGAACATTGATGGCACGAATGTATCGAGGAGAGCCGAAACAATGTCGAGCGTATCTTTGAGCGAGTTTGCTCGGTAGTTGGGGTTGAGTCGCCAATTGGCAAGAACATCGCCGAGTGTAACGTATGGCAGGTAATTGACAGCCATAGGTATGCGTATGTAGTTGTCGCCAATAAGAATAATGAAGTATCTACGACGCAGTTCGGGATTGATGGCGAAGTAGTTTCGTGCAATATTATCAAGGTTGTCATCATCATCGCCGAGTAATAGCGATGCAATGTATGATAGCATGATGCAGTTAAGGGGTGACAGTAGTCCGATAGTGGCATAAGTAGCAGCAAATCGTACAGGGTGGCGACGAGCGAGGCCGATTTGTCGGCGTACAGACTGAGCCGATGCGTTGTAGAAGAGTTGGAACATACCCATAATACCCGACAAAGAACCTTTACGGTCGAAGTTCACCGTTGCTTCTTTCGCGTCGTTGATAGATTGTGATATGTTGTGGCCGAGTTTGCGCGAAGCGATGTATGTCGCCAAACGAGGGGCTAACTCTACTCGCTCGGCCATATTGTTGAATGCTCTTGCCCAAGAGTTGCCTTGTGGTATTTCTCCTGTACGCATGTAAGTGTTAAGGTCTTCCATTAGTTCTACCTTAGCTGTATCGTAATCGGGCAACTGTGTGATATTAACCGAGCCACCATTATTGAAGAATTCAACTACATAACGTTCGACATCGGTAGTAGCATCGTCCATTGTCAGCAATTCGCCTGCTTGATGCTTGCGCAGTGCCGCTTGTACATCTCCTACACGAGTGGCACGCACGCGATATATGAATGATGTAACTGCGTGTGCAAGGCCGTGCTCTATGAGGTTATTAGATACCATTTCCGCCCAATCTCGGGGGAGGTTAGAGATGAGCGTGAATGTGGGGTTGAGTGATGTCTTGAAGCCTGCATACAAGCGGTTGAGGGCTTGCAGCTTGTCGAGATATTTCAACCAATCACTCGGACGCTTTATGTTGGTACCATTGATGGCATCGGCAATGCGCTTGTCGTAGAAGAACATGCTATAAGCCTCGCCATCGACCACGACAGTAACAGAGTGCTCCTTACGTTGGTCGTTGGTGATGGGTATATCGACTTCGGCACGAGTGAAGCGGTTGTTGTATGATAAGGCAGTGCCATTTGCAAGTTCCTCGGCAGTGGGACGACCGGGTATGAATACCTTTACGCCGTTGATAGTTTCTACCTCGCCATAAGGTACATACTCCTTGCTACCGTCTGACTTGGTTTCAATCTTGTAGAAGCGTTGTTCGACAACATACTGTGAAGGGTTGGGGTTGTTAGTGAGTATATTGTAGAGGTGTGTGCGCCATCGATTCTGTTCGGCATTCTGTATGGCACCATGGGTGTCGAGGATAAGTTGATTGAATGGGTCTTTGGCGAGATGGCTGTGGCCCTCGACTGCTTTAATCTTCGATAGGTTACGCGGTGTCTTGTTCTCGTAATCTACAATATCCTCGGCAGTAAGTTCGGCGTGCCCTTTAAGAGGCATATAATACATATAATAACGGTGTAGGCCGTTTACTTGTTCCTCTGTTAGCCAGCCTGTATCTATGAGTGTCTGCCAACTGCCATTCTTACCCGGCATAGGAACAGCATCGATAGCCTCGGCATACTCTTGGTTGAGTTTGTTGAGAGCGATGCGGGCATTGTCGTTGATTTCTTTGCGCGTTCCTGTGGCATTGCCATCGTTGTCGTAGTCAGTAACGTTGTCGTAGCTGCCGGGGTTGTCCTTGATTTGCTTTACTTGCATATTGTAACGATCTCGCAACAGGCCGTCGATGTTGTGGCCGTATGTGAGTGTTTGGTATCCTGCACGAGAGGTAAGACCTGCGTTGTGGCCGTATGTGAGTTGGTAGGCCGATATGGTGCGGATAGCAGTCCACAATTGGTGTGCAGTTGTACCTTCTGTGTCGGGGCTTCCGAGTTTGGCTTCGGCATTGTCGATGTACTCTTGTACTGTAGGTATGCCATTCTCTATGGCGATTTCAGTTAGTTTCTCGATGTTTCCTTTGGCAGCTTCTACCTTGTCATCGATAGCACTATATAGGCCGAAAATAGCCTCTTGAATACCGGCAAGACCACCGAAGTCACGTTCCTTGTACTCCTCGCCTTTCTCTTCGGCTTCGGCACGAGCTTGTGCAGACTTGATAGCCTGACGTTCGACGGCTGTGCGTGCTTGTGCGTAGAGAGATAGATGCGAGTAGCCTTTGGCGTTTTCTGCTTTGTCTGAGGTGTTGATGCCCGGGAATAGCGCACGAATGCTTTGTGCTATGGCCTCGTATAGAGGCTGGCGATAGGTGAGATCGAAGATGTTGGTTTCGGCTTGTGCGCGTGAACGAGCCTGGTTCTGTGTGAGCCAAGGGTCGAATCGTTCGTCGATGAGAGCACCTTGCTTGCGTAGATCGTCAAGAAGGTTGTGCAGACGTTGCATTGAGTCGTAATGTGCCTCGGCTATTGTGGTGTGTTTGTGTCGTGCATCGTTTTCGGCTATCGCATTGTTGATGCGGTTGGCATCGGAGAGGAACTTTTCGAGCTCGGTATTATCGCGAGTAACAAGTTCGCCGCCAATAGAGCGGAACATTACCTTGCGGGCGACTGTTGTGGGTGAGTCGTCGGGTGCAGGTGTGATGGCATCGATGATGTCTTGACGTTGGTTGTCGAGGTATTGTGCGTATTCGGCCGTTGCTTGCTCGATGGTGGAGAGAGCGGAGTCGGCAATGCGGGTGTCGGCGACTGTTGTTGCTGTGGCAGGGGCTACAGGGGCATCAGTGCCGATAGGGGATTGTTGGTTGTTGTGCGACTTGTTGGTGAGGTAGCTGTATGACTGTGATAGTATATATCGTATGTCGGCTTCGGTGGGTTTGTAGCTGTATAGCCCTATGCGACGTAGGAGACGACGGAATGTTGCGCAGATATGTTGCCATAGGGTTGGCTCGGCAACTCCGCTCTCGGATATGTGCGCGATATACTCTTCGGCAGCCTTGTGTTGTATGGCTGGTGATGAGTATAGAGTTGCGAGCTGTTTGGGCGACAGCGTGTCGGTGCGCTTGAGGTTCATTGCGTATTTGCCCCAACGTAGTTGCAGGTCTTGTGGCATTGCTGACCATGTGTCGCTGAGCAGTGTGTTGAGTCGTTGTTCGCCGAGGAGTTGTCGGAGGCCGTAATGAGTTACTACTTCGTGCGTGATGGTGCTTTCGAGCTCTGCTATGGGGTCGGCTGTGCGGGCAATGTTGTGAGCGAAGATGAATAGTTTGTTGCTCTGTGCATCGAACATACCGGCCATGCGGTGTGTGTGGCCGTCGATGTTGCCATCTAACCAGTCGGCAAGGTCGTTGAAGTCGGGGCCAAGGGGGCGTAGATCGTCGTTGGAGTGCAGTACGGTGATGGGTACTCCGAGTCGTTTGGCGAGTACAGCGGTGTGTTGCTCGATGCGACGTGGCAATTCTTGTCGGGCTACTTGTTGCGCTGTGGTGAGGGGAGATGCTGAGCGGAAGCGGGTGTCGGGGTTGTTTGAGTCGAAAGTGCCGATGTTGTCGGTAGCGGATTTGATTTGGTTGGGAGAGAATGCAATAAGCTCATGGTTTAATATCTTTCCGTTTTGCTCGTTGATGTAAACCGTGCCATCGTAGCCTTCGCTTTGTATTTTATCACTATTAAAGCGAAGATTGTCGGCATATCGTTGGTCGTTGCGGATTTGCCATATTTTTTCGACATCGTTGAGTATGAGTGGGTTCTTTATGTTAAGATACACATCATATCTTTCATTACCATAGAATGATCTAAACTCGGGCATGTTGGGGGAGAAATAAAATCCTTTGCCAAATGCGCCATAATCTGTTGTACTTCCAATTTTTTGCGTGTCAAATGTAGTGAATTTGTTTGGCGAGTAGTGTGTTGCGACCATAGGTTCGCCATTTTCGTCTACGATTTTTGAGGCGTTTGTTTGGAGGATTGAGAGTAATGCGTTATATTTGTAGTCAGAATTGGTAGTAGACTCTGTGTCGGGCGTTGTGCCAAAACCAATCCCGTTTACTGCTTGACGTTGAACAATGTCAAGCAGTTTTATTTTTTCAATATGTATAAGATTGTGGTCATAATATCTGTCACCTTTTTTGTCTACTGCAACAAGAGAATGTACGGTATAATCGGTATTGCCAATTTTTAATCCACAAACATAGTGTTGAAAAGCAACGACATCGGGGTTTTTCGAGGTGTCTTTGTTGGGTACTTCTTCAACAAAAATACTATTTACTATGATTTGCGGAATAGCAGCGATGCTTTGCAGGTGTTCTGCATCTTTGTAGTTGTGCTGCAAAACTTCATTTATACCTCCATTTTTCCTACCACGTTGCAGTTGTATAGTATTTCCTGTGTCTTTGTTAGTGTATTCGCCTTGTAGCGTTTTACCATATTCAAGAGCATTTTTCTTGTTTTGCTTTTCGTTATCTGTTATTTCTATTTCATTCCCGGTAATTGTGGCGTCGGTCGCATAACGAAGTTTGTTTACGCGAGCTTGTTTCAGCCAATCTCCAAACCACTCTTTGAAAGCGCGAGTGCGTACTTGTACCCACTGACGAGGAGTGAGGTTGGTAGGACGGCCGTTGGGCGCGAGAAGGTATGTGCCATTAGCTTTGGCGCGGTCGATGATATCTTGCTCTTCGGGAGAGATCGACAACTCATTAACCCCTTCCCCTTGCGGGACTTCCCCTATCGCGCTATCGCTTGCAGGGGCAGAAAAGGTTTGTTCCTCGAGTTCTCGGAAAGAGAAACGGTCTTTGAGGTTTTGTGGCAGAGAGGTATTGTTGCCGGCCGGGGCAGTGGATTGTTGGCTGTTGGCTACTACGGCACGAGCGTAGTCGGTGAGTGACTCGTCGGGTCGGATAGAGCGGAACATGGTTTGTCCTTGCATGACGCTTTCACGCATATCGGGTGTTATCTCGACAGAGTGCATTGTTAGTCCGTTATCGCCAAGATCGGGCAGTGTGATGTCTTGTACTTTGCTGCCCCACTTCTTGACGTATTTGCTAACGAAAGATGGTAGCATACGGTCGTAGAATGCTTTCATGCCTTCACCACCGATGCGAAGGTTGTCACCGGAGAGGGTTTGTCCGGGAGTCATATTGAGTATTTTGACGGCTGTTTCTTTGCCAAATACCTCGGAGAGTGTGTTGCCACTGAATTGCCCTGTTGTGATGTTACCTTCGCTGTCGAAGTCGATAGATATATCGCCCGAGGAGGTTTCGGCAAGAATGCCTGTTTCGTCACGATTGATGGCGTGAACGGTGTTGCCGATGTCGTATCGCTCGGCTTGTTGTACTCCGGTAGTCCAAGCGAGGTGGTCGTATCCGTTCTCGGCTGCATATCGGAGCATACGCTTGAATGCGAGTTCGTGCCAGTTCTTGTCGAAGGGTGCATCGGGGACGAGACGTCGAGCATCGGAAATGCGATGTGTGCGAAGTTGTTCTTGTATGTTTTGTAGAATTGCTTGTCGGGGTGTACCCTCGACAAATCTTGAGGTAATATCGCCATATCGTCCCTCTATAATTCCGTCATGCTCGGTAAACTGTATATCTTCGATGCGGAGTTGTGGCTCTCGCATGGCTTGCAGTACTCTTTCGGCCTGTTGTTTACGCTCAAGAAGTTGATTGAATTGTGCACGGTCTTCGTCAGACATTTTTTCTAAGAAAAGGCGTGCACGTTGCAAGGGAGAACCTTCGATGTTGTTGTAGTCGTATTTTTCTTTGAGGTTGTTTCGTAATGCGTTAAACTCGCGTGTGGCCGTGCGAAATTCTTCTTCGGCTTGTTGCTGATGAATAAGTTCCTCACGATTACGATACCCTTTTTCTCGGCCGTCTTGGTGACGCTTGGATTGTATCTCGTCGATGACGAGGACGTTGAGCGATGTGTTGCGATATATGGGGTTGGCATCGTAGTATTGTTGCAAAGCTGCAACTGCTTCGTTGAGTGTGTCGAAAACAGCTGTATCGAGTGTGTCGCCGATATACTTTCCGTTTACAGATGGGAGGAAAACCATACGACCGTCTTTTAATTGGCGGTGTGATATGAAGTCTTTGGGGTTATCTGCAATGGTATAATAATCGCCACCAAAATCGTTATGTTTTTTCTCACCGATAACAGCTTTGCGGTTGATGGGTGTGCGTTGAGTTAAACGAGTGTCCCCGAATCGTATCCATGCAACGGCACGACCGCCACCGGCATCGCCGAAGTGGACGTCATCGTACTCGTTGTATGGCTCGATGTCGGGAATGGTGAGGGCTATTTCGTGGTTGTCGGTGAGACCGGGTGTGGTATAATCGAGACGTGTAGAGTTGATGGGGTTGGTGTATTCACCCAAATTGCCTTGTTCCCAAGCCTCTCTTACCTTTTGCTCGGCACGGTCGAAGTTGCGTCCATATAAGTCGTCTTCGATATAGTCTTCTATAGCGTTATTACGGGCAACTTCGTATTCTTCTTCATCGTTATAATCTTGTGGATTGATGTTTTCGGAAACCCATTCGTCAGCATCTTCGTATAGTTGAGCATTGATAGCTTCAGAGCCTTCGGTAGAGGATTTGAAGTCTTCCCATAATTCGTCTTCGCTACGGTCGGTGTAGTGAACTTCTTCGATGCGAATAGCGTTGGAGTTGATGAAGTCGAGGATTTGTTGTCGTGTGATTGTATTAGAACCCCCTCGGCTTTCAGCCACTCCCCCTATATCGCTACGCGACACAGAGGGAGAATAGTTTTTGAGCCAATCGGATAGTCCGAGCCACTTGTCCTCTCCAGCTTTGATACCTCCGTTCTTTTGCAACATAGCAAGCCATTGCTCGGGAGTGGCGCGGTCTTGACGAATGTTCTCAACTGCTTGACGAGCATTAGATACAAATATCGCTTGATTTTGGTTAGCTATTCGGAAGCGGGTGTCGGGAAGTTTTGGATTTTCAAAATTTTGTACTATCTTTGCGGTGTGTCTGAATAGTTTTCTAACGTCAGCGGAATTGTACCGCTGTTTGGAGAACCATTCGGACATTCTTTCTTTATGGGCGTATTCTAAAAGTCTATCTTCAATCCAATTTGCTATATGAGTATTTGAGTTGCGATAGTGTATGCTTCTTATGCTGTTTACTTCGATGCGACCATGTCGGCGATTTGCTTCGATGGCAACGACGAAGTTGCGACCACCGTGTTGTATCTCGGTGAGAACGACAAAGCTGCCGATGTGAGTGGCACTGCGGAAAATGGCGTGAGGATCTTGTATGGCATCGACAAGTCCGCGTACTTCGGCAATGTCGAATGGGTGATTTTCTTGCATACTCTTGTCGGTGAGACGGCTTGCAGCAAGTTCAATGGGTAGGTTGGGTAGCCCGGCACTGCGTAGTATGGGGCTGGGCATACCGAGATTGTAGATGTGTCCTGCGGGCAGTGTTCCATCGATTTGTTGTTGCAATTGGCTGTCGAATGTTTCGGAAACTGCACGCAGTCGGGTGTTATTGAGTTCACCGCGGAGTCCACGTTTGACGATGTCGATGGTGCGACGTTCCTCTTCTGTGAGGTTGCGTTCGAGTTGTTTTTTTCGCTTTTTAAGCGACTTTTCTATGTAGTCGAATGCTTTGTAGGCGGAGGATTCTTTATCGACTTTGTATCCGTGTGGGGTCTGTACCATCTTGACGGCTTTGTTGCGAGAAGCGGTTGTGATGGTGCCGTCGATGACGGGTAGGTCCATGGTTATGAGTTGTTGCAAGAATGCTTCCCACCCGGCTTTCCATTGCTCGATGGCTTGTGTGTCGCCGGCATTGTAGGCTTTTTCTAAGTCGCGAGGGCGTGGAATGGATTTCCATTGCTCACGGTGTCGGTCGTTGGCGGCTCGGTTTTCGCGTAGGAAAATGTCGAGTTCGTCGTTGGTGTCGGCTTCAGAGGGAGATTGTTGTTTTTTGGTGGTTGTTTGTGACGAGTCGGGAGACACGAGCGTCGTGTCTCTACGGTCGGTGGTGTTATTTTTCGGAAGCTCATTGTTCTTCTTGAGTGCATCGAGTGATTGCAAGAGGAGTTGTGTGAGGTCGGTATCGTTGAGTTGCAGGTTGATGTTTGCCCGGCGAAGTGCATTGCGGAGGAATGATACAATGCGTTTCCACAAAGAGATTTCTGCTTCTCCGGCACGCTTGGTTCGGATTTGCTCGGCAAGGTGAGCGATATACTCATCGGCAGCCGCACGACGGGATTCATTGCCCTTGAGGTGTGATACACCGGGATAGCGAAGGAAACGGTATTGGTCGGACTCGGGCATTGCGTTCCACACTTCGTCGTAGAAGGCATCGGCTTGCTCTTGTGTGGCGAATAGTCGTGGTATGCCATAGTGAGCGATACACTCGTGCATAATGGTCTCGTCGATGTCGCGTGCATCGAGTATGTGAGGCAGGTAGATATATACTGTGCCACCGGTAAACCAACCGGGAGTGCGATAGCCGGCTTGAATGTTGGCCATGGCTTGCTGATTATCTACCTCGCTGATGTCGTGTAAGATGACGATGGGTACATCGATGGCTTGTTGCCATGAGGCGATGTGCGCGAGCTTGGCTTGTCGCTCTTTTGTATCGTGAGCTTGTGAAGGTTCGGGAGACACGAGCGTCGTGTCTCTACGGTCGGTGTTTGATTCGGCAGGGGTGGCTTGTCCGGCAGTTGTCTTGACGCTCTTGTAGTCGGCAAATGGTTTGGTCTTGCGGTGAGAGGAGTCAATCCACATGTTGAAATCGTCTGTTGTGGTAGCAGTTGTTACGATATTGTGTTTTTTCTCCCAGCCTTTTTCATAATTGCTTAGATATGCTTGGTAGGCTTGGTCTATGTCGTTGAAGCCAAGCATTACTTTGTGTTCATCGAATGTGCCGTCTTCGTTGTATTGGTCGATGACAAATACCTGTTCTCCATTCCAACTATCCATGTCGTTGGCGAGGAAAACATCTATGTGGTCTCCATCTACACCTTCGGTGCCACGAATGTAGCCATAGGTGTTGTGCATCTTGCTCTCCCACGCTTTGCCGTTGGCATCGACACCACGACGAATAGAACCTTGAGGTTGCTCTATGGTAATATCGAATGCACCGATACGTATGTGTCCTTTCTTGTAATTGCCGGCTTCTTTCTGTGCTTCGGTGGGATTGGTGTTTACTTCTGCTTCGGCTTGAGCAATTTTTTGCTGTAAATTGTTGTTATTTAGCGAAGAAGTTGTATCTTTGTGGGTAGAAACAGTGTTTTGCAGAGTAGCTGTGTCATTCTGCTTGCCTCGTGTAGAGGTTTCGTCAGTGTCTGTCGTATTGTCGGAGGCACTGTTTTTCTTTTCAAATGCTGTCAATAGCCAATTTTTCTTTTCGTCATTCCACGTTAATCTTACTGCCGCTTGATGTGTATCACTTTCGAGTTGTACACGGTTCATGGAACGTTGTGTAACGTGCATATCATTGATGATTTCTTGCAGGTTATTTAATACCTCGGGGTGGTATTTGACAAGTTTTGCAAGACCATACCCATCACTTTTCCCTGTACCGGCATTTCCCCAGACTAAGTCAATATCTCCTATTTCGGGGTGATTGAGTGCGGCAATGGCTTCTCCGTCTTGTTTTTGAGATAGGAAAGCTATTGCTTCTTGTGCTTTTCCGCGGAATTGGTTGTAGATAGGTCCGAATTGACCTAAATTTATTGGCTGTAGTTCTACAACATCTTGGCGAGTTGTGCCATTATCATTTTGTTGAGGCGTTGCGGGTCGGATTGTTGCAGTGTCTTGACTGTCTTGTGAGATAGGTGTTGTGTTACTTTGTTGAGTGCTTGACTGAATAGCTGTGCTCTCTGCTCCTTGCTGAGTGTTGCGAGGTGCTGTTGAAGTTGCTGGGGTGTCATAATCGTTGTATGCTTCTTGTTCGTATTGTTGAATGTCTAATAGTTCGTCCCAATAGTCGCCGGCCATAGCGTCGATAATGGTGAGGTCGTGGGGCGTGATCGAAGATAGTAATAATTCTTCATAGTCGCGAATGGCTTGCTCGGTGTCGGCATCTATCTCGGCTTGCAATTCTTGCTCGTCGATGTATCGTTGTTCTTCGTCGGTGGCACGTTGGTTGATGTCGGCGATGAAGTCGTATGCTCGGCGGCGTGATGTGACTCCCCCGGCGATGGTATCGATGATGGCGTTGCGAATGTCTTGTGTGTCGCGACCATTGATGAGGTGACGGTATTCGGGTTCGATATTTTCGCTGATGTCTTGTGCGAGCTGTTCGGGTGTCATACCCTCGTTGTTAGAGAGTATGGATAGGAGTTCGCGGTGTTCTTGGCTGCCGTGAGTAATGCCGAGTTCGGCAGCGAGGCCATTGGAGAATTGGTCGGTCATGCGCAGACGACCGCCGAGCGCGATGTATCGTGCGATGTATTGTTCGAGCGTGTTGATGGGTTGTTTCTCTACGGCCTGTGCAATACCGTTACGGAGGGGATTTTCAGCCTCACGCTCGGCGGCTATTTGGCGGTTGCGGTTGGCGAGGTAACGGTCGATGTCGGCAATCTCGGCAGTAGTGGAGTCGATGATTTGTTGTTGCTTGTTGCGGTGAGAAGCGAGTTGTTCATTGTATTTTCGTTCTTCTTGCTTCATCTGCGCGAAGTTGGGGTATCGTGCCGGGTCGAATGGTTTAATCTTTGCTGTGAGGGCTTTTTGCGCCTTGTCGCGCTCTTTGGTGAGAATGCCTTTGCGCCAAGATGCGTATTGGTCGGCTTCTTCGGCACCACGGCGCTCGGTGATGGCTTGAATGGCATCGCCGGCAGTGAGAGTGCCGATGTGTGTGTCGAAGTCGTCGTCGGATAGTTGGTCGGGGGTGACAGGTGTAGGCTCGGTGGATTGTGCTTGTTGAGTATTGGGAGACACGAGCGTCGTGTCTCTACGGTTGGGGGGTGTGGTGTCGGCAGGGGCAACAGGGGCATCAAGGGCGGCAGGGGTTGTGGCCTCGGTGGGTGTTGCTTGTTGGGTATCGGGAGTGATAGTTCCGGCAGGTGTTGTGGTGTCGGGTGTGGGTTGAGATTGTAGTACCTCGGCTTGTGCTTGTGCGTGCTCGGCTGAGATGAGGTCTTCGACGGGCTTGTAGATGCGGGCTGTTGTCTCGTCGATGAGTTGTTGTGTGGGTGTAACGCTGATGGGTTGTATGTCTTCGGCAATGGCTTGTTGCATGACCCACTGCCCATCGGGAGCCTTTGTGCGTACTTGGTATATGTTACCTGCCGGGAGGGTGGCGATGGTGCTACCATCGGGCATATCGGTAATATCGGCTGTTCCGGTTACGAGGTATCCGTCTTGTCCTTTGAATTTGACTTGTACGGTATAGTCGGAGTCGCGTAGGGCATTGGCATTGATGTTGGCCATGGCGGCTTCGGCTTGCGGTGCTACGCTCTCTTTGAGACCTTTGATGAATGCGTTATAGTTGGTGCCGGCTACTACATAGTCGCGCTGTATGGTAAGCTCGTTGAATCGGTTGTTAATCTCGTAGAGTGCGGATATAGCTTGTTGGTCGTAGGGTGAGAGTGCATTAAACTCGGCCTCGGTGTATGGTTGAGCTATCAATGTACGAGCTTCGGGAGATAGGGTACTCTCGATTTCGGCACTGCGTGTGGCGAGCGTGCGCATGGTGCGTGTGATAGAAGATACCCACTTGCTTGCTTCTTGCGGTCGGCTTGTGGCGATGTTGTTGAGTGCATTGATTTCGGTGTCGGAATATTGTAGCGTGCGCAGGTTTTGGTTGGCGAGAGTATAGGCTTTGTTTACATCGCGGTGTACCTTGGCCGATGCGATACCACCGGCAGCACCCATGAAGAGCGAGGTAGCCCCTGTAGTGATGGCTGTATTGATGAGGTTGTCGGTATCGAATACATAATTCTCGCTATTGGGATCGAGCGAAGAGTCGCCCACAAAGATAGCGTTGAGTGTTTGGTCGAGTATTTCTTCGCCGTACTCAGCAATGGGACCTTGCAGAGAAGATGCAGATATGAATTGCGCCAAACCATTGCGTCGCAAACCTTCGCGGAGGTGGTTGTACCAACGAGGCGAGCGGAAGTCTTTGGACAAAGCACTTATGCCCTTGCCCATAAGACCACCAATTTTGTTGGTGATGAATTGAATGCCTTCACCACCAATAGACTCGGTGAGGTTGGTGATGAATCCCGAAGTAAGACCTTTCGCGATAGCATCGGTTGTATTGTCAGCACCGATGCGACCTGTATATTGTAAACCCCCTCGGCTTTCAGCCACTCCCCCTATCTCGCTATTGCTCGCAGAGGGAGAATAGCCGAGTGTACCGATTTGTCGCTCGATGATATCGTTATATACCGAAGAGCGTAGCGGTACTTGTACGGTGGCACGCATAATGCCGCCGGGGAGTTGAGAGAGTGTATTGCCAAGTGCGCGAGTGCCACGAGTGAACAGATTGCGAGCAGTACGATTGGCTATCTTGCCACCATTCTTGAGTGCGAGGTTGTTGATGTACTTAGTTACGGCCTTGCCAATAGCCTTGTTAGCCCCTTTGGTGAGAGCTCCGGCAGTTCCACCTGATAGAGCGAATTCGAGCATATAGGGTACTTGTTCTCCGATGCCTTTCCCCACATTGTACCATCTGCCATTGGTATATGCAGCTTCGGTGAATTGTTTGTAGAGTGCGGCGTTGAGGAGAGCTTCTTCGGCTTGTGTAAGTTGTTGGTCGGCATCGGCTTTGTCGAGAATGTCTTTGAGGGTGGCGTTTTTGAAAAGCCCTTCAAGTCCGAGCGTAAGTGTGTCGATGTCGAATACAGCATCTGATACACCTTGAGCTAACCCGGCATCGTTGCGAACATTGTCCATGTGTTGCTCGGCATCGTTGATGTATTGTAGTGCTTGCGCATACAGAGATGCATCGCGTGACATTGCAGTGTCGGCCGATGGGTTATATCCCATGTAGGAAGATGAGAATTGTCGTCCACTTGTTTTGGCAAGTTCTCGGTTGTAGAGTGCTTGCAGACGCTCTTTCTCTGACCTGTAGAGTTTCTCTGTATCTCGTTGCCATGCTTGCGATGATGCTTTTCCGATGAGGTCTTGCGCGACAGCTTCTTGTAATGGGTCTTGTGGTTTATAACCCCCTCGGCTTTCAGCCACTCCCCCTATCTCGCTATTGCTCGCAGAGGGAGAAATAGCAGAGGCTGATATTTGTTGTGCATTGCGTTGTAGTATGTCGGGAGTGGCGGGTGCCGGCTCGATGTTGTCGAATGTGAGAGCTGATGCCTTTTGTCCTGTTTCTACGGCTTCGGGAGAATCGGGTATGAAGGAGTATCCACGAAGCATGGGGTTGGCTTTGTAGATGGGGTGTTTCAAAGCGAGAGATGCATTCTCTTGGAGAGGTTGCGGGATAGAGAAGTCGGAGGCAAGGCGTTGCTCATAGTTGTCGTAATTGCCGATGCGAAAGTCGCCTCTCTTAGAAATATAATCGTAAAGTATGCGCCGATTACCTTTATCTTGCATTTTATTGAGGAAAGTATCGCGGTCGCCTATATTCTTGGTTGTATATCCCTTGTTAATAAGTGCGTCGTATAATTGTTCGGAGTGTGTCATATATAGAAAAGTTTAATATTTAGAGTTATTAGAGCCATTAAGGGGTAAAAGGGCTAAAGGGTATTACCAATCGAGGTCTTCGTCATTGATAGATGCCAAATCCCACACATTGGTTTCGTCAGTGTTTCCGGCGATATGTTGCGAGGGATTGTCATCAGTAACAGCCGAAGTGAGAGGTATATATTCTAAGGTATGATTGTTGAGAAAATTCGATGCGGTGGTTTGTGCATTTTTACCCAGTTTGCCTTCTGCGGCTTGCGAGACAAGAAGTTGCGCGTATGCGTTGTAGTTATTCTTTTTTAAGTCCTCGTAAAATAATACATAATCAGCACGATTGTTTTTGATGAGATGTTGCTCGATTGTCTTGGCAGTTTCGCCGAGTAGAGTCTGTTTCTCTTTATCAATTTTGTGGGAATAGCCGTCTGCATCGACGTATATGTATTTGTCATTTTTATTATTTAGTTTAACATTGATGCGATTTTTTGCTCTACGGTCTTCGAGCTCTAAATTATTTTTGTGTCGGCGTTGTTCTTGTATAGTATCGTTGTACGCATTGAGGGCATCGCCGATAGCATTGGCCCGTTGTTGTGCGGCATATCTGTTATTGTCGGCGAGTTTGTCGTTGAATTGTCGTAGTGCAAGTCCACGTTGAGTGGCAAGTTTCTCGCGTTGCGAATCGCGATACTTGCGAAGTTGCATCATAGCTGCATTGTATTGGTTGTCGGCTTCGGCTTGTTGTCGTTGTAGTTTGTAGGCGAGGTTGTTGTTTTCTTGCATCGCCGATGAGAGTTGCGGTGCAGGAGGAGTGTTCTTCCCTGACATGGCGGCGAGTGTGCCGATGAGTTGTAGTGAGTCGTACAGTGCACTCATGTTGCGCCCGGCCTTGAGTGTATTGGGGTCGTAGGTGTGTGTTCGTTGTGCTGTGGAGTGTAGTGCATCGATGGCGTTTCCTTGTGCCTCGATGTCGGCGATGAGGCGGTTGTAGTTGTCGTTGATGTGTTGTTCGTTGAGTTGTCGTTGAGCCTCTATGTCGCTGAGTTGTTGTTGTATGGAGTTGCCCTCGGGTGTGTTGTTGGAGGGTGGTGTTGGTGTTAGTTCGTCGTTGATGGAATATATGTTGCTCATGATGATGTGTTAGTTGAGTCTTGGGATAGTGACTGTTGTGGGTACTTGAGGGGCAGATGGTGTGGTCAATGGGTTGATTGCCGGTGGTGTTAAGGGGTCGGTGGTTGCTATGTTAGTTGCTGAGGTATTGTTTCCATAGTTGCCGATAGCTTTAGCTCCGATACCGAATGCTTGTGACGCGAAGTTCTGCCAGTTGGCCGCTTGTTGGTTGTATAGTTTGATCCAATCGTTGAATGATTGGTTTTGTGTTGCTTGGTGCTGTGCGAGAGCTTGGTCGCGACGTGTTGCGTTTGTGGCGTCGATGTTGGCGATAGCATCGGCATAGGCGCGAGCGTTTGCTTCTTTTGTGGCTGCTACGGCTTCGGGGGTTTGTCCTGTGATGACAGCGGTGTTGTTTTGTTGTTCTACTGTCTCGCGCATATTGTTGCGGAGAGTGCGTAGGAAGTTTTGTGTGTCGGCACGGTTGATGGCATCTTGGTAGTACTGACGCTGGAAGAGAGCGTTGTTGAATTGGTCTCGCCGTTGTTGTTGCTCGGCGGCTTTGCGAGCTTGTGCATTTGCGCCGAGAGCTCCTGCGATGCCCCCGGCGAGTCCTAATGCTCCTGTGATGAGTGTTGGTATCATATATCAATGAGTATTTTTTTTGTGGGCAAAAATGGGGAAAATGAGTTGTATGTGTGTGTTGTTTTTGGATTTATGGGTTTGTGAAAAATCCAATAGTAACGATAGAGGTGAGGGATAGTGTGTACTTTCGTGCTAAAAAATGGTATCATGGAAAAATCTATAGTACTGCGTGGTATAGAGCGCAATATGAGTGTGAGCAACAGTGTAGATGGTGGAATGGCCGAACTTGTTGGTTGGCGGCATGTAGATGGGAATTTGCGTCCGGCGACCGGCCTTAGCAAGGTAAATGTGTCGTTGCGTGCAGGAGATAGGTTGCTGTATGTTCACAAGTATGGTGTGTATGAACATTATATTATATGGGACTCGAATGGAGATCTCGTATATAGGGAGCGTGGCGGAAGTGCTGTGCTTATAGAGCAGGAGGTGCGCAGTGTGCGTCAAGTGGTGTCGATAGGTCACTCGATAGTTGTGATAGGGACAGAATTGCCGGACGTCCAAAATATAAAAGGTATGCGCCAATGGGTGTGGCAAGGAGAGCAATATAAAGAAGTGAAGTTGCGCCATATTCCTACGATGCTGTTTGAACGAATGCCGGGAGGATATGCCGGTACATCGACCGCTATAAGCGTGCAAGGGGATATAAAACTTCCTGCGCAATGGCCGAGTGGAGGTTATCCGGTAGAGAGCCTTGAGACGCGTCGCGAGCTTGCCGAGTGCTATAAAGCGGGGCAGGGAGAGTTGCGAGAGGAGGCTTATGCGGCAGATGCGTTTATTGATACTATATTGATACGATATGGTGTGCGCATGTATGATGGCAGTTATTCGTTTGTCTCGGCTCCTGTGATGTTGCCGGCTTCGGCGAAGTATATGTTCAAGGCTCAAGTGGAGACTGATGATTTATATGTAGTAGAATCGGCCAAAGCGAATGTAGGTATAGCTGACGGCTATAAGGTAGATTACAGATTGTATTTAGATGATGAGTTGAAGAGTCTTGATGCGAGTATTTTGCCTTATATAGATATATTCGTATCGGAACCCATAGATGCTACATCGTCGGTGCGAACGATAGATAATATATCTCGTGCAGAGAATGCGGGAGGAGGATATGATGCGGGAGATATTTTCTTGACATTTGCTGTAGAAGAGGAAGCATTTGACATGAATGAGCACTCGGTATATTATCGAGTTGAAAGCATACGGGTAGAAGATGTGCAAAAACGAAGTGAAGATTACATAGATGGAGAACTGCGCATAGGGGATAAAATGGGTTATCTGCGACAATTGCCTATATTGGAGCGAACTCATGCGCAATCGATATATGATGGGGCAAGCAGTATTGTGTATAATGGCAGATTGCATATAGGCGATGTAACGGAGTATTTGATGCACGAATTGACATTGTCTCAATATAGCTATGTAGAAGCAGATGAAGGAGATAGTGGATTAGAAAACTTGAGCCAGCATGTAGTTATTGTGTATTATGATGTAGATAATGCAGAACGTGTAGTAAGAAGGACAATCGGAGAAAGTTGGGTAGGCAGTATGACAAGTCGTCTCATATCGGTGCCTGACAGTAGGGCAAGGAAGATAGTAATAGCACAGAGAGGCTTATGTGCAGAATTGCCCTTGCAAGAACACTCGATGGATAATATGGCATACTACTATAACGAAGAGGGCATACCGTGGAAAACGATAACTGATGCTGAGTATAATAGTTTGTTGAGTACGGCTTATAATGGAGCAGTGGATAGAAGGAATGTAATCAAGGTGTCGGAGTTGCACAATGCGATGTTGTATGGCAATGACAAGACTTATACAGTAGGCAATGGGGCTGTTGTAGCGATGGCTGTTGCGACGAAGGCGATAAGTGAGGGTCAGTTTGGCCAATATCCGTTGTATGTATTCAGTGAAGATGGTGTGTATGCTCTACTGAGTGGCAGTGGCGAGGTGCTGTATGGTAATATAGCACCTGTGAGTCGTCATGTTGTAGATCGTGCGGGCATGGTGTGTGGCATAGATGATGCTGTGGTGTTTGGTACCCGGCAGGGTATATTTGTTCTTGTAGGTGGCGAAGCCCGAAAGATATCGAACAGTCTTGACGATCATGGTGTGCGCCTGACCGGTAATAGGAGTCTGCACAAGATAGTTGAGGCATTTGCGGGTGTAACGCTCTCGACACGTAGTATGCGAGAGGTGATAAGAGAGGGTATGCTTGGCTATGACTATGTGAATAATGAGTTGTTGGTGTATGTGCCCGGAGATGCTTATTGTTATGCCTACTCGTTTGCCGAGCAGTTGTGGCATAGCTATGAATATGGAGTGCAATATACTGTGGAGAATTATCCGAACTTGCATATAGTGTGCAGCATGGGAAGTAGCAGTGCTGTTTATGAGCTGAGCGATGAGGATAGTGGCATAACGCAAGACTCGATGTTGCTTGTGACGCAACCTATGACGCTTGGCGATGCCATGAATGTGAAGAAGATAGAGCGCATACACCTGTTGTCGCACATCAAGGGCGATGGCGAGAACTGCGTGATGAAGATAGGCATGGCTGTGAGCAATGATGGAGAGAGCTGGAAACTTGTGTGGGACAGAACGATGAATGTTGTGACCCTACATAATGTTACCCTGCCTCATGTGGCGAGTGCTTACCGGTATTTCTCGTTGATAGTGTATATACCCGAGATAGAGAAGAACAGCTACATCAACAGTGTGTATGTAGAGTATGAAACAATGCGAATGGAAAGATAATATATATATAATATGAAGGAAAATATGCAAATGGTGATGCGACGCAGTGTTGCAGTGCCGGGAACTATAGACACGAAGCATGATAGTGTGAGTGTGTTGTATAGTTATGGAGAGGGAAGGCGCGAGGTGAATGCTCGGGTGTTTGAAGATGCTCGGGTGTGCTATGACAACCTTAACAAATTTAGGCGATCGGCTCGCAGATGTCACCTATATACGTATGGTGACCAGTGGGGCGATGCCATATTTGCGAATGGGAAATGGCAGACCGAGTCGAACTACCTGCGAGAGCAAGGCAAGGTGCCGTTGAAGAACAACATGATACGGCAGTTGGTTAAGAGTGTTCTTGGACAGTTTGAAGGTATGCCTACTCGGCCGGTGTGTACAGCACGAAATAGCGAGGACCAGAGTTATGGTGAGATGATGACGATAGCGATGGAGTGTGTGTATGATACCAATCGTATGGACAGTCTTGATGCGAAAACTCTTGAGAGCTACATGGTGACAGGCCTGTGTGCTCACAAGATGCAATATACATGGCTCTATGAGGAGCAACGTCATGATGTGTATGTGCGTAATGTGTCGCCTTATCGTATATTCTTCGATAACCGAATGGAGGACCATGCCTTTCGCGATATCACACTGATAGGTGAGTTGCATGATATGTCGTTGAGCGATGTGGTGCGTATGTTTGCCGGGTCGGACACTAAGAAAGCAAGATACATACGAGAGTTGTATGGTCATCGCAATGAAGATATGAGTGCGATGAAGTCGGACACGTTGAAGGGAGACAATGACGGTATGAACTTCTATGTGTGTGAAGACCCGAATATGTGTCGTGTGATAGAGGTGTGGCGCAGGGAGAGTCGCGAGTTTTTGCACTGCCATGATACGGCACGCGGTCGCACCTACCGGCTCGATGTGGATAAGATAAACGAGGTGAAGGCTATCAATGAGGCACGCTTGAATGATGCCGTGCGACAGGGTATAGAGGCCGAAGATGTGGCATTGATAGATACGGAGTTGTCGATAGATAACTATTGGTATGTTCGCTACTTCACGCCTTATGGCGATGTGATAGCGGAGTATGAAAATCCGTATTGGCATGGCTCACACCCTTATGAGTTGAGTATCTATCCGTTTATAAATCAAGAGGCTCATAGCTTTGTCGAAGATGTCATAGACCAACAGCGATACATTAATCGCTTGATAACGATGATAGACTTCATCATGGGAGCGAGTGCCAAGGGTGTATTGTTGATGCCTGAAGATGCCATACCCGATGGTATGCGTCTTGAGGATATTGAGGTCGAGTGGGTGAAGTATAACGGAGTAATCTTGTTCAAGAGCAAGCCCGGGCAACAGATGCCTACGCAGGTATCGACCAATGCTACCAATGTGGGAGCGTATGAGTTGCTGAACTTGCAGATGAAGCTGTTGCAAGACATCAGTGGTGTGCAGAATGCCATGCAGGGCAAGACTCCGAGAAGTGGTACTAGTGGTATACAGTACCAACAGGAGTCGCTGAATGCGCAAAATAACCTGATAAACCTGTTGAATGCGTATAGAGAGTTTCGCGAGGGTCGTGACAAGAAGATAGTGAAGGTGATGCAACAGTACTATCGAGATGACTTCCCGATGCATGTGCGAGGCAGCTATAGTGATGAGGCGAAGATATACCGAGCCGATATGGTGCGAGATATTGACTATATGCTGAGCATCAGTGAGGCGGTAACATCGCCCACTTATAGAGCGATGAGTAATGAGTTGCTGTTACAATTGTTCCAAATGCAAGCCATCAATGTGAAGACGTTGTTGAAGAATGGCAACTTCCCGAATGCCGAGCGATTGCTTGCCGATATAGAGTCGCAAGAACAGGCGATGCAAGAGGCAATGGCCGGGCAACAGCAAGGCATGATGCCGGGAGAGATGATGCCGATGGCGAATGGTTAAAAAGGCAACAAGGTAAAAAAAGGTAAAGGGCACGCATTATCGCAATGGGTGCCCTTTTTGTTGGACGGATTAGGCAAATAAGTCAAATAAGACAGATAGGACAATAGGGCGACCATTTTCGTGAGTGTGCGAAAATGGTCGTTTGTAATATGATAGCTTGTTTTATAGTTGCTTGTTATATAGTAGCTTCGGTGATGATGGTGCGGGAGCGTGGTATGCGAGCGTGAGAGTCGATTATGGCGGGAGGCTCGATGTCGGAGGATACGTATAGTGCAATCATGCGAGTCATGAGAATGTCATCGTGATTGCCAGAGGTAGCACCATATCCACCATTTTGGAGGCGTTCGTATGTGAGCATTTCGTTGATGGCAAGATCGTTTCGCTCGATGTAACCTTGTGTGCGGACGATGGCTATCATGTTATCGACAAGCGTTTGCTTGGTTTTGCGGTTGGTGTGAAATCCCCACCGAGGAGGGAGACCTTCGCGAATGCGTTGTGGGTCTTGACGTGCATATAGGTTGTCGTATGTAGATGCGATTTGGTCGAGAATAAAGTCATCGGTGAGCGCGTCGGGATTGTCTTTGCTTTCGAGGGTGTTACTCTCGATAACGAGGAGCGCATTGTTATATAATGTAGCGATTTGCGCCGCTTTCCACGCGAGTAGGTCGTGGTCGATGTGTCCACGCCACTCGGCCACTACTTCGGGTACGCCCCCCTCGATGAGCCAATAGCGGTCGAGCACGGTAATAACGGAGTAGTCGGCTTTAGCCGAGCGACCACCGACATCGACCGAAACGATGTAACGTCGAGCTACTTGTGTAGAGGTATCGGGCATAGCCCATATTTGGAAAAGTCCGTTGTGTTGTTGTTCCAGTGCGAGCTGAGTAAGAGCCTTGGCAGAGACAGAGAATTTCGTTTGGGAGTATATATCGCCTCGCCATTCCGGTTCACGGCAGAGCTTACGTAATTTTTCGCAGAGGTCTTGCTTGAATATGATTTCGCCCGAGTGGGTAAATGCTTCGACAGCCGTAGATGGAAACTCGGCTTGCATCTCATCGTCGTTGTGGTATTCCATGCGTTTGTGTCGATACCAATTGATGGCTTGCAGGGTAGCCCCGAGTTCCCAGAGTTGCCATTCGTAATCGGATAGTGTTGCGATAAATTCCTCCTCGGGCATGGGAAGCGGAGAAGAGTACATCTCGATCTCGAACCAAGCCACGAATAGCGGGTATTTGTCGGACTTTCCCCGCTCGGCCTTGAGCCATTCGGTATGAAACCAATTGCCCGTACCGTTGGCAGTAGATTCGACCACGACGATAGAGTATGGAATGCGCAGGATAGAGCCGGCCACCGAGCGAATGAGCCGGGTAGGGTTGTTCTTGGCGGTGGTGGGATATACGCCGGCCTCGGATATGTGCGCCATCATGACGTTTTGCGAGCGTACAGAATCGGGAGCTTCGGCCGAGCCGATGGTGATTTTGCACCCAATCTGCTTGATGTAGGAAATGTTTTGTGTCTTTTCATAAGGTTGCATTTTGAGTGGGCCATATATCCACTCGGGGAAGTATTGCATCATGGTGGTGTACATACCCTTGATGTTGAGGGCGGCATCTTTGAGGTGGGCGCATATAACGCTGTGCCAATTGATGCGGTGAAATAGCTGTATCCATGCCATGTATATCTGCGTGCAGGTAGAGCCACCCCATTGTCGTGCCTTGAGTAGAATGACCCGAATAGGTTGGTTGGCCCGGCGTTGGTCTTCGAGTACCTTGAGAAGTTTGCGTTGGGCGTATCGCAGAATGAAAGGGTATATATCGGCCGTCTCCTTGTCTTGCACCCGAGCGCAATAGGCGCAGAAGTACTCGAAATCGTATCGAAAACGAATATAGGTGAATTGTTGCAGTTGCGATGCAGATACCCCCTTCTTATACTCGGGATAGTTGTTGAGGAGGTCGGTAGGGCATAGGATAGTGCCGATGCCTTCGCACTCGATAGGCGTGCGAGGTACAACCCCCTCGGTGCCTGTGTATGGGTCGTATGGAGCATTGACACGACTGAGCCGTAGTGCATTCTCGGCAATAATCTCTTGCGTGTTCATCGGCGAGTGTTTTTGAGGATTGTGTAAGCCGTAGAGCGGTTGAGGTAGAACCGAGGCGCGGTGGAGTATATAGTCTTGATGATAGCCTCACGCAGGGTAATCTCTTCGCGGTTGGCCTTGTTGCGAGCGGTGTAGTATATGGTGGTAAAGCAGAGGTATTTGGCTGTACCCTTTTTAAGTCGGCTCGGTTTGCGTGCTTTCATGGCGTAGCAGTATCGAATGGCATAATTCTCCGATACATAAAATTCGCGAGCCGGGGAATGTATGGCAATGTTGATAGCGTCCTCGATGGGGATATCGGGGAATTCACGAAGAACTTTGTCGAAAACGTTGCAAAAATCTTGGTTTCGTCGGATAGTAGTAGTGTCGAGGTATTGGCGCATGATATAGTATGCGCAGCATCACGAGACAAAAATACAAATAAAAACGCAAATCCAAAAATAACAAGTGGGTGAAAATATGCCGATATACCTTTGAGGAAATAAATAAAATAGTATGGAAAAAGAGAAAGAAACCATGCCGGCAGAGACCATGCCGGAGAATATTACGGAGATGCCCCCCGCAGAGGAGAGTGTGCCGGTAGAGGTGAGCAGTCGTGACCGTATCGTAGAGCGATTGCGAGCCAATAACCCTGAGGGTGTGTATGACACCGACGATGCGTTGTATGCCGGAGTAGAGGGTATGATGACCGAGAGAGACAGCGAACGAGAGACGATGAACGGCAAACTGAATGAGTTGAGTGAAGTATTTAAACGTTCGCCCCAAGCCGCCTCGTTCTTCATTGATATGATGGAGGGGAAAGGCTTGTATGAGTCGCTTGGTCGGAACTTCGGCGATGATCTTATGACCGCCATCAATGGTGATGATGCTGTGCGTGCTGAGTTTGACAAAGGCCTTGCCGAGTGGCAGAATGAAGCTACAGCCCGCAGAGAGCGAGAAGAGGCTTTCAAGAGCAACAGTGATGCTGCCATGAGTGAGTATGAGGCATGGCTTGCCGAGCAGGGTTATAGTCCCGAAGATAGAGAAGAGCTTGAGCGTGATATCCTTGCTGTGAGTGAGGCGATGAATGGAGGAAAGTTCATGGACTTCATCAAGGCGTTGCATCGCAGTAGAAGGTATGACAGCGATATAGAGAATGCCCGAGCCGAGGGCGAGATACGAGGTCGTAATGCCCGTATCGCCGAGGAGCGCACGTTGCCCAAGAGTGGAGGCGATGGCTTACCCTCGATGCAAGGTTTGTCGCGCCCCGATGATGTGCCGGTGAAACCGAGCAAGTGGACAGAAGATATGTTCTGGGGAGAGTAACACATTTTTAAAAACGATGAATAATATGGTAAAGAAGATTGTAAATTTTGTGGCCAAACATAAATGGGCATTTATGATTGGCTTTGCGGTGATTGCCGTAGTGTGTGTAGTAATGGGTTGTGACCTTGGAGGCGATTGCGGTATGGCACTCGCTATGAGTACAGCCGTAGTACCCGGAACAGATGATCATGGTAAGACAATCCTTAATGCTCCGTTGAGCACGGATATTACTCGTGAAGAGAGTGAGAATCTGTTGTTACGCGATGTGAGTAAGGACGTAGTCAAAGTACGCCCTCAATCGACCCCTCTTGATGCTGTGACGCGAAGAATTAAGAAACAAAAATCGGTGTCGCAAATCACAGCCTACTATAGTGTAGGTGTAATGCCTAAGAAGAGTACTATCTCGGAAGTAACCAAGGCAGGAACAGCAACAGCAGCCGGTACAATCACCGTTGCCGATAGTTATTACTTTGAGGTGAATGATACCTTTATTGTACCTTCGGTGACTGGCGCAAAAGGCGGGTTCCTTACATTGTATGTTCAAAAGAAAACCGATGAGGGTGATTTGGTGGTGCTTGCCTTGAACGATGCGAACACAGCCATAGCAACAACTCTTGCCGGTAAGGAGATTGTGCGTATTGGATTTGCCGGTTCGGAGAAAGATGCGCAAGCCCCTGCGATGAATGCTTTGCCCGATGACAAGGAGAACTACTGCCAAGTGTTTGAGTCTCAATGCGAGGAGACCGAGTTCCAACGCTTGACCGACAAAGAGGTAGAGTGGGAGATGACCGACATCGAGGAGCAATGTATCTATGAGATGAAACGCAAAATCGAGGACTCATTGATGTTTGGCGTGAAGTCGAAAATACAAGACAATATCAAGAAAGAGACCATCTACACCACTGATGGTATGTGGTGGCAAGCCGGCTCGGAGTTCTCATACAACGAGAGTGAGGACTTTGATAACAAGACTTTGACCGCCTTGTCGCAACGTGTATTTGCCGGTAACAACGGCAGCAAAAACCGTATCTTGTTTGCCGGTAGTGACCTTATCGCGAAGTTCCAAAACCTTGCGTACTATGAGCGTCACATTGCCGCCAGCGAGGAGATGACCAAGTTTGGTGTAGATTTCTCGGTTATCGTAACCAAGTTTGGCCGCTTGAACATCGTACACCTTGAGCTCTTTGATGAGGTAGGTATGTCGGGTTGCGGTTTCGTTCTCGATCCCACCAATGCCGTTAGAAAAGAGTTTAAACCCTTCACTCGTCGTGAGCTTGACTTGAAGAAAGCCGGTATTCGCAACACCGATGCCGTGTTCTTCCAAGAGGTAGTGTGTGTGAATCTAATGAATCCTAAGACTCACTGTCGTATCACCGTAGAAGCATAGTAGTATGGTAATCAAGCGATACAAATGTAATATAGGCAACTTTTCGTTTCCCGTCGTCATAGGCGGAAAACAAAAGTGGCTTAACTTCAGTGGCAGTCGGTCAGACGAAGGTTACTACTCGACCGGTAATATCGCCGAGCAGACAGCCATAGAGAGCAGTCGTCGCTATAAGCGAGGTGAAATTGTGTGCATAGGTTCTTATGCACTGCAAGACGAAGAGGACGAAACCCCCGAAGACGCACCCACACCCCAAGAGGTAGTGCGCTTGGTGACTGAGGTGAATACTGTGCAAGAGGCTCGCGAATGGCTGATAGAGCATTGTGGAGCCAAGGCCGGAGAGTTGCCTAATAAAGAGGCTGTCTTGAGTAGAGCCGAGCGTGAGGGCGTGAAGTTTGAAAATCTGTAATCTGTAATAG
The DNA here is from genome assembly GCA_017410245.1 of Bacteroidaceae bacterium. Classification (GTDB taxonomy): domain Bacteria; phylum Bacteroidota; class Bacteroidia; order Bacteroidales; family Barnesiellaceae_A; genus Barnesiella_A. Next base: position 41,862 of record JAFQRE010000035.1, read on the forward strand.
TAGAAATGAAAGTCTCGAATATAGTAGCACAAGTGCGAGAATACCTTGATGAGGTAGATGCGTTGAACGATATGGAAGAACTGAATGGCAGTGCTCCGGTAGATGCACGCATCAAGTCGATGATACCGGAGTGTGCGTTGATATATATGTTGGCGCAACCGATGTCGGGTACGCTTGAGGTAGATGCCGAAGGTGTAGGACACTATCCTGTCCCGGCAGATTGGGGACGGCTCGGCGAGCTGAAACTGAGTTGTTGGCGTCGGCCTGTGTATGATACCATAGCCGTAGGAAGTGCGAAGTATGAGAGACAGCAACATCTTGTAACACGGGGCGGCACAGTTCGCCCCGTTGTTGCAATAGTGCCGAAGGGAGAATCACGCGAACTTGAGCTATACAGCATACCGGTGTATGATGCGACTGTGACGGTAGAGGAGGCAACGTATGTGCCCCGAGTAGTGATAGCGAGTGAAGAAGATGATTTGTCGATACCCGCCGAGCGCGAGTCGGCCATGTGCTATATGATAGCCACACGCGTGGCGAGAAGTTACGGCAAAGAGCGAGCCGTGACGATGTTGAGTGCCTCGCTTGAGGAGGAGTTGCAACGAATAATGTAGGAAATAATGAGCTACTTAGATACAATAGGAGCACAAGATATAACGCCTAAAGAGCCGGGGTATTTGGCTACTATAGGTGCCACTGAGGGAGTGAGTGAAGTAGCTCCCTCGCAATATATAGATAGTGTAGAGGAGTGTGGTTGCCACGTAGAAGAGCCCGTGCGCGAGCAGGGTTATCTCGGGTGGTTTGCCAACCTTGAGGAGTGCTTAGAGGCACACCCCCAGCCGAGGCTTGGAATGTCATTTAAAAATGTGACAACCCGCAGTGTGTGGTTGTATGATGGTGTGCGCTGGGTGAATACCACACTGGGCAATCCCTTCACTATGATCAATGATGAGGAGAATGCCGGTTGGGTGCGTAGAGGCATAGCACAGAGCTTCTATTATCTACCGAAAGAGGAGGGTGAGAAGCAATTTGCCTTTGAGATAGAAGGAGGTGGCAGTGCCACGATAAGTGTGCCTATAACCTCGATAAGTGAGGTGGTATTTATAGAGTGGACAGGCGAGACACTCGGCTATGCCATACATCAACTCGATCCCGATGTAGTGAAGAATGAGGGAGGTGTGTTGAAAACCTTGTCGGGAGATGTGGTGATAGACATCAACGAATTGCTTGAGAACATAGTAATCCTCGACCAATATACCGATGATATAGACAAGCGTCTCCATGCCGAGGCCGATAGAGCCAAGGCCGCCGAGCAGACGTTGCGCGATGAGATAATAGCCGTAGGAGATGTGGCAGTGAAGCATGAGGCGCAGACATTGAGCACGGAGCAGAAACGTACAGCCAGAAACAATATAGGAGCCGTGGGAGTGTCGAGTGTGACCGAACATGGTGCCTTGCTTGAAGAGAATGGCAGTGCCATATACCCGACCACCCAAGCCAAGCATGTGCAACTGAGCAATGGTGTAGATAGCGAGACGATGCTGTATGCTACACATGCCAAG
>JAFQRE010000036.1 GCA_017410245.1 Bacteroidaceae bacterium
ACATTTACATCAACATCGCTTGTGAACATTTGACCATAGATGTTGGTGCGGTAGTTGCGTTGCAAAGGAATAGCCTTGAAAGTACGAGTTTTGGGCTCGGCACCATAAGAGAGTACCACCTCGTCAACAACGCTCTTATCCTCGGTCATGAGCAAGTAGTTCATGGCAATATACTCATAGCCTTTAACGGGGAAAGCCTCGGTAGGAAGAACTTCTTCTGCGAAATTAACCTCTGCAAAACCATCAACTGTTTCATCAATAAGGTTGAAAGTGTTGTAAGTTTTCACCTTAACAGAAGCTGTAGTAACGGGATAACCGGCCTTGGCTGTAGCCTCGAGGTCGTCGGTACCGATGTTGAGTTGAGCAAAAGGACGATACAAGTCGATATCGACATTCATGTTACCTGTAACTTGGAATGTAGTATCGCGATAGAAAGCATCGAGGTCCTCACGATTTGACTTCACGCCTGCGTAGTCGATAGTCATTTTCTTGTTGGCAAAATCTACAGTGTAAGGAGCAGTAGCAGCATCGGCCCAGAATACAAGAGTATAAGTGTTGCCGGTAGTGAGTTGAAGCTGAACTTGAGTCTTCAAATTGATTTCCTTAGCGCCTGTAAGTTTGTCAAGATAGTTGCCATTGGCATCATACACTGCATATTGCAGCTCTTGAGCTGTAGTACCGTCACTGTAGGCACGAGTGGCGATCTCGGGAGTAGCGAGGCTGAAAGTAACCGTAGCTTTCTCTCCGGGGTTGGTGTTAAGAAGAGCATCTTCTTGACACGACGTAGCGAGCAACATTGTTGCGGCTAACGCACTGAGAAATAAACTCTTTTTCATAATAGAAAGTATTTAAAATTTAATAAATTATATTCACTCCCAAAATAGAATAGGTATCGTATTAAGGTTATAAAAGTCACAATCAGTCGTTGGGTATAAATACGTTGATATCATCACCGGCATAACCGGGGTCGATAGCAACACCTCCCGAAGCCTCTGATGTAAGGAACTTACCACGTATCTCGGTCAATTGGCTACGCATCAAAGGCACGTTGGGCACCTTGGCTTGCGACATCAGTTCGCCATCTTTGTTGAGAACCTCAACCAACAACGAAACCGAAGTTTGCTCACCGTTTACAAATACGTAGTCAAAACCTATCTCCACTTCACCATCACCACATTGACGCATTGTACTCTCGAAGCTTACACCGGCCCACACATCGGCAGCGGCATTGGTAAACAAGTTGTACGAACAAATCATATTTGAGGTGTAATGGAACACAATCTTATAGTCGCTGAGGTTGACGCCCTTAAGGTCTTGTTCACCTTGTTCGCCCTGCTCACCTTGCTCTCCCTGTTCGCCTTGTTCACCTTGTTCACCTTGCTCTCCTTGTTCACCCTGCTCGCCGGTGGGCTCACCTTGTATAGGAGGAGCATCGTTGGGGTCATGAGGAGGCAACTCGCCTTTCTCTCGCATCATATCGAGCACACGGGTAATAAACTCGTCGAGGTCGGTAGATATAAATGTGAACTTACCCATAGGACGGTCCATCTCGACAGTAGCAGTATTCTTGATGTCGATAGCAGCACTGTTGGAGTACTCGTCGGTATTATAAACCGAAGCATACACCTCGCCACGGAATGCATCGCGATAGTCGTTGCTACCGGCGTGCGGCCTACGGCTGGAAAGAATTACCTCTTCAAAACTGCTTGTGAGGTAGTATTTATCGTCGGTAGAACCCGGATCGACATAGTCGGCCCAAACGAGGAAACGATAGGTACCTTCGTGCAACTGCAAACGAGCTGTATAGTTGAGGTCGTAGAGATCGGACTTGGTAAATACGAAAGTAGTATCAAGGATACGATTTTCGGCACGGGTCTCATCGGCGTCATACACATTAATAATATAGCGTATGTCGTGGGTATAACCTGTAGTACTCTCAGCCGAACCCACACCACGAGTCTCGTAAGGAATAACTTCGTAGAGCGGCATCTCGGTATCGAAGTCGAGGTGAAGCGTAAATGGCACCAATGCGCCACGATCCTTGGGGAATTCGTGTACATCACAGCCTACCGCCAAGAGGAGCAGCATTGCTATATATAATATGTGATGTAACTTTTGCTTCATTACTTACTTCTTATTTTTTAATTTTGGTTATATCGAAACGGTATGACAAGGTAATACCGGCGTTATCGATACCATAATATGTCTCATAGAATGTACCTGTGAGTTTACCATTGGGCACATTATAGAATGTGTCGTAGTGCAAGCCATAGATACCGGCACCTACAACAAACTCAAGGTTCCATTTGTTGTCGCGCGAGAGGGGCAAACGATAGCCAAGGCTGAGACCACCACCCCAAGCAGGCGATGTTCCGTTGTGGTCTTGGTAACGATACTCGCTACTCTCGAGTGCAAGGTTATAGTATGCCATACCGGCATGAGCACCCACAAAGAGGCCACGTGTACCACGCAAGCCAGTCTTGGGGATATAGTAGCGGAACTCGGGTTGTACGGCAAATGTACGGAACTTACGAGTCTCCACAAAGTGGTTCAATGCTGTATAATAGACGTGCAAGTTTACCGAGAAGGCATTTTGCGCAAAACAATACTCGGCACCGAGGTTACCGATGAGCAAGCCCCAAGCGGGGATATTGGTCTTGACATAAAGCGAACCCACCTTGGTGCGAACGGGAGCAATCTGCGGCATCATCAACAAGGGAGCCGACTCGGCATCGAGTGTAGCAGTTTCCTGGATAGGTTGTACGGCAGGCGCGCCCAACATGTGAGCACGACGCTCGTAGGTAACGATGATAGTAGCCTGACGCATCTCGGGGAAGAAGTTCTCGAACATATAGTCCCAAGCCTCGCCACTGTCGATTGTCTGCAACACTTGGTTACGCTTGTTCACCACCACACCGTTCACAGTATCGCGTTCGTTGGTACGGGCTATGATGTCTTGTATTTCTTTTGAGTTGGGGATATTGGCTTCATCTTCCTCAACGAGTCGCACCAGATGTTCCCAGTCGATGGTGCGCGAGTCGATAGAAATAATCGAATCCTCGAAAGAGATATATTGCGACAGGTATTGACGAGCAGCATTGGCACGTTCACGAGCCAAGAACTCATTGTGTTTGATGGGACCTTCGGGCGAAGCACTCGACACAATTTCAACCTTAAGCACCTTTTGCGAGGGGCTGTTAATGATGTAGTTGATACCATCGACAAACTCGTTCATGCGAGCGCCGTTGTCAAACAACATCGTATCGACAACTGTGCGATTGACTTTAAAGTAGAGGGTTACATACGAATTTGCCTCTTGTGCCTTGGACATAGTTCCGGCAAAGAGGAAAATGAGAGTCAGTATGTAAAACAACCGTTTCATTTATTTCGGGTCAAAAACTTTTTTTTTAAAAATTTACATCACGACGAGAAACCCCGTCGGCCCTATTCAGCATGCAAATATAAGGCCTTTTTATTTAATAACAAACAAAAGTTGAATTTTTTTTCAAAATATTTCGCCCTCAACATGCCTTTACAGGCAATTGGAGTTGAATAAACAGCCCCGACACCCCTATAGCAAGAGCTTCACTGCATAAAAAAACAGCTACTTTTAGGCCGCCCATACAACCGGGTATCCAACATAACAAAACAAGAAAAGGAGGAAAAAGTTCCACAGGTACAGTTAAACTATGTTAAAAATAGGAGAAAATTCTACCAACAGACAAACAGAACATCGGTGGATATGGGAGATATTCCCGAATTGATTTTTATCAATATCTCTTTCCCGCAGAGCTTGACAACACCCCTATAGTGCCGGCAACCCCACAGAGCAATTTTTTTTACGATTCCTGCAGATGTAAGTGTACGCCGAGATTATATATCGCGGCTAATGGTATAATCGAGCAAGTCGAGCAGTGCCTGGCGAGAATTGTTACTTTGAAATTTTTCCATACACAATACCGCCTCATCACGCAACTTTCTCATCGTATCGTAGGCATACTCTATACCACCATTTTGCTTGGCATACTCAACCAATACATTCACCTCATTGGTTTCAAGCACACCCTTGTCGAGCAAAGCCCTCATGCGCACATTCTCTTCATCGTCGCAATGAGTCAAGGCATAGAGCAGAGGCAGCGTGACCTTACCCTCACGTATGTCGTTGCCGGTGGGTTTGCCTATCTTTTCGTCGGCATAGTAGTCGAAAATATCGTCTTTGATTTGGAAACAGAGACCGAGTAACTCGCCGAAGCGTTCGAGCGACTCTCGCATATCGTCATCGGCTTGCGCAGTGATGGCACCCACATGCATACAAGTACGGAAGAGCGAAGCCGTCTTGCGACGTATCACACCGAAGTATGCCTCCTCGGAGAGTCGATGGGAGCGAGCATTGTCAATCTGATCGATCTCGCCATGAGCAAGTTCTTGTCCTAAACGGCCCATGACAGCAACAATATTCATATCGCCCGTCTCAACACCACACTTGAGGGCACAAGAGACAAAATAATCGCCCATAAGCACAGCCAAACGGTTGTCTTCGAGGGCGTTGATAGTGGGCTGACCGCGACGCAATGGAGAGTTATCAACCACATCGTCGTGAATGAGAGAGGCGTTGTGCATCAACTCAATAGCCACGGCCGAGAGTATGGTTTTGTCGGAAATATTGCCTACCATCTTGGCACACAACAAAATAAGCATCGGTCGCAACTGCTTACCCTTGGTGCGCAGATAGCGATCGACAATACTGTTTATAAGCGCGTTGTTAGTTTGAAGTTTTTCAACCAATATACGGTTAAGTTCTACTAACTCGGTGCTTATGGGTGCTTGTATGGTAGAGAGTAAATCCATCTTTTTCGGAAAAAATCGATGCAAAAATAGTAATAAAAACCGAAGTTGAATAACAAATAGCGGTATAATTTATGCAACAAGGACACAATTAACATAACACCCGCACTATTACCACATAACAACAATCACATGCAGAGAGCCAAAGACCTTAAAAGTACTCGCTGTGAAAAATATTGAGGCAAACTTCATATTTCTCGCTCGTTTCTTTGTATCTTTGAGGTTGGACTCGAAGATACTGCGCACTCGCTGTGAAAAATATTGAAGTAAACTTCATATTTCTCGCTCGTTTCTTTGTATCTTTGTAAGGAGTAACGCAGCGCAAATATCAGTGCTGCGCAATATAGACTTATATCAACATATAGAAAATGGAAATCATGCAACCACAAGAGGAGAGCAAACGTCTGTTCTTGATAGACGCCTACGCATTGATATACAGGTCGTACTACGCATTTATAAAAAATCCACGTATCAACTCGCGTGGAGAGAACACATCGGCCATACTTGGCTTTGTCAATACGCTGGAGGATATACTACGTCGTGAAAATCCCACGCATATAGCTGTAGGATTTGACCCACAAGGGCCCACCTTCCGTCACGAAGCCTATGAACAATACAAAGCACAACGCGAAGAGACCCCCGAGGCCATTCGATTTGCAGTACCTATCATCAAGGAGATAATCAAGGCCTACCGCATACCCATCATCGAGGTGCCCGGCTATGAGGCCGACGACGTGATAGGCTCGATGGCCCGCAAGGCCGAAGCGGCGGGCTTTACAACCTACATGATGACTCCCGACAAGGACTATGGACAGTTGGTGACCGAACATACATATATGTATAGGCCACGATTTGGAGGCGACTACGAAGTGATGGGTATACCCGAGGTGTGTGCCAAATATGACATCAAATCGCCTCAACAGGTCATAGATATACTGGGACTGATGGGCGATAGTGCCGATAACATACCGGGTTGCCCCGGGGTAGGCGAGAAAACCGCCATAAAACTGATACAAGAGTATGGCAGCATAGACAATCTGCTGGCCAATACCGATAAACTAAAAGGTGCTATACAACGCAAAATCACAGAGAACCGAGAGATGATAGAGTTCTCGCGCTTCCTTGCCACCATCAAGACCGATATAGAAATATTTCTTGACGAAGAAGCCCTGCAACGCAAACCCCTCGATGAGGAACGACTGCGCCAACTCTTCAATGAATTGGAGTTCCGCTCACTGGCCGACCGCATATTGGGCAAGCCCACAGCCACGCCCAAGGTGATGGCACAACAAGCCACGCTATTCGATGCTCCCGTCGAGGAGACTTCCACCCCCGCCGAGGAGTTGCTAAAGAGTGCTACCGACACGCCTCACAAATATCACTTGGTAGACAACGAAGAGGCAATGTGGGACCTTGCAGCATTGTTGGGCAACGCATCGGCATTTGCCTTCGATACCGAGACCACCGGCATAGATGCCATGCAGAGCGAGTTGGTGGGTATGTCGTTTGCCATGCAAGCTCACGAGGCCTATTATGTGCCCGTTCCGGCCAACCGCACCGATGCCGAGGCTGTGGTGGAGATATTTCGCTCGGCACTGGAAAACGACCGCATAGAGAAGATAGGACAGAACATCAAGTACGACTACATCATCATGCGCAACTATGGCGTGACACTGCGTGGCAAGATGTTCGACACGATGATAGCACACTACTTGCTACAGCCCGAGCAACGTCACAACATGGACTATCTGGCCGAAGTGTATCTGCAATATCGCACCATCACCATCGATGAGCTGATAGGCAGCAAGTCGAAGGGTCAGATATCGATGCGACAAGTACCCATACCCGATGTGTGCGAGTATGCCGCCGAAGATGCCGATGTGACTTGGCAACTGCAAGAAGTGCTACGCAAGGAGCTTGAACAAGAGGAGATGACAATGCTCTTCGACGAGATAGAGATGCCCTTGGTGCGTGTCTTGGCCGAAATGGAGATTGCAGGCGTGCAGGTAGATACCGAGGCCATAAAGTCGTCGGCACAGTCGCTCGAGGATCGCATAAACGCACTCGAGGCCGAAATCTTCGACTTGGCCGGCATGACATTCAACATAGCCTCGCCCCGCCAAGTGGGAGAGGTGCTCTTTGAGCATCTGAAGATAGACAGCAAGGCCCGCAAAACCAAGACCGGACAATACTCGACCTCGGAGGAGGTGCTTGAGCACCTACGCCCCAATCACCCCATAGTGGGCAAGATACTCGACATGAGAGGGTTGCGCAAATTGCTCAATACCTACGTAAATGCCCTACCCGACCTCATCAACCCGCGTACGGGCAAGATACACACCTCGTTCAACCAGACGGTAACAGCCACCGGCCGCCTCAGTTCGAGCAACCCCAACCTCCAGAACATACCCATACGCGACACCGAAGGGCGTGAGATACGTCGTGCCTTTGTAGCCTCGCCGGGCTGCAAGTTCTTCTCGGCCGACTACTCGCAGATAGAGCTTCGCATCATGGCCCACATGAGTGGCGATAGCAATATGATAGAGGCATTCAACTCGGGTGCCGACATTCACACCGCCACTGCCGCACGCATATACAAAGTTCCTATGGAAGAGGTTACCAACGACATGCGACGCAAAGCCAAAACCGCCAACTTCGGTATCATATATGGCATATCGACCTTCGGTCTGGCCGAGCGACTGAACATTCCGCGCCCCGAGGCCAAGGTACTGAAAGATGGCTACTTTGCCACCTATCCTCACATCAAAGAGTATATGGAAAACTGCATCGATGATGCCCGCAAGAAAGGGTATGTAACGACATTGTGCGGTCGCCGCCGTATGCTGCCCGACATCAACTCACACAACGCCACTGTGCGCGGATATGCCGAGCGCAATGCCATCAATGCTCCCATACAGGGCAGTGCTGCCGATGTGATAAAGATAGCCATGACGCGCATATACAACCGCATTGAGCGCGAAGGGCTGCAAGCCCGCATGATACTGCAAGTACACGACGAACTCAACTTCGACGTACCCCAACACGAGTTAGAACAACTACGACAACTCGTTACCGAGGAGATGCAAAACGCCTACAACTTGCGCGTACCGCTTATTGCCGACAACGGAGTGGCCGATAATTGGCTCGAAGCACATTAATATTTACGCTATATGGAGTTGGTAGGACTGAAATCTGTAATCAATACACCCGCACGACGCAAAGCTATAGAGAGTGTATTGTCCGACCGCAAGGTCAAACGCATTGCCATGACCGGACTGGAAGGCTCGGCCAAGGCTTTTGCACTATCCAACCTGTTAGCCACCGGCAGGCACACCATCATTGTTGCCACCAACAGCGACGAGGCCGGCTACCTATATCACGACCTCTTGCAAATCGAGGGTGACCAACGAGTGGCATTCTTCCCCTCGGGCTACAAGCGCAATATCAAGTACGGACAGATAGATGCTCCGGCCGGCATCATGCGCACCGATGTACTGAATCGACTCAAAATCAAAGAGCCTCTGCTCGTTGTCACTTACCCCGAGGCCATTGCCGAGAAGGTGGTACAAGAGCAAGTGTTGGAGCAGAACACGCTACACATAAGCACCAGCGAACAGATTGATATCACATTCGTGGCCAACGCATTGCGCGAGTATGGATTTGCCCGCGTCGATTATGTGTACGAGCCGGGACAATATGCCGTGCGAGGTAGTATATTGGACGTATTTTCATACTCCAACGAGTATCCCTATCGCATCGACTTCTTTGGCGACGATATCGACAGCATTCGCACCTTCCATGTCGATAGCCAGCTCTCGCACGAGAAACTCAACGAAATATATATCATACCCAACGTATGCAACAAGGTAGAGAACGGAGTGTCACTACTCGAATTTATCGATGCCAAGACCCTGTTTGCTTTCAATGACCTACCCCACACCATCAATCGCATCATCGAGCTTTCCAACGAGACACTTGCCGTACAGGCACTGCTCACCGAGGAGGTAGATGTAAATGCCATGCAGAAGGTTGTCGATGCCGACAGTTTCACTCGTTCGCTCATTGGTTTCCGGCGCGTGGAATATGGCAAGCACACCCTCGACACACCACAGGCCACCATCGAGTACAACTGCTCGCTACAAGGCATCTACCACAAAAACTTCGACTTGGTGAGCGACTCGTTTGGCAAGCTGCAACAAGAGGGCTACAAGCTATACATCACCAGCGACAATGAGAAGCAAACCGACCGCTTGCGCGACATCTTTGCCGACCGTGGCGACAACATCACCTTCACACCCATACTGCACACTCTGCACGAGGGCTTTGTCGATAACGACTTGAAGGTGTGCTGTTTTACCGACCACCAAATCTTCGACCGCTTCCACAAATACAGCCTCAAGAGCGACCGTGCCCGATCGGGCAAGATGGCACTTTCGCTGCGCGAGTTGCAACAAATAGAGGTAGGCGACTACTTGGTACACATAGACCATGGTGTGGGACAATTTGGCGGACTCACCCACACCGAGATTGCCGGCAAGCGACAAGAAGCCATCAAGGTGATATACAAAAACGGCGACATGATATATGTGAGCATACACTCGCTACATAAGTTGTCGAAGTACCGCTCTAAAGAGGGCGAGGCTCCCACACTCAACCGCTTGGGCTCGGGCGCATGGGAGCGCATGAAAGAGCGCACCAAGAGCAAGATGAAGGATATAGCCCGCGACCTCATCAAGCTATATGCCGCACGCCGCGAGGAGAAGGGCTTTGCCTTCTCGCCCGACAACTTTATGCAACACGAGTTGGAGGCCTCGTTTATCTACGAGGACACCCCCGACCAAATGAAGGCCACGCAAGAGGTGAAGAACGACATGGAGAGTTCACGCCCCATGGACCGCCTCATCTGTGGCGATGTGGGGTTTGGCAAAACCGAAGTTGCCATTAGAGCCGCTTTCAAGGCCACCTGCGACAACAAGCAAGTTGCCGTATTGGTACCCACCACAGTGTTGGCATTCCAGCACTACCAGACATTCAGCGAACGACTGCGCGAGTTCCCGGTAAAGATAGAGTACCTGAGTCGTGCCCGCAAGCCCAAGGAGGTGCGACAAATACTTGCCGAACTCAAAGAGGGTAAGATAGACATACTCATAGGCACGCATCGCATCATTGGCAAAGACGTGGCATTCAAAGACTTAGGATTATTAGTCATCGACGAAGAACAAAAGTTTGGTGTAGCCGTCAAGGAAAAACTCAAACAGCTGAAAGTCAATGTCGATACCCTCACCATGTCGGCAACCCCCATACCACGCACGCTGCAATTCTCGCTGATGGGAGCTCGCGACCTGTCGGCCATCACCACACCGCCGGCCAACCGCTATCCTATCCTCACCGAGGTACACACCTTCAACGAAGATATTATACGCGAAGCCATCAACTTCGAGATGAGTCGCAACGGACAGCTGTTTTTCGTAAACAACAACATCGAGCAGCTGGCCACTCTGCACAACCTCATTGCACGCCTTGTACCCGATGCTCGTGTTGCCGTAGGTCACGGACGTATGTCGCCCGACGAGTTGGAGAAGATAATTCTCGACTTTGTCAATTACGACTATGATGTGCTGTTGGCTACCACTATCATCGAGAGTGGTATAGATATGCCCAACACCAACACCATCATAATCAACAATGCACAAAACTTCGGCCTGAGCGAATTGCACCAACTACGCGGCCGTGTGGGACGTAGCAACCGCAAAGCATTCTGCTACCTGCTCACGCCATCGCACTACGCACTCACCGACGAGGCTCACCGCCGTCTGCAAGCCATCGAGAGTTTCTCTGACCTCGGCAGTGGCATACACATTGCCATGCAAGACCTCGATATACGCGGTGCAGGCAACCTTTTAGGCGCCGAGCAGAGCGGTTTTATTGCCGACCTCGGTTACGAGACCTATCAGAAGATACTGCAAGAAGCCGTCGAAGAGCTCAAGACACAGGAGTTCAGCGAGTTGTACTACAGCGAAGATGAGAAAAAGAGCGATGAGAGCTTTGTGGCCGACTGCCAATTTGAGTCGGACCTCGACCTGCTTATACCGGCCGAGTACGTCCCCCAAGAGAGCGAGCGCATCAACCTCTATCGCGAACTCGACAGCTTGCAACGCGAGAGCGAAGTAGCAGCCTACTGCGAACGACTGCGCGACCGCTTCGGCGCTATCCCCACCGAGACTCTCGACTTGGTACAGGTGGTCAATCTGCGTCGTGTGGCACGCACACTCGGATTTGAGAAGGTATCGCTCAAGCAAGGCAAGATGTATCTCTACTTCGTGGGCGACGAGCATCAGGCCTACTATCAATCTACCGCCTTCGGCCGCGTACTCAACTATATGCAGCACAACCCTCGCCGATGCAAGTTGCGCGAGGTAAACGGTCGTCGCTCCATGATTATCGACCACATCACATCGGTACTCGATGGGGTACAGATGCTATCGACCATTCACTGTACCGAGAGTGTATAACAACCTTGCTACTCTCCACCCGTATCGGGCAGGTGGCCTTGCGATATAAGAGCCTGCTCGATATAGTCGTGTGCCGAGGCATTCTGAAACGCATACAGCCCAAAGAGCGGAAGTATGGCAAGAATATACTCCATCAATTGCGATTGTATGATTTCGTAGCTCTCCCAATGAGTGGTATTGGTGAAGCAATAGACCTGTAGCGGAATACCATTGACTTCGGGCTGCAAGGTACGCACCAGCAATGTGTAGCCCGAGTGCTGTATATCGGGGTGCTGCATAAGATAGTGCAACAAATAGAGGCGAAACAGCCCCAAGTTGGTCGATGCCGTATGTGTCGATAGTGCCTCTATGGGCTGCGGTTGCGCAGCCGGATTGACAATCTCTATACCATTTTTATCGATAAAATCGGCCACAATGGTATGCCGACGCAAGCCTGCCACAAATTTGTCGGTACAAAATTGCACCGAGTCCATATCGATAACTACCGACTGCATGATGCGCCGCCCGCCCGACTCCTTCATGCCACGCCAGTTCTGCAACGGTTGCGACACAAGCGTATAGGGTGGCAGCATCACTATCGTATTGTCGTAGTTGCGCACCTTCACCGTGTTGAGCGACACATCTACCACTATACCATCTACTATCGTACCCGGAATGGTTATCCAGTCATCGTTGCGCACCATATCATACTGCGCCAACTGTATGCCCGCCACAAAGCCCAAGATGGTATCTTTGAAGATAAGCATCAGCACCGCTGCAAAAGCTCCCAAGCCGGTAATGAGCACCGCTGGCGAGCGATCGATAAGTACCGACACCGACACGATGCAACCCACCGCTATGCACACCCCATGCACTATTTGCAAGATGCCCTTCATGGGTCGGTCGTGCATGCGGCTACGCCTGTAGAAAGCATTCCACAACACCGTGATGAGCCTATTGGTGGCACCCACTACCACACACACCACTACTATAGAACAGAGGCGTTGCATATAAGATAGCAATATACCGGCAAAGGCAAACGGCAACATCACGTGAACACTCACCGGGGGTATGAGCCACAACAACTGCGGTATGAATTGCGACTTGTAAAGCTCGGCGACAAAGGCAGCCCCGCGATGCGCGGCTATGCGCTTCATGACAAGTGCCGTAAGCCACCGCAAGAAATACATGGCCACAAAGCCCAACAACAACACCACAGCGAGGTATATCCATCGGTCGTAACGACCATCGATGGCACCTTGCAAGCCCACATGAGCCATAGCCTCGCGTATGCGATGCAACAGATGATGCGCCACAATATGACTACCACACACTATATACATACCACCACAACACCTTCACTGCGCTATTGTTCGCCTCACTCTCGGGGTGTATGAGGTAGCGATACCATAGCTACAACTCTCGCTATCTCATAAAAAATCTTATTTTTTATGCCCTACACCCACTACCATCATCGCTATTACAATGCACATAGCCAGAATGTTGCCTACAATCAAAGCAGAGACAACATGTTGATTACGGTCTATTATATTAACATTTTTTACCCATCGGAGGGTAAATCACAATTATTTGTTGTATATTTGCAACAAAGAGCGATACAGCACCGCACAACAGACATTTTGCTGAGAGCAAGCACTATCGGCTTCGGTAGATTATCGCCACACAGCAACAGCCAAATCGAACAACAAATAGTAAACATAGAAACTTGGCAACATCTGAAATAAACTCTTACTACACCTCCTTGCGCCAAGTCGGGGAGGTGTTTTTGCAGAATGAAATTTCATGCATTAGAGACACTTTTACTTGACATTCATAAAATTTCATGAAAAATCTCAATACAGTATATAAACAACTCTATAATTAACACCTTTTAACAACGCAAAGCTATATTAAAGAAGAATTAAGCCTATCTTTGTCACTAAATTGGAATTTCTCTCAATATACCATGAAAGACCGAGAGAAACTATGGTGCATAGCGATGCACAGGATTGTTGAGATATAAGAATGAGAAACATAATTATTCACTATTAAGTACTTATTTTATGAAAAAGAATCTATTATTCACTGCGTTAGCAGCAACTACCTTGTTGTTTGCTACGTCGTGTCAACAAGACGAGGTCTTTGTTGATGGTAACGAATCTATCGTTACATTCGAGGTAGGTACACCTCAAATGGCCACTCGTGCCTACAGCGATGGCTTGTCAGCTACACAATTGAAATATGCTGTGTACGACGAAAATCACGAGCGTATCGATCGTATTCCTGAAACTACTACCACCATCAATGGTAGCACTCGAGTAGAGATGCAATTGGCTGCCGGCAAAACTTACAATGTGCTTTTCTGGGCTGCCAACGAAAACGCTCCCTACTCGGTAGATTTCGTTAATCAAACAATGAGTATCGACTACGATGCCGAGACTTTGAGCAACGATGAGCGTCGCGATGCTTTCTATTGCTACCACAAAGTACAAGTGGACAAAGCTAACAAGACTGAGACTGTAAAACTCCGTCGTCCTTTCGCTCAACTCAACATCGGTACAAAAGACCTCGACATTGCTCTTGCCGATGGTATAGATGTTTCAAAGACCGGTGTGAAGGTATCAAAAGTTTATAAAACACTCAACTTCGTAAACGGAGAGGTATCTAACCCCGTTGAGAATAAAGTATTTGCCCTTAATACTCGCCCTGCGGGAGAAGACTTCCCTCTTGATGACGACTCTTACAAGTATTTGGCCATGAACTACTTGCTCGTTGGTATAGATAAAACCGTTGTCGATGTAGAGTTCTCTTATGGCGCCGATGCAGCTACTGCCAAAACTCGCACATACACAGGTATTCCCGTTCAAGCCAACTACCGTACCAACATCTACGGCTCGCTCTTGACTCAAGGTATCGACTTCGATGTTACAATTGAGCCCGACTACAATAACCCCGACAATAACCTTTATTGCGTAGTAGTTGATGGTGTTCACTATGATAATTTTGCTGAAGCCGTTGCAAAAGCAATGGAACTTAACAAGCCTGTTGAGTTTATTGAAAGCGTAAATATTGATGCCGACAATACCATTACAGTTCCCTTCGGTAGCACTCTTACCCTCAAGCTCAATGGTAATTCACTCAATGGTGTAACCGATGACGCCGACAAAAATGATGATGGACAAATCACGTCGGCCGATAACGAAGCTATGTTTGACGTTCGCGGTGTAATGAATGTAGAAAATGGTGCAGTTACTCTCAAACACAACAGCGACAACTTTGGCTGGCTCGCTTGCACAGATGTATTCTACGTTGCTTTTAACGGCGAATTGAACATTAAAGATGCCCATATCGAGAACTATGGTGGATCAGACATGGCTTATGCTATTGACCTTGTAAACGCTGCTACTACTCGCGCATCTGAAGCCGGTATCCACGTTAATGTTGAAAACTCCACACTCAAATCTACTTATATTCCTGTTCGCGTATTCAACAATGGCGCAGGTATGAACTATGTTTCTATCCACAACACTAAGTTGATAGGTGTAAGTCGCGCATTCTGGGTACACATCTACTCTAATAAAGATAATGGTGGCAATGGCGTCAAAGACAACACTTTAGCTCTCGACATCTTTGGCAATGGCAATACTTTTGAGGCTAAAAACCCCGACCGCATCATTGAGTTTGGTTTCGACGATGAGATTAATTTTGATGCCAACGGTAACCTTATCGAAAAAGATGCCATTTTCACAGTGACAACAGCCCAAGAGTTGCAAGAAGCTCTCGATGGCGCTGCCGAAGGTAAAACTACTACTATCCGCTTTGCTAATGATATTACAGGCGACGTTGTTGTTACAGAGAAAGAAGTGGACGGCAAAGAGGCTAATATCGTAATTGACGGTCGTGGTTACAAATATGATGGCCAAATAAAAATTAAAGGTAATTCAGACAAAGGAGCATCAAAACTCAACATCCAAAACATCAACTTTGAAACTTCAACAGAAGGTTGTGAATTTATTTGGTGTAACGACTCTTCAAATGGTAGCCAATGGCGTTATGCAAACAATGTAACCATCGACAATTGTACATTTACTGCTACAGGTGCAGCTGTGCATTCAGCTATTGGTGCAAAATTCCAACAATGCTACAACATCACAATGAACAATTGTACTACAACCAATATGCGTACTCTCCTTCAAGCCGAGAGTTGCCAAACAACTATAAAAGTTGAGAAGGCTACCATTATTAATGGCAAGAACGGTATATCTTTCAACAATACCAAAGAGGTGATTTTGACCAACTCTACCATTGAGGCTGTAGGTGATGGAAGCTATGGTGTACGTGTAAAAGGTGAAGTAGCCGGCTATAGCACATATATTGAGAACTGCAATGTTACTGCATTTGTACCTGTACTTGTTCGCAATATGACAGCTGCCGATTATACCATTACAATGGTAGGCAACAATACCCTTACTACCAACAATGCAGCAAACAGCTACCAAGTAGTACTTAGCAACGTTGACTATGATGGTACTCAAGCACTCGTTGTTCCCACAGGTGAATACATCCTTACAGGTGCTGAAGGCTTCCGCGTATATCCCCGCGATATGAATAAAGTTAGAAATAACGAAGAATTTAAAGCTGCTCTTGAGGCTGGTTTAAAGAATATCGAGTTGCAAGAGGGTGAATACATCATTCCCGCAGCTGCTAAAGGTAAAACAGTAAACTTTGTTGGTGTAGGCAATCCTGAAGATGTAAAAGTTGCTGTTACAAAAGTTGGCACAGGTGGTGAGAACTGCGATTATGGTTTAGATGGTTCTACTGTTACTTTTGAGAACTTGACAATCACAACAAACAGTTCAACCTACATTGGTTATGCTCGTTGCAAAGGTACTTACAAGAACTGTATTATCAACGGTACATATACATTGTATGACAACAGCGTATTTAATGACTGTACTTTCAATGTTTCGGGTGATGTTTACAACATCTGGACTTGGGGCGCTCCTACTGCTGAGTTTACTGGTTGTACATTCAACTCGGACGGTAAAGCTATGTTACTCTATGGTACAGTCAATACCAATTTGACAATGAACAATTGTACATTCAATGACAAAGGCGGTTTGACAGATAAGAAGGCTGCTATCGAAATTGGTAATGACTATAACAAGTCTTATGAGTTGATAGTAAACAACGCTACTGTTAATGGCTATGAAATCAACGACAAAGGTATCAATACCGGTACAACTCTTTGGGCTAACAAAAACTCAATGCCTAAAGAAAAACTCAATGTCGTTGTTGATGGTGTAGATGTATATTAATAATATACCCGCAATCTAAATACACGACTGCGCTCCTTATGCAAGGGGCGCAGTTTTTTATGGCCTATTGCGCGCAAGGCATAGAGATAAGCGAGCGGAATGCGTCAGCCGTAGAGTAACCTTTTCTGCCCCTGCGAGTGAAACGAGATAGGGGAAGTCCCGCAAGGGGAAGGGGTTGAAACCGTAGAGCCACTTTACATTGAATTGCCGTAACCACATTGCGCCAATGCCGTAATGCCTACGGAGCAAACTTGTTACGGATTATCGGTGGTTATGGAATAAATACTCGTATGGAATTTTTTAACCCCCTCGCCCTGCGGGCACTCCCCCTATCCCTG
>JAFQRE010000037.1 GCA_017410245.1 Bacteroidaceae bacterium
CCGATGGCTCGGTTGCCACACCTCTCGATTACTTGGGTTATGTAGGTCGTGGTTACACTTTAGCCGGCTGCCAAGGCAGTACAGTAATTATTGACGGTATCAGTTTCGTTCAGAAGTACAACACTGCCGATGAGGCCGGTAAATACGATGCCACTGATGCTGAGGGTAAAGCAATAGCATTGGTTACAACTTTCGAAGAGTTGAATACGGCTCTTACTTCGGGCTCAAATGTTATTTTGCAAAGTGATGTCACATACGACAAGGCCTATGATTTGAAAAAAGATGTGACTATTGATTTGAATGGCAATTCTTTGGAGATTAGCAATCCTGACCTTATGTTTAGTATCCATTCTAAGGCAACAATCAAGAATGGAACTCTCAAGGGTAAGGTATATGCTCGTAAAAATGCCGATATAGCATTCGAAGCAGTTACTTTCGGAGGTACTATCTCGGGAGGCGGTTCAACTGAGGGCTTGCTTCAAATTCAAGGTACTTGTAATGTATATGCAAAAGATTGTATATTCAATGCTACTAATGACGATGCTCAAAAGACTCGTCCTCTTTCGGTTGAGGGTCGCTCAAGTGGTATGCTTAAATTTGAGAATTGCAGTTTCAAGAGCAACTTAAACCAAAATCAAGTCTATGTAAATGCATTGAGTGGCACAGCAACTTTGGAGTTTTTAAATTGTAACTTCAATAACAAAACCCCCAATGTTGTATTAGCGGCAACCTGTCCATTCACAAATGTGAAAATGAATGGAACTACTAAACTTACCAGTGTTACCCTTGAAATAAGTCGTGCAAAAGAGGCTGTTACAGCCGATGACTTGGCATACTTGCGCGAGATGATAGCAAACAACTCATTCAATAGTGTTAGAGTATTTTATGCCGGTGGCTCAAGCGAATATATTAGATAATAAAGAGCAGTACCGGTAGTAATCCGGTTGTTATATAGTTATAGAGATTGCACCTCGGGCGCAATCTCTATTTTTGTTCGTTGTAGGTGTACAATGACCGTATTTGACAACCATTGAACAAGTATCAGAAGTTGTATTGTATCATTGCATTGATGCGGTTGGCACTGCCCGAGGTGTTGTCATAGTTGTGTCGGCTACCATATATATATTCTATGCCCAATTGGCAATTATTAAAGAGGGTGTAGAAGCAATTGGCTACAACGTATTGTCCGTAGTGGTATGCCGTAGATGATAGCGACGGAGTGTCGTAAAGTCGGCATTGACTATATGATGCCGAGAGGAATAGTCCCGGTTTGATGGTGTACTGAATGCCTCCTACCAATCCCAGTGCATATGGAGCTTCCATTGTACCACTGCGTTCGCCGGGTATGAGGTCAAAACCATATCCACCCAAGTCGTTGAGATACTCGGCGTATCCTTGTCCATAAGCACCCTGAAAATAAAATGTGAAGTGTTTAGAGGCTTGTATAACGCCACTTAACTGAGAGGCCCAACAAACCGTAAACTTATTTTCATCGGCCACAAGGTTGCGATATGATAGCATTCGCAGCAGATTGGATAATCTGATGTGGCTCTTTCCGTTGTTCCATTTAAATTGTGTATATGAAGGTATGTCGGGGACACGTTGCGATATTGCAGCATTGTAGTATCGATGTGTCGTGTAGGTTGCCGACGGTCGCTCGGCAGCAATGGCCATCTCCCAATGACTGCCCAATGGCTGTATGTATTGCAACATGGTATTCATGGCAATGACAGTACCCGAGGGCCCTTGAAAGTCGATTGTAGGAGGCATAGCAGCGACATCGCAGAATGTACTCCATGTGCGTCCGGCTTTAATATGCCATAGTTGTACGTAGGCTTGTCGCAGACGCATGCCATAGTAGCCGGCACCTGTCCCGCGAAAGTCGCCCTCTATATATACTGCGAAATCACCTACAGCAGTGTTGCGACCCACAAGTTTGAAGAAAAGGCGCGATGTAGATGCGTCCATGCGAAATTGGTTGCGCATATCGGGCTGTGCCGGAGCCGGAATGGTGGCGGTAACAAAATCGGTATTATCGGCTATACCTGCCATATCGACACTCATAGTGCCCTTTACATACCCACCTATACCCAGAGCCACTCGTCCCTTACGGTCGAGAAACAAGAAGCGTGGTGCTCGTGGGTCTTGAAAGTGTATCCCATTGGCTTCGTACATAGCTTTCATAATCTCGTAGGAGTTGTTTCGTGCAGCATTGTGGTCACTACTTATAATCACTGCCGATTGATGATGTGCCGAGTCGTTATGCATAGTTTGAGCTTGCAATATAATGTATGTTGCAAGAAGCATGAGGCACGTGGTAATTATTTTTTTCATAATGGGGAAATTGAATGATTTATAACCCAAACAAAACAGATGTAAGTAAAGTTTAGTAAACCATCGTACAGAACAAAGTGTTATTACCTACGAACCAAAAAAAGAGACAATATTATGGCAAATATTGGTAAAACCGCAAAACTGAGTGTTGCAACACTTGCAATTATGAACGTAACCGCAGTAGTGTCGTTACGAGGACTTCCGGCCGAAGCCGAGTATGGTATAAGTTCGGCCTTCTATTATCTTTTTGCTGCATTGGTATTTCTCATACCTACGGCGCTTGTGGCAGCCGAGCTGGCAGCCATGTTTTCCGACAAACAAGGTGGTGTGTTTCGATGGGTAGGAGAGGCTTTCGGCAAGAGAATGGGCTTCTTGGCAATATGGCTACAATGGGTAGAGAGTACGATATGGTATCCTACGGTATTGACGTTTGGCGCTGTTTCGTTGGCTTTTATAGGCATGGATAGCAGTCACGACATGGCTTTGGCTTCCAATCGTATGTACACGCTTATTGTAGTGCTTGTTATCTATTGGTTGGCTACGTTTATCTCGCTCAAAGGCATGTCGTGGGTAGGACGTGTATCGAAAATAGGTGGTTTAGTGGGGACTATTATTCCGTCGGCCTTGCTGGTTTTGTTGGCTGTTATCTATTTGGCTACGGGAGGCAAGTCGCAGATGGACTTTAGTGGTAGTTTCTTCCCCGATTTGAGCAACTTCAACAATCTTGTCTTGGCGGCCGGTATTTTCTTGTTTTATGCCGGTATGGAGATGGGTGGTATTCATGTACAAGAGGTAGATAATCCGTCGCGCAATTATCCCAAAGCTGTCTTTATAGGCTCTCTTATAACTGTGCTCATCTTTGTGTTGGGAACATTCTCGTTGGGCATTATCATACCCAAGAGCGAGATAAACCTTACACAGAGCCTATTGGTGGGCTTCGACCGCTATCTTGCCTATGTCAAAGCTTCGTGGTTCTCGCCTATAATAGCTGTGGCATTGGCCTTTGGTGTATTGGCCGGTGTGCTTACGTGGGTAGCCGGTCCCTCAAAGGGTATATTTGCAGTTGGTAAAGCAGGATATCTGCCACCATTTTTTCAAAAGACCAATAGTCGAGGAGTACAGCGCAATATATTGCTTATTCAGGGAGGGCTTGTTACGCTCTTGGGCTTGCTTTTCGTGGTTATGCCTTCGGTACAGAGCTTCTATCAGATACTTTCGCAACTCACAGTGTTGCTATATCTTATCATGTATCTGTTGATGTTTGCTGCTGCCATCTATCTGCGATACAATATGAAGAAAGCCAATCGCCCGTTTCGTATTGGCAGCAAAGGTAACGGACTCATGTGGTTTGTAGCCGGAGTAGGTTTCTTGGGCTCTCTGTTGGCGTTTGTGCTCAGTTTCATTCCTCCCGGTCAGATAGCTGTAGGTAGTAGCACTGTGTGGTATGCAGTGTTGGTGATAGGTTGTATTGTGGTGGTAGCAGTCCCTCTTGTTATATATGCAATGAGAAAACCCGAATGGCGAGATCCATCGGCAACCTTTGAACCTTTTCACTGGGAAGAAGATGCTAACACTCCCCGGTAACAATCATGTTTAGATATACGTTACATAAAAAGTAAAGGCGTTCCACTTTGCAAGTAGAACGCCTTTGTTCATAAGGTTTTAAGGCTTATTTGCTAATAATTACTTTTCTGCCATTGTTAATATAAATACCTCTTTCAGTTGGCATTTTGGGTAATTTTATACCGGTGATGGTGTACCAACCATCAGGATATAGTACATTATCATTTAATACATCTTCTATTCCATCAAATACACCATCAAAATCTATTGTATAGTTCTTAATAGCAACATCTTCAATTCCTTTCAATGAAGGAATTTCAAAATAAGAATAGAAACTATTTAATGCGGCATCATCTGTGGGATAATATATAATTTTATCAGTACCCATGAACATAATGCTTTGGTCTCCTGCAGATGCATAAACAGGAGCATAGCTACCTATCATATTTATTGCATCTAACTCAAATGTTTCGGAAACAACCATTCTCGGCTCATAATTAGTTATTATAACATTTTCAAATACCGGATTTACGATGTTTTCGCCATTATCCCATTTCACGATATATGGTTTGCCGGCTTCTATTGCTGTAACTGTCTTGAATGAGAGATAAAGCATGCCCGTTGTGCTATCAAATCCATTACGACTTGCAGTATTCAATTCCATAATTGTCGCTCCTTCAAGTGGTGTACCATTAAAATTGGCAACATCAAAAGGCAAACACAATGTAGTCCAGCTATTATCCTTGTAGAATGTGCGATTAACAAGTTGAGCATTGGTTATCTTACCTTTTGCTACATATGTTTCTAATGTGACAGTGTTGTCAATATCCTTGTATAGCATTAATTGAGGCTCAATCACAACTTTGCGAGCATAATTTCCGTTACCATCTTCGATTGTTGCATCAACAACTTCTCCTCCAATTGGAGTTGCTATTACACAATCAACAAGAGAAATACCACCATTGAAGTCATCAACAGCAGCCGAGCCTTTGGCTGAAATCTCTACATTAGAAGAAACGATTGAGAGCGATTCGTTACCACCGATATTACCTGTCATTGGGTACATTCCATTCACCGTAACATTGGTATCGAAAATTGTCAAATTTGCTCCGTTGTTTACACCTATACCTATAGAATTGGCATTGATGGTCAATTGACCTTCTCCGGTAATAACCGTATTAGCAGCAAAGTCAAACACATTAGACTCAACATTGACCTCTTGATTAATGGTAGAGTTACCTGCCACATCTATTATTAGCCCATCGACACCCTTGTTTTCCACCAATTTTACAGGTGTATTCAATGTGTAATCTCCATTAATTGTCAATCTATTATAATTATTGAAACTAAACTTGCCGTCACCTAAGATGTCTTCACTATTACGGCTGGTAACTTGTGTAGATGCCACATAGAGGTCATATTCTTTACCACTAACCGTTATTTTGCAGTTATCATAACACCCATTGGCAA
>JAFQRE010000005.1 GCA_017410245.1 Bacteroidaceae bacterium
CGCGCCACTTTCTACTTCTCGGACTACCGCCAACTTGAAACTCATCGGATAGTCGCGTTGCGTTCGCTTGATATACAAGCTTTTACTCTTTTCTTCCATAGCTTTACTTTTTATTGTGTAACGCTATTTTAGGACGGGACAAGAACAAAAGAACAAGAAGCGACCCCTTATTTCTGTAAGAGGTCGCTTCCTTTATTTATATCAAAAATGAGGTAATTGCCTATTGCAAAAATAGCAATTCAATAATATCAGTCCATATCATCTTTTGACAATCTTTCGTGCAGAACCATCAGACAGCACCACAATATTAACACCTTTCTCCATCTGAGGCAATCTATTGCCCGCAATATCATAGATAGCTACAACTTGCACATCTTCATCACACACAACACCATCAATGCCGGTCTCTCCCACTTTTACTGACGAAACAAAACGCTTACCACTTTCGTCTGTAATAGGAGTTGCATCACATATATTTGCAGCATAAACAGCTGCATCACGCATAGATACCAGATATACATCATAGTTACCCACTTTATCGAATGTCACTATAACAGGTATTTCCTGTGTTTCACCGGCTTTTATGGTAACAAGTTCACTCTCCCCCTCTACCATCACGCCTTGACTCTTATCTATAAAAGTAGCACGTATGTATCCGGTAAAGTCGGCAGTCTCATTATTGGTTACATCTACCCACACACGTTGCCTACCTTGTATCGACACAGCATCATTTCTCACATTCAAATCCTGCTGAGCTACAGTAAGCGGCAATAATACTTCTGTCGGATCCATTATCAAGTACGACTGCCACTCCACCTTAGGATTGAGCATAGCACGCTCGCCATCGGGTGTGAGATAACGACAAGAGAGATAATACTCACCACAAAGAGGATAAAAGTTATTGGGCAACTGATATGTGCTATTGTTGTCGCTGTTGGCATTGATTTTTACATCGGGAATAGAGAACAAATATATTTCCTCTCCTCCTTCAACCGGGGTTGCGTATATATTGAAACTTACATTTCCACCCACCACATTGGCACTATATATTCCGCTCACATCAAACTGTGTCGCACTATTCTGATAATAATTATATAACGGCAAGATTTGTTTGGGCTTATAATTATTGGCATAGTCGAGTACCGGGTAATTGGGCTTCGCAGTGACTTCCAACAAGAATTCATCTGTAAAAATTACATCTTCGGGCTGATCGCACGCAATTCGATATGTTCCCTCGGGCATTGTCATTTCATTGCTATTGGTAGGACGCACTCGTATTATCTGCTCGTCCTCAATACCCGGATACGATAGGGTATAATAGATGTTTTGATCAATATTATACTGCACCAAGGTCTCAATATTCTCAAAATACAAACGACCGGGAAGGATTTCGTATGGGTCGTACGGGGTATTATTAAATAGTTTCAATCCCATATAGAAATAACTTCCGTTATACACATCGCTTGCAGCATACATATCGCGGACTTCGTGCGTTCCGTCTTTTTCCCATAAATTATGGAATGTAAACTCACCATCTTTCACTTCGAGTGTTACCAATAAAACATCGGGACAATAGACCAACTTCCATTGGGACTTATCACCATACTCATTGCCCACTATAGGCAATATGCGATATGTCCCATCTTCCAGCTTTAAATCTTTCAAATAGTTGAGTTTGGCACTGCTATGAAAACTTTTTGGAGAATACTTGGGATAGAAAAAGTCGCTTATATAATATACCGTTGCAAAATAGGAATATATTATTTCATTATCATCATTGAGCACAGCATAGCCAATATCATCAGAAGAGGTCAAGAAAGAGTTCTCGGCATCATAATAGCAATTGGTAGTGAGGCAAGTCCAAGAAGAAGCACTACCCACGCCCGCCAAAAACAGTTGTTCTTTATATGGCTCATCATTGGCAGTACGAGGTGCAATACCTGCTATCATATATTGATTTTTACAATATTCATTTTCACCATCTGCTTGACAATAGTTTATATCAAAATAACCATCATACAAGCCACCCCAACCCCAATTGATATGATAGTAGCCTTGGGCATCTACACCATCAACTACAAAGGCATGACCGTCACTCGAATTACTTCCGGCGTATATTATAGGACGACCCTCTATCAGATCTTTATTCATTATATCATACCACATGGCGGTAGGTATGTTCTCGCGCAAATATATTTCGCAATTATAATCGAAGTAGCGTTGCAGAGCAACAAATGGCAATGGCGCCGAGGTAGAGAAATCGGATACCGTATAATTGTATTTATCCTCAAAACCATAATTTGCACGGCACGCTACACCGGCCTCATAGACCAATCGAGCTACTGCGTTGCCCTGTTCCTCGGTATATGCTCCATCGCTATATTCAAGCAGCATGTTATCCCAATCATATCCTCCTTTTGAATAATCAACCGATATTTCGGTCATCGTGGGTTCGTTGAGATATTCCATACGATATGGTGCTGTATTGTCCGACTTATAATAATGCAATACTTGAGACAAGGCTATAGCAGTACAGCCGGCAACTGTGCGATACTCGTCGTAGGTGGGACAGAGATTGTTGAAGGGTGCATGCTGATGCCAATGAGTGCTGAGCAAAGGCGCTACTGCTTGAGACGGGACATTACTATGCCGCACTCCACGGGCATTGGTCATGGCAGCTACATAATCCGACAACCATTCGGTCATTGCTATAGGCATGTTGTCACCATCTATATGTTGTCCCAAACCATAACCTATCACTTTCATATCGGCATTGTTCTGCGCCATTAATACAAAGCACTCCTTCTCATCTACTATGGTATTATAGGCATAAACATTTGTTTTAGTAACATCTGTTGCATCAGCAAGGTATAAGCTACCGCCTTGTTCCGACAGACTTATCACCTCTCCAAGTCGCGGTTCTCCTACATGTTCTGTCACAAAAGACTCTGCCAATAATCTTGCCATTATAACTTCAGCATGAACCAGCTTTGATGCACAGGCTATCAAAAACAGACTGACAAACAATACTCGCTTTAACATATCTTATCTATTTATAGGTTATTTAGTCACAAATATAATATTTTTTCTATATTTTTCTTCTTTCCGCTTCATCACATTTTTATTATAAAATATTAATTGATAAACACCGTAACAAAAAAATGATTTACTTTGCATAAAAGAGGAAATATAGCTCTATAAAGAAAAAAGTTAAGGCCATGACAGAGAAAAAGAAAAAATCGAACAATCGCATGAGCATCAACGAATTGATGCACGACATCGTATCGTTATTCAACGCCGAGCCCAATAAGCTATTCAATTACAAACAAGTAGCCCATGCACTCGGTCTGAAACTTTCGGCTCAACGCCAGAAGGTATATGAAATACTCTCTACCATGGCACAACAAGAATTTCTTGTGGAGCCAACACCCGGACGCTTCAAAAAGAAAGATCGTGGCACACGAGCCTTAGGACTATTTGAGCGTCGTAGTAATGGTAAAAATCAAGTAATAACAGAGGAGGGTGAAGAAATCTTTGTTGCCGAGCGCAACTCTATGCACGCACTCGATGGCGACAAAGTAGAAGTGTATGTATATGCCCGCCGTCGCCATGCCGACCCCGAAGGCGAAGTAACACAAATCATCGAACGTGCCGACCGCACATTTGTGGGCATACTCAGTGTCGAGAAACAATATGCATTCCTCATCACCGACAGCAAGACACTGGCCAACGACATCTTCATTCCCAAGAACAAACTACGAGGAGGAAAGGACGGAGAGAAAGCCGTTGTTCGCATAACCGAGTGGCCCGAGCACTCCAAGAACCCCATTGGCGAGGTAATAGATGTGTTGGGCGAAGCCGGTGACAACAACACCGAGATGCACGCTATTCTCGCCGAGTTTGGCCTACCATACAAATACCCCGAAGCCGTAGAGAAAGCAGCCGATAAGATTTCTGACATCATTCCGGCCGACGAAATAGCCCGCCGAGAGGATTTCCGCGAAGTTACAACATTTACCATCGACCCCCACGATGCCAAAGACTTTGACGATGCGATATCTATTCGTCAATTACCATCGGGATTGTGGGAAGTAGGTGTACACATAGCCGATGTTACGCACTATGTGCAACCCGGAAGTATCATCGACAAAGAGGCCGAGCGACGTGCCACTTCGGTATATCTTGTCGATCGCACCATTCCCATGTTGCCCGAGCGTCTGTGCAACTATATATGTTCGCTGCGACCCGACGAAGACAAACTTGCATTCTCTTGTATTTTTGAGATAGACGATAATGCCAACATCAAACGTCGGCATATTGCCCGTACCATCATTCGTTCCAATCGTCGCTATGCCTATGAGGAGGCTCAAGCCATCATTGAGGGAGCCGATGGCGACTTCCGCAAAGAGATACTTGTACTTAATGACCTCGCTCAGAAGATGCGTAAACGCCGATTTGAGAACGGCTCTATCAGTTTCGACCGTCAAGAAGTGCGATTTGAGATAGACGAGGAAGGACACCCCATAAGAGTATATTTCAAGATTGCCAAAGAGGCCAATATGCTCATCGAAGAGTTTATGTTGTTGGCCAACTGTACAGTGGCCGAAGCCGTTGGTAAAACCGCAAATGGCAAGAAAGCAAAGAGTTTTGTATATCGTGTACATGACCAACCCGATCCATCGAAAATCAACGACCTGGCTTCCTTCATAACCCGCTTCGGATATCGCACACGACTACACAACGATACTCGTGAGTTGTCGAAAAACATCAACAAACTCATGCAAGAGATAAAAGGTCGTCCCGAAGAGAACTTGATATCTACCGTAGCCATACGCTCAATGTCAAAAGCCATATACTCAACCGATAATATAGGGCACTATGGACTGGGATTTGACTACTACACTCACTTCACATCACCCATACGTCGTTACCCCGATATGATGGTACACCGTCTTATAGACCGCTACCTCAACGGAGGTCGCAGTGCCGTAGAACAATCGCTCGAGTCAAAGTGTAAGCACTCATCGGAGATGGAGCAACTGGCAGCCAATGCCGAACGTGCTTCTATCAAGTACAAGCAGGTAGAGTTTCTCAGTGACCGATTGGGAGAGGAATTTGATGGTGTAATTTCGGGTATTACCGAGTGGGGACTCTATGTAGAACTTGACGAGAACAAGTGCGAGGGCCTTATTCCTATACGTGAACTCGACGACGATTACTACGAACTTGATGAGAAGAACTATGCCCTTGTAGGCCGTCGTTCGCATCGCATCTATCGCCTCGGAGATCCCGTGCGCATACTTATTGCCGGAACCAATCTGGAGAAAAAGCAACTCGACTTTGCCCTTGTTCGTACACTCAAAAAATAACTTTATCACATAGCTCCTCATGACACAACAAAAACTGCAACAAGAACAGAAACTGCAACAAAAGCTGTCACCACAACAGATACAGCTCATGCGACTCTTGGAACTCAACGAGCCGGAGATGGAGGAGCGTATTAAACAAGAATTGGTAGAAAATCCGGCTCTTGAGGAGGGTATGGAACAACATACCGATGAGATGGCTACAGACAATAATCTCGATGAAGAGGGCTTCCCTACCGAGAGCGCCGACCAACTATCGCGGGGAGACTACTACTCGGAAGACGACATACCCGACTATCGTTTCGGCACACACAACTACTCGCCCGACCAGCGTCAGGAGCAAGCTCCTATAGGTGCAGGCACATCGTTTCAGGAGTTTCTCATCGAGCAGCTTGCCATGCGACAGCTCAACGATAAAGAGCGAAGCATAGCTCAATACATCATAGGCAATATCGACGACAACGGATATTTGCAACGCGACCTCTACGCCATATCCGACGACTTGATATTCCAAATAGGATTGGACGTAGATACACCAGAGATAGAACGCATACTATCTATCATACAAGACTTTGAGCCGGCCGGAATAGGAGCAACATCGCTACAAGAGTGCCTTCTGCTGCAACTTGAGCGACGCAACGGAACACCCTCCAATATGCTGGCCTACCGCATCATCAACGAGGCATTTGAGGCATTTACCAAAAAACATTACGATAGAATATCGAAACAACTTGAGATTACCGACGAGCAACTGCGTGAGGCAATACATGAAATAAACAGCCTCAACCCCAAGCCCGGTAGCGCATGGAGCGACAACGACATAGTTTCGGAACAGATTACCCCCGACTTTGAGGTATATGAGCAAGATGGCAGCTTGGTTATCAATCTCATATCGGGCAATATACCTTCACTCACTGTGAGCCGACAATATCGTGAGATGTTTGAGGACTACAACGCCAACAAGCAAAATCGTTCGCGCGAGCGACGCGATGCTCTACTCTTTGTCAAGCAAAAACTCGATGCAGCCCAATGGTTTGTCAATGCTGTGAAACAACGACAAAAAACGCTCCTCGACACCATTACAGCCATTGTAGATCAGCAACAGGAATTTTTCTTTACCGGTGTAGAAAGCGACCTGCGCCCCATGATACTGCGCGACATCGCCGAAAAAACAGGTTACGACATATCTACCATATCGCGTGCTACAAGTACCAAGTATGTACAAACCCCATTCGGCATATATCCGCTCAAGCATTTCTTCTCGGAAGGCATACAAAACAATGAGGGAGATGAGGTATCGACTCGCGAAATAAAGCATATCTTGCAACAATGTATCGACAACGAGGACAAGAGTGCCCCTCTATCGGACGACCGCTTGTGCGAGTTGCTACACCAAAAAGGCTACCCCATAGCTCGACGTACTGTAGCCAAGTACCGCGAACAATTGGGTATAGCAGTGGCACGTCTGCGCAAGGAGATATAATGCTCATTCTAGAAAAACCCACCATTTATTACATAGTTTTTCAATAAAATATGTACATTTGCATCTGTGGTTTGTTATAATAAGACCTTATGTACACCACCATGATAATTTTATAAATTCAAAAGACTATGAAGCTTTTTGCACGTATTTGCTCTACAATATTTCACCCGCTCATCATAGCTACAGTAGGTATTCTCATATCGCTCTACTTCTCATACATGAGTATGTTGGGTAGTGAATATATCATCAAAGTAGCACTGATGACCGTCTTGTTCACAATAGCCATTCCATCGCTGGGAGTATTGTTGCTATACAAGACCAAGCGTATAAAAAGCATAGGACTTGTCAATCGCGAAGAACGCACACTGCCCTATATTATTTTCTTCATCTGCTACCTCTTTGAGGTTGTATTTCTGTGGAATGCCAATTTGCGTGGTATGCAATTGGGGTTCTGCGTTGGTGGCATTGCAGCCATAGTCATCGATCTAATTGTAAACCGCTGGTGGAAAATAAGCGTTCACATGACTGCTATAGGAGGACTTACAGGACTCATCTTTGTCATGAGTTACATGCAATATATCATGTATAGCGAAATTATACCCTACTTACAAGTAGCCACCATCTTGGCATCGGGTGCGTTAGGCACATCGCGCATCATATTGCGACGCCACACCATCGGGCAAGTATGTTGTGGTTTCATCAACGGCTTTGTATGGGTATTCCTATTATGTATGCTTGCCACAACCATGCAATATATACAATAAACTCATAATAACACAACTATATGCAACCTATCGTAAGCATTATCATGGGCAGTACTTCCGATATGCCCATAATGGAGAAAGCAGCACAGCTTCTCAATGACTTCCAGATACCATTTGAGATAAACGCTCTCTCGGCACACCGCACGCCGGCACAAGTCGAAGAGTTTGCTCGCAATGCTCACAAACGTGGCATCAAGGTTATCATTGCCGCAGCCGGTATGGCAGCCCATCTGCCCGGAGTTATTGCCGCCATGACACCGCTACCCGTTATCGGAGTTCCCATCAAATCGACACTCGAAGGCGTAGATGCCTTGTTGGCTATTGTGCAGATGCCTCCGGGAATACCCGTTGCTACTGTAGGCATCAATGCCGGACTCAACGCAGCCATTCTGGCTACGCAAATATTGGCTTTGGCCGATGAAAATATTGCTCGCAAAGTAGCTGAGTATAAAGAAAATTTGGCCGGTAAAATAACCAAAGCCAACGAAGAGCTGGCGCAAATCAAATACGAATATAAAACAAACTAAGACTACATGTCAATGTAGCACCCAATATTAGTCCGATTGGTCGCATCGACCGATGGGACTAATTGTATATAAAAAACTATAGTCATGTACAACTACCGTCGTCGCCACACCATCGAGGTAAATATAGGAACTACACCCATCGGTGGCAATAACAATATACGCATACAGTCAATGACTAATACCTCTACACTCGACACACCAGGTAGTGTAGAACAATGTATAGCCATCATTGAGGCCGGTGCGCATTATGTAAGACTCACTGCCCAAGGCGTTCGTGAGGCCGAAAACTTAGCCAATATACGCCAAGAATTACGCGAGAGAGGCTACACAACGCCATTGGTAGCCGACATACACTTCAATCCTCATGCAGCCGATGTAGCAGCTTGCAATGTAGAGAAAGTACGCATCAACCCGGGCAACTTTGTAGATCGCATCAAGACCTTTCAACAATACAACTATACCAACGAAGAGTATGCCATAGAGTTGCAACGCATACGCGAACGTTTCATTCCGTTCATCAATATCTGCAAGGAGCATCATACCGCCATACGCATAGGTGTCAATCATGGCTCACTATCCGATCGCATCATGAGTCGTTATGGCGACACTCCTCAAGGCATGGTAGAGTCGTGTATGGAGTTTCTACGCATATGTCACGATGAGAACTTCAACGATGTGGTTATCTCTATAAAGGCTTCCAACACCGTAGTCATGGTAGAGACTGTGCGCCGACTTGTTGTTGCCATGGACGCCGAAGATATGCACTATCCTCTACACTTGGGTGTTACCGAGGCCGGAGATAGCGAAGATGGCCGCATAAAATCGGCTGTTGGTATAGGCACATTGCTGGCACAAGGCATAGGCGATACCATTCGAGTTTCGCTCAGCGAGGACCCTCAAAACGAGGTACCTGTGGCCTATAAGCTCGTTGATTATATAACCGCTCGTGATGGACATGAGCCTATCAATGGGACATTACCCAACGATTATAGTTTTATACAACCCAAGCAACGCACAACCCATGCTTGTGGTATCGTTGGAGGCAGACAAACACCCATCGTTATTGGTACAGCAATAGGCAAACTAACCCCCGACTTTATCTATGTTGGAGGCAATGCACCAGCACAACAACCCTCTATCAACACAATAGTCGATAGTATTGCCTATAAGCCCATGACCGGTGTATATCCATTGTTCAACACCTCGCAATTGAACGAAATAGAACTGTCAGAGGCAACCATACGATTTATTGAGATAGACTGCTCAGAGGCAAATTTAGAGATACTCCGTCGCATAGCCAAGGTAGAGCAAGCCGTTGTTATACTCACCTCTCGTCATATCAATCCCGTAGGTGAATGCCAATCGGTTGTACACTTGATGCAAAATGCAGGTATTACAACACCTGTAGTATTCAAGGCGTGCTATCAAGAAGATTGCCCCGAAGATTTGCAAGTGAAATCGGGAGCCGACCTCGGCGCTCTCATGCTCGACCACTATGGCGAGGGTGTGTGGGTAGAAAACAAAGGTGCTATTGCACCGGCCGATTGCACCGACTACGCCTTTGCTATACTGCAAGCAGCAAGACTTCGCACCAGCAAGACTGAGTATATATCATGCCCGAGTTGTGGTCGCACCCTATTCAATCTGCAACAAACCATAGCTCGCGTCAAAGCTGCAACAGCACACCTCAAAGAGCTGAAGATAGGTATCATGGGCTGTATTGTCAATGGACCTGGCGAAATGGCCGATGCTGACTATGGATATGTGGGTTGTGGCCCACGCCGCATTGCGCTATACAAAGGCAAGACCTGTATAGAACGCAATATACCCGAAGATGAGGCCGTAGAGCATCTCATAAAACTTATCAAGGAAAATGGCGATTGGCACGAAGCATAGAGCAACAGATCTGCATACCGAAAAATCATAATAAATTACCCCAAAAGTTAGACACAAAACTTTTGGGGTGTTTTTATTGGGTATAGAAACCTCTCTGTATATTAGGTGTACCGAGCCAGCAACCCTACTATTATACAACAACTATATTGTTAATCACTCCATTCCCAGATGCTTGCGCCTTATCTTACATAGCATCTGCGGTGTGATTTGAAGATATTGGGCAATATATTTAAGAGGTATATCGTTGATGCGTTTATGAGGCCATTTTTCAAGTAATTTAAGATAACGGAACAGCGCATCACCACGACCGCTTCGATAAGAGTAGCGCAGCTCTAAAGCATTCAATTGCCCAAATAGCAAGTCTCTAATCCATGCCGATAGTTCAACATTATCGATAAGAGCCTTGCGAAGTTTGTCAAAAGAGAGTATAAGTATATCGGAAGGAGTAAGTGTTTCAATGGAAAATCGGGCAACATCATTGCTGAAATAAGCAGATATTGAACCTATAATATCTCCGTCTTTAGCAAAAAGATTGGTATCCTCATATTTTTCTCCGGTATAAAAGGAGCGACACAACCCTTCTTTAATGATATAAAAGTGATAGCTCCGCTTGCCTTGTTCTACTAAGAGCGCACCCTTGTTGTAGCTGACAGGTTCACACATCGACCTTACCTGTTCAATGGTTTCGGCCGATGGAGTCCAGGGTTCTCTCATTATATCTTCTAATTCCATTGCACTTGTATTTATACTTATAGTTGTACAAATATAGAGATTTTTCTTTGTAAGATTGGCAAAATACCTTGCCGAATTTATATTGCTTTCATAGTCAATCAGTTTCCCCTATTATGAATAATCTATATAAAGACATGATTGTATATGTAAAGAGGACGCATCAAGATTATTATCCCGACACGTCCTCGATTGATTGTTATCTATTCAGTTATTGATAGTTATATTATCTGACAGATACCTTGCTGATGCAATCACCGGCCTTGACAATATAGATACCTTTGTTTACAGGTACCATGATGTTTTCTACATCACACTTATTGTATAGTATCTTGCCATCATTCTGATATATGGTAACAGTTGTCTTGCTATCGCTCTCTATTACAATATATCCGTTGCGACTATAGATGTGTGTTTTGTTGTCTTGTGTTTCATCAATAGCACCACTTACTCTTACTTCCACCTCATTTGATAAAACCGACTCACCCACATCAAATGTTGATGATACAGCATACCTGTATTCACCTGTTTCTATGTTTTTATCGGTATATGATGTTGTTTCCGACTCACCTATTTTTTCACCATCTCTATAAATGTTATAGTTGTTGACAGTAAGGTTGAGATATGTGCGACGAGGATAGTATGTAACATCATCGAGCCACAGACCAAAGAATGACAAAGTGTGTCTGATTGCAAAGTACTTGGCATCTTCGGGCAGTGTATAGACAAATTCGTTCCATGTAGCCATATTTGTCAGCTCAACTTCTTCAATGAGGGTAAAACTACCTACTTCGGTATCGGTTGAAGAGTATAACACTTCAAATTTTTCATTACCGCCATAGTTTGAAGTCGGTTGCATTGCCCAGAAACGCAGTTCTGTACCTCCTACAACTTCTTCTGAAATGAGCCAATCGTCATTGCATACATCGACAGTACTACCGTCTAAGAGGCTGCCATCAGATTGCATACTAAACAAACATCTGCTTCCTGTATGTGGTGCAACGTCTGTTCCATAAAGATTTATACGTTGGGGATCTAATACCTGCCAAGCCTTGGGAACGAAACAGTTTTCAAAGGTAACACCATATCTGGGCGAAACGGTACGTTGTTGATCGACATCAATCAAAGTCCAGTAGCCAATGTTATCTATTGCAAAAAGTTCGTAATCTTCAAAACTATCGCTAAGGGGGGTGAAATAAACCAATTCGGGCACACTCCAAGTTAGTTCAGCATCATCGCCTATCATCGTAGCCACCAGATCATCGATAGCAGGGTATGGAGGTGTATATACAGTGGCTGTTATAGTATCGCTCACATTGTCGGCAGTTTTCATGTCGGCTGCATAGATAAGAGTTGCATAATATTCTCTTACTTGTCCGGCATCAACAACCGATGGCGCAGCAATATCAAAAGTGAATATCTGTGTAGAGTCGGGGCATAGCTCTGTTCCGCGTTGAGTAGCAACTTCAATTTCATTGCAATAGAGAGCTACATCATAGTCGGTTGCATTGTTGCTACCCTTGTTTATCACTTCTACAGTATAAGTTCCTCCATTGAGGTCTATCAGTTCACTTCCGGTAAATGATGCAACAGAGAGGTTATGATCCAAGACATCATCGATAGCAAGCTTATCTATCAATACGTATGCGCTATATTCATGTAATTCGCCCAAGAATGTAATAGATATATAGTTTGCATCAGAGAAGTCTTTGAGAGAGTAGCTATACTTCACCCAACCGGCCTCAGTAGCTTCTATTTTGATAGGTTCGCCCAATGGTTGCTTTTCATTATCATCTACAGAGATGTAGGTAGTCAAAGTATTCTTTTCGGTCACGTTGTTATAGTGATACAAGTAGAACGAAAGATGCGGATTGATAGCATCGGCAAGAGATACCTTAGGAGATATGATTTCGCTTTGAGCCACCTCGTCATCGTCATTCCATTTATAGAACTTCAACATACCTCTATCTTCATCATAGGGATATACCGATGTATTGTATTCGATATCTGTTACACTCCATGAGCAATTATATCCAGTGAGCAGAGTTGAATTCCAAGGATTGGTATAATATTGCATATTGGCATACGACTCTTCAAATGGCACGGTGTATAATGTTCCAAGTGTTACACCGGTTTGTATTTCGGGGCTGGTTCCTTCTGTTGTATTAGCCTTAATGGCATAACGGAATGTTTGTTGTTGGTCGGTGTAATTGAAGTTATCGACAAAGCTGAGCTCGGTAATGTTGGTTGCTATCTCGTTGAACATATAGTTCTCTTCGCGATATAATGTATATGTCAAAGATTCTTTATTGATAACACCTCCATTAACACCATAAGATGGAGCTTCCCAAGATATAATTGCGTTGGCATTCTCTTTATCACCTTTTACAATAAAGTTTTCTACTACATCGGGTACGTCATATCCTACAAATAGTGTCATTGTGACATCAATTCCATAACCCTCCTCATTGGCAGCCACAACGCTATATGTATTGTTGCCTGCCAAGGCACTTTCGTCGATATACGTAAGTTTCTCGCCCGGAGTGGGATTATCGAAAGTGTATATAGGCTCGACATTATCGTTGCGGAAGATATCAATCTTAGCTATTCCCTCCAACGCTTCACCACTTGCATTGGTGCTGGGGGCTGTAAATGAAATGGTAGTCTTTAACAGGCCTTGCTCATCGGGGGTGATTGTAAGATTATCAACTCTATTGGGGGCCTTGACCGAGAAGGCATCGATAACTTGAATTTCATCTATCTCTATACTATTTTGAGCCTTCTTGCTATAAGCATATAGTGCAACATGATAAATGCCATTTGTAGCAGGAATATAGTAGGCATAGTGGGTTTCATTCTCTCCAACCGACCAATCTTGCAAATCGACAAGAACCTGGTAATTGTCGGTATTGTAATCACTACCAATGCTCATGCTGAGGTTTTCGACATTCCATGGTGTTGACTTTCCTGTAAACGAAACCTTGTAAACGCGATCCGATGTCAGTTTGATATTGGGTGAGATGAGCCAATCGTCGGCCGGGCTGTTGAAGTTGTATTCATATCGAACTATACCATCGGCATACTTCCAAGTCTTCTCGTCATTATTGTTGTTGAGTATAGTAAAGTTTTCGAAACTTGTTTTATCATCAAAATCCTCGATATACGGAGCCGGGTAGCCTCCTACAAATATGTTTTGAACGGCATCAAGACTCACGCCATATTGATTGGTGGCTGTTACGTTGTAATGAGTAAGTCCAAGAGCAGGAGTTTCATCTACCCAAGTATATACCTTTCCGAGTTCGGGATTTTTAACGGTATAACAAGGTGTTGTCTCATCACCTCTATATATGTCGAATGATGTGAGAGATGCCAACGCTGTACCGCAGGCTGTGAGGGTGGGCATTGTACACTCAAACTCAACCTTTTCGGGCTCGATGTTAATGGCTGTCATCTGGTAATTGACCGATGCAGGTATCAGGGCAGAGCCCAATTCTTCGATGCTTAAGTCATTGATCCAGAATGTGCTTTGTGCAGCATCGCTATAAATCTGGAACGCAATATAATATCTGTCACTACTGGGAAGCGTGAAGGTTGTTTCCAGTGTCTCTGGTTCGTTATTTATATCTTCATAGTTGGCAATGGTGATGTTAAGGGCATCTATTTCGGGTTTTAAGCCGGCCAAAATTTTTACTTTATTGATATTGCTTTCCCATTCGTTGTTGGTTTTGTGCTTGAAAGAGAGCTTGTATAAGGTCTCTTCTTTAAACAAAATTCCAGGTGTTATGACATAGTCATCGGCACTACCCGACCAGTTGCAATAGTAATTGAGTACATAACCATTATCGTCCCAGTTATTCTCACAGCTCCAAGTGTTGTAGTCGTCATTGGCATTGATAAATGTGTATTGTTCTATGACTTCATTGACATTTTCAAAGTCGCAGAAATAGGGTATATCGTAATATTCGCCGTATGACACGATATTGGAGGTGCTGGTTTCTCCCTCCTTATCGTTTATATAGGGTGTGATAGAGTAATAATAGTTCTTAATAACAGGTTGTAACTGTTCACTGAAAGTATTTGTAGTCAAGTCATTGCTTGCAATTGTTCCATCGCAACGTGTTACACGATAGCAAACTTGCTCTATGGGTAAATATCCGTTGTGTGCGCCCTCTGTCACATTGTCCCAAGTGAGAGTTACTACACCTTGTCTCGATATTTCCAGTACTATATTCTGGGCTGCTTTGGGCACATCTACTCCGGCATAAACATTGATATAGGTCGAGGTTGTCTTATCTTGACCACATGATGCTTCAACCGCAATCAAGTGTACACCCTCTGTCAATGTTAGGGTTTCGCTGTTGTTGCTACCGGGTTGTGAGGCGAATTGTTTAACTTCGATGTTATCGACCTTGATAGAGATATCGACATCTTCGGTAATCTCTTTTCCCGACTTCGTCTTTGAAGGCGTGGTGAAGTTGAGAGTACCTTGCAATGCACCCGGCGATTGGAAGTTGAAAGTAGCTTCGGCTTGTTGTGGAGCATCGTCATTGCTGTCGCCCATGATGAACAATCCTACAAACTCTTCATAGTTACTAAAATCGCTGATAACGGTAGCTACACCGGTAGTGAGATCTACGGTGCATAATTTGCTTTCGCCGGTAGAGAGTGATGCTGCCCAATATAGAGTACCGGTGGCATAATCATAGACTGTCGATTGCAGAGCCGAAGGTATAAATCCGGTATTGCCAACGACTGTCATAGCTCCGGTCATTTTATCAATCTTATATAGATTACCATCTGATCCTATTGCATATATACCACCTTTGTCGGTTGCCGACATTGTATAGATATTGGCCATTTCGCCTACTACACCCAATGTTGCCACTGTAGTAAGCTCGCCGGTTGCGAGGTCTAATGTTGCCAATACGTGTTTTGACCAATCCTCAGTATAGCTTAGCGCATAGATAGTTTGGTCAGTCTTGTCGTATGTAATAATCAGGGGCAGATATTGCCAATTGGCCTGTAGTGCAACTTCTGACGTAATGGTCCAAGAACTTGTACTATATGAGCGCATTGTGATAGAACCTATACCACCATAGCTGTTCAGTGTTCTTGTTATAGTTACATATTCATCTTCTACCAGCGTACCTGTGATAGGATTTGATGTAGAAGCTACCCGGGTTATAGAGGTATTGTTTTGTGCCGGAAATGAATATATACCATAGGGGATATCGCTTTCATTCATGCTCTCCCAACCAGATTGATATATGAGCGATCCATATATAGTGGGGACTGTTTCTTCTGTTATTGATTGATCATTTGATTGTGTTCTAAACGGAATTTTAAAATGGGGAATCTCCTTAGAAACCTTGTCTTTCGTAATGTAACATTCCGCCACGTTATTAAACTCATTACTCTTTATTAGAGCCATAGCTGTGCATGGCAGCAATAGTGAGATTAAAAATAAAAGTATCGCTTTTTTAGATACTTTCTTGGGTTTAGACTTTTTCATAATCAATAAATTTTGAATTAATATTATAATTTGTCTCTTTGGCCTTATATAATAATCGCAAATAAAGCTAATTTTCGATTATTTGCAATTAAAATATTTTCATAAATAACATTGTGTTACCATGAAAATATTTAAATATTGATAAAATCGCATTCTTTACTACGTGACCGAAATCATTTTTGGGGTCGCGACATATCCCCCCAAAAAGATTGCTTAGAGTTACAATGCAGCCAATGGTTGTTGTGACAATCAATCTGTCAATTGGCCCAAACAAATAGCCCCAAGGTTCATAATGAATCTTGGGGCTACTTATATTTAAGGCTTATATTAATTCTCGGCCTTTTTGTTTTTGCGACCGCGAGCTTTGGTCTTATATACAACAGGCACACCTCGGCTCATGCTTTGCTCAAGCGATATAAGTGTCTCGGTAGAGACTACTCCGGGAATACCTTGAATGCGATTGTTGAGCAAGTCCATCAAGTGCTCGTTATTGTAAGCATACAATTTACACAAAATAGTGAATGGACCGGTTGTGAAGTGACACTCTACAATCTCTTTTATCTCTTCGAGTTGAGGCAACACTTCGCGATACATCGAACCACGCTCAAGCTTCACACCTATATAAGTACAAGTGTGATAACCCAAAACCTTCGGATCAACATGATAACCCGAACCGGTGATAACTTCCAAATCTATCATACGTTGTATGCGTTGGTGTACAGCTGCGCGCGATACGCCACATACGGCAGCCACGTCTTTCGATGGGATACGCGCATTGTGCATAATAATTTCCAGAATTCGGCGATCTAAATCATCAATTTTCTCCATAACTTACCTATTTATATTTATTTTTCACTATATGTAGCACTTTACAAAAAATATTCATTTAGCAAAACTAATATAAAAAAATGATATTAAAAAACTTTTGCCTAATATTTTTTACATTTTCGATAAATATCTGCCAAAAATCAATCTTGTTTGTCAATATTGCCTTTTCAAGCATTATCACAAATACAATATTTTGCTACAAAAAACACAAAAGGTCGCAAAAATGCGACCTTTTGTTCTCTTTTTTCAAACTTTATTCCTTTTTTATTTTGCCAAGCCTATGGTCTCTACTTCAAATACAAGTGTAGAGTTTGAAGGCATGTCGGCGCCTCTACCACGCACACCGTATGCGAGGTCGGAGGGTATGTAGAGGATATACTTAGCACCGGGCGACATCAATTGAAGACCTTCACCAAAACCGGGAACCATTTGCGATGCTACGAATTTTACGTTCTGGCCTTGGTCGAAGATTGAGTCGTTGATAAACTTACCTACATAGTTGAGTTCGATGCGACTGTTTGCCTTGAAAGTTTCGCCTTTACCCTCTTTCACAACCTTGTAAAGCAAGCCCGAAGCAGTCTTTTGCACACCCTCTTCTTGCTCTTTGGCTGCAAGGAATGCCATACCGGCCTCAAGGTTGGCTATTGCCTCGGGGGTTTTGGCAATAGAGTCAAGCTCGGCTTGCTCCTTAGCCTCACGAGCTGCAGCTACGATGCTATCGCACACTGTCGACACACGATTGCTCTCGATAGCAAGGATAGAGTCGCCACGCAATGCTTGTGCGTAGGCGATGAAGAACTCTTGGAAGTCGAGATCGAGGCCAAATTGCTCCGACATTTGGTCGAAGCTCTTCTTCATTTGCACACCATCGTTCAGACCCATATAGTACGAAGTCTTATCATCAGCGGCATTGGCAGCCTCGCTTACACCCTTCAAGTAGAGCTCTATATCGAGGTTTTGAAGTTCGGGATAGCCCATAGTCTTAGCCGAAGCCAAGCGTTGGCCTTGCATGATACCTATACCATAGCTGAGCGAGTCAGCTGCATTGTCGAGAGTAGCCGATTTCTTGCTACCACAAGCACCCATGCTCAATACGAGTGCGGCACTTGCTGCAAATACTATTAATTTTTTCATTATATTGCGTTTTTATCAGATTACTTTTATCAATTCTACTTCAAAGATGAGTGTTGCGTGGGGAGGAATGGGGCCTGCACCTTGTGCACCATAACCAAGTTTCGAGGGGATATAGAGTTTCCAACGTGAACCCTCGTTCATCAATTGAAGAGCTTCTACCCAACCGGGAATCACTTGATTTACACCGAATACAGCGGGAGTACCACGTTGTACCGAGCTGTCAAATACCATACCATCGATGAGCGTACCGTGGTAGTGGCATTGTACCTTATCGGTGGCTTTGGGTTGACGACCTTCGCCGGTAGCCAATACCTCATATTGCAATCCGCTGGGGAGTGTTATCACACCTTCGCGCTTAGCATTCTCGGCCAAGAATGCTTCGCCGGCAGCCAAGTTGGCCTCTGCGGCTTTTTCGGCCTCGGCTTGCAATTGTGTAAAGAACTCATTGATAATTTGTTTTGCCTCATCGATGCTGATAGCAGGCTCTTTGGCCTCCATTACGGCACGTACACCTTCGGCAAAGTCATCTACTTGCAATTTGTTGATGCCCGATGCGAGGTAGCTGTAACCTACATTCAAGCCCAATGCATAACTCAATTTATCCATAACTTTATATTTTTAATTATTAATTATATCGTGAGTAACTATTCTATATTTTTGCGAGTGCAAAGATATATTCTTTCATTCACAATAGCTTGCATAATACGTTAAAAATAACATAAAAATAACATTCAACCACTAAACATTTTATTATTTTTGCTATATTTACAATATGCTATTTCTCAATGACAACATATCTTGTTGCTGCATTGTTTTGTATAAAGATTATAACCTAAATAAAACCTACCATCATGAACAAGAAAAAACTAATCATACTCACCGGTGCAGGCATGAGTGCCGAGAGTGGTATTTCGACCTTCCGCGACAGCGGCGGATTGTGGGAACAATATAATGTCGAAGACGTAGCCTCGATAGAGGGTTGGTATCGCAACCCGGCACTGGTACACCAATTCTACAACGCTCGTCGCAAACAGCTACTCACTGCACAACCCAATATGGGGCATTGCGGATTGGTGGAACTCGAAGAGCAATACGATGTACACATCATCACACAGAATGTCGATAACTTGCATGAGCGTGCCGGCAGCACCAAGGTGCTACACCTGCATGGCGAACTGATGAAAGTGCGATCTACTCGCAACGAAAGCCGTATTTACGAACTCACCCCCGACAATTGCGAGGTAGATACCGACACGAGAGATGAGTATGGCGACCCCGTTCGTCCCCATATCGTATTCTTTGGCGAAGCCGTACCCATGATCAATCCCGCCATTGACTTGGTTGAACAGGCCGACATTCTGGTCATTATAGGCACCTCGCTCAATGTATATCCGGCGGCCGGATTGGTACAATATGCTCATCGCGACACTCCTATATACCTTATCGACCCCAAACCTGTCAATGCCCCCACCAATCGCAACATTCACTTTATTGTCAAAGGCGCCGGAGAAGGCGTTGCCGAGTTGAAAAATATATTGCTCAAGCAATAAAAAACATCAATGCCGATAGGCACTCATTTGCACCCCTATATTGCGTGGCAATATAGGGGTGCTACTATGTTGAGCATTACTGAAGATTAGATAACTTATAACCGGTTTTTGCCCTCTGCCCTAAGTTATTGGGTAGGGAGACTGCAAATCAATAAGGGAACTTACTATATATATATAATGTGTAGTAATCATATTACAACAGTGGCTTTACGGTTTTAACCCCTTCCCCTTGCGGGACTTCCCCTATCTCGTTTCACTCGCAGGGGCAGAAAAGAATACCCTCTTTTTATTGAATTTTACTCAATTTCACCCCAATTCAACATTGCTATACACAATTTAACTTTATTTCACGTTCGGGGGGTAATTTGGTTGAATTATATTTACATTTGCAAACCAATAGGAATGAGATAGCATTCATGCTAATGCCACAACGTGCATTTTTTGTGTCGTTTAGGAAACAATATGTGTTTTATCTTGTTTTATATTGCCGGTATGAGATTATATTTTTTATTTATATTCATTTATCTATTAAGTACTTAAATTATTATGAAGAAAAATCTATTATTCACAGCGTTGGCAGCAACTACCTTGTTGTTTGCTACGTCGTGTCAACAAGACGAGGTCTTTGTTGATGGTAACGAAGCTACCGTTACATTTGAGGTGGGAACACCCGAAATCGCCACTCGTGCATTCAGCAAAGGCGAGAAAGCCACTAAACTGCAATATGCAGTTTATGATGCCGAATTCAATTATGTAGATCGCGAAGGACTACATGGTACAATCGACTTCAACAAGCAAGCCAACATTCCTTTGCAATTGGCTGCCGGTAAGACCTACAAAGTATTGTTCTGGGCCGATGCCTATGGCAATGCACAAGATGCTCCCTACACAGTAGATTTTGCAGCTCTCAAGATGAATGTAAACTACACCGGTGCAGTTTGTAACGACGAGAGTCGCGATGCTTTCTACAACTTCGTGACAGTAGAAGTTGATCAAGCCAACAAGACTCAAGAGGTAACGCTCACTCGTCCCTTTGCACAACTTAACATCGGTACCGACGACCTCAACAAACTCGATGGTGTAAGCGCAGCTAAAACGCAAGTTAAAGTCAATGTTTACAACCAACTCGATTTGAAAACAGGTTTTGTAACAACAGGTAGCACAGCCACTGCTCAAACATTCACATTGGCCGACCGTCCTGCCGAAACCGAGGCATTCCCCGTTA
This sequence comes from Bacteroidaceae bacterium, assembly GCA_017410245.1. Lineage (GTDB taxonomy): Bacteria > Bacteroidota > Bacteroidia > Bacteroidales > Barnesiellaceae_A > Barnesiella_A. The sequence continues at coordinate 21,015 of JAFQRE010000005.1, forward strand.
ACGGATATAAATATCTGGCCATGAACTACTTGCTTGTAGGTAAAGATAAAACTGTTGTTGATGTAGAGTTCTCTTATGGTGCAGATGCGGCAACTGCCAAGACTCGCACATATACCGGTATTCCCGTTCAGCCCAACTACCGTACCAACATCTACGGTTCGCTCTTGACTCAAGGCATCGACTTCGATGTTACAATTGAGCCCGGATATAATGATGATGATAAAGATGTTATAGTTGTTAATACAAAAGAAGAGCTTGAAGCCGCTCTTAAACAAAATGAAAAAGTTATAAGAATACTCTTAGGCTCTGACGTTGAGTTGAACGCTAACGATGCATATCTCAAATTGGGTGGTGCTTCAACAGAATCTATTATTATCGATGGTACAGGCGTAACAAGAAGCGATTTCCGTAAATTGACACTTGCTACAACATACTGGTCGCGTCTCAATACAGTTAATCCTGATGCTGTAATTATTCTTCGCAACCTCAAACTTACAAGCTCACAAGAGAGCGGTACATGGAACTCTTATGACGTTACTTTCCAATGTAATGTAGAACTTGAGAATGTTACTTTGGACAAAGCTCTTGCGCTTGACAATGCCGGCAAAACTGCCACATTGAAGAATGTGACTATAAACGAAACTCACGACTACTATGCAATGTGGATTTCGGCTGCAGGTCAAACAGTAGATATCGATGGCTTGACTATCACCGCCGGCCGTGGTATCAAGATTGATGAGCAATACGTTGACACTCCTGCAAAGGTTACTTTGAATGTTAAAGATGCTACTTTCACAACAGCTAATAAAGCAGCTATTTTGGTTAAATCAGTTGCCGGCGCCGATATTACTCTCGAAAACGTAAATATTGAGAACGTTGCAGCCGATAACGGATATGCTGTATGGGTAGATAAAGATGCTGCTGCTTATGCCGACAAAGTAACTGTCAAAGGTGGTTTGGTAAAAGTTGAAGGTGACGAAACAGCTCCTAAAGTTATTAACAATCAAGCCGACTTTTTAACAGCCCTAAATAATGGTAAAGATATGATTTACCTTGCTGCCGGAAATTATGACCTTTCAAATGCAACTATTACTGCTGATAATGTAACAATTGAAGGTTTGGATAAAGAAAATTGCGTGGTAACTATCTCAAAACAACTTCGTGCAGACAACAAAACTCTTACTTTGAAGAATCTTACCACTACAGTACCCACCGGTTTGGCTTACGATGAACATAACTTTGCATGGATACATTATTTCAAAGAGTTCAACATGATCAATTGTAAGTCAGATGGCCGTATCAGACTCAATTGCTATTCAGCCAATATCGAGGGTTGTGAGTTTAATGTTACTACTTCAAATGGATTTGATGGATACGCAGTTTACTATTATGGTCCTAATAAGTCAAATGTTACAGTAAAGAACTCAACATTCAATACAGTTGGTAAAGCTATTGTAATGTATAACGAGGGTGCTCCAATATTGAATCTTGACGTAGAGAAATGTACATTTACATCTTCTGCCTCTACCGACAAGGCTGCTATCCAAATGCACACTGAGTTTGGTATTTCAGGTACACTCGATATTACCGAATGTACAGCAACAGGTTTTGCTGACGTAAACGGTGGCTTGTGGAATGAGCTTAACAACAATACTAAAGTTCCTACCAACAAGTTTGAAATAACAGTTGACGGCAAGACACTTGTAAGAACTACTGCTCAATTGCAAAAGGCTATCAATGCCGGTGAAACCGAAATTGAGTTGTACGATGGCACCTACGATGCTAAAAATTTCTCAGCACATGGTAAAACATTGACATTGAGAGGCAAGGGAGAAAATACTGTGATTTACATCAGTCAAGATAATGCAGTAGCATTGGGTACATTCGATGGTTCAAATGTTACATTCGAGAATCTTACAATTAAGACTCTTGGCGGTCTCTATAAGGGCTTTGCAAGAATGGAAGGTACTTACAAGGATTGTACTATCGTGAACAACTACTTCACCCAACATGGTAAGCACGTGTTTGAGGGTTGTACATTCAATGCACCCAGCGATGAGCACTGCATATGGACATATGGTGCAACTGAGGTTGATTTTGTAAATTGTAAGTTTAATTACTCCGACCGCGGTATAAATGTATATGTTGACAATGCATCTAAACCCCCCGGTATTACATCAGATGTTGAATTTACAAACTGCGAGTTCATAACAACAAAAACAACTTCTTTGGGTGCTGTCGAGGTTAATAGCTCGCCTTTCACAGCCGGTGTAACAGTTGCTTTGAAAGAGTGCGATGCTCCCGCTTATGGAGAGATGGTTTATGTTTCTCCTTGGGACGGAACCAATGGTGCGACTGCAACAATCACAGTTGACGGTCAAGAGATTTAATAATAATGTTTAGAAAAAAGCTATAAAAAAAACAGTTCATAAATAAGAACTTAATTGTGAATAATGGACTGCGTTCCTCGTGAGAGGCGCGCAGTTTTTTTTTATGCCCATTATACCCTTTTTGTAGAAGCGGTAGAGTAACCTTTTCTGCCCCTGCGAACGTAGTGAGATAGGGGAAGTCCCGCAAGGGGAAGGGGTTGAAATCGTAGAGCCATAGAGCCACTTTACATTGAATTACCGCAACCATATTGCACCAATGGCAATATGGTTATTCGTAGAGCCACGACGCTCGTGGCTCGTGCCCCTGTGGGGCAAATATGTATGCGTGCAACTTGGACGAAGCCATATTTTACGCTCGTGGCTCGTGGCCGGAACGGACAAAGATAGCACACATTTGTATATACATTGCCTCTAATGAGACACGAGTCGCGAGCGTCGCGACTCTACGAATGCTCATAATGCCTATGGCACAAACGGATTACGAAACATCGGTGTGAATGTAATAAACACTCGTATTGATTTTCTTAACCCCTCAGTCTCGCTTGGCTCGACAGCTCCCCTATATTGCTACGCAACACAGAGGAGCAAAAGGAAACCTTTTCTGACCACAAGAGCCGTAGAGTAACCTTTTCTGCCCCTGCGAGTGAAACGAGATAGGGGAAGTCCCGCAAGGGGAAGGGGTTGAAATCGTAGAGCCATAGAGCCACTTTACATTGAATTACCGCAACCATATTGCGCCAATGGCAATATGGTTATTCGTAGAGCCACTGTTGCAAGTAAGCGAGAGGAATGCGTCAGGCGTAGAGCCACGACGCTCGTGGCTCGTGGCCGGAACGGACAAATACATAACGTTTTCATTTACGTTGCCTCTAATGAGGCACGAGTCGCGAGCGTCGCGACTCTACGAACAGCCGTAATACCTATGGCACAAACGGATTACGGAACATCAATGTAAATGATACAATTACCTATAATATGAATTTAACCCCTCAGTCTCGCAGGCTCGACAGCTCCCCTATATTGCTACGCAACACAAAGGGCAGAAAAATTTACTCATCGACTGACATAGGCCGAAAAGGCGGCCTACACAAACGAGGGTGGGCCAAATATTCATTTTGGCTCACCCTCTACATTATAATATAAACAACAAACTATTTCTTACGGCAACCATTGTGATTGAACACTCGGTTGTGGTGCTTCTCTTTTCGCTCGCAGGCTATGCGCGAGGGAGTGGGATACTGCAGCTTCTCAAGTTCGGCAATGGCAGCACGCATATCGTCGAGCAGCATATCGGCCATGTCGCGGCTGAAGCCTTGACGTACTACAATACGCATCACTACCATATCCTCGATATCCTCGGGCATGCTGTATGCGGGTACCATCCAACCACTCTGTTTCAGTTTGTCTTGCAAGTCGTAGAGGGTCCACTTGGCACTCTTTTCGTAGTCGCGACACATGTGCCAGATGAAGAGCGGATTTACCACCTCTTGGCTATAGTTGGCAAAGGCTTTCATGGCTCCAATCTCTTGGTGCAGGTATCGGGCTATTTCCATAGCATTGTGTTGTATCTGCTTGTAGCCTTCATATCCGAGACGGATAAACTGATAGTATTGTCCGAGGATTTGCGCTCCGGGACGCGAGAAGTTGAGTCCTACTTGAGTGATGTCGGCACCGAGGTAATTGACCGAGAAAGACATCTTGCCGGGCAGGTACTTCTTGTCTTTCCATACTACCCAACCCAATCCGGGATATACCAGTCCGTATTTATGTCCCGAGGTGCTAATGGACAGTACCCACTTGAGGCGGAAGTCCCAACGTTTCTCGGGATAGAGGAATGGCAGAATGAAACCGCCCGTAGCGGCATCGACGTGAATGGGAATGTCGTGATGGGTGCGGGCATTATACTCATCGAGAGCGTTGTTTATAGCCTCAACATCGTCGTTGAGTCCGGTCCATGTCACACCTTGTATGGGTACCACGCAGATGGTGTTTTCGTCGCATCGTTTTATTACGTCTTGCGGGTCGAGAGTAGGTTTCTCGAGAGAGAGAGGCACTGTGCGCATCTCTATCTGCCAAAGGTCGGCAAACTTCTCCCACACAACCTGATATCCGGCGGAGATGACAAAATTGGGCTTGTCGGTGGGTTTACCTTGTGCCTGGCGACGTTCTTTCCAGCGAAGCCATGCCGCAACACCACCCAGCATACAGGCCTCAGAAGAGCCTATGGCAAGAGCACCGGTCTTCCATTTGTTCTGCTCGGGCGAGTTCCATAGGTTGGCCATGATATTGATACACTTGGCATTCATGACGGCTACGCGCGGATACTCCGTCTCATCGATATAGTTGATGGCAATGGCTTCGTTCATGAGTCGGGTGGCAAACGGATCCATGTAGGTAGTAACAAACGTAGCCAAGTTGAGGCGAGGTTGAGTCTGAGCAAAGGTCTCGTCTTTTACCATCTGATAGGCAATTTCGGGACGGATACCATGTTGAGGCAGGGTATCGGCCGGAGCCGATTGCAACATCTCTTGTGAGCCAAAGACAGCAGTATTGTGACAGCTGTTCTTCATGTCTGATTTTTCCATAACTAACGTATTTTTATAGATTTTGGTCGATGTGAAAACGACCGAGCTATGACAATGGTTGGCAGAGATGAGTATTATTAGTGCTTTTTTGAATTTTTTGTATTGCAACTGAGGCGTGAACCGAAGCAGTGTATTGTGCGTTTCTACACCAAAAATAAAAACATTTATAGCTATGAAAATAGAGACAGGCAGAGGGCGTATTCCTCTTATAACATTATTGGGTATATGGTCTATATCGGCATTGAATGCATTGCCCGGATTGGCCGTTTCGCCTATATTGGGCGACTTGTCTAAGATATTTCCCCACTCTACCGAGTTGGATATACAGATGCTCACATCGTTACCCTCGCTGATGATTATACCATTTGTATTGTTGTCGGGCAAGCTCACCGAGCGCATCGACAACATACGCCTATTGCAGGTGGGCTTGGTTATTTTTGTCCTTAGTGGCGTGTTGTATCTGCTCTCCAACCAGATGTGGCAACTGATAGCCATCAGTGCCTTGTTGGGCATAGGCTCAGGACTCATAATCCCTCTCTCTACCGGTCTGATAGGTCGATTTTTTGTAGGGCGGTTTCGCACCATGCAATTTGGTCTCAGCTCGGCTATTACCAATCTCACTCTTGTTGTTGCCACCATTATAACAGGCTACTTGGCCGAGATAGAGTGGCACTTGCCTTTTATTGTCTATCTGTTGCCCATTGTGTCTATAGCCTTGTCATTCCAGCTGCGCAAGGCATTGTCGCAAGAGCCCGAGCCTTCGACTGTAGTCGATAATAGCAACAACGGACTGCGCCGCAATGTATCGGTAGGAAATAATGGTATAGGCACACACCATCTTATGCAGGTCATGCTGTTCTACGGGTTGGTAACCTACCTGGTTGTTATCGTAAGCCTCAATCTGCCCTTCCTCATCGAAGAGCGTGGCATGCGTAGCAGCCTATCGGGCACTTACATATCGCTCTTCTTCCTTGCCATCATGGCGCCGGGTTTTGTGCTCAACAAGTTTATCGATATTATGGGTCGCTCAACACAACTATGGAGCTTGTTGATGATAGTGTTGGGGTTGGGACTCATAATGGTAACGAGCAACGAGTGGTTGGTGGGTATAGGTTGTGTAGTGTCGGGAGCAGGTTATGGTATCATACAGCCCATCATGTACGACCGCACCACACACATAGCACTGCCCGAGCGAAGCACGCTGGCACTGGCGTGTGTCATGGCGATGAATTATGTTGCTATATTGGTGTGTCCGTTTGTCATCAAGTTGTTCAAGATTATCTTGCATGACAATAGCGAACTATTTGCCTTTCAGCTCAATACCTTCCTTGCCGCAGTAACCTTTTTAGTAGCATTTATCTACCGCAAAGCGGCTTTGTTTGACAACTGACGGGGTGTCATTTATTATATACATCGAGAGCTGCCTGAAGTTTCTCTCGTATCTCGTTGCGTAGTCGCAGAGGATATACAACCTCCACCTCGCGACCCAGTGAGAGCAACTCTTGCACAAGGTCGTAGGTAATGTACATATTGTAGAGGAAATCGACATACCCATCTCCCACCTCATACTCGCGTTGCGAAGCATGCAGGGGCAATGCACGCAGATATTGAGCTTGTCGCATCGACACACGCAGACGTATATCCTCGGCCTTTTCGTCACTGCGTATCACACCAAAGGCCTGTGCAAAATATTGTTTGGGGTTGAAATCATCGGGATAAGTAAAAGTATCGGTCGAGAGCGCAACCTTAACAATGCGATCGAGAGCGTAGGTCTTGATTTGATGGTCGGCTCTGTTATAGCCTATCACATACCAACGCTTGCGAAAGGCCTTGATAAAATAAGGCTCCAAATCGAATGTCTGAGCACTCATTTTCCAGAAGGCATGATAGGTCATGCGCAACACACGACCCTCTTGCATAGCGCCTATGATAGAGGCCAAATAGTCATTACCCGAAGGGATATGCTCGGGCAAAATGCGATGGGCAATATCGGTGTTATGGCGCATCATGTAATTGACCGACAGTGAGTCGAACAGCCATCGTTGCAGGTCGCTACTCTTCTCGGGCAAAGTCTCCTCGATGTAGTATTCGAAGGTAGAAGAATCGCAAAGGATATTTACATCGAAGAGCTTCTCGGCTCCCTCTCGGTAATTGCAGAAACTGCGACGAGAGAGAGGCTCCCCATTTGAGATATCGCTGTGCAGCCATCTGAACTCAATCTCGGCACGTGTGATGCGTTTATAACGCCACACAGTGTCGAAAAACCACATATACCTTTGAATGATGTTGTTTGACATAGCTTATAGGAGTGTTACGGGTGATTTTCTTTGAGCAAAACATTCCGATAAAACGGGGGCATAAGGCGTGTCGAACGATCGTGCCTGACAAGGACAACCCTTGACACATGCACAACACTTGATGCAACGGTCATAGTCGATATCGGGCTCGGTACGCGACTTTATGGCTTGGGTAGGACACAGCTTGAAACACTTGCCACACCGGTTGCATTTCTCCCAATCGATAGCAATGCGGGGCTTAGGCTTATTACTTTGGCTCTGCAACTCTAAAATAAATTCTTTAAATCGCAGTTGCGATGCCGGCGATTGGTTGGGTGCTTTCAGTAGCGATACATCTACTGCTGTCGGGAGGGTCATATCGACCAATTTGGCACATATATCGCGCCCCCAAGCACGAGCATCGGTAAAGTCGGCCATATCGGGACGGTTGGCAGCTATAGGGTGAGCCTTGGTACTATATGAGTGTTCGCCTATAAAAGCTCCGGCAGCCACGGTTACAAAACCTCTGTTGCGCACAAAGGCATCAAGTTCTACCATAGTACCCTCAAAATCTCTATTGCCATACACGACAATGAGAACAGCCGGGGTATTGTGACCTTGAATAGTGTCAAAACGTTGCAAAGCCGTAGGAGCTACCTTGCCACCATATACCGGTACGGCAATAAACACCACCTCGTCGGCACCAAAGTCGGTATCGACAGGCTCAGCATAGGTTGCATCGACAATGCGAGGCTGGCAACGGCAACCATCGGCAACAGCATCGGCTATCTTGCGCGAGGTGCCGGTGGGCGAGAACAAAACGATTGATGAAGTTGTTATTTGCATATCGGCAAAGATATAAATTCTAATGCAAAAAAACTATAAAAAACGAGAAAAGGTGAAAGATGATACTAATACAGCTCCTACTGAACCATGGAGGCTATAAACCGTAAAGCAACAATAGCCAAACAAGCAGCACTCATAGTCGCCGAATGTTTGAGCCAAGAATTGCAAACTGCGCTTTGCAAACAGCATATTCTGTTTAATAATTTTAGCATCTATTGAGGAAATAAATCTTTATTAAATCGTTTACTTGCAGAAATTGTATTAATTTTGCACAGCCTTAAAAAAGGCATTATAGGTAAAAAAGATTAGTTTAAATAACAAAAAAAATCATTAGAGAAATGGCTACATTAGACTTGACAAAGTATGGTATTGCCGGCACAACCGAAATACTGCACAACCCCTCTTATGACCAACTCTTTGCTGAGGAGACTCTTCCCGGTCTCGAAGGCTACGAAGTGGGTCAAGTAACCGAATTGGGTGCTGTAAACGTAATGACAGGTATCTATACCGGTCGTTCACCCAAAGATAAATTTTTCGTTTATGATGAAGTTTCAAAAGATACTGTATGGTGGACTTCGGAAGAATATAAAAACGATAACAAACCCGTATCGCAAGAGACTTGGACAGCATTGAAAGACCTCGCTATCAAAGAGCTATCAAACAAGAAACTCTATGTAGTAGATACTTTCTGCGGTGCTAACGAGAACTCTCGCCTCAAAGTACGTTTCATTGTTGAGGTTGCATGGCAAGCTCACTTTGTAACCAATATGTTCATTCGTCCCACTGCCGAAGAGTTGGCCAACTATGGTGAGCCCGACTTCGTGGTATACAATGCTTCGAAAGCCAAAGTTGAGAACTGGAAAGAGCTCGGCCTCAATAGCGAGACTGCTGTTGTATTCAACCTCACCAGCAAAGAGCAAGTTATCATCAACACATGGTATGGTGGTGAGATGAAGAAGGGTATGTTCTCTATCATGAACTACCTACTCCCCTTGCGCGGCATGGCTTCGATGCACTGCTCGGCCAACACCGATATGAACAACAAGAACACAGCTATCTTCTTTGGCCTCTCAGGAACAGGTAAGACAACTCTCTCTACCGACCCCAAACGTCTCCTCATCGGTGACGACGAGCACGGCTGGGACGACGAAGGCGTGTTTAACTTTGAAGGCGGTTGCTATGCCAAGGTTATCAACCTCAGCAAGGAGAACGAGCCCGACATCTACAACGCTATCAAGCGCGATGCTCTTCTCGAGAACGTTACTGTAGATGCCAATGGTAAAATCGACTTCTCAGACAAGTCTGTTACCGAGAACACTCGTGTATCATACCCCATCTTCCACATCAACAACATCGTGCGTCCCCAATCTAAGGGCCCCGCTGCCAAAAGCGTAATCTTTCTCTCGGCCGATGCATTTGGTGTATTGCCTCCCGTTTCTATCTTGAACGCAGAGCAAACCAAGTACTACTTCCTCTCGGGCTTCACAGCTAAGTTGGCAGGTACCGAGCGTGGTATTACCGAGCCTACTCCCACATTCTCGGCTTGCTTCGGTGCAGCATTCTTGTCATTGCACCCCACCAAATATGCCGAGGAGTTGGTAAAGAAGATGGAGAAATCGGGTGCCAAAGCATACCTCGTAAATACAGGTTGGAACGGAACCGGCAAACGCATCTCTATCCGCGATACTCGTGGTATCATTGATGCTATCCTCGATGGCTCTATCGACAAGGCTCCTACCAAACAAATTCCTTTCTTCTCGTTCACAGTACCTACCGAGTTGCCCGGTGTCGATCCCGCAATCCTCGATCCTCGCGATACTTACAGATGCGCTTGCGAGTGGGAAGAGAAGGCCAAAGACCTCGCAGGTCGTTTCATCAAGAACTTCAACAAGTTCACCGGTAACGAAGCCGGTAAAGCACTCGTTGCTGCAGGTCCCCAACTTTAATAGAGAATACTATTAATCATATCGAGGGTGTGTCAAATTGATTTTGGCACACCCTCGCTCGGTTTATTATACATTTTTGGCACTCACTATTCTTTTTTCGATATATTATTTATACCTTTGTGCCCGAAATAATTGTGGAAGGATTTGGCTGCTTGCAACCACACAAAAAAATTGCTAAAACTGTTCTATGCATATGCACCCTCTTTACCGAGGGCTACTCTGTGTGAAATTTTCTTGCAGTCATACTCTTCAACAATATTGCAGCGTACAACCTATGCGCTGAGGTATAAATATGTTTAATTTGTAAAAGAAGATTATAGAGTATGAATTATCTATTCACATCAGAGTCGGTATCGGAAGGACACCCCGACAAAGTAGCCGACCAACTCTCCGATGCTGTTCTCGATGAGTTCTTGGCACAAGATGCCTCATCGAAAGTAGCCTGCGAATCTATGGTCACAACAGGTCAAGTAGTACTTGCCGGTGAAGTGAAATCATCGGCCAACATCGACCTCATGGACACAGTTCGTCGTGTTATCAATCGCATTGGTTACAACAAGAGTGCCTATAAATTTGATGGAGATTCTTGTGGTATCTTCTCGGCCCTTCATGAGCAAAGTGCCGACATCAACCGAGGCGTAGAGCGTGAAGATCCTATGGAACAAGGTGCCGGCGACCAAGGTATGATGTTTGGTTATGCTTGCAACGAAACCGACAACTACATGCCCCTCTCACTCGAAATATCGCACATTCTCTTGCTCGAGTTGGCCAAGATACGTCGCGAAGCGCAACAGATGACCTACCTACGCAAGGGTAAAGTGACCTCATATTTGCGTCCCGACTCAAAGTCGCAAGTGACCATCGAGTATGATGACAACAACAACCCTGTCCGCATACACACCATCGTTATATCTACTCAGCACGATGAGTTTATATGCCCCGACGACAACACCCCCGAGGCTCAAACACGCGCCGATGAGGCTATGCTATCGACAATACGCCAAGATGTACAAGATGTTCTCTTGCCCCGCGTCATAGCTCAACTACCCGAGCGTGTACAGGCTCTCTTCGACAACAACCTCATCTTGCACGTCAATCCCACCGGCAAGTTTGTAATCGGTGGCCCCCATGGCGATACCGGATTGACCGGTCGTAAAATCATCGTTGATACCTATGGCGGTAAGGGAGCACACGGTGGAGGTGCATTCTCAGGAAAAGACCCCTCAAAAGTGGACCGTTCGGCGGCCTACGCAGCCCGTCATATAGCCAAAAACCTCGTAGCTGCAGGTGTTGCCGATGAGGTTTTGGTACAAGTTTCTTATGCCATCGGTGTGGCTCGTCCGGTAAGCATATATGTCAATACATACGGCAAGTCGCACGTAGCACAAAGTGACGCAGAGATAGCAGCCATAGTAGATAAACTCTTCGACATGCGCCCACGCGCCATTGAAGAGCGACTCAAGTTGCGCAATCCTATCTACGAAGAGACTGCTTCGTATGGACACATGGGACGCACACCGCGCACAGTTACCAAGACTTTTGCATCGCGCTACTTGGCCGAGCCCATTGTTAGAGAGGTAGAGCTCTTCACTTGGGAGAAACTCGACTACGTAGATACCATACGCCAAGCATTCGGTTTGTAAACAATACAATATAAGATATTTACCGGAGGCTACTTCAATGATACACTTTATCTTGATGTAGCCTCCGGATATTTTTAAGGGCCTCTATGCACGATAGAAGCCCTTAAAGTATGATTGTTTATGATGATGTTTATTTCAGTTTAGCACCTTTTGCTCCTTTGGCGCCCTTCACGCCTCCACCACCCATGGCAAAGATGTTTTGCGAATAGCTTACTATTTTGTTGGCGGCCTCACGCTTGCGTTTGAGAGCGAGTTGTACCATACGGTCCATCAGTTCATCAAAGGGTACTTTGGTAGCTTCCCACAGATAGAATGACAGTGAACCGGGTATTGCATTTATCTCGTTTACATATATATCGCCTGTGTTGTCGTCTATCATTACATCTACACGAGCTACGCCATGGCACGATAGTACACGGAAGGTTTCGCCCGCCAAAAATTGTACTCGGGCAGTTTGTTCGGGGGTAAGGTCGGCAGGAATGCGTTTCTCGCTGGCTTGCATACCGCTTTCGCCTTGGCTACCACCCATATATTTGTCCTCATACGATAGTATCTTACCGCTCTTGATAGGCTCTTCGCATACCGATGCTATGTAATCGTCGCAATCACCAAGTACCGAGCAGTTGATTTCTTTGAGGTTCTCTACCAAATCTTCTACTACCAAGCGTGTTGAGTAACGGCTGGCCTCATCGACTTTGGTCATGAACTCGGCACGATTGTCGGCACGCGAGATACCTACACTCGAACCCAAGTTGGCGGGTTTTACGATAACAGGATATCCTATCTTTTGTTCCACCTCATCGGCCCAACGATCGCGGTCGGCAAACCATTGTTTGTCGGTAAACCACACATAATCGACAATAGGAATATTGCAATGCTCGAGTACCATCTTCATTACAATCTTGTCCATACCTATAGCAGCCGAGAGGGTGTTGCAACCGGCAAAGGGTATGCCTATTGTTTCGAGGAGACCTTGAAACACTCCATCTTCGCCATTGGTACCATGCAGGGCAGGAATGGCAACATCGAGAGTTGTAACAATGGGTGACCCGAATAGCTTTTTCTTGCGACGATAAAGGTTATAATCGCCAAACTCGGGATTCATATACACCTCTTCGCATTGAGCTTTGAGCGCATTCATGTCGCGGAAGTTCGACACCGACATGAGGGCTTCGCCACTATACCAGCGACCCTCTTTTGAGATATAGATGGGTACTATGTTGTACTTGTTGCTGTCAAAAGCATACATAGCTTGGAGGGCTGTGAGCACCGATATTTCATGCTCTACCGAGCGACCTCCGAAGAATACTCCTACTGTTGTTTTCATTATTTGGTCTATATGTTGTTCTATTATTTGAAGGTGTCGGGTAGGTCGTTTTCGTACAATACGACATCACCGGCACGGGCTATCTGTACAAGACGCGCTTGAGCTATGGCAAAGCTATCGGCAATAAATATTTTTTCTTCGGGCATACCACCTTCGGCAAGTCCTGCCAAGATAGCATCGCGATTGTATGTGCCTACTACCATTACATAGTCGGCAGCCGAAGCCATCTGCTCGCCAAATCGCTTGTTATACTCCACCTGCTTATCGCCAAGTTCTATCATACCCGGGGTAATGACAATGCGTTTACCGGTCTTGATGCGACTGAGTACATCGAGAGCCATACGTGCTCCATCGGGGTTGGAGTTGAAGGCATCATCGATAATCGACAGGCCACCTGGGGTACGTTTCATATTGAGGCGGTGTTCTACCTGCTCTATTTGGCTCACACCATAACGTATCGACTTCTCGGGGACTTCGAGATGAAGAGCCACTATAACCGAAGCCATAAGGTTCGAGAGGTTGCAGTCGCCTACCAATTTGGTAGCCAGCTCTATGCGACGGCCCTCGCCTACAATGGTAAATCGGGTGTCTATCTCGCCATATTCTACATCTTCTATGTGATAATCGGCTCCGGGAGCAAGTGCGTATCGTTTTACAGCAACATTGGCTACGGGACGATTGGCTACATATTCAAAGTCGTTATTTACTACTGCCAAGCCATCGGCAGGCAATGCATCGACAAGCTCAAACTTGGTTCGTTGCACATTCTCTATCGACTTGAACGACTCAAGGTGCTGCTCGCCTACTGCTGTTACAATACCTATCGAGGGGCACACCAAGTCGCATATCTCTTTGATGTCGCCCAATTGTTTGGCTCCCATCTCTACAATGAAGACATCGTAGTAGGGTTTCATCATTTCGCGCACGGTGCGTATTACCCCCATAGGCGTGTTGTAACTACCGGGAGTCATTATCACATTATACTTCTCGCTGAGTATGCGATAGAGGTAATGTTTGGTACTTGTCTTGCCATAGCTGCCGGTCACACCAATGATGCGAAGGTTGGGCATGGCTTCAAGTATCTTCTTCGCTTCATTGTAGAAGCCACGATTGATTTGCATCTCGATAGGGTGCATAAGCAGGTTGGCCAGCAATATCACTACCCATGAGAAGGCTGCCGCACAGAGCATGAGTATGGGTATAACACTTAAATCAAATCGTGCCAATGCTACCCACAAGGTTGTGTGTAGCAATACAACCACCCACGAGGCTATATACAAGCGTGTGGCACGTTGGGTAAATACCACGGGTTTCTTGTACTTCATGCGCAACTCACGCACCGCCAATACTAACAATATCACCGCGATAATGGGTTGTATAATCTCGGGTGTAAATTGAGTGCATTTCATCAACAAGAGGAAGTAAAGGGTGAGACGTCGGGGCGATGATGATTCGCCGGTTTTTGTCAGCCAATTCCAGTAACGTTTGTTGCGATAGCTGTTTTGTTGCATCATTTGCAACTCATACTTCAACGCTACACCCACATATAAAATGAGTGCGATAATCAATACTATTTGCGTGATGAGTGTTATCATTATTGTTCAATTATTTGCCATAAATTTCTTGCTTCAAAAAAGCAGTGAGATACGATCGGAAGCGGAACGGGTTGTCGAGGAACGAATAGTGACCGGCATCGTCTATCACATCGAGACGGGCATTGGGTATGCGCTTGAGCATTACGTGTGCCTCGCGCAATTTGGTATCTTTATCTTTAGCACCCCAAATGAGTTGTACCGGACACTTAATGAGGGGCATATATGCCTCGAGATACTCATTCACAACCTTTACAAATATGCGTCGCATCATACCCGACAGGGCATTGTAGTCGGCCGAGCCGGCTGTGCGACGACGAGCCTCAATCTTCTCCTCGGCACGCTCTTTGCCCATGGTCATATACAAGAGTTTCTTGTATAGCTTGTATGAATATACTTTCAGGTAGTATTTGAGCGGTCGGCGGGGCTTGGCACCGGCGGCATCTACAAGTACTATCTTGCTGACATCGTTGCGCGAGCCATACAGGATAGAGACACGACCACCAAATGAGTGACCAATGAGTATAGGACTCTCTATGTGCAAGTCGCAAACAAAGCCCTCGAGCATACGTGTGTATTCTTCTACTCCCCACACATCGGAGGGGACATCGCTACCACCAAATCCCGGAAAATCAAGTGTATATACCTTGAAGTGTGGCGATAAGATAGCCTCGATAGATGCCATTGTTGCTATATTACAACCCCAGCCATGCAACAATATTACTGCACGACCTTCGCCCGATACTTTATATTGCACACGTGTGCCGTTTATGGTTATATGAGCCAGCATAACTTCACTTTCTGAATCAATCTACAAAGATAGATTTTTCTGCCGACAATATTGCCACGCTACGGCTATAATTTTCTTTTATAAAGTTGATACTATACTCATAATGCTATGATGGGTCGATATAACTACGCAACGCCTCTACATACAACCTGAAAGCCTCGCGCCCTGCATCGGTGATGCGACAGGTTGTACGTGGCATCTTGCCATTAAAACCCTTGGCAATGACTATGTAGCCTGCTTGTTGCAATTTGTCGAGTTGAACACTCAAGTTGCCTGCTGTTGCTTTTGTCTTGTTGCGAAGAAAGACAAAGTCGGCCTCCTCGACACTTATCAGTATCGATATGACAGCAAGTCGCAACTCGGAGTGTAGCAGGGGGTCTAATGGCTTAAACATTGCACGATACTTTGCTCTGTTGATATTGTATGATATGTCCGGGTATTACCATCATTACCAAGAATATAGCTGCAAAGATAAGACATTGGTCTATACCTTGCACGAAAAGAAACAACAAGGAGAGTAGAATGCCCACAAAACCGGCTATTGTAAAGAGATGCATGCGTATGATGAGTCCGCTGATGGCAGCTCCCGATCCCATAAACATTATAATCATCATGAGTATGGGCAACGGCCTTATAAACGATGCTATGGTGACAACCAGTGCTACAACAGCAAGCACCACCCAAATGTGCGATATGGCACGATCGATGGGAGTACGCACATAACCGTCGGCATGGCGTTTGTTGCGGGTTGCAAACATACCCAACCACCCTACTACGGGAATAGCATACCACAACCAAAACCAAGCCTCTTGACTGGTGGTTTTGTAGCCATACCATACTGCCAATGTTACTACAATGGTAGTATAACCCCATATCAGAAAGGGTATGTGAGCTTGTTGGGTTACATGTTGTCGTGTGCTACTTATCATCTCGGTGATAAGTGCCAAACTCTCATGAGGGTTGGGTCTCTTGTCATTCATGGTGCAGTGTATTTATAGGTGTTTGTTCAGTTGAAAACGCTTATGACAAACGGCTCTTTTTCAAAGCCCGATTTCCATACATATCGAGCCTCGCACAAATCGGCATCAAACGCCACACTCCATTGTGTGTACTGGGGATATGAGGCTTGTTGGAGTATTTCCATGACACGTTGTGGCGATGTTTCGATGGGCAGAATACTGCACAAATGAGCTATTGTTGTAAAACGTTCGTGCGACAATTCATTACCTACACCACACTTGGGGCCCGGTGCAAGATAGTGATTGGTCACTATATCGGTAGGCGTAACCACCAATTCACCTTCGATATATTCGGCTACAACCGAGCGTCCCGATGCATCGGCAATAGCAATGTGATGTGAAGTTCCTATCGAAGTGTTCATGTCGTATTGCATGAGCAGTTCTATGGCCTCATCAACAGTAGAAGCCTTATCAAGCAACAGGCGTATAGCCGTTGTGGTGGTAATATCGGGTTTGTCGGTGCATTGATGAGTCTCCTCTTCATCGCCATTTACAAGATCGGCAACCATCAGTCCCATTTCGTTGATACCATCGAGCGGAAGATATAGAGCTGTCAGTGCCGCCATGCGCGAGGGGATATCGCCATCGGGTTGCCACTCGGCAGGCATTCCCATGAAGTCGAGACACGCCGTCGATACCGAGCTATATCCGCTGTCGGGTTGAGACTTTACAATCATCACCTTTCCGGCCTGTGGGAAGTCGAAGTTACGCCCCATCATCACATTGCGCTCGTTGCGCACGATAAATGTACTACAACCCATCTCGGCTGTCGTATCGGGAGCCGATGTTGCGCCAAAGCCTTGCATCAGGTAGTTGGCTACATACTGCCCCATTGCGGCATCGGTCGATGCACCACCTTGCGCCAAGAATGCGTCAAAGCCATAATCGCCTCTGTAGGTCATGGTGTACAATCCTTCATCTATTAGGGTGATGCTACGTGCTGCCGTCAAGCGGCTATCATTCAATACTCCGTAAATTATAAATCCTACGCCTACCAATACTATGGCCAAGGTAGTTAATGTGATGGTTACAATTCGCTTTTTCATGTAAGATGTTTTTTTGACAACACAAATATAAAGTAGTTTATATTATAAACCAAATAATATGCCATAAATATTCATATAAAAACACAATACCCTGCCACTATGAGTTTGTAGCAGGGTAATATTGTATAAGGGAAAGTGTTATACGTTAAATCGGAAGTGCATGATATCGCCATCTTGCACCACATAGTCCTTGCCCTCGATGCTCATCTTACCGGCCTCTTTACATGCGGCCTCCGAGCCAAGGGTTATATAATCTTCGTACTTGATAACTTCGGCACGAATAAAGCCTTTCTCAAAGTCGGTGTGAATGATACCGGCACATTGAGGAGCCTTGCTACCCTTGCGGTAGGTCCATGCACGCACTTCGGGCTCACCGGCGGTGATGTAGGTCTCGAGGTCGAGCAACTTGTAGGCCGAGCGGATAAGACGCGATACACCCGACTCCTCAAGTCCCAACTCATCGAGGAACATTTTGCGCTCTTCATAGTCATCAAATTCGGCTATTTCCGACTCTGTCTTGGCAGCCAAGATGAGTATCTCGGCATTCTCCTCTTTCACAGCTTCACGCACACGCTCTACATAAGCATTACCTGTCACAGCACTTGCTTCATCTACATTGCACACATACATCACAGGCTTGCTGGTGAGCAAGAAGAGGTCGTGAGCTATGCGTTGCTCGTCTTTGGTCTCAAATTGCACTGTTCGAGCGGCCTTGCCCTGCTCCAAAGCCTCTTTGTAGCGACTCAACACATCATAGGCCATCTTGGCATTCTTGTCGCCACCGGTTTGTGCTTGTTTCTGCACCTTGGCAATGCGGGCATCTATCGTCTCAAGGTCTTTCAGTTGCAACTCAAAGTCAATAATCTCCTTATCGCGCACCGGATCTACACTACCATCTACGTGGGTAATGTTATCGTCATCGAAACAACGCAACACATGCAATATAGCATCTGTCTCGCGGATATTGGCAAGGAACTTGTTACCCAATCCTTCGCCTTTGCTCGCACCCTTCACAAGACCGGCTATATCGACAATCTCTACAGTTGTGGGAACAATACGTTGAGGGTGAATGAGTTCGGCCAACTTATTGAGACGCTCATCGGGCACTGTTATCACACCCACATTAGGCTCTATGGTGCAGAAGGGGAAGTTAGCCGATTGCGCTTTGGCGTTAGACAAACAGTTGAACAATGTAGATTTACCAACGTTGGGCAAGCCAACAATACCGCATTTCAATGCCATGATTATATTATTATAATGTGTTGTTTAAAATTTTACGCCGCGAAGATACGAAATTTTTATCGCTTGGGCAAAATAATATACCCATTTGCACCATGGGCAATGCGATTTAGCCATATACAACTATGTTCCATAACCGTATTGTACCATAGGCAATGTGGCATTTCGTAGAGCCACTGTTGCGAGTAAGCGAGAGGAATGCATTAGCCGTAGAGCCACGACGCTCGTGGCTCGTGCCTCATTAGAGGCAATGAATATGCAGATGTGTTATTTCCTTGTCCGTTCCGGCCAGTTGAGCCACGATGCTCGTGGCTACAAGCGTAAAATGTGGCTACGCCCAAGTTGCTTCCGCTCGGAAATGCTCATACAAGTATGGCATTCCTCTCGCTTACTCGCAACAGTGGCTCTA
>JAFQRE010000038.1 GCA_017410245.1 Bacteroidaceae bacterium
CTTGCTTCCGTTCACGTAGAACAGCACCTTAAATGTACTTCGCATAATCTAATCTTTTTTGGTTACAAAATTAGTTGTCAGCGAGTTATACATTGATATGCAAACTAACGCAGAACGATGAAACGTGACGACACAAAGAAAAACTTTACTGCATTATCGGGTAATGACTTGGCAACCGTTCTATTTCATAACCTTGCGTTTCTTTGCTAAATTGCCATTGTTACTATTTCCGAGGTCTTCAACTTAATGCGTTATGGTTCAGTTCAAAACGCAGAATTTTACCTTTTTTGCTCCGAGAACCGTAATTTTTTATAAAAAAATAAGGGCCAAATATTTCATTGCCCCTTATTGTCGTATTGTTTTTTATGAATTAGAATTGCTTGAACCCCATTACTTTACGTACTTCCTCGAGTGTGCGAGCCGCACTTTCTCGAGCGCGTTCGGCACCTTGTGTCACAACTTTTCGTAAGTACTCGTCGTTGCTGCGAATGTCGAGTATGCGTTCACGAATGGGAGTTGTGGTCTTGAGGATATCTTCGGCAAGTTGTTTCTTCAAGTCGCCATAGCGTATTGAGCAGTTGTTGTATTGTTCATCGAAGTATGCTACCACGTCGGGGGTAGAGACAATCTTGAGCAGAGTGAAAAGATTGGCAAGAGGCTCGCTCTTGGGTGAGTTGGGAACTTGCGGGCCTTCGTCGGTAACGGCTCGCATCACTTTCTTGCGCAATACTTTCTCTTCATCGCATAGATATATGCAGTTGCCTTCGCTCTTACCCATTTTGCCACTGCCATCGAGTCCGGGAACTTTGATGCTGGCTTGTCCGAAGTTGTAACTTGTAGGCTCGGGGAATAGTTCTACGCCATATACCGAGTTGAAGCGACGCGCAAAACGACGAGTCATCTCTAAGTGTTGTTCTTGGTCTTTGCCTACCGGTACTTTGGTTGCCTTGTGTATGAGTATATCGGCTGCCATGAGGGTGGGGTAGGTGAGCAGACCTGCATTGACACGATTCTTGGAAGTGTCGCTGATGATTTCCTTCTCAATGGCCTCTTCGTTGTCGTTGTTGCCGCTGTCGAGGTGCAATTGCTTGCGTGCCTTGTCTTTAAACGAAGCAGTACGCATCAATTCGCCTATACCCACATGCATATTCATGAGCAGGTATAATTGCGATATCTCGGGTACGTCGCTTTGTATAAAGATGGTCGATTTCTCGGGATCGAGGCCGGCTGCCAAATACTCGGCGAGAATGTTTTTCACGTTTTCGTGCAACATGGCAGGGTCGGGGTGGGTAGTAAGCGCATGTAGGTCGGCAATGAAGAAGAAGCAATTGCTTTCCTCCTGCATTTTCACAAAGTTACATAGCGCACCATAATAGTTGCCCAAGTGAAGGTTTCCTGTTGAGCGAATACCGCTCACTACAATATCTTTCATATTTTGTTGTTTTCTCTTAGTTTTTGCAATGAATGTGCGAAGATAATGAAAAGTTGATATATAGCCAAATTGTAGGGTTAATTGTATTCCTACTTTGCATCTAAAGGTCAATGCAAGGGCAATAAAAAAGCAGGTGAGCCGGGGAGTGAAAAACTTGCTCAAAGAGCCTAAAATAGAAGTAACTCCACCGATAGCCTGCTTATATTGTTGTGACTCGAAAGTCACCGATGTACTATAGTTTTGTGCAAATTTACACTTTATATTTCAAACATTGGGTGTATTGGGTCGAAAAAGTTTCATAATTCATCACAGTATCGGCCTCGTGGGCATTATCGACAAGTGTGCCACGAGCATCGGCATGCCATGAGAGTAATGTGTACATGTCGAGTGCCGGAGTTGCTGTGTATAGGCGTATGAGGTCGAGCATCAATGGGGTGTCGAGGTAAGCAATGGGTATCGATGTGCTGTCTATATCGGTTACGATATACTCCATGCGCTCGATGTCGAGTATTACCATGTGCACGCCTTGTGCCTCGGACGAGAAGCGGAAGCTGTTGGCCGTTGTCTCAGGTAGCCATATTGTATTGGCTTCGGCGTGCTCGCGCTCCATGTAGCCAAAGGCTGCATCGATGCTATTCATGGGACGGCGTTCGAAGTTGTTGGCGGTCACTACGACATATCGGAACTCTTTGCGGGCTTGCTCAAGTATCACATCGATATACTCGGCACAATCGCCCATGCTGTGGCGTACATCGCCCGAGTGAACGGCACAATTGCTCTTCAAGCCGGTAGCCCATGAAATGGTCTCGATATTGTCGGCTCCTACAAATGTGGCCGATAGGTCGAGGTCTTCGTACCCTTTTTCGTCTTTCCAGTGCAGATAGAAGCGTACTACCTTGGCTTGGGGATTGTCGAGCGGTACTCGTGTGCCACGAACAAGTGTCTTGAGTGCCGGATTGAGTCCTCGCATCTGCATCGGTACCGGTATGGCTTTCAGTCGCTCATCGATAAAGACTTTGCCCAAAGTATCGAGTTTGCTGTAACGGTGTTTCAACTCGGCCTGAATGAGAGCAGTGAGGTGTGTTGTCAAAGATGGGTCGAGAGCATCATTTCCCTCGAGGAATAATGGGGTGCGCTTGTGCTTGAGTATGATGGGACGCACTACATCGCCCTCTTGCCTGCGCAGGAAGTGGTTGTATAGTTCGTAAAGAACTTTGCTTGAGGCGTGGCGTATGGCTTGTGTGAATGCTGCGATGATAGCGTCTTGCTCTTGTTGGTCGTTACTCTCGCGTAGCAGCCAATCGATGCGTCGCAGTAGTTCGCCAGGACGTTGTGAGAGAATGGCCAACCGCTCATTGAGGTTATCGGCGGCCTCTACTGTGGCATACCAACTACGGGCATAGTTGCGTATGGCACATAGTGCCTCGGCACTGCGAGGGTAGCGTTTGGCATATTCGCCTACGTGTAATATTTCGCCCAACCGTTTCCATCGCTCGGCACGCAATACCATCTCCGACGCATCGCAAGTCGATTGCTCGAGGTGCGACAATATCAACCTGCGCTGGCTGCGTGTAAACTTTTTGAAGCGGAATGCGCGTGCTGCACGATTTTCAAACTTGCGGTCTATGCCATTGCAATTGATAACGTAGTGTGTGGGTGGTACGGGAGGAAGTGAAATATCGCCTCCCGACATATATACAGCCAATCGCAACACATCGGTGGCTGTGGCCAGACGCACCGGCATGCCTTCGGCTGCAAGCATACACAAGGTCTCTTTGAATGGTATTTGTTGAGGTAGTAGCCGTTCTGCATCGGGGTATAGGTGGATAAACCACAATATGGCTTCACGATCCTGCTTAGTAAGCGATTGATTAGCACTGCACAGTGTTGTGAATAACGACTCAAACTCCTCATGGGAGGCTGTGCGCAACATGGTGTATCGGGGGTGCTCGAAGGCTTGCGGTCGCTCTCCTTTCCATGCCTCGGGTGTGAAGTTGCCATTGCTCCAGTAGTATATGAGCTGGTTGATAAACAATTCGGCATCACTCAACTCCATTACTTGCTTGGGGAAACCCTCATAGAAGGGCTTGAAGTTGCCCGTATCGCCCAACATGGTGCGCAGATATTCTATCACTTCGTAATGAAAGTTTATGGCTTCCTCCCGAGGTGCATACTCTACAGCCCGATAGGCTTCACTGTCGAGCATATATCCGGCTTGCATCAGTTCATACTGTATAGTGGCGGCAAGTCCGTTGGCCTCGTTGCCTTGTGGCAGCAATACCCAACCTTGTTGCAATGCTATGATATGTTGTGTCGTTTTCATAGAGCAAATATAGTGATTAAATTTTGTAATACAAGTATCAATGGCTATTCTTGTGGCTTGTAACATTTTTGTGGGCGTATTGTGCGATAGTATGTAAAAAAATAGTATTTTCGCATTATGGAAGATAACGGAACATATAAGATACTATTTGTGTGCTTGGGTAATATATGCCGTTCGCCGGCAGCCGAGGGTATCATGCGACACATTGTGCGCAAACACAATCTCGAACATTGTTTTTATATCGACTCGGCAGGAACATACGGAGGCCATGCCGGGGAGTTGCCCGATCGCCGTATGCGTAGTGCGGCGGCTCAGCGTGGTTACTTGCTGGAGCATAGGGCACAGCGTTTCAAGGAACAGATGTTTGGTAGTTTCGATCTCATTGTTGCCATGGACGATAGCAACTACTATGACTTGCAAGCTATGGCACCTTCGCTCGAAGATGAAAAGAAGATTGTGCGTATGGCCGACTATTGTCGTCATTATACAGCCACTCATATTCCCGACCCCTATTACGAAGGTGCCGAGGGCTTTCAGTTGGTGCTAAACTTGCTTGAGGATGCCTGTTTGGGACTCTTAACAAAGTTGGGGTATGTAAGGTAGTATTTTGGCGTATTTTGCGCAAAATATTTTGTTTTTTTATAGTTTTTTTGTAACTTTGTTGTAGAAACTTTATAAATATGATTCTATGAAAAGATTTGGTATTATCATTTTGGTATTAGCAGGCTTTGTTTTGTCTGGAAGTGCTCAATATGGCTTAATGGCTAATAAATTGACCGAAATGTTGAAACCGGCATTGTCGGGTAGTTTTAACTACAAAGGCTTTTTGGATGTGGCATATCTAGCCGGATTGGAATCGCCCGATTTGTTGGAAATAACTACAACACAAGGTTTCAAGTATTCGACTTGGTGCTTTATGGGAGCAGGAGCCGGTGTTAATTTGGCATTCCCTCAGTCGCAAAATGCAAGTGTGCGCAATGATGTGAGTGTGTTGCTTCCTCTCTATGCCGATTTTCGATTCAATATAGGTAATCCTGCCAAAGTAGGCTTGTTCATCGACCTGAAGCTGGGAGCCGTATTTCTACTGAGTGAAGGTGCATATTACACCGATCTTGGATATATGGGAAATGACCCCAGTCTGTATTTAAAACCCTCTATCGGTATCAAAATACCTGTTAATAACGCTAAACAAGCGCTGAACCTTTCGGCCAGTTATCAACTGATGACACCTCGTTTCTCGAATGGTTGGCTTGTAAACTTCAATAATTTGGGTGCTACATTGGCATTTGAGTGGTAATCAATAACTTATTATAAAAAAATAAAATGCCGGCGGTTTCACAATCGCCGGCATTCTTCGCTTAGTTAGATTTTAAACGCTTGAGAGAGAATCAAATCAGAAGTATGTCTTTATCAATCGTATGACTTGTAGCACGACGAGTACAATTGTACCCATTATTGCCGTGTATATACATAACAAAGAGTCGGTGATTTTGTTCTCTTCGGGCGGTAAAATATAGTCGTTGAGGTTGTATAACAATATACCACACGCCACTACTGCTGCTATGGTAACAGCAGTAATGATGTTGCGGCCGGTATTTTTTTGTGCTGCCGGTAGTCGGTGCATGGTGCGGTGTGTAAACCAAGGATTGTCTTTGGCTTCGTAGGCCTGTTTTTGGAGAAATTGTTTCACCAATTTCTCATCTTGGTTGTGAGGCGTATTGTTATTCATATCCATTATTTTTCAAGAATTTAGCTAACTTGGTTCTGGCTCTCGATAGATGCGATTTTATTGTACCTGTGGGTAGCTGTAGTATTTGAGCTATGTCATCGACCTTGCGGTCTTCGATGTAGTATAGTGTTACGGCTATCCGCTCGGGTTGTGACAAATGTTGCAAAGCCTTGTTTATGTCCATTGCCACATCGTTGTTATGCGACATGCTTTGCTCGGGAATGGCGTCTGCGTCTTCGGTAATTTTATTCCGTCGCAGATGGTCTTGAAATACGTTGTATGCTATGCGGTAGAGGTAGGTAGAGAAGTTGGATAATCCTTTAAATTGCTTTATCGAATAGTATAGCTTGATAAAGGTCTCTTGTGCCAAGTCGTCCGATAGCATTGTATCTCCCATCGTCTGGTGTAGGAAAAAACGCCGTATCGTGGGTTGATGCTGCTCGACGAGCGTGGCAAAAGCCCGACGATCGTCAAACAGCATAACTCGAGAAATCAACAATGTATCGTTTGTACGGCGCATATCAGGGTGTATTGATGTGGCATGAGAATATTTTTATATCTCATTCTCATTGTTTTGAGGCATATTGTCTATTGTCTCGGTGGCATCTACCTTGCGCTCGTCATTGCGTTGTTGCTCTCGACGTTCTATTAGCGACACACACAGATATCCCAAGCCGATTGTAGCCGGTATGCAGGCTATTGCTATAATGACTCTTTCGTTTATTATCCAGCCAAACAGGGCGGCTCCTATTCCCAACGATAGGTATATAAGGGCTGTGCGCAAGGTGTTAACCCATAGGTGTCGGCCATTCTTTGGCTCGTCAAACAACCCTTCGGGTATGCTCTGCCCATTGTCAATGGCTTTCTCTAAGATGCGATAGCGTTCGCGTTGCTTGCGTTGGGAATACATCAGTGCAAGCCATATTATGACAATGATAGAGACGAAAAATGTTATGGGAATAGATAGTTCCACAATCTCTTCAATCTGGCTATTTGAATATGCTTTCATATCGAGACTGTGTTGCAAAGAGTCGCAATACATCTCATATTGCATTTCCAACTTACTCAGCTCAATTGCATAGGTAAGGCTATCCATATTGTTTGAGGGCGCTTGCTGAGCCTTCAGGCCCATAGTGCATGTCAATAAGGCTATGCACATCATCATAATAATACGTTTCATATTTTTGGTTTTAGGGTTTAATATTTCTATTGTTGCATCGATGCAGGTTGGTTTCTGTGTGTTAGACGCAACGACTATGCAATATGGTTGCAGTATTTGCAAAATAAATAAAAAAATATTTGTTAGTTAATATTCTATAATAATTTGTCGTAAAATAAATATGAATTTACAAAATGACTCTCTATCTTTGTGATAATGAGTATAAATATAATATAATAGAATACTAACATTAATTCTTTTCATTATGAAACGACACAAAATTTTAGGACTATTGGTGCTCTTTATGGTGCTGATAGGGGGCGGTATTGCACAAGCCGCCGATTTTGCAGTAGTCCTGAATAACCAAAGTGGGACCCTGCTTACAGCCGAAGAACAGGTGCAAGGTGTGGCGGTGAATTTTGGTGTTGCGGTTGCCGAAGATGGCACTGTGAGCCGAGTGGCTGCCGATGCTACCGAAGCGGTGGCAGTTATCAGTGGCAAGTTCCATAGCGAGCATGGCTTGAATAACTTTGTGGCCACAGTGAAAGTAGATGGAGCTGTAAAGGTGGGCTTGGGTATGTGCACGTATGGTAGCAATGCCACTATAGTGACTGCCGAAGGCGAAGAGGTTGCCTCTTTTACTACCAAGAGTGCTTGCTATAAGAACGATCCTGCCAATGTGGTATATAATAGCTATGTAGGTGGGGCTACGACACTTACCATATCGGGTGGAGCCTATGTGCCGTTTTTGTCGGTAGAGGCTATCAGCGCCGATGCTGCTACGATTACATACGATAGAGGCGAGTTTGCCGATGCTTTGGGTACACTGCCCGAGGGTAAAGAGGTTGCTGTGGGCGATGAATACACATTGCCTATCAATGTCTATCTCTATAAAGAAGGTTACACACTTACTGCATGGCGTGTCAATGATGTTCAATATGCTCCCGGTGCAACTATCACTATTGAGGGCAATACAACCATTTCGCCTCTCTTTACAGCCAACGAAGTGACACTTGCCGACCGCACCGAGGAGGTGACTATCTCTTATGCTATCATACCGGCCAAAGGTGCCCCTATTGTTCATTTTGAGGGTAATAGTGGCATTATGGTGTCGCAAGCTATGGTAAACGGCAAGAGTATAGATGTGAAACTGGATATAGATGCTACAAGTGGAAAGTTTAAGACCAATGGTGATACTTGGGTGCAAATAAATTCGGGTACGCAAGTCGTTGTTCCTTCGTGTAAAGGTGCCACTATTACTATAGTAGCTTATAACGAACTCAATGCTACTACCATAGAGGGTAATGCACTGAACAGTGGAAGCAAAACCGCAACATATACTTGTGTCGAAGATGCCGAGAGTGCTACTATTGTAGTGGGCGAAAATACCTATTTCAGCAATATTGATGTAACATTGCCGGTGGTTGGAGCAGAGCCTCCTGTGGCTGTTTTTCGCGATATAGTTATATCTAATGTCGTAAATCTACTCAGTGAAGATGAGAAAAGTAACCAGACGGCAGTGGAGTTTGGTGTTGCAGTGGCCGAAGATGGTACAGTGAGTCGTGTAGCTGCCGATGATGCCTCTGTAGCTATGACTATCAGTGGTGCTTATCACAACGAGCATGGCATGGGCAATCCGGTTTTTACAGTTGATGTAGAGGGACCGGTAAAAATAAGTTTGGGCAACTGTACTTATGGCGCAGCCACTGTGGTAAAAGATGCTCAAGGTAACGAGGTGACAACTATCGTGAGAAACAACGGTTGCTACTCGGCCGACAATACAATGATAACAAGTGGATATTACAAAGGCGCTACTCCTACAACCTTGTCGTTCAAGGTGCAATATTGTACCTATGTAGCTGTCGAGGCAGTAGCGTTGGAGGATATTCCTACCGATGTTACTGTGACCTATCTTGTTGGAGAGGCTACCGGTGTTGTGCCCAAGACTGAGACTGTTGCTATAGGCGGAACCTTTGAGATACCTGCCAATAACAGCCTGTATGTGGAGGGTAAGACACTGACCGGCTGGAGCGATGGTGTTAATACATATGCTATAGGTCAAGAAGTGACGGTGGGCGATAAGAATATAGAACTTACACCTGTTTTTACAGCCAACGAAGTGACACTTGCCGACCGCACCGAGGCCGTAACATTGCAATACTATTGTGGTGAGGGTAATGGTGC
Source organism: Bacteroidaceae bacterium (assembly GCA_017410245.1). Classification (GTDB taxonomy): domain Bacteria; phylum Bacteroidota; class Bacteroidia; order Bacteroidales; family Barnesiellaceae_A; genus Barnesiella_A. The sequence goes on from JAFQRE010000038.1 coordinate 8,828, forward strand.
GCCAACACTTGCTCTCGAAGGTGCAAACAGTGGTATGGGTGTGCTTGTTGCTCAAGCAACTATAGGCGATGCAACTATAGATGTAAAGATAGATATAGATGCTACAGGTGGAAAATTTAGCAATAAAGGTCGTGGCGACAAGTGGGCACAAATCAATACCAATACGAAGATAACAGTGCCGGCTTGCAAAGGTGCAGTAGTGTCGTTGGAGGCATACGGAACAATAGATGCTACTACCATAGATGGTGTGAAGTGGGAGAGCGGCAGCACTACACCCTCATTCACTTGTGCAGGTGATGCCGAAACGGTGGATATTGTGATGGGTGAGAATACCTATCTGGCACTTGTCCAAGTGGTATTGCCCGTTGTAGAAGAGGAGGTTGTAATACAAGAGCGCGGTATCATCATGGCCGACTTTGCCAATTGGGAGGCTGTTCCCAAGACCGGTGGGTCTATAGATGTAGTTACCAACTTTAGTAACGAGACTATTACCTTCACATTCAGCGAGAATGTAGGTTTGTATAATACTGTAGTTGATCAAAATGATAGTAAATTCCCCGATCAGTATGTAGGTTATATCAAATCGGAAAAGGCTGCTTCTACCATCGAGACAACTGTGTTTGAGAATATTACCCGAGTACGCTATTTGCATGGCGCCACCGGTGGCAGTCGTGGATTTAAGCTCGAGAAGAAGAGTGCTGCCGATGCCGATTGGGTATTGCTCAGTGATGCTTATGCCAATCCCTCTACCGGCGCATGGGTAGAGTGTGACATCAACGAGGAGAATGTACAATTGCGCTGGAGCAATCTCAATGCCGGGCAGTATGCCTATATGTTTGAAATGGAGGTATATGCCAATGTAGAGATTATGGCCGAACAGGTATCGCTCGATATCGTAGCTTCACCCGCCGAGGGAGGTGTGGTGTCGGTATATCCTGTAAGTGTGCAATACGATATCAATACCGAGGTGACGCTCACAGCTGTAGAGAACTTTGGTTATGACTTTGTAAACTGGACCGATGCCAATGGTAACGTGGTAGGCGAGACTGCCGAGTGCAAATATGTTATCACAGAGAATGCTGTGGTCACTGCCAATTTTGTTGCCGTTAATACTTATGAACTTGTAGTGAAAACCGATGGCGGTGCCAATGACTATATGGTGGGTATTGCTCCCGCAGCAACGGTTGTAGATGGTAAGATGATGTTTGAAGAGGGCACAGAGGTTACTCTTACAGCCGTCAATAATCCTATTCTCACATTCAGCAATTGGGCAAGTGGCGAGACTATAGCTGAAATGGTAGTTACTATGGACGCCGATGTAGAGGTAACTGCTGTTTATAGTGCCGTTGATTACTTAGTGGGTTGGGACTTTATAAGAGCCGGAAAGAACAGCCGAGCTGCCGATTTTGTGTCATCGACCGACAACGAAAACACTGTACTCGTTTTGCGTAATGCCGAGGGTACTGTTGCCGCTTGGCTTGACAAGTCGCAAGATGCTGCCGGTGGATATGAGGGCAAGCCTGCAGCTGTAAATTGGCAACAACTTACCGATAAGTATTACTATCAAACCAAGGTCAATGCCTTGAACTTTACCGATATAAAGGTACAAGCCGAGATGCTTTATAACTTTATCGCATACCAAGTGCAGATACTCGAGTATTCGCTCGATGGCGAAACCTGGAATGAGGCTGCACGCCTTACACTCCCTGCTGCCAAGTCTTGGACACTTATGGAGGCTACATTGCCTGCCGAGTGTAACAATGCCGAAGAACTTTATTTGCGTTGGATTCCCGACTACACAAGCAGTGTAGTGGGTAGCGAAGGCAAGGGTAATGATGGTACCTCTATAACCAACATATTTGTTACCGGTACAACTGCCGTTTATGATGATGGCAAGGCTCCTGTAGTGGTATCTACCATTCCTGCTAATGGTGCCGAAGGTGTATCGGCTACAGGTCGTGTTGTTGTAAACTTCGACGAGAAGGTGCAAGTGGCCGAGGGTGCAAAGGCTACATTGGGTGAAATGACTATTGAACCAGTTGTGTCGGGCAAGGTTTTGACATTCAATTATATGGGGCTCGACTATAATGCCGAATATACCTTTACATTGCCGGCCAATACGGTATCGGACTTGTCGGGCAATACACTTGCCGAGGCTGTTTCTATAACCTTCACCACTGTAACACCTCCTGTTGTTACTCCCGGTGTGTATGATGCTTATGTTAAGAGTGCCGATGAATTGTTGCAAGCCCTCGAGGCGGCCAATGGCGATACTCGTTTCCGCATTTTCCTCTATGATGGTATTTATGATTTGGGAGAGACTTGCTTGACCAATGTGAAGTCTAATATATCGCTTATTGGCGAAAGCATGAACAATACCATTATCGTGAACAAGGCACCCGCCGAGGGTATAGGAGTGTCTGCTACACTCTTACTGACAGGTAGCAATATCTATATGCAAGACCTTACCATCAAGAATGCCTACGACTATACCGGATCGACCGGCCGTGCTGTATGTATTCAAGATAAGGGCGACAAGAATGTGTTTAAGAATGTGCGTATGCTCTCTTACCAAGATACTTATTACACCAACAACAGTAAGATGCGTGCTTATCACGAGAATACCGAGATACATGGTACTGTCGATTTCATCTGTGGTGGCGGTGACGTATTTTTCAACCAATCTACTCTATATCTTGAGGAGCGTGCTTCTTCCAATTGTATAACAGCTCCCAATGGCGATACCGATTGGGGTTATGTATTCAGCAATTGTGTGATAGATGGTCATGAAATAAATAATGGTCAGTATCACTTGGGACGACCTTGGAATGGAACTCCTCGCTGTGTGTGGTTGAATACTACCATGAGGGTTATTCCTGCGGCTGCCGGTTGGACAAGTATGCAAGTATTGCCCGAACTCTTTGCTGAGTATAATAGTGTGACTGAGAGTGGTAATATTGTAGATTTGAGTGGCCGTACTACTACATTCACTGTAGATGATGAGCCGGTGACAGCAACATACAATCCTGTTCTTACAGCCGAAGAGGCTGCTCAATATACAATAGCCAATGTACTTGCAGGTAGCGACCAATGGCAACCCAATCTGCTCACCGAGCAAGCCACAACACCCTCGCTCAAGGTCGAGAATGGTGTTGTCGTATGGGAGGATTCGGATTATGTATTCTGTTATGCCGTATGTCGCAATGGTAAGGTGGTTGAGTTTACCAACGATAATTACTATGTAATTCCGGCCGATGCTACCGAAAATGACTTCTTTGCCGTGCGTGCTGCCAATAATATGGGTGGTCTTGGTGTGGCATTGTTTGGCATCAACAAAGAGGGTGTGCTTACCGGTATTGAAAATAGTATGGTAGATGCAGCAGAGATTGTGGGTACAATGATATTCTCGCTCGATGGTATGTTACTGCCCGAGATGCAGAATGGTATCAATATTGTTCGCACTGTTTACTCCGATGGCACAGTGAAAGTAGAGAAAGTTGTGTATCGCAGATAAGAGCATAACAACATGACTATATGTATGATAGGCGTGCCCGACGGGTGCGCCTATCTGTTTTTGTATCAAAGAGGAAGAAAAAGAAGTGGCTGCTCCCCAAAAACGAATTCTGAGGCAGCCACACGATAGGCGAAATGCGGTTATAATCATATTTCGTAATCGACACAGGCGCGAGATGCCACCTTGCCTTTGAGCAATGAGGCTGCCGCTACATGGTCGGGGTGTGTGGCGTAAGTAGCCACATCGGCCAAGGTGTCGAAGGTAGAGTTGAGTGCAATGTCGTACTGCTCGGCGGGGTTGATGTTGTGTGAAGTCTCGATGTGACGAATTACATCAATTTTCTCGGGCAATGCCATGATGGCATTGCAAAATTCACGTATTACTTGCGAGCGTTCGGGCTCCTCAACGTTGAGCTTGAAAAGTACAATGTGTTTTACCATATATGATTAGTATTTAGTATGTTAGTCTTGATAAAGTCTCTGGCGCGCGGCTTGTACACGCTCATCGGTGATATAGTCGTCATACTCCATAATCTTGTCAATGATACCATTGGGCGTGAGTTCAATGACACGATTGGCAACGGTTTGTATAAACTCGTGGTCGTGCGAGGCAAACAATACCACGCCTTTATAGGCTGTGAGCATATTGTTGAAAGCCTGTATCGACTCGAGATCGAGGTGATTGGTAGGAGTATCGAGAATGATAGTATTGGCATCACGCATCATCATGCGGGCTATCATACAGCGCATTTTTTCGCCACCCGATAGTACCGAAGCCTTCTTGAGCAATTCGTCACCCGAGAAGAGCATCTTACCTAAGAAGCCTTTGAGGTATATCTCGCTGGTGTCATCGCTAAATTGCGATAGCCAATCTACCAAGTTCATATCGGTATTGAAGTAGGCCGTGTTGTCGAGAGGCAGATATGCGGTAGTAATGGTCTGTCCCCAATCGAAAGAACCTGCATCGGGCTTCATATTGCCATTGATAATCTCGAAGAGTGCAGTCATGGCACGTGGGTCGCGCGAGAGAAATACTACCTTGTCATCTTTTTCGATAGAGAAATTTACATCGCGGAAGAGGGTTGTTCCTTCGATGCTCTTTTCGAGCCCTTTTACTTCGAGTATCTTGTTGCCTACCTCGCGTTGAGGGGTGAATATGATGCCCGGGTATCGGCGTTGCGAAGGTTGTATCTCTTCTATATTGAGTTTCTCAAGCATCTTTTTGCGACTTGTGGTCTGCTTACTCTTGGCTACGTTGGCACTGAAACGGCGTATAAACTCCTGTAGCTCTTTGCGCTTCTCCTCGGCCTTCTTGTTTTGTTGTTGTTGCTGGCGCAATGCCAATTGGCTCGATTCGTACCAGAAACTATAGTTGCCGGCAAAGAGTTGTACACGGCTGTAGTCTATATCGACGGTGTGTGTACACACCGAGTCGAGGAAGTGACGGTCGTGCGATACTACCAATACCGTATTGTCGCAGTTTGACAAGTAGTTTTCGAGCCACATTACGGTCTCAAGGTCGAGGTCGTTGGTAGGCTCGTCGAGGAGCAGGTTGTCGGGGTTGCCAAAGAGTGCCTTGGCGAGCAGTACACGCACTTTCTCTTTACCGCTGAGGTCGCGCATGAGCATGTAGTGCTTGTCTTCTTTGATGCCAAGTCCGCTCAGTAACTCAGCGGCATCGCTTTCTGCATTCCAGCCTTCCAACTCGGCAAAGCGCTCTTCCAACTCGGCCGCTCTGATGCCATCGGCATCGGTGAAGTCTTCTTTGGCATATAAGGCATCTTTCTCTTGCATGATGTCCCATAGTACGGTGTGACCACGTAGTACGGTCTCTATAACGGTGCATTCGTCAAACTCAAAGTGGTCTTGGCTCAGTACCGAAAGTCTCTCTCCCGGAGCCATTGATACAGTGCCATGAGTAGGGTCGAGTTGTCCGCTCAGGATACGCATTAAGGTCGATTTTCCTGCACCATTGGCTCCTATTATGCCGTAGCAGTTGCCGGGAGTAAAGGTAAGATTTACGTCTTGAAACAATACTCTTTTGCCAAACTGAATACCTAAATTGTTTACTGTTATCATTGTGCGATAGTGTGTATTTTTGTTTATTAAGTTATATCTTCTTATATATATTTCAAAAGGCTGTGTCGAAAAAAATAATCTTAGACACAGCCTTCAGTTTGTTATTGCCGACCGTTATCTCTTGCGCAAGAAAGAGAATAAGCCTCTTTTTGAGCCATGCTCGTTGGAGTTGTCGTTATAGCCATAGCTTCCATAAGTGGCTGTACCATAGCTGTATCCGTAACGACGGTATGAATAAGAACGAGTTGTTATATCTACGTCGTTGATACATAGGTATAGCGACTTCATACGCTCCGATGCCACGATGTTGTTGAGTGCCTTGACATGGCTGCAAGATGTGTAATTGGCTCGTGTGATGAAGATGTTGGCATCTACTACACGGTTGATGAGATATGAGTCGGAAACCAATCCGATGGGAGCTGAGTCTATCACAATGTAGTCGTAACGCTTGCGCAACTCTTGCATCATGCTGTCAAGTACCGGTGTGAGCAGCAACTCGTTGGGGTTGGGAGGTATAGGGCCACCCGGTATGATGTCGAGTCCTTTATAACCGGTAGGTTGTATAACGTTGTCTATATTGCTCTCTTGTCCCGAGAGTATATTTACAATACCTTTCTTATTGGAACAATTGAAATAGTGAGCCGCTTTGGGACGACGTATGTCGAGACCGATAAGGAGCACCTTCTTGCCGGTGAGGGCAAATGAGAGTGCCAAGTTGGAGGCAACAAAAGTTTTGCCCTCGTTCGATACCGATGAGGTTATCATCACCACCTTTTTGTCGGGGTTGGTAAAGAGGAACTGTATATTGTTGCGTAACAAGCGGAACAACTCTGATGTGGCGTTGTTGCTCTTCTCTCGTACTACAAGGAAATCGTCGGTGTTGTTGTGTGGTAGCTCGGCCAAAATGGGTATGTTGGTGAGGCGTTCCAACTCTACCTTGTCATGGAATGAAGGGAACAACATGCGCTTGATAAAGATAAATGCGGCGGGTATGAGCAGTGCTATCAAGAATGCTACAAAGAATATTTTGTTTCTTTGGGGCGAAACGAGTTGCGAGCAAGCAGGCTCATCGATGATGCGGGCATCGCCAACGGCAAGTGTTTGAGTGAGAGCATTCTCCTCTCGTTTCTCGAGTAGGAACACAAATAGATTTTCTTTGATGCGTTGTTGTCGCATGATGTCGGTCAGCTCACGCTCATATTGCGGCACATTGCGTATTTTTTGTTCATTCTCTTCGTCTTGTCGGGCAATGTCTTTTTTACGCAATTCGATGCTCTTGCGGGTTGATGCTATACCTTGCAATACATTGCCTTTGAGAGCCAATATATTCTGTGTAAACTCTTTAACAACCGGGTTGCTCTCGCTCGATGTGTTGAGCAATTTTTCGCGTTCGGCAATTGCTTTGTTATACTCGTTGATGATGTTGCTCAATCCGCCTTCGTTTATGCCCAAGATGGGTATGGGGGCGTATGTGTTTTGAGGATCGCCAAGGAACGACTCTACATACTCAATGAGGCTCAGTTGAACATCGAGTTTGCTACGCTCGCGGTCCGATTCGCCGGTTTTCATCAAGTACATCTCGGCCTCGGACGAGAGGTCGGTGAGTCCGCGTTGAGTACGATATTTCTCAACCTCTTCTTCTACATTCGATAGTTCTTGTTGTATGGCAATGAGGCGGTTGTTGATAAAAGCCTCGGTGTTGTTGGCTGCGCGATTTTTCTCGGCTATACCATCTTCATTGTAGTAGTACACCATGCGATTGATGATGTCGATGCCCATTTGGGGCAGCGGGGTGGTATAGGAAGCCGATATGAGAAGTGTATTTTTCTCAAATTGTGCCAAGTTGATTTTTTTCGATATGTTGCTGGCAACTGTTGAGGGGTTGTTTATCTGTACCAACAAGTCTCTCTCGATGGTATCGTAGCCGGTTACAGGCTCGATAATGAATGTGCCTATTGTAGGCAGATATAATGTGTAGGGTAGTGTATCGGCAATGAACGATGTCTTTTTTTCTTGTTCTTCGATGTTATATGCTACCTCTATATTGTACTTGTTGTTTGCGTTGGGCTTGCTGATGACAAGCTTGATAGCAGTCTTGAGTTGCTCGATGTCGGTTGTTGAGTCGGGGCGAACAACGATAGGTGTGTTGTTGTAGAGTGGGGTGTTGCGTAGTTGGCCTTTGTAGCTGTATGAGGTGTATAGCTCAAGGTCTTTGACAACTTTCTTGGTGATAGAGCGAGAGCGCATTATCTCTATCTCGGTGTAGATGTTTTCGGCTCCCGATGTGATACCAAGGCTTTTGGTGAGAACGTCACTCTCGGTCTTCGACCACTTGTCGATCATGAGTATCATTGACTCTACTCGGTATGTGGGCACCTGTCGCATGACATAGAATACCGATAAACCCAATATGACAACAATGCTCAGCACAAACCATTTCCATTGTGCAAGGCAGTCGAGTAGGAAAAGCGTGATATCAAAGTTGCTCTCTTCGGTATGATTGTTGGTGTTGTTCAGCTGATTGTTTTCCATCAATTATTGTTTTGAGAAAGTCAATATAGTCATGATTAGCGATGCGGCCGATATGGCGGCGCCGGTGATGCTTATGGCCAATGATGCTGTAGGTGGTACGACAACCGAACTGGCGGCTTTCGACTCATTGGGCTCTACATAGATAACATCGTTCTGTTGCAAGTAGAAGTATGGCGATAAGATGAGGTCTTTGTCGTTGAGGTTGAAACGTGCTGTTGTGCGTGAGCCGTCGGCATTGATTCTTACCAATAGCACGTTGTCGCGACGTCCGGTGATGTTTAAGTCGCCGGCCATTGCCAATGCCTCTAATAGATTGACACGCTCGTTGGGTATGATGTACGAGCCGGGTTTATTGACATCGCCCAGTACCGATATGCGGAAGTTCTCGAAACGAACTGTCACCGAGGGTACTTCGTGTATGTATTGGGGGTATATCTGATTGCGCACATACTCTTCAAGTTCGCTTTTGGTCATACCTTGCACCTTGATGCGACCTATTACCGGCATGTCAATGTAACCATTATTATCGACAAGGTAATAGTTGAGTTCTTCGGCAGTAAGAGATGTACCTGTGGGTAGAATATCTACTACGCGACGGTTGAAGGGCTGTACCGATGTGCGGTCGGTAGCCATGATGGTTATGTCTATCAAGTCTCCGGGCATTACTATTTGGTCGGGTACTCGTGGAGCTTCGAGCCATGCCGTTGCGGGAACCTCTTCGATCTGTTGCATATATGCTACCTCTTTGGCCGATTGGCATGAGATTAGCATCAATGCTACTGTAGTAGCTATAATTAATTTTCTCATTTTTATATATGTAATAAGCGTTGCAAAATTACTATAAATCTTTTTCTCAGGCAACCCTTTGGGGACTCTTTTTGAGTTGAAGTATGTTTATAACAATTATAATAATAAAAAGTGTTAGTTTGTTTGTATAAAATTGTTGTTTGTTGTCTATAATTTGTACATTTGTCACAATGTTTTTAAGATAATTTTATGGAAACAATAAAAAATATATTCCGAATTGGCTGTGGCCCTTCGAGTAGCCATACGATGGCTCCAAGACGTGCTGCACAGGTTTTTCTTGATTCTACCCCCGGCACATATGCCTATAGAGTGACTCTGTATGGTAGCTTGGCAGCAACAGGGCATGGTCACTTGACCGATGTTGCCATTACCGACGTGTTGTCGAAAGCGGCTCCTATGACTATCGAGTGGCGACCGGAGGAGGTGCTACCCCAGCACCCCAATGGAATGAAGTTTGAAGCTCTTGATGAGAGTGGAGCTGTTACGAAGGAGTGGACAACTTTCAGTATTGGTGGTGGTGCATTGAGCGACGATGTAAAAGAAGATATACATATCTATGATATGAACAACCTGCGCGAAATACAAGAGTGGTGCCAGCAAAATGGATACAGCTTCTGGGAGTATGTAGGGCAGTGTGAGGGCCGCGATATATGGGAATTCTTGGCAGAGGTGTGGCGTGTGATGCAAGAAGCTATTCAGCGAGGTCTTGATGCCGAAGGTGTGTTGCCCGGAGGTTTGGGCGTGCGACGCAAGGCCGGTAATTACTTCATTCATGCTCAAAACTCGGCTAAGGGTCTCTATAACCGTGGCTTGATGTATTCGTTTGCCTTGGCTGTTATAGAGGAGAATGCCTCGGGCGGAACTATTGTGACAGCACCCACATGTGGTTCTTGTGGTGTGTTGCCGGCAGTGCTATATTATATGAAAGAGCAATTCAATATCCCCGAGTCGCGTATCTTGCGTGCATTGGCAACAGCCGGATTGTTTGGTAATATAGTGAAGCAAAATGCCTCTATATCGGGCGCACAAGTGGGTTGCCAAGGAGAGATAGGTGTTGCTTGTGCTATGGCTGCGGCCGCAGCTTGCCAGTTGTCGGGTGGCTCTATTTCGCAAATCGAGTATGCTGCAGAGATGGGATTGGAGCATCACCTGGGATTGACTTGCGACCCGGTGTGCGGATTGGTGCAGATACCTTGCATCGAGCGCAATGCTTTTGCAGCAACGAGAGCCTACGATGCCAGCGCATTTGCCATGTTCTCCGATGGAAGTCACCGCGTGCCATTCGACAATGTGGTCGATGCAATGCGTGAGACAGGTCACGACTTACCCAACCTCTATAAGGAGACATCGGGTGGTGGATTGGCCAAAACTTATCAAAAGAAACGTCGCAAATAGGGCGTTTTGAAATAAAGTCTTATAGATTAAGAAATGATAAAAAAAAGGTATTATTGTTTTGTTGTCGCAGAAGTTTATTATCTTTGCACTGCATTGGTGGCTTCTGTTGCGATTGAGAGTAATATACAATATTGTTTTTGCTTATAAATTGCATAAAATAGAGGGCGGTTTTAAACCAATTTAAAGACTTTTAGTCTTAATATTAGATAAAGCGAAAAAATATTAATGTAAACCATAATTGTTATGAAAAAAGTTTTGTTAGCCGTATTGGCATTGTTTTTGAGTGTTTCGGCCTTTGCCGAGTTGCCTTCAGTACAGTTGAAAGATATCAACGGTAAGCGTGTAGATACTGCCAAGTTGAACAACGATGGCAAACCCTACATCATTAGCTTCTTTGCTACTTGGTGCAAGCCCTGTTTGCGTGAGCTTGATGCTGTAAACGAAGTGTATGCCGATTGGCAAGAAGAAACAGGTGTGAAACTTATCGCAGTGTCAATCGACAAGGCACAAGATGAGTCGAAAGTTAAGCCCCTCGTAAATAGCAAGGGTTATGAGTATGAGGTATTGCTCGATCCCAATGGCGACTTCAAGCGTGCTATGGGTGTAAATATGGTGCCTACAGTATTTATTATCGATGGTAAAAACAATGTTGTAGAGACCCGTACTCAATATACTGATGGCTCAGAAGAACACCTTATCGAAGCCGTAAGAGAATTGCTTAAATAATCTATACTCAGAACATCGTCTATGAAAAAACACATAGCACTCGCAATATTGGCGTGCGCAAGTCTCGGTGTATATGCCGTTGACTTGGGCACGGCTACTGTTACCGGTAGTATCCAGAGCGATATGCTCGTGCCTCAACAAGATGAGGCTATCGGTACCGAATATACCGGTGATTTCAATACCAATACCTATCTGACTCTTAATGTACATAGTCAGTATATCTCGGCCGGTTTGCGTGCCGAGTTTTTGGAGTTTCCCCTCCCCGGTTTTGAAGATGCCTTCAAGGGTTGGGGTATGCCTCACTTTTTTGTCACAGGTAATGTGGCTAAGACAGAGATAACAGCCGGTACTTTCTATGAGCAATTTGGTAGCGGTTTTGTTCTCTATGGTTACGAAGAGCGCTCGTTGGGTGTCGATAACTCAATATTGGGTGGACGTATCAAGACTTCAATCGTACCCGGTGTGCGTTTGAAAGCTCTTGGTGGTATCCAACGTCATTATTGGGAGTGGACCGATGCTGCTGTTTGGGGTGGTGATGTAGAGCTTACCTTCGAAGAGTGGTTTAAGTCAATGTCGGAAAACAATGTGCGATTGATGCTTGGTGCATCGTATGTGTCTCGCCATGAGAAAGATGAGATAATATATGCTACACCCGGTTATCGCCTCAATCTTCCCGAAAATGTAGGTGCATTTGATGCCCGTTTGAAATTTGGTATTGGCGGTTTCGACCTTTTGGCCGAGTATGCCTATAAGGCCAATGACCCCTCAGCAAGCAATGGTTATATCTATAAGCCCGGACAAGTGGCTATGTTGTCGGCATCTTATTCGCAAAAAGGTATGAGCTTCTTTGTTCAAGCCAAGCGTAGCGACAACTTTGCATTCCGTACCGAGCGTAGTGCCGACCCCGTTTCGTCATCTTGCTACATCAACTATTTGCCCGCCTTCTCATACCAACACACCTATGCGTTGGCAGCACTCTATCCCTATGCAACACAGTTGATGGGTGAGTGGGCTTTCCAAGGCGAGTTCCGTTATAAATTCCCCCGCAAAACTGCTTTGGGTGGTAAGTATGGTACCGACCTCGTATTGCGTGGTTCGCTTATATACGATATCGAACGCAACTATGTAGATGGTACACTCGATAAAGCTCCCGTTGGCGAGTATGGCGTGATGGGTTCTAATGGTTACACTTCACCTTTCTTCGGAATGGGCGACTTGTTCTATGCCGAGGCCGGTATCGAGTTGAGCAAGAAGTTTACCAAAGACTTCAAGATGACCGCTATGTATATGTACCAAAAGTACAACAAATCGGTAATCGAAGGCGAGGGCGGTATGGTCAATTCGCACATCGTAGTTTTAGATGGTAAATATCAGATAAGCAAGAAGGTAACAGCTCGTATGGAGTTGCAGTATCTCAATACCAAGCAAGACGAAGGCGACTGGTTGTATGGCCTCGTAGAGGTATCGGTATTGCCCTACTTGATGTTTACCGTAGCCGACCAATGGAATATTGGTAAGACCAACATTCACTACTATCAAGCTCTTGTAACCGGAACATACAAGTCGCACCGCCTCCAAGCAGGTTATGTGCGTACTCGCGCCGGATATAACTGTGCCGGTGGTGTTTGCCGTTACATTCCTGCCACTCGTGGTGTACAAATCTCTTACTCTTACAATTTTTAATATCGTATGAAACGCACATTATTATATATAGCATTGGCAGCCAGCATGACCGGCTTTGTGTCGTGTGATGTGATTGATGAGAATGATCGCTATATCGAAGTTGAAAATGCAGGCTCAGATAAAGTTCAACGACTCCTTATCGAGGAGTTTACAGGACATAGATGTGTAAACTGTCCCGATGGTGCAGCTATCGTGCACGATATACAAGAGTACTATCCCGGTCGTGTGGTAGTAGTGGGTATTCATGCCGGTATGTTGGCGATGCCTTTGGGCGAATTTTCCGACCAAAACTTCATTACCCCCGAGGGTATGACATACTACAACACCTTTGGTGTACAAGGTAATCCTGCGGCCATGCTCAATCGTTCGCGCTTTACCGGTGAGGACTGGGCTATTCGTACCAAAGAAAAATGGATGACCTACTCAATCAGCGAGTTGGAGAAAGAGCCTTGTTGCGAGGTAACTCCCACAGTCACTTATGATGCTGCTACTCGTGAGGTGTCTATCACTACCGAGGTTGAGGCTTACAGCAATATGCCCGCCAACCTCAACTTGCAAGTACTTGTCGTTGAGAGCAATATTGTGGGTAAACAATTGAAACCCGGCGATGTCGTAGATGAAGAGTACGTGCACAATCACGTATTGCGCAAAGCTGTCAATGACACTTGGGGCGAAAGCATCGTGTCGCTTGTTGAGGGTGAGAAAACTACCTATACAAGTAGCGTGACACTCGACGAGAAATGGGTTGCCGAGAACTGCCACATCGTTGTTTTTGTGTATGAGAACGATACTAAGCATGTGTTGCAATGCAACGAGAGTGCTGTAGTAAGTGAGTAATTGTAAATATGAATTTAATTAATAAAAGAAAGGATATATTTATGAAGAAATTTTTACTTTTAGCAGCTGTAGCTGTTGGTGCATTGACTGTTCAAGCTCAGTCTGTTCAGTTTGTATATGAAGGAGAGGCTCTTGAAAATGGTGCTGAAGTTGTAGTAAGCGAGTTTGTTGCTGAGGACGGCGAAATGCCTTGGCATGCCTCTTTCCGCAACAACACCAATCGTGATGTTGAGTTGAAGATGTCGTTTGTATGTTACGACAACAAGTATAAAGACCTCTTTATGGGTATGGGTGATGCTGTAACCATGTGTGTAGGTGGTCAGTGTATGGGTGGCGAGTCGGCTGAGTCGCCTGCTTTCGTTGTTCCTGCCAACACTGAGACTGCTCTCGACCTTCACACTGCACTCACTTTGATGTCAAACAATCCCGAAGTTATGGCTTCTTTGGGTTTGACTGTTTGTGATGATGCTTATGCCAAGGTTGATTATACACTCGTTAATACTCAAAACGAAGACGACTTTACTTATGTAACAGTTGTCTATGACCTTGCTGCCGGTGCTCACTCGGTAGAGGGTACTTTGGTTTCTCGCGAAGTAAATGTTTTCCAACGTGGCGAGAATGTTGTATGCAACTTTACATTCGATGCAGCTGCCAATCGCACAGTTGAGGTAATCAACATCGTAGGCGCACGTGTTGCTTCTGTTGCTCTCAATGGCAACAATGGTGAGGTTGTACTTCCCCGTTTGGCCAAGGGCGTGTATGTATATACACTCGTTGAGAATGGTCGCAACGTGAAATCTCAAAAAATTGTAGTACGTTAATAAAAATATTGATTTATGAAGAAGGTTTTTCTTGCCGCTCTTTTGTTAGTTGCGGGTGTAACAGTTTCATCGGCTGCCGAGGTGGCCTTTGAGTGGGATTTTAGTAAAGGAGGCGAAGGATTTGTTTGCTACGACCAAGATGGCAAAACTCCTAACCCCTCAGCTCAAAGTTTCGGTTTTCCTGCCGAAAACGCTTCATGGATTTTTGGAGAGCTCTTTAAAAACAGTGTTGCAGTAAGTAACTCGAGCCACAAGCCTATGGGCCGTGCCGAGGACTGGTTGATAACTCCTGCTGTTGCTATTGAGGAGGGTTACTCGTTTACATTCGACGCCATGACAGTGGCTTATACAAATACTCAAAAAGTTGCCTCTGTAACTGTTAAGGTTTCTACTACAGGTACTGCGGTAGAGGATTTTACTGATGTTCTTCTTGACCGTGTTGAGGCCGGTGCCGAATGGGCTACTTTGGGTGTAAATCTGTCGGACTATGTTGGTAAGACTATTTACATTGCAGTTATCAATGAGAGCCTTTCGAAAGATGCTCTTGTAGTTGATAACTTCTTCGTAGGTATTCCTCCTATTGCAAAGCTTGCAATATCTTATACTCGCATTCAGGAGAATGTATCGGCCGGACAACGTATATCGGGTAAGGTGACTTCGGGCTTTACCGAGGCTGTTACTTCAATAGATGCTACACTCACTTGTGGCGACTTTACTACTACTCGTAGTTTCTCGGAACTCGATATCGCTTTGGGTGGTGCTTACCAATTCCAATTCAACGAGTCTTTGCCCGCTCCCACTGCAGGTGAAGGTCAAGTTTTTGAGGTATCGGTTGTGATAAATGGCAAAGAGACAATCACCGAAACCGGTGAAATCGTCACTCAGGCATTCCAACCTGCCAAACGTGTAGTATGTGAGGAACAAACAGGTACTTGGTGTGGCTGGTGTATAAGAGGTCACGTATATATGGAGAAGATGGACGAGCAATATCCCGACACTTACATCGGTATAGCTTCGCACTATGGCGACGTTATGCAACACAATGCTTATGCCAACTATACTTCATCGACACTTGGTGGCGGTGCTCCTATAGGTGGTGTACAACGCGATCCCGGTGCTGCCGGTTGCGACCCCTCGCAATTCCCCAGCTTGTATAAGACCTACATCAAAACTCCTGCTTTGGCCGACATTAGCATTGCTGCCGAGTGGAAAGATGATACTAAGCAATCTATCTTGCTTCATACAAGCACCACATTTGCGCTCTCTGCAAACAACTTCGATACTCGTCTCGAGTATGTAATTGTAGAGGACGATGTAAACCAACCCGGAAACTCTCTCTATGACCAAGCTAACTACTATGCGGGTGGTGGTCAAGGCGCTATGGGTGGTTATGAGAGCAAAACCGACCCCGTTCCTGCTGCCGATATGTACTATGATGACGTAGTACGTCACGTAATTACCGATGAGGTAGGTTTGGGCTTGAAGGGTAGTGTGCCCACCAAGATTGAGCAAGGTGAGACTTATAATCACTGGGCAGAGATGTCAATTCCCAAGAATGTGTTTGAAATTGACAACTGCGAGTTTATCGTACTCTTGCTCGACAACGAGACCGGTATTATCTTGAATGCTGCTAAGTGCAGTACAATCAATCCTCCCACTTCGGTAGAGGCTGTTGAGGCTGACAATGCAACACGTGCTTATGTAGCAAACAATGGTGTGCGTGTAGAGGTAAATGCCGATGCTCAAGTGGAAGTAAATATTTATGCTGCCGATGGCCGTTTGGTATATGCTGCAGCTCCCCGTCGTGTAAATGGTGCTTCGGTTATCGACTGTCCCGTTGCCGGTCGTGGTGTTTACTTGGTTAATGTAGTTTGTGACGGTGTTGCAAAAACACACAAAGTGGTTTTGTAATATCCCTCACATAACTCCCCTATAAGCTGAAAGTATGCGAGAGACGCACTGTGTAGAAGTGCGTCTCTGCATTCGTTAATCGAGATACATAACATAATCTAAATATGAAAACTCAAATCAGAAAAACTATGCTATGCTTGGCTGCGTTGTTGGCTTGTTGCAACGTTGCCTTTGCTCAAATGATGGAGTCGGTAACATGGACTCAAGAATTGAAAATGGTTTCGGATACCGAGGCCGAGTTGATATTCAATGCAACCATCGAAGAAGGTTGGCACCTCTACACAACAGATGTGCCCGAAAATGGCCCTATGCCCGCTGCATTGCGCGTGGACGTAATGGAGGGTGTTGAGCTTGTTGGTTCACTCCAAGGTGTTGGTGACGTTCACACCGAATTCGATGAAATGTTTGAGATGGAGATCAGCTTCTTCTCAAATAGTGCGCAATTCGTACAACGTGTCAAATTTAGTGACCCCGAAAATTATCGTTTTGAAGGTCTTTTTGAAGGTCAAACTTGTACAAGTGGTGCATGTATGCCTGTTGAATGTCCCTTTAGCTATTCAAAAGGTGCTGCGGCAGCTACAGAGGCTCCCGCTGAGGACTCGGCTATAGCCAATCCTTTGTGGACTCCTGTTATTGAGCAATTGAACGCAGCCGGTAATGCTGCTGCTGATGCTGCTGCCGATAATCAATCGCTCTGGGCTATCTTCTTGGCAGGTTTCGTGGGTGGTTTGGTTGCCCTCTTTACTCCCTGTGTATGGCCCATCATTCCTATGACTGTAAGTTTCTTCTTGAAACGTTCAAAAGACCGTTCACAAGGTATTCGTGATGCTGTGCTTTATGGTATTTTCATCATTGTTATCTATGTAACTTTGGGTCTTCTTGTAACACTCATCTTTGGTGCAAGTGCTTTGAATGCGCTCTCTACCAATGCTATCTTCAACATCATCTTCTTCTTGATGTTGGTTGTATTTGCAGCATCTTTCTTTGGTGCATTTGAGATTACACTTCCTGCTTCTTGGAGCAACGCTATGGATAGCAAGGCTGAGAAGACTACAGGTCTTTTGAGTATCTTCTTCATGGCCTTTACTTTGGCTCTTGTATCGTTCTCTTGTACAGGTCCTATCATTGGTTTCTTGTTGGTTGAGATTTCGACTACAGGTTCTATCATTGCCCCCACAATGGGTATGTTTGGCTTTGCTGTTGCTTTGGCTTTGCCTTTCACACTCTTTGCGCTCTTCCCCTCTATGCTCAAGTCGGCTCCCCGTTCGGGTGGTTGGATGAACAGCATTAAGGTTGTTCTCGGTTTTATTGAGTTGGCTTTGTCATTGAAGTTCCTCTCGGTAGCCGACCTTGCTTATGGTTGGGGCTTGCTCAACCGTCCTACATTCCTCGCTTTGTGGATTGTAATCTTTGCTTCGTTGGGCTTCTACTTGGTAGGCAAACTCAAATTCCCCCACGATGACGATCTCCCCTATGTATCGGTTCCCCGCTACTTCTTGGCTATGATTTCGTTTGCATTTGCCATCTACATGGTTCCCGGTTTGTGGGGCGCACCTTGTAAGGCCGTCAGCGCATTTGCTCCTCCCATGTACACTCAAGACTTCAGTCTCTATGTAGATGAGGTTGAGGCCGAGTATCACGACTACGACCAAGGTATGCAAGCAGCTTTGCAGATGGGCAAACCCGTCTTGGTAGACTTTACCGGCTATGGTTGTGTAAACTGCCGTGAGATGGAGGCATCTGTATGGACCGACGATAAAGTACGTGACATCATGCGTGAGGACTTTGTTCTTGTATCGCTCTATGTCGATGATAAGACACCTCTTGCAGTGCCTATGGAGGTAGTAGAGAATGGTCAAAAGCGTACATTGAAGACTGTAGGTGATAAGTGGAGCTTCTTGCAACGTTACAAATTCGGCGCAAATGCTCAACCTTTCTATGTAATTCTCGACAATGAGGGTAATCCTCTCTCGGGCTCTTATGCTTTCGATAAAGACGTAGAGCACTTCTTGGATTTCCTCAACACAGGTCGTGAAAATTATTGATAATTTCACATAACATTTTCAACAGAGGTCGTCATCATTGCGAGGGCGGCCTCTGTTGCTTTTGTATCATGTTGTTACGTGTGTTACTATCGGCTACTTGAGGGGCTGTTTTATTATTTAGTGGGGCGATTGTGCGATTTTGGTTGTTTGGTTGTGATTTATATGCCCAAAATTGTTATCTTTGTACATTCTATAAAAGAAACGATGGAGGAATTTAAGAAATTATTGTCGGAGGAGGCCCCTTTTAAATTGTCTGATGCCATGATGGATATATTCTGTGCATCGATGGAAGAAGTGCGACTCAAACGTTACGATGTCTTAATAAAAAGTGGTGTGCTGGATAATAATATCTATGTCGTTAAGAAAGGTATTTTGCGTCGAGCCTATCATGTGGGTGACAAGACTGTAACTAAGAGCTTTGCTACAAGTGGCTCGGTATTGATTTCGTGGCATTGTTATTTTCTCAATCAACCCTCGTTTTCGATGTTTGAGGCTTGCTGTGACTCGGTGGTAATGCGTGTTTCGAAGGAGCGCTTCGATGAACTTATTGCTATATCGCATGAGTTTGCCCGTTGGGCGCTGAGCATAGCTCATGCTACACTTTATCTCGATGAGTATAAATCGAGTGTGATACGAGGCGATATCAAAGAACGATATATAGCTTTGATAAAAAAACGTCCCGAAATCATGCGTGATGTTCCTCTCGGTTTTATAGCCTCATATTTGGGTATAACCCAGCCTCATCTCAGTCGCATTCGCAAAGAATTGGTGGCTGGCAAATAAACGCGATTAGAGCCGTATTGATAGGATTAGGGGTTTGTATTAAATATTATATTTTGTTGATTTAATGTATATTCTCATCTTAACAGGTGGGAATATACTTTTTTGATATTTGGTAAAAAATGCGATATGGCATAAAATGTGATAACGTGTATAAATTATTTAAATTTGTGCCTTAAGGAATTAAGTCTCTTTTGGCACCTTTTATCGGCTTTACTATATGCATAAAAATGTGTGAAGCCCCCAAGAGTAGATGCGATAAAGATATTAATAAAATTAGTCATATATGAAAAACGGAAGAATTGTTATTGCACTGATTATGAGCATGCTTATGTCAGGCTTTGCTTACGCCGATGCAGCAAGGGTAGTGTTTTCGGCCGATTTTAATGAGGGATACAATGCCGAAGGTTGGGTTGTATCTGATGCTAATAGTGATGGTCTTACATGGAGTATAGACCCGCAATTGAACGGATACATCTATAATGGTATGTCATCGTCTCAACCTGCCGAAGATTGGTTGTTCACACCTTCTGTTGAAGTAGAAGCCGGTAAATCGTATATCTTGAGTTATACTATAGCGCAACGAGGTTGCTTCGATGCCGACCATGTAACTGTGTGCTATGGTAGCTCGGCAAATCCTCAAGCTATGGAAAATGTAGTAAGGGAAGAGTCGTACGATATGCATGGAGGAATGACAACTCGTAGATGCCGTCTTTACATAGAGCAAGATGCACAATATGTGTTGGGTCTGAAACTTACTGCGCCTGCCGGTAATGGTATCGTTTCGCTTAAGAGCATTTCGCTTGAAGAAGCAGATGCTTGTGCAATACGCCCCATTCCGGCTATGGTTGCCAATGTAGAGGGACAGACTGTGAAACTCAAGTGGGTGAATCCTATAAAAGATGTAGAGGGTGTTTATATCAGTACCCACTTCAATGTGCATGTATATGTTGATGATGTCTTGGTAGAAATAATTGAGGATATGGCTCCAGGCAAAGAGCATGAATATGTATATACACCTGCCACATTCTCAGGCAAACATACCATATCTCTTGCCGTAGAGTCTAATGGCTATATGTCGGAGAAGATAGGCAAGGAACTCAATTTTGATGATGTAAAAGGCACATTGTCTCCCGTATATACTTTCCCGCTAAAGAAGAAAGCCGACTTTGAAGCATGGGGCGTGGAAAACCTTGATAATGATGTTGCTAAATGGGTGTATTACTCAGGTACTGCATATATATCGACTATGGGAAAAAGTGTAAACGACTGGCTTATTACACCGGCGTGTGAACTTGAGTCGGGTGTTAGATATGTGTTGTCTTATGAAATAGCAACAAGTCGCGACTTCCCTGCATCTCTCGATGTAACATTAGGAACTTCGCAGACTTCCACTTCTCAAAATACTATTTTGGCTTCATACAACGATTTATATCAAAATGGTTATGGCTCGTACCAAACTGCACAATTTACTGTAGAAAGCTCCGGTACATATTACTTTGGTTTCCACGCGCTATATGTAGGTAACTCCTTAGATGTTCGCAATATCACTATCAACACCATAGATGCAACAGGTGAAGTAGAAGAGGAGGAACTCGTGTATGAGTTTGAAGAAGATTCCATAATGATGGATAATGTAAATGGCGATTTGAATATAAGTGAACCCTATCATCAACGTTTGTCGTCGGAGGGTATAGAACTTTATGGCGTATTTACAAATGCAAATATTGATGAGTATACACTTGCTCCAAAGGGTATATATCATATGGTTCCACAGGAAAATGAGTACTTCGTCGATCTCGAAAATCCTACATTGGCAATGGGATTGGCCGGAGGCTGTGTGTATCATGATGGAAAATTGTATGGAAACGTGTATGATGAAACAGCAAATTATCAGGCCGAATTTCCGGTTTGGACTGTGATGGACGCTAAAACATATGAAGTATTATCAGAGACACGATTGAATGATAATTGTGAAAATACCACTATCTCATTAGCCTATGATGAGACAAGTGATAAGATATATGGTCTTGTAAAAGATTACGTAGATACTTGGCTCGTTGAGATTGAGCCTGAAACCGGTGAAATGAAGCGTATAGGAGACCGTTTGTTTTATGATTCGAGATACCAGAAATATTTAGCTCTTGCTTGTAGCCTTGATGGCGAGTTGTATTGCGTATATATGGAAGAAGATAGCTATGATGGAGATCAAAAACAATATTTGACACGTGTAAATAAAGAAACCGGAGCGCTTGCTACGATAGGTCAGATTACCGGCGTTAATATGATGCCTGATGATATGCTTATCAACTTCAAGATGCGTCAAGCATTGTTCTTCAATCATCAAACCGGCAAGATGTATTGGTTCTTCTGTAGTTCAAGCTCCGCTCTTGGTGGCATGTATGGAGCTATCTTTGAGTTGAATACCATCAATGCTAATGCTTCGTTGCAAACATGGCGAAATGATGTGTGGGCTATAAGTGGTGCCTACTTCGTAGAACCTGATTTGGGTGCTCCCGCCATTATTACCAATATTTCTTACACACCTGCATACGAAGGCGCACTCAAAGGAAATATTAAATTTACACTCCCTACAACAACTTATGGAGGTAAAGAATTGGACAGCTCACTTATCTATAGGGTGGTTAATAATGCCAATGATAGTGTGATTTGTCAAGGAACTGCACTCCCCGGTGATATGATAACACATGAGTACAATGCCCAAGAGGGAATTTATGATTTGTCGTTGGTGGCAAGTAATGCGTATGGTGATGGTACTGTAGCCTCATATACCATTCTTGTAGGATATGATATACCCGATGCACCTCAAAATGTACGTTTGACAGATAATGGTATGACGACTGTTATGCTTACTTGGGATGCTCCTGATATGGGTGTTCATGGTCAACCCTACGATAAAAATAAAATTACATATGAAATATTGCGTTACCCCGATGATGCAATTGTTGCTACCGGCCTTACAGAAACATACTTTGAGGAGACTCATGGTGCCGATATGACCCGATATATGTATGCTGTATTCTCATGTGTAGACGGAGAGCGTATTAGAGGTCGTATATCTAATGATGTGGTTGTTGGAGAGCCTCTTTTGCCTCCTTATGGCGGTGTGTTTATGGAAGAATCGGATATGCGAAATTATTATACCATTCTCGATTTAAATAAAGACTATTATACATGGACCTATGATGGCTCTACCGGAGCTGCATTCTATCCCTATAACTATCAACTTGCGGCCGATGATTGGATGATATCGCCACCCATGCAATGTTATGAAGGTGATGTATATACCCTTACATTCTCGGCTTTTTCTACAGCACCAGATAATCTTGAATCGTTGTTGGTGACATTTGGTGATGGCAAGACTCCCGATAGTCAAAGTACAACATTGATTGATTTCCCCGAATTGCCCGCTATCGATGAGGAGAGTGTGATAGATGTGTATAGTGTAGATATTACTGTGCCCCAATCGGGTGTATATTACTATGGCTTCAAGGCATATTCGCAACCATGGCATAGCTATTTGTATTTGTATGATGTGAAATTTGATAAAAAAACAGATGGAGCCATAGACAATACTGAGACTCAATATCGTAATTTCACAGCTTATAACTTCAATAATGGTATTGCTGTAATAAATCCTCAAGCCCAAGATATAGCAATTTATTCGGTAAGTGGTGTATTGATGCATCAATCGGATTCTCGTGAGTATCATGTAGAACTTGCCCCCGGTGTTTATGTTGTACGTTCGGCCTCTTCTGTTGTGAAGGTTGTAGTGCGATAATCCTATATATGTGATAAAATAAAAAATAAATAAAACTATTGTCTAACTAATTCTTTAAACCAATGAACAAAGCTTTGAAGAAAATTTTAGCTCTATTCTTGGCCGTACTATGTTACGCCGGAATAGCTACCGCTGCAGAGCCTGTTGCGTTTGAAATCTTTGAGAACTTCGACGACGACAGTCACTTTGCCAATGGTGGTATTGTACCCGATGGTTGGGCATCGACCGGTACATACGACTATGCACGTCCTTATCGTTGCTATAGCTGGGACGCCGGTGTAATGCCTCACAGTGGCGATTACATCTTGTTCTCACAAGACCAAATCGGTTCGGACCGTGACGAGGTTGTTTTCACTCCTATGATGAA
>JAFQRE010000039.1 GCA_017410245.1 Bacteroidaceae bacterium
CGCCACTTTCTACTTCTCGGACTACCGCCAACTTGAAACTCATCGGATAGTCGCGTTGCGTTCGCTTGATATACAAGCTTTTACTCTTTTCTTCCATAGCTTTACTTTTTATTGTGTAACGCTATTTTAGGACGGGACATAATAGTACATAAAAAAGGAAGGCTGCGTTCTCAATTCTCTGGGACGCAGCCTTTTGTTGTTTTACCCTTGGGGGTATCTCTCTTTGTTATCTCTCCAATCAATACTTCTCGCTGTGGTCGAGCTCTTCGGTAGTGAGTGATTGACGATCCATCTTGCGCCAGAAATAGGCTATATAGGCCACCACAAAGGGTATTATGAGCGAAACGATAGCCATGGTGCGTAGGGTGAATTGACTCGAACAACTATTGGCCAATGTGAGCGAACTTTGCAGGTCGGCAGTAGAGGGATAGTAGGCAGTGCCATTGTAGCCGGCAATCATGAAGAGTGCCATTACAGCCAAAACAGTACCGGGAGCTGCCAACCATATGCCTTTGTTGAACTCTTTGCGGAGTAGAGTGAGAAGTACTCCGGCTACCAACAATACGGCTCCGAGTAGCAACATGACAAGTACAACCGGCATCTCCAACAAGTTGGTGAGGTATTTACCCTTCTCCATCGATACTATGCCATTGGCATCGACGGCAAATCCCTCCATGGTAATGAGTTGTATGACAACGAGCAAGAACATGACAAGGAAGCAAGCAAAGCATACCAACATGCTGCGACGCAGTTGCTTGGCAAGGTCGGTATTGGCTATATTGTTTATCATGTAAAGCGCACCGAGGGTGATGGCCAAGAACATAACCATCAAGCCAAACTCTACGTTGAATGGATTGGCAACAGCCTCAAGTCCGCGCCAATCGCTGCACCAACGGCTTATGATGGGAGAACCTATATCGCCTACAGCATTCTTATTGACAATAAATTGTGAACCTGTGAAGAATGTACCCACTGCTGTGCCAATGAGTAGCGGTGCAAGACAACCATTGAGGGTGAGGAAGATGCGGAAGGCTTTTTTACCCAATAAATTACCTGCCTTGCTTTGGAACTCGTACGACACTGCTTGAAAAACAAAGGTGATGAGTATGAGTATCCACACCCAGTATGCACCACCAAAACTGGTGCTGTAGAATAGAGGGAATGAAGCAAAAAATGCACCGCCAAATGTGACAAGCGTAGTAAATGTAAGCTCCCACTTACGACCTGTCGAGTTTACGATAAGTTGGCGTTGATCTTCGTTCTTTCCGGCAAAAAAGATGAGCGCATTGCCTCCTTGCACAAAGAGCAAGAATACGAGTAAACCACCCAACAGGGCTATCAGAAACCACCAATATTGTTGTAAAAATTCGTATGTAATCATAGTTGTACCTCCTTATTTATTCTGTTTCGGTTTTAGGACCTTCCTTGATAGCCTTGAGCATGATGCGTATCTCGATGGCGAGGAAGAGGGTGAAAATGGCAACGAAGAGGAAGAATGTGGTTTGTACAGCACCTACACTCACGCTCGATACCGCAGCCTTGACCGGTAGCAATCCCTCGATGACCCAAGGTTGGCGACCTACCTCGGCTACTATCCAACCTGCTTGTCCGGCCATATATACCAAGGGTATAGATAGGAGCGATACCCATTGTAGCCACTTCATATCCTTGAGACGGCCTTTCCACTCGGCCCACAATACAACTATCATGAGCAAGAGCAAGAAGCTACCAAAGCCTACCATCACGCGGAATGCCCAATAGACAAGTGTTACAGGGGGAACCAGCTCCTCGGGTTGATCTATATAGCCGTAGCCGAAGTAGTCAATATTCTCTTCCAATACTTTGCGAGCCTCGGCAGCAGTGGCGGGGTCACTATCTTTCGTAGCACGGTACTCGCCAAAGGCCTCCAACGCTACTTTACCGCGTTCTATCTTGGTTTGTGCCGATGGGTGCTCTACGCCATCGGGGGTAGTATAACCATTGAGCAAGTCGTTGATACCGGGTACATAGCCATCTAAATCGTGTGTGGCCAGTATCGACAACATACCGGGCACTTCTACTCCGGGTACGATAGAGAATGGGGCGCGTGTGCCACCATCTTCGAGGCCCTCAGCAGCAGCCAATTTCATGGGTTGGTATTCGGCAACATGAATACCCGACTTGTCGCCACTGAACATTACGGCCACAGTACCTACTATACCCACAAGAGCTGCTACACGTATGCTGGCAAGGGCAAAACGTGTTTCACGCTTCTTGAGCAGATACCAACAACTGATGCCTATAACAAAAATAGAACCTGTCATCCAGCCGCTGAATACCGAGTGGAAGAACTTAGATATAGCAACGGGATTGAGCACCAACGCCCAGAAATCGACCATCTCGTGACGTACAGTATCGGGGTTAAATTCCATACCTACAGGGTGCTGCATCCATGAGTTGGCTACCAAAATCCATACGGCAGATATGGCAGCTCCTATACCGGTGAGCCAGGTTGCAGCCAAGTGTGCTTTCTTGCTCACTTTGTCCCAACCAAAGAACATCACTGCAAAGAATGTTGCCTCCATAAAGAATGCCAACATACCCTCAATGGCCAATGGTGCACCGAAGATATCGCCTACAAACCATGAGTAATTACTCCAGTTTGTACCAAACTCAAATTCCAAAATGATACCTGTAGCTATACCAACAGCGAAGTTGATACCAAACAGCTTCATCCAAAACTTGGCGGTACGTTTCCAAAACTCATCTTTCTTTATCACATAAAGGGTTTCCATGGTGGCCATTATCACAGCCAGACCCAATGTGAGTGGGACAAAAATCCAATGGTACCCGGCGGTCAGTGCAAATTGTGCCCTTGACCAATTTACTAATGCGGTTTCTACCATAACTTTTATTGTTTATTTGTTGTTATTTATTGTCGGTTTGATGAGTTCGGTACTCACATGATCTATCTTTTCGGCTTCGCTCTTGCCGGCAAGTATGGGCTCGAAGAAGAACATGCGCAATACTAAGAACAGAATGATTACTTTGAGAAATATCAAGGCCCACAACGGGCGACCCCAAGTCATACCCTTGAAGCCCTCTACATAGAAATTCCAAATGGAAATTATTGTGTTTTTGATTTTCATGGTTTTGTTTTTCTTGCAAAAATAAACATACTTTTTCAAAAAGCAAGATATTTGGCTATTAAATTTCGTTTGATATAGACAATAGTGCGTGATGTCAACATTTGTTTCGAGGTTGGCAATGGGGTTTATGAGTGATTGTAAGTGAAGAGAAATAGAAAAAAGTATTACCGTTTGCTATATACCTACAAACATTTGCAATATTTTCCCGACAGCTATCATGTGGCATATATCGCCGGCAATGACCATGATGTGAAAGAAAGTGTGCATATACCGCACCTTGTGTATGCTATAGAGCACAGCTCCGGTTATGTAGCATATACCCTCGGCTATTACCCAACTCACTACGCCCATGCCTACACTCTCATAGAAAGGTTTGAATGCCACGAGTATGGTGAGTCCCATGAGAACATAACAGGCCGTTTCGATATAGCTGTGAGATTGCATCTTGCGGAAACTTAGTGCTGTACCTGCTATGGTGCATAACCAAACAAAGGCAAAGATTACCCAACCCCATGTAGTTGCTCCACTGCCTACCATGGCAATGAGTGCTACGGGAGAGTAGCACCCGGCAATGTGCCAATATATGGCGGTGTGGTCGAGTTGTCGTATGAGTGCCTTGCTGTGTGTGCGCGACGTGGGCCATAGATGATATATTACCGAAGTGATATATGAAAAAAGCACACCTCCGAGATAGAGCCATAGACTCATGACAGTGAGAGCAGAACCATAATTGTAGCCTTGCACAAGAAAGTAAATACCTGCTATAAGCGATATTATGCCACCTGCTATGTGCGATATGCTGTTGGCTTTCTCTTCGCCCGGGGTATATTTGGTGTTGCTATTCATGAGAGCAAAGATACAATAAATAGTAGAATACAGAATAGGTATGAGATGTTTTGCGGTTATATTTTTTCGGCAATGATTATCTGTTTCGCATCGCTTAGCTATTGAGGTGCTACTCAAAGATATTGTGCATATGCCGTGAAAAATATTGAAGTAAACTTCATATTTCTCGCTCGTTTCTCAGTATCTTTGCGATGTCAAAACTCATGTGATATGAAACGTCTTAAGTGGATTCTTTTTACCATCTTGTTTCCGCCATTGTCGGTGGTGGGCTATGGTATGAAGCGTATAGCTATAGTATTGCTACTGACGTTGTTGGGGTGGTTGCCGGGTATAGTGGCTGCATTTATCGTGCAAAGTGGCGATATACCCGAAGATACAATTTAATGAAACTATATTTATGGATACAAGTAAGTTGATAGGTCATTTGGCGTGCTTTGTAGCCTACGCAATATTTGGTGTCAATATCATTGTGTGTAAGGATTTGACAAGCAGTCAGCTCATCTCGCCCTTGGCGTTGTTTACATTGCGGTCGGTGGGAGCGGGTTTATTATTCTGGGTTATATCTTTTTTTATGCCACGTGAGCGAGTGGCGTGGAGCGACCACCCTAAGATTTTGTGTGCTTCGGTATTGGGATTTCTTCTTACGCAACTTACTTTCCTTATAGCCATACCGCACATCACACCGCTCGACTGCTCTATTACGAGTGCCATGTCTCCTATCTACACCATGATTATTGCTGCAATCGTGTTGCGCGAACCCATTACGTGGCAGAAAGTCGGAGGTGTGTTGCTGAGTTTTGCCGGTATCGTATTTTTGCTACTCAATAGTGCCACAGCCGGCGGTGCTACCCAAACAACTACTATAGGCTTGTTGTTGATGATAGCCAATTGCATTTGTTTCTCTCTATATTTGGGTATCTTCAAGCCTCTCATCAGTCGATATTCGGTGGTGACGTTTATGAAGTGGATATTTTTCTATTCTACACTCATGTCGTTGCCGTTCTCATTTACCGAGGTGGTAGGGCTTAACTATGTTTTGCTCCCTCGTAATATCGTCGCCGAACTTGCATTCTTGATTTTGTGCTCAACATTTATTACCTATTTCCTCATACCTGTAGGGCAACGGCGCATACGACCTACATTGGTGAGCATGTACTCCTATGTGCAACCAATCATAGCAACTGCTATAAGTATATATATAGGTATGGACACCCTCGACTGGCAGAAGATTGTAGCAGCTGTAGCAGTCTTTGCCGGCGTGGTGGTAGTGAGCCGTAGTAGGGCTAAGGTGTGAAGCCTATTGTACAGGGTAGGGTTGTGCGTCGTAATTGCCTTCGCCTATCTTTTTGTACACGTGAGTGGGGGGCACAACTTCTGAGCTATAGAACACCTCGGCGGCTACGTTAAATTGTGCCATTGAATGTTCACGATTGTTCTTGGCACCACTCGATGCCGGGTCAAATCCAAACCACATACACCAGCCGTAACCTTTGTCGAGGGCTGTTTGAGCCGAACTCTCTGTGAGGGTGCGCTTTTGTGCAAGTTCGATAGAGGCACCACTGCAATGTGCGTATGTGAGGTCGCCGTAGGGTATCCCTCGACTTCCGTAGTTCGATACCACAAAGTCAATAAATTCGCTCTGTGTATGCTCAATGTTGTCGATAGTGACAGTGGGCAGATTGTATAGCGCACCAAACTCATATATAGATACTTCGGTAGGCCAACTGCATTTTTCGGCCATTGCCATTTTCAGCTCGTAGGCCAATCTTGCCCCTGCTGCCGCACTGCGCGTGGTAAACCATTTGTTATCGATAATAGGATTTTTGGAGTATTCGTCATCAAGATTTACGCCATCAAGTTTGTATGTGAGGCATGCATCGGCTATTTCTTGCGCCCATTGTTGGGCTCCCCATGCCGAAAGTTGTGCCAATCCGGCAGCATCGTGGTTGCCCAATAATCCAAGGTAAACCTTGATACCACGCTCGCGTAGTGGTTGCAAGAATGTGTCGCTATTGTCGAGCAGAGCTTGCACATTGGGGTTGTTGTGCAGATATACTCGGTCTTCCTCGTTGTTGTAGTTGATATTGGCGGCGAAGAGTATTACTGCATCGAAGAAGGGGGTTCCATCGGTGAGGTTGTATTGGAGAAGGTTGAGCGGATTACAGTCATTTACTTCAATGAATACTACCTGCTTGATAGCTCGTTCGCCTATGCGTTTGATGAGATAGTTTATTCTGTTGCTGCGAGATGTAAACTTGGCATCGCCGCTGGTAATAGTAGCACGTATGGGTATGAGGTAGTTGATGCCCGGTTTCAACGAGGTTGCATCGACCGAGAGGTTGATGATATCCGATGCTGTACTCTCTTGTTTGATGGTCACTTTGTCTTGATATAGTGTGATAGCTTCGGCCGGAACAAGCTGACAGTTCTTGCCAGTCTCCATGTTGTAGAAGTTTAGATGCTTGTCATCTAAAGCAATATTTAGGGCTATATCTTCGATAGCTGGTCGTGTTGTGATAGCGTTAAAAGTTGCATTCCACACATTCTCTGTTACGTCAAAATCGGTTGTGTCCATCAGATTGTTGAGCGTGATGGTTGCTTTGTATCCTTCTTGGTATAATGCAATTTCCACCGCATTAGTCCCCCCGGCAGTAATGATGAGATTACCTTCGCGGGGTGCTCCGTTGTTCTCGGTTGCGTTGATAATGAGGCTGCTGTCATTCTTTTTACCAACAACCCATTCGGGGGCTGTGTAACTCCACGATTGTGCTTCGGTAGTAACTGCTAAGGTTATATCGTCGTTGCCCGATGCTGCAAATGTGATGGGGGTATTGGGTGTAACCGAAAGTCCCAACGGATCGATTTTACTATTATCGCACGATACCGATAGAAGTAGTATTGCAAGTATAGATAATAATTTTACAATGTGTGTATGATACATTTGGCAGTTAAATTATAAGGTTATTTATTAAGAATGATTGTGTCGATGATTGTTCCATTTACATCAATGATGTATATAATCAAGCTCGTTGCCGATACCTTGCCGACAATAACATTGTCGTGCGAGTTGATGAGAATTGGAAATGGGTTGCTTTCTTTGGCCTCGTGGTATATCAGTTCGTGTTCATGACCACACAACATCAAGTCGGGTGCCGAGAGTTTCAACACTTCCATAAATTTGTTTTTCACTTCTATATTGCCATGCCAATCTCCTGTAGGGGGAATGTGCGATACGATGACTTTTATAGGTGCGTTGATATACTCCTCGCTTGTCACAATGTGGCTCAGCCATTGCGCTTGTTCGTTGCGATAATTGTCGTAATCGACCAGCCCGTAGTACTCGATGTCGCTATCGGGTTTGTCCTCTCCGCTATCGAGCATAACAAAAAATACGGGACCTTGGCGAAATGTGTAGTATAGTTTGTCGTGGCCTGTGGTGAAGTATTGGTGGAAGTGCGAGGCATAAGTACCTCTTGTCTCATGATTGCCACGAACGTAATAGAATGGTATCTCGCTGGCAAACATTGTGATAGCAGTTTGTGCAAAGTCATCGAATATCTGCTCCTCATTTTCGAACGATGAGGCCATATCGCCATTGAAGATATACATATCGGGCTCCATCAAACTACTGTGATTGATGAGTCGTTCCATGCGTTGGTTATCGCCATGAATGTCGTTAATCATGGCAAATCTCATGGTCTCTTTATCGTGGTTGTTTGTTTTAAATCGGAGAGGCTCGCGAGAATATACATTGGTGGCTACATAGTCGCCATACATTACGCGATTGCCCTCATGCGATAGTACTGCCTGAGAATATACCCGATAGCGGTATACGGTGTTGGGCGATAGGTCGTTGAGCGTAACGCTATGTATGGTAGATGTGTTTTTGATGCCATCTTGTGTGTCGTGGTATTGTTGGCGGACGGTAGAATAGAAACTATCGCTACCATCTTCGGCCAGCTCTACCCAACCTATAGATGTGCTATCTGTGATCCATGTGATAGTAACACTATTGGTATCGAGATTTTGCAGATATGGACCATACTTGATGCTTATAGCTTGGGTTGGAAGTCCTATCAATAGAGCAATGAAGATGAGAAGCTGTTTTTTCATAGCAATATCTCTTGATAAATTAAGAATTATAGCAAAGATACAAATTCGTCTCAGAAAATAGAAGAGTAACTATATAAAAAAAGCAAGTGAATTAATTCACTTGCTTTGTAGCGGGAACGAGAATTGAACTCGTGACCTCCGGGTTATGAATCCGACGCTCTAACCAACTGAGCTATCCCGCCATCAATTTATTTCCCTTAAATGCGGTGCAAAGATACGACTTATTTTTTATTTGTGCAATAGTTAATGTCAAATTTATTTCTATTTCTTTCAAAAAAAAGAAATTGGTGGTTGTTCTCACCTTTTGTATCTATTGTATGATTGTCTTAATCTCACTCAATAGCTGTTACGCCGGCCTCTACCATGTTTTCGGGATTGTGCGGACTGCGTATGCGCCACTCTTGAGGATATAGATTATTGGCTCTTGTGCCAAGGTTTTTTACCCAACCAAGGGTAAAGCCTTTGTATACAACAGCTACATATCCGCGAGGCACATCGGGTGGTAGTGTGATAGACTCGCGACGTAAATAGGCGAGAGCTGTCTCCAATGATACTTGGTATGAGGCAAATGCCTCACGATTGAGGAGGGTGGAGAGGGCTAATGTGTGGGCGGGTATGAGGTCGCGACCCTTTATCGTTGCTATTTCAATACCGGCATGCAATACGTTGAAACTGCGTTGCATGGCTTGCATGTCATCGGCATATCTCAAGGGGTAGGCATATATAGCCGTTTCGTCGGCTTCGTAATGGAAATCTTGTGTTGCAAGCCATGACTTTGCTTCGGCAGGTATGGTCGGATTGTTTTTTTTCTCTCCTTTTTTCTTCTTTTTCTCTTTGGGTGCTGTTCCGCAATCGCTATCGGCGTTGCCCGGTTTGCGCAGCAGGGCCATGAATAGGCCTTCGCCTCGGGTGTGATGTGGCATAAATCGGTAGGCCGGAGCTTCGCCCATCAGCGCATTTGTTATGCCCCACGTTGGGTTGGTCTTCACAGCGAGAGGTTGGGCATCATACACTTTGATGAGGTGTTGTATCATTGCCTCGTTTTCCTCAATATTATATGTGCATGTGCTATATATAAGTAGTCCACCGGGTCGCAATGCACTCCACACATCGGCAAGTATTCCGGCCTGACGTGTGGCGCAGTGTTCAACATTGGCAGGCGACCATTCGGCTATGGCAGTTTCGTCTTTACGGAACATACCTTCGCCCGAGCAGGGTACATCGGTGGCAATGACATCGATGTAATTGTGCCACGTACCCCAGTCGGCCGGACTATTGTTTGTTACAACTGAGTATGGATTGCCCCACTTGGCTATATTCTCGGCCAGGACTTGCGCTCGTTGACGCACAATCTCGTTACTGACAACCAAGCTACCCTCGGGAAGAAGCGAAAGGGCCAACGTAGATTTTCCTCCCGGGGCTGCACATAGGTCGAGGTAGCGTACCGGTTGGTCAATATATTGTTGTATGACTGTTCCTAAAAACATTGAGGAGGCCTCTTGAACGTAGTAGGCTCCGGCATGAAACAGAGGGTCGAATGTAAACGTGGGGCGTGAGGGTAAGTAGTATCCACTACCCCCCGACCATGGAACGGGAGTAGCTTCGGCCGGGGCTTGAGCACCTTTGTGTATATTGATGCGTATGCTGGTAGGTTGTTCGGCTTCGGTAAGAGCATGTGCAAATGCCTCATAGTCGTTGCCTAAGAGTTGTTGCATTCGCTCAGTGAAGAGGGGTGGTAGTTTCATGACATCAATACCAATTGAGTTGATCGTATGCGTGGCTTTGCTTGTCGTATTTGAGGTCTTTGAGTAGCGATGATTTTACCGCAATATGGAAGTTGTACGATTTGTAAGGGCCTACAGGTACAAAACTTGCCGACATTGTGAAGCAGTGAAGATCGCGAGAGATATTACAGTTCATATAGGCGAGTTTCATTGCGTCAAAGTCGAAGCTGGCCGAGAAGTTAAACGACCAACCCTTGGTAAGGTTAAGGTTGCCCGATAGACTCAGATTTTGTACAAATTTGCCATCATACTCCATCTTTTCTTTATTAAATGCACCATAAGCATAGCTGATAGAGTAGTTGAAGGTAAGACTCCAAGGTATCTTCCAGCGATAATAACCGTCACTATCATATTCGTCGTTGCCATTCGACTTGTTTCCACTACGACGTTTTGTGTCGCGTTCTTGCTTGGCAGCAGCACTATTGGCCAATGGGTCATTTGTTTCGCTCACTTGCTCATCGCCAGTGGGTGGCTTGTCGCGAGTCTCCTTTTTCTTGAATGTATCGTTGTTGAATGTGTAGGAAAAAGATGTTCCGGCACTCGAGAGTCGAGCCAATCCTCTGCCTGCTTGTGAACGAAGCACATCTACACGTACGGGGTTACCCGAAGCATTGAGTTGGTAGCAGTAGGGATCCCATGTGGTGCGTAGGTTGAGGTTGAGGTTCTTGGTAAGTTTTATCAGTACGTTTACGTTGATATTGCTCCATCTCAATGAGTCGGCGGCAAGGTTGTAGCTGGTTCCTACCGTAAGGTTCTCAATGAGCGAAATCTTCTTTACACCGGTCGAGTCGGCATCACTTTTCACCTTCATTTCAAGGTTGTTGGCAAAAGAGAGATTGATTACACCTTTCTCGCCACTGGGAGCTGTACCAAAGATTCCTCCTGCGTAGGGTGAGTAGATTTGTTCTACATACTGCCCGCTTTGGTTGGTATATCGCAATGTATCGTAGAAGCCCCAAAATGGGTCGCTAAAGTCGGGTGCATAGGTAAACGAGATAGATGGCGTAAGTACGTGTCGTATTTGCTTAACAGCATCGCCCAAGAACTTCATGGGTGTGTAGAAACCATACAATTTGGTTTGCAGGCTTACACCGGCATTGAAGTCAAAGACGTTGTAGAAGCCATATACCGTATCATTGACCACAGCCGACGCCATAGGGTCCCATTCGCGCATCACTTTGTTGGTGTACATGCGGTCGGTAATGTTTACCGATGCCGTCATGTTTATATACTTAAACATGGTGAAGGTTGCCGATATGGGTACATTGTGACTCATACCATTGCGCCAGTCTTTGAGAAGACTCTTTTGTAGTATTTCATCTTGTTTGGCAGTAATGCTGTTCTGCAAGCGTCCGCTATAAGATAGTTGTATCTTCTCATACCATCGTTCGGGGCCGGTTGCATTCTTGCGTTTGAATGGACGTATTTGGCTCAACGATAGGGTGAGGTTGGGTAGTGATATGTTGAGTGTAGAGTCTTGTGTACGCTGTGTAATGTTGGCCGATGCCGATATGCTCAAAGGGGTATTGGGTACTCGGTAGGTATAGTTGATAGTAGATGTTGAGGTAGATTGGGTAAACTGGTTGGGATCGTAGTATGAGTTGATATCGTTACGAGTATAACCACTTGTAGCAA
This sequence comes from Bacteroidaceae bacterium, assembly GCA_017410245.1. Classification (GTDB taxonomy): domain Bacteria; phylum Bacteroidota; class Bacteroidia; order Bacteroidales; family Barnesiellaceae_A; genus Barnesiella_A. Next base: position 11,507 of record JAFQRE010000039.1, read on the forward strand.
AGTTTACACTGGCCGAGAAAGTTGAATTGGAACTTGCTTTTGCATCTTGCGTATGCGTCCATGCCACTTTGAAGTTGTCTTGGCTTGTATAGTCGGGCATACCTTTATCGCCTGTAACGGTATTGATAAAACTGATGTCGATACTACCCGAGAACTTGTATTTCTTGATATAGGCCGATCGGGCTTGAATACCCCATGAGCCTTTGGTGTAAATCTCTCCGGTAAGAGCCAAATCGACATAGTCGTTGATAGCAAAGTAGTATCCGCCATTGCGCATGTAGAAACCGCGATTCATCTCCTCACCAAATGTAGGGAAAATGATACCCGACGAATATTTCTTATTGAATGGGAAGAAACCAAAGGGTACGGCCAATGGTAATGGTACGTCTTCCAATACCATGTAGGCAGGTCCTGTAACAACGTTTTTCTGAGGACGTACCTTGGCTTGTGTCAATTGCAAGTAGAAGTGTGGGTGCTCATGGTTGTCGCATGTAGTGTAGCGACCGTTTTCCATATACAACACCTCGTCCTCGGTCTTTTTGGTGCGACCTCCTGTCAAGTAGCCCTCGCCTTGTTCGGTGATTACGTTGGTAATGTAGCCTCGTTTACTCTTGAAGTTGTAGCTCATTGTCTCCGACTCATACTCTCCGCTCGTATCTTTGTAAATGGGTTTTCCTGTTGTTTGTCCCAAGCTGTCGGTGCGACCTTCGGCATACACAGTGTTTTCGCCCAAACTGAGTTCTATGTGTTCGGCATCGAGTTGTATGTCTTGATAATTGACGACACTCTTGCCATATAAGAATGCCATATTGCCCGAATCGAAAACGAGAGAGTCTTGTGCAGTGAAATCGACAACGGCATCGAGGGCCGACTTGGTTTTTACGCCTTGACGTATCTGTGTAGAGTCTTTTTGTAGCTCTGTAGCCGATATTTCTTGTAGTGAGTCGGCTACCATAGTAGTGGTATCGACAATTGACGCTTGTACGGCAGTCGTGTCAATCTTTTGTTGAGAACCTATTCTTACAACCTTGTTTTTGGTACTCTTTGTGGTGTCTGATGCCAATGACACATTGCTCTCGTTGCTACGATGTGAAGATACCGCTGCGAGAGGCGACAACATGCCTATAATAAGCACTACAACAATGGTAATTATATGCTTCATTTGCACCATTTTCCAAGACGTAATTACAAACTGCAAAGATACACTTTTTCTGCGATTTTTCGACCAATTATCGGCATTTAAGATATTTTAGAGCCTTGTTGAGTAGTTTTTGATGTTTCATGCTGGGAGGGTGCGGATAGAAATGCTCTATATAATGAGCAGAGCGGGCTGTTTATCGACCCGCATAGCGTAGCGATAAAGATGCGAAGATGCGCACCTATATCGTTTGTTTATAGATTGTTGGGCTTGTTGCCAAAGAGATGGGCCAGTGCATCGAGACGTTTGAGATTTTCTTCTCCAAATCGGGCTACCCCCGAGCGAACTTGCTCGAGCGTACGTCTCTTTTCGGGGTGCGATTTTGAGAAGAAATTGTCGGCATAGCATATCAGTTTTTCTTCGATAGTCTCAGGCATGAAGTCGTGATGAGGCAGGGGTAAATCTTGGGCTATAATATCTTCTCGGGTAAGCCCCACACCTATGTGACGTTCGCACACCCTGGCATGTGCCTCCAGCCCTTGAGCACGCAGCAATTCTGCTCCTATGATGCCATGTTGCATGTAATGGGCCTCTCCGTAGCAGTGTATAGATGGTGCATGGGTGCGAAATATACCTATGTCGTGAAGCATCGCTGCTTCGTACAAAAATTGCCGGTCAATATCGAGTTGGGTATTGGTCGCGGCTATTTCTTGTGCCAGTGTGGCTACTTGTTGGCTGTGTTGCCATAGTAGCTCTGTTATGGCTTTGCCTTGTTGGTAGTAGAGCGAATATATGTAGGCAATATCGAGCATGGGGTATCAATAAAAAACGAGGTGCTATCACAAGATAGCACCTCGGTATAGTTGTGAAATGATTAGTCGAGAATATCGTTCCAACCAAAGATGTCTTCAGTCTCACCCTTACGGATAGCGCAAAGGAGGTCGTAAAGTTTACGGCAGCAAGGACCTACTGTACCATCGGTAGTATAAGTATAGCTTACACCACGAACGGGGTCATCAATTTGAGAAATGGGGCTGATAACGGCAGCTGTACCACAAGCTGCAGCCTCCTCAAATGTAGCCAATTCTTCCTCGGGAACGGGACGGCATTCAACCTTCATGCCGAGGTGCTCGGCGAGAGCTTGCAAGCACTTGTTGGTAATAGAAGGAAGGATTGAGTCGCTCTTAGGAGTGATGTAAGTATTGTCGCGGATACCGAAGAAGTTGGCAGCACCACACTCATCAATATATTTTTTCTCTTTGGCATCAAGATAGATGGGATTTGAATAACCCTCATCGTGAGCTATCACAGTAGATGAAAGACTGGCTGCATAGTTACCACCTACTTTGTAACGACCAGTACCAAGGGGAGCTGCACGGTCATATTCACGCATGATACGCATCTTGGTAGGCTTAATACCCTCTTTGAAATATGGACCTACGGGGGTTACAAAAACGATGAGTGTATATTCTTGAGCGGGTTTAACACCAACTTGCGCTGATGATCCGATAATAAGAGGACGAATATACAATGAAGCGTCGCTCTCATAGGGAGGAACAAAACGCTCGTTTTTCTTTACTGCCAAACGTACAGCGTCCATGTACAAATCGATGGGCATCTCGGGCATGAGGATACCACGGCAAGAGGTTTGCATACGCTCTGCACCTGCTTGGAGGCGGAAGATACGGATTTTACCATCTTTACTGCGGAAGGCTTTCATACCTTCAAAGCACTCTTGACCATAGTGCAAGCAAGTTGCAGCCATGTGCAAGTCGATAGTTTTTTTGTCTGTTACTGTCAATTCGCCCCACTTACCATCTTTGTAAGTGCAACGTACGTTATAGTCTGTGTCGATATAACCGAAACCAAGACTATTCCAATCAAGATTAGCGAGTTCCATAATATTTTATTAAGTTTAGGTGTACTTTTTTAGTTGTACAAAGATAGTGCTTTTTCATATAATGGAGCACAATTTTGCGGTAAAATTATATAATTTATTTTTTTTATCGCAATGTTGGTTGTATCTGTCTGATTATCAAAACGGATATTTTCGCTTGGGATTTTTAGGAAACCACCCTTTGCGCACTCGTTCTTGCTGTTCAAACAACTCCTTGATTGACCACAATGATGAGAATGCAAAGACTCCTATCAGTGCCGACCACAATACCTCGCTTACGATTATTGAGAGTATTATGCCCAAGATACCCAATAGCAGAAAAAGCCACCAACACTCTGTTCCCCAATAGTAATGTGCTTTAATGACAATGGGGTGAAAGAGTCCTATAACCAAGAATGTGCCAATGCCAATTATAAGGCCTAACAGATGGTGGGTTGTTAGAAATTCTATCATATTATTTCTTTTTTTTAAGTTCACAAAGATAGTATTTCGTATCTTTATTTCCAAATGACATAGTTTTGAATGCATCTCAATTTTAAACTCTTTATATAATTGCGAGTCATAGAGTATATTGTTATTCTTCAAAGGTAATAATTTGTTTTATTAAAAAAACAGCATACTATGAGATGGATATATGTAGCATTGATGTTGTGGGTGTGCCATGTTACGGTTATGGCAACCGACCATAGTTATGAGGAGAAATGCAGAGCCTTGCAGGAGTATCCGGGTACTGTGTTGAAAGAGGCTCGAGAGGTAATAAATAGTACATATAAAGATAAACTATCGCCACAATTTATCGATGCCCTTATGCAGGTGTCGGCGGCGCAATTGCTTATTGATACCGATAGTACAGCAGCTGTGGTAGATAATATAGAGCAGAAGATAATGCTATGTGATAATGCAGTTGATCGTAGTATTATTGCGCTATATTTGAGCGAATTGTACGCCGATGTGCTGGGTAGAAGATACTATTATTATGAAAGGCAAAGTTATATCAAAGGTAATGAGGAGATAGCTACTTGGAATACTCGTAACTTCTATGACAAGATTGACTCGTTGCACACGATAGCCTTGCAGCCCGCACGTCTATTACAAAAGAGCTCTATCGATACTTATCGTCTTATAATAGGTATTGACGGATATGAGGGTAATGATGCGTGGAAGTGGGTTAAGAAATTCTATCCTACGATGTACGATTTTGTAGTCAGGGTCATATATAGTGATGTGAAGGCTCAGTACCGCAAAGAACAGGATAGTACTTTTATACAAGAAGAGTTAGAGAAGATAGTACGTTATCATTCGAGGCATCGTCATGATGCAGCCCGGTTTATGTGGCATTTGACCCAGTTGCAATATGATTATCGCGATATGCCACATAACGAGGAGTATTGTGTTGCGTTAGATGCTCTTATTGATCGCTATGCCTCCAAAAGTTTTGTTATAGAGGCTGTCATAGCTCGATATAGTGTGCCCGATTTTGAAACCTCATCAACTGCGTTGAAGGAGAGATACGATAGGTTGATGTCATGGGTGGAGCGTTATCCTCATTATTATCGTACCGATGTGTTGCGCATGATGTGTGCCGAATTGTCGGCGGTATCGGTGTCGGCTATGGTGCAAGAGGTCATTCCTTTGGGCAGTCCGGTAAATATCTCATTGATATATAGAAATGTAGAATCTCTTCGATATGAGTTGTCGCGATGTGTTGTGGGTACTCCTATGCAAGACATCAGTGAAGCCGGCAAGTTGCCCAAGGAGTATATCTCCCGCAATACGATGGTATGCGAAGGTATAGATTTTGCCGACCATCACAAAGAACTCTGTTTAGATACGCTTGGCACCGGAGTGTATTGTCTGGAAATTGTATCGGGCAATGAGAGAGACAGCATACTGTTTGTTGTGATGCCATATATGCTTTATACCATCAATGCATTGCCTCAAGCAACGTTTGTCATGTTGTCGGATATGAATAGTAATCAACCGGTCGCTGGCGAAATGTTGTTGCTGAATAGTACCGCAGGTGGTGTCGTTGATACATTGTTTACCGACGACAATGGTATGTGCCGTATCGATCGTAAGAGATATCCCGCATCTTGCTATATTTCGCTTGCCAATATGGCTCACAATCCATTTCGTACACGAATTGATGCTGTACACCAATATACCAGCAAGGTAGAGCCACGTGTACAACTATTTACCGACCGAAGTATCTATCGTCCCGGTCAGAAACTTCTCTATTCGGCTCTTGTTTATCTTCGTGATGATGATAATAGCACTGTCGTCGAAAACAAACTTGTTCCGGTTGAGATACTCGACAATAACTATAATGTTGTAGCGCGAGATACAATCCGTACCGACCGTTATGGCTCTGTATATGGAGAATTTGCAATACCCGATAAAGCCTCCCCGGGGCGTTGGATACTGCGCGTGCGGGGTAACGGCTTGGTTGCAACACAGTATATTGATGTTGCCGAATACAAGCGCCCGCAATTCCGAGTTGAATGCAATGCGATAGAGGGTATTTATAGCTACGGTGATAGTGTGCAAGTAACAGGATTTGCTACCAATTATATGGGTACTCCGGTGGCTTTTGCTGCGGTCAAGTTTGCCGTCCGTCGCTTTTCATATATGCGAAGTGGTGGAGAGATTGTTGCTCAAGGTGAGAGCCGAACCGATGCCGATGGTGGTTTTATGTGTTCGTTTTTCACCTCCGAGCCACAAGAGGAATATTGGCGTATGTGGGGTGCAAGATATGTTGTAGAGGTGGTTGTGACAGCCGATAATGGTGAGAGTCAATCGGGCGAAGCCTATGTGTCGGTATCGGGCTCAAGTGTGATGTTCCGGTTGAATTTCCCCGAGAAAGTGTGCAGTGACAATAAGCAAGATGTAGAAGTAACGATTGTCAATGGCAATCATACACCGCAGCAGTTGCCTTATAAGGTTGCGCTCTATTCGTTGCAAGGCCGGAGTGTGGGACAGTCGTTGCAAGCTATGCATCGTTGCGACACAGCCATGTGGACAAAGCATCAATCGGCCGGTGAGAGCAACGTGGTGTTACCATACGATATGTTGCAATCGGGAGCATATCGTATCATAACTTCTACTATTGTGAAAGATGGAACAATAGTCAAAGATAGCACCGATTTTGTCTATTATTCACCTTGTGAGGTACGCCCGCCCATACCGGTTGCCATGTGGTTGCCTACAAGTTCGTTGGTTGTAGCAGATGGAGATACGGCTCACATTGCTGTTGGCTCTTCATTTTCACAAGTTGTGTTGTCTTGTTTCATCTCTGATGGCGATAAACAGGTGGAGTATAGACGTTATAATCTTGATGATAGCATTGTTACCATCGATATACCATTCGATGCAAGTTGTCACGATGTTGTACAATTGTTGGTAGTGCTTACTTATGGTAGGGAGGTTTATAGTAACAGTATCGATATAGTTCGCAAGCAACCCGATATGCAACTCATCATTACACCTACTACTTTCCGCGATAAAACCATGCCCGGAAGCCATGAAAAATGGCAATTTACGGTGCGCAATGTTCAAGGTGAGCCTGTAGATGCGTTGTTTATGGCCGAACTATATGATGCTTCACTCGATGCGCTGAAAGCTCACTCGTGGCATTTCAATCCTTCCTATTACCCCTCGGTGAAAAACCGTCTGTCGGCTGCATATAGATGGTATTATATGAGAGATAGACAAGCATATATCAATTACTACACCGAGACGGTAGGACAGTATGTAGGAGAAGTGTTACCAATACTCAATAATTACCTCCATGTAGGTGCTATGTCGTATGGTGTAACGATGCGAGGAGGAGGCAAGTATGTTGCAATGGTAAAAAATAGCGTTGAGGAGGTTGAGATGGAGTCGGCAAATGTAACCATGGATTATGCCGAAGAGGCTGATGTTCCTGTTGAAGAAGTTGTGGTAGAGAAGCCTACATTACCGGCTGTAGCAGATTATCGTAGTAATATGGTAGAGACGGCCTTTTTCTATCCGCATCTTGTCACCGATAAAGAGGGTAAGGTGGTTGTCGAATTTACGTTGCCCGAGAGCAATACTACATGGAATTTCATCTCGCTTGCCGTAACACCCCGGTTGTACAACGGTATGTATAGCAGTACTATTGTCTCTTCAAAGCCCTTGATGGTGCAACCCAATATGCCCCGATTTGTTCGACAAGGTGATGAAACAACATTATCTGCCATTGTTTACAATACCACTCAAGATACCTTGCAAGGTGAGGCTTATTTTACGCTGTATAATCCCGGCAATGAGCAGGTCGTATGGACAATGAGCAAGTCGGTAGTATTGCCTTCCAATGCTACTGCAACGGTTGATTTTAAGTTTTCCGTACCCGATACTATACCGCTTATGGGTGTGCGCATAGGTGCTACTGCTCAGCACTATAGCGATGGCGAACAACACATGCTGGCTGTGTTGCCGTCATGGCAATATATTACCGAAGCCAAGCCGTTCTATGTACCGACATCGACACGCGACACAACGATTGTATTTGATGCCATGCAACAACAAATGATGGACAGTGAGGCTTGTAATAAGCGTGTTACGCTGGAGTATTGTGACAATCCTGCATGGTATGCAGTGACTGCACTTCCGCCTCTTGCTGTATCGCAGGACAAGAGTGCTACATCTATTATGGCTTCGCTCTATGCCAATGTGGTTGCACAAGGCATAGTAAAGCAGAACGCTCATATCGCTTCGGCTATATCGCAATGGAGCGAAAGCAACAGCAGTGCCTTGAAGTCGCAACTCGAGAAGAATGAAGAGTTGAAACAGATGTTGCTACAACAGACTCCATGGTTGCTCGAGGCGCAAAACTCGACCGAACAGATGCAACAGATAGCTACACTACTCGATGGGCAACGTGCGCAGGAGTTGGCTATGGAGGCTGTGAACGAGTTGCAAGCTATGCAGAGTAGCCAAGGAGGCTGGGCGTGGTTTGATGGAATGCAACCCTCGTTTGCCATGACGCTCAATATCGTGGCCGGTTTGTCGCGATTGTCGCAGTGGGGCGAGTATGATTATACACCTATGGTTGCGTCAATGAAAATCAAGGCCTTGCAATTCTTAGACAATGAGTATGTACGACGCAATGCCCGTAAGGGTAGTCCCGACTATTACGATTTGTGTTATCTATATGTGCGCAGTGCCAATATAGATGTGCCTCTTGTAGCCGAGGCTCGTGACATACACCGCGCGCAATTGGATAGCGTGGCTAATACGTGGTATATGCTCGATGAGATAGAAAAAGCCTATGCTGCAGTAGCATTGTATCGCTATGGATACATACAGCAAGCCGAGGATATTGTCAGATCGTTGCGTGAATATGCTGTTACCACGCCGGCGCAAGGTATGTATTGGGCCAACAATCGTAGTAGTGTATGGTATCGCAATAGTGCTATACAAGTACACTGTGCCATTTATGAGGCTTTTGTATTGATTTCGCCGGTTACTATGGAACTCGATGCTATGCGCCAGTGGCTCTTGATGCAAAAGCAAACACAGTCGTGGGGTAATGTGCCTTCAACGCTCGATGCAGTGTCGATATTGCTCCTCTCGGGAAGCAATTGGTTGGGCAACGGCTCATCATCGCAATTGTTGTGGGGCGACAAGAAGCTCCCCAAAGCTCAGCAAGTTGAGCAGATATTGGGCTATGAGAAGTATGTGCGTGAAGGAAAAGATGTTGATGCCAATGATGCGGTATTGCGAATGACTCATCAAGGTGACAATCCCTCATGGGGTGCTCTCTATTGGCAGTATCAGAGCCCTATTGCTCATGTAGAGGCATATAAATCAGAGTCTGTAACCTTGTTGCGTGAGTATTATGTTATGCGTGACGGAGAATGGGTGTCTATAGAGAATACCCAACTGAAAGTAGGTGATGAGGTCACTGTAAGGTTATCGTTTTATATCGACCGCGATATGCAGTTTTTGTCGCTTGTCGATTATCGTCCAGCCTGTCTCGAACCCACCGAGCAGTTGGCTCAATATAGGTGGTGTGGGACGACCTATTGCTATTGTTCGCCTGCCGATGCCTCTATGTCGTTCTATTTCGATTATGTAGCCAAAGGTACGCATGTAGTGGAGTATCGTACCTATGTCGATAGGGTGGGCTTATACAATACCGGAGCAGCCACATTACAGAGCTACTATGCACCGCAATATGTTGCCCATAGCGAGGGTAGGCTGATAGCGGTTGATTGATAGAGGGTGTGTTGTAATATAAATTTGTTGCCGGGGAAATGCTTCGGCAACAAATTTTATTTTGTGAAAATATGTAATATTTCATAATAAAGATTTATATTTGTCATGAAAAACGCAAATATACACCTATATAGATGTGTTAGAAGGTAGCAAAATGTTGTGTTTTAGCAATGCTGAATAGAAAAAAAATGTAAAATATAATTTATTCTCACATTATGTTTAATAAAAAACTTATTGCCCGAATATTCGGTTGGGGCACTTCTTTTGTCGTAGCAACAGCTTTGTTGAGTGGTTGTGACAAGTCGTATGACTTAGACCAATTGGGTGGAGACATCACCTTGTTTGAGAATGGAGTTACAGCTCCGGTAGGTAATACCGATAAATTCTACTTGAAAGACTTTATTGAGGAGAATGATTTGTTGCAAACCGATAGTGTGACAGGCAACTACGTCATACGTTATAGTGGCGAGTCGGCAACTTCGTTGAGTCTTCCCTCTTTCAATATCGATGGTTATAGCGAGTCATTCCCACCCGTTCACCTCGATTTCTTTGAGTCTGTTAAGAATAATGAGCAACTATCGGGTATTATCGATTTGCTCGAGATGGTGGGCTACTATCATGGTGATAAAATCCCCGAGATAACCAATCCGCTTACCGGAGAGCGTGAGCATCTTATCGTACCCAGTGTACATGCCGAGATAGAGCACGATGTGGAGGTTTTTGAAATAGATGTTCCTGTTCCCGAGGAGTTGATAGATGTGAAGAACATATCACTCGGTGATGGTGCTATAATAGAGATGACTTTCCACGCCGAGGGCTTCCCTGTGACGCTCGACTCGGTTTTGTTCGACTTTATCGTACACCCACCTCTACAGATGCATATCGAACGCATGGACGAGACCATATTGTTCGACCCGTCTCACATGACCTATGAGATAAAACATAAGTTGCCATGTGTCAATGGTAAGTTAGATGATAAAGTAACGTTCCGTCTCGTGGAGTTACACTTTGAAGAGCCCTTGACACGCAACGAAAATGGCGAGTTGGCAATTTTTGCTGAGTTTGAGTATGAAGGCTCTGTCGATATCAATCATGAGTTTGACCTTACCGGTTGGACACCTGTGATGGATATGAACGTAGGATTTAGCCTTGGCGAATCTGCTGTAGAAGAGGTAGAGGCCTGTGTGCAAGCCCAAGTCGATCCTATTGCTTTGTCGCAAGAAATCGAAGGTCTGCCCGAGATATTGACTCGTCCCGAGAATTGCCTCGATTTGCGTTATCTTACATTGCAACTCGATGTCAATAATGGTACACCTGCAGCCTTGGAGACTCAACTTAAGTTGCAATCTACTTTCCATGACGGTAGCATGACCGAGGAGATAGGACCAGAAAATCCGTTGAGAATAGCTCCCAATGCTTTGCAAAAGATAATCATATCGAACGAAGAAAAGTATAAAGATGAGCCCGGATATATACCTAACTTGCACAAGTTGATGTATCGCATTCCCAAGATGCTCTCTCTCGAGGCTGTGCCTTCAATTCCTCCTACCGATGTGAAGATAGATTTGCGTAAAGAGTTTAATGTTGCTATCAATTATGCGCTCTCAGTACCTATCATCTTTGGTGGTGATTTGGCTTTGCACCTTTCTGGCGATTTTGGCGACTTGGGTGCCGACATAGCAGCTTTGTCGGAGAATGCTGCCAAAGTAGGCCTTTCGGGCAATATAGAGAATACATTGCCCCTGAATGTAAACTTGGACATCGAGCCTGTAGATGCCGATGGCAATGTACTGCGTGGTGTGACAATAGAGGGAATACCTATGACTGTGAAGGCCAATGATGTGACTCCCCTTAAGATTGTAGTTAGTGCCGAGGCCGGCAATGACCTCGATGAATTATACACCTTGCGATATGTGCTCAGTGGCAATGCCGGTGGCGAGAGCAACAGTCTGCGTCCCGACCAATATCTGCAATTCAGCGACATCAAATTGTCGTTGCCCGAAGGTATAACAGTAATGGTAAAATAAAATAGCAATATACAATGAAACAATCATATATAAAATCTTTGCTTGCTGCAGTATCGGTATGCTGCGCAATGGGTGTGTCGGCTCAAGCACTACACTCGAGCTACTTCTTAGATGGTATGGTGCAACGCCATGAGTTGAATGCCGCCTTTGGTGGCGAGGCCAATTTTATTGCCATACCCGGTATTTCGGGTTTCCAATTGGGAGCTTCTACCAATTTTGGATTGGCCAATTTTGTTTTCCACAATCCTTCGGGCGATGGCTTGTTGTTGGGCTTGTCTAAACAAATTTCGGCCGAGCAGTTCCTCGGTGGGCTTCCTATCAACAATCAGCTTGATGTGCAATTGGAGATACCTGTCGTTTCGGTAGGTTTCAGAGGAATGGGTGGTTTCAATACCATCACTATAAAGGAACGTACCTTTATAGGTGCCAATATCCCTTCATCGCTCTTCTCATTCTTGAAGTTGGGAGCCGATCCTACAACCGGTATAGCTCGCTATGATATAGACAATCTTACAATCAATACCAACAACTATGTAGAGTTGGCATTGGGACATTCGCGTAAGCTCGATGCGCTTGAAGGATTTTCTTATGGAGCCAAACTGAAGTTTTTGGTGGGAGCGTTCGGTGCAACTGTTTCGATGGAACACATCGGTATAGAGATGTCGGCCAATAAGTGGATGGTGCAGACACAAGGTTATGCTGCGTTGTCGAGCGGATTGCAGTTTGACTATGACGAGAATAATGAACTGTCGGGTATCAATTCAGAGAATTTAGGCTTAGGCGGTTTTGGAATGGGTGTAGATTTGGGTGCAGTATATACTCCGGCTGCATTGCCCGACTTAACCGTATCGGTGGGTGTCAATGATATAGGTTTCATATCGTGGAATGACGTGAGCACCGTTACAACGAAGGGCGAGTTTGAGTACACCGGTTTTGAGACCATAACAACCGACGAGGCTACACTCAACGAGCAGATAGACGACTTGGTAGATGACGTGATGGGCTTGATAAAATTGCAACCCGGCGAGACTGTAACTCAGCAAAAGATGTTGCAAACAACCCTCAACGTGGGTGCCGAGTATGCCATTCTCAATCGTAAGATTTCGTTTGGTTTGCTCTCATCAACTCGTTTTGGTGCACCCTATACCTATGCCGAGGGTATGGCAGTTGTTAATTTCCGCCCTGCATCGTGGTTCCAAGCTGCTATTAACGGCTCTATCTCTACTCAAGGTGCGGCAGTGGGTGCATTGCTTACTTTCTGTCCCAATGGTGCTAACATCTTCTTTGGTTGCGACTATGTTACACCCAACATGAAGTTTAGTGCCGAGGGAATACCTCTATATGCTACCCGTGCCAATCTGCGTACAGGTATCATCGTAACTTTTGGTAAGAAATAATCGTGTAAGAGTGAGTATAAGATGACGGTAACATACTTGTTGCCGTCATTTTTTTTAAGACAATCCCAATGTAAGTAATTGGGGCCTATGCGACAACATCAACTCACCCCTATTTCCCCAATTATTCAAGTAATCAGTGGGCCATGTACCAACACATTGTAAAATGCAATGAGCATTTGGTCGATACTACACCTATCGATATTGTAGTCCCCTCTGGTACAGCCATTCAAAATCTACGCAATTATATAATAAATGCCACATTGAGAATCCAATCTTGGTGTGGTATTATTTACACCCATGCCACTTCTAATACGATGGTAGAGTCGTTGTAAATTCTCCTTGTCGATTAGGTTTTTTGGAGTCAATTTTATATTTTTGTGCTTCGATATACTATATAAAAAAGTTATTCGGTATAGTTAAGAGATAGTCGCTTGATTATCGCCCGAAAAAATAGAGATGAACAACCAACTGTTACGCCCGCAGATAGTACCGCTGTTGCGCGATGAGAATAACCTCGATATTGTGCGATACTACTTGTCGTTTGCCGTATTGTTTGCACACTTTGCCGAGCTGACAGGTACAACCAACTACTTCCCAACATCGAGCTATACGGCAGTAGGTGGCTTCTTTATGCTTAGTGGCTTTCTGGTGTTCTATAGCTATCTGCGCAGTAAGTCGCTCGGGCAGTATTTGGCACGACGAGCCCGGCGCATATTGCCTCCTTATGTAGCCATTGTATTGCTATGTGCTGTAGGTGGTGTATTTATCTCCGACCTTTCCATACAACAATATTTCTCTTCATCGCAGTTTTGGCAATACTTAGGTGCAAACCTCACCTTCGCCAATTTCCTACAACCGGCTTTGCCGGGAGTATTCGTCGGCCATATACATGAGGCCGTCAATGGCTCGTTGTGGACCATGAAAGTAGAGGTGATGTTGTACCTCTCTATTCCCATAGCGGCATGGCTGATGGCGCGATGCAACAAGGCGTGGGCCTTGGTGGCAATATATGTTGCCTCGTACCTCTATAAGCTGTATATGGGTGTGCTGTATGAGCAATCGGGCGAGATGATATACCGCATCATGCAACGTCAGGTAGGTGGTCAGTTGTTATTCTTCTATGCCGGTGTAGCTATATTGCTCTATTTCGACTATTTCCAACGTCATGTGCGTTGGCTCTTTCCCGTAGCATTGGCAGTGGGTATAGCTTCGAAGTATGTAGCATGGTTTGATGCCATAGAGCCATTGTGTATAGCCATTGTTATTATTGGTTTTGCCTACAATTGTCGATGGTTTGTGTGGTTGCGCAAGTACGACAATATAGCCTACGACATCTATCTGTTTCACTTCCCTGTCATACAACTTGTTATACATTGGGGCATTCCTCAATGGAATATTTATGTAGCCCTCTTGCTCGTTGTTGTCATGACCATATCGTTGTCGTTGCTGTCGTGGTATTTTATAGAGCGACCTATCATGCGCAACAAGCACTGAACGGTCTCATGCGACCTTTCATGCGCAATGTTGTATGTATAGTAGGTATAGCCTTATTCTATAAGTCCCCGCTGACGAACAAACTCGGCAATGAGTTGCGCAGCCGCTTTGGTGCCTATGGCCGATGAGTTGATACACATGTCATACGTAGCGCCATCGCCCCACACCTTGTCGGTGTAGAAGTTGTAGTATGCAGCACGTATTTTGTTGCGTTTTTGTGCCAAGTCGCGTGCTTCACTCTCGCCCATACCGCTGTTGCGCTCGATGATGCGACGCACGCAGTCCTCCTCCTTGGCATGGATAAATACACTCACACAACCCTTGTAGTCGCGCAGAATATAGTCGGCACAGCGACCTACGATGACGGCATTGTGCTTGTCGGCAATATCGCGTATGACATCGGATTGTACCTTGAAAATCATCTCGTCCGACCAACCTCCCGACGGCATACCGCTGGCACCGCTGAGCCACCCTTTCGATAGCGCGTTGAAGAAACGATTGGGTGCTTTCTCATCTACACGCTCGAAGCACTCGGTACACAGACCGCTCGCTTTTGAGGCTTCGAGTATCAACTCTTTGTCGTAGTAGTTGAGGTTAAGCATCTCGGCAAGGTACTTGCCTATTTCGCGTCCACCGCTACCAAATTGGCGACCGATGGTAATGATGAGGTTGTCTTTCATATCTTTGAAATTCAATAAAGTACAAACTTAAGAAAAATAGTGTCATATATCAACCGGGCGATATTCTGAAATAGTGTGCCGGCTGAGGGCATCGCTACTGGGTGCTTACAGTGCGACACAACTTGCTTTGTAACGAACTGTCGGTAGCACAAGCCTCGCGTAGTTCTATATGATGCCACACTTCCTCCTTCAGCAGCCGAGAGGTTGATGATTGTGCCCCAAGGTTCCATGTGAGCAGTATGACACGGCGTTTGAGCGTGCGCAATTTGCGTGCAAGCATCTCATGGTCGGCATCACCGGTTATCAGCACCACGTAGTCGAAGTTGTGAAGCAACGATAGTTGATAGGCTTCCAAAGCAAACCACACATCGATGCCTTTCTCTATAATGGTAGTCTCATTGCCGTTTCTTATCTCGCGCAGGTGCTTGTAGTGAAATACGACGTCGTTCTCTATCAAGTCATCTTCAAACTTACGTTCGCTATACAACAGGTGTTTGGCGTTGGCATCTTGCACACGATAACGTCCTCGGTAATAGTGGCTTTGTGCTATTACACAATCGTGCTCGGGTATTCCGGCCAATTGCGCAATGCTACCGCGTAGGTAGTCGAACAATTTGCCCACAACAATGTTTTGTGATGATTGCTCTTTCAGTGCTTCATTTATCTTGGCATAGTATCCGCCATCGATAAATATGCCTATAGAACACAAGGTATTATTCATTTCGTATATCAATTATTCATTATCTCTATTCTCTACAATGCGCGTAGCCTCGTCGACATCGCGCTCAAACACAAGTAGCTGTATGCCACCCAGCGAAGTGTGACCAATGGGGTAGATTGACGAAAATGTTTCGTTGGTGAGCATGCACGGAATGCCAGCATTCTCAAGCATATCGCGAGCCATCGATGCCTCTACATGACTGGAGTAGTGACGTATCGTTACAAGTTTGTCTTGGTCGTTCATAGCAATGAATATTAAAGGTTATATATCGTTTTGCTAAGATAATGAAAAAAATGAAACAATGGTCACTCCTGTCGATATTTTATAGCAAATTAAATTTTTATATGTATATATCATAGAGTTTATCCAATCATCAACTCTATGCGTTTAGCAATCTCTTGAGGGTTGTCAATGAGTAGCTGTCCGTGGTTCATGGCGTTAAATACTTCTACTTTGGCCGATGGGCGCAGGCGTAGTAAATGCTTGGCCTGAGGGCGAGCCACAAAGGCTTCTTTCGTTCCGTACCAATAGTGAATCTCCTTGCCGTAGATTGCTTGCAGTGTACTTGTATATACCGACTTATAGCCATCAATTACTGCTCGTGTGCCACCATAAGGGTATATCTTGTGGCATTCGTTGAGGAGTACATCGAAGTAGCGAGAGCGGAACACCCGGCTCCAAAAGCCCTTCCAGTGATAACAACTCCACACGTTGGCGCATTGTAAGTATCGGAGTGGCTCTACAAGCCAACGTGGCAGCGCGAGTAGCGGTGCTGCGTCCATGATGGCGTATGCTACTGTCACTTCGTTGCGTTCCAATATGCGTGATAGTATCTTACCGCCCAACGATAGCCCATAAATGCAGTCTATGCGTCCGTTAAGGTGTTCTTTGATATAATTGATAACCTGTGATGCTTGGTCGTCGATAGATGTAAAGGCTGTATGCTCACCCAGTGTGAAACCATCTACCTGTACAGCTACAATGTTGAACCGACTCCTTAATAATGCTGTAAGAGGCAAGAAAATCTCATAAGATACCCCTAAGCCCGGTATCAGCATCACCGTAGGTTTCTCCTCATTGTTGTAAGATACAAAATCCATGTATTTATGTGTTAGGTGAGTATGTATAATATAGAGGTTTCAAATCAGTTCTACTTTCTTGGAGAAAAACAATCTTGCCTATTTCCTCTCAATGTCTCTTCTACTATCTGCCGTTCGTTACTGCCAATGGTAGATAAGCGCAGTAAAGGAATGCCGTAAGAAGCAAGTATTCGATTTTTCTTTTCATCGCGTACCCATTGTTCCGTACCCTCCATATGATGACGGTATCCATCGGTTTCTATTGCTAATACAGGTTGCTTGCTCACGCGGTTGAAGAGCAGAAAATCGATATGTGTTTTGGGGTGTAGTGCATATCTCTTTTCATCGTCGGTGAGCAATGATGTGTCGCGCAACAATTGGCTGAGTGGTTGATGACATACTATACCCAGATGGCTGTACTCGGGATTTCCCTCAATTATCTGTTCCAACATAGCATAGGTGAGGTTTTCTGAGTCGTATTCCGAAATGCGTTTATGCTTTTTCAAGTAAGCCAACCGAGCCTCGGCGTATTGGCTGTATAGTAAATCGAAAATCGAGTGTATATTGCTATGTGTAATAGTGCAGTTATTGTACTCGATGTATGCCAGCAAGTCGGCAATATTACAATCCTTCGGTTGTTCATTGCCCGATACGACAAGGCAGAACTTTTGTTTGGCGCGTGATATGGCTACGTTAAGCAGATTAGGGTCGTCCGAAAATTGGGTTATGGTATCGTCAACCATAGACATAACAATAGCATCTTTTTCTCGGCCTTGGAATTTGTGCACAGTAGCTACATCAATGCGAAAATCGACCATTGGCGTTATCAGATCTACTTGTGCATTATATGGTGTGACAACGCCAATATCCTCATCTTCGCCATATTGTATGGTGGGTAAAACTTCACATGCAATTACTTCAGCCTCTCGTCGATTTATCTTGCCACGACAATGGTTGCCTATAGCTGTGCGCTTGGCCGAGATGACATCTTCCTCACCATTATCTTGGGTCATAATTATCAGCTTTCCCCCATAGAACTTTTGGTTGCAGAAATTGATGATTTTGGGGTGGCAACGGTAGTGCTCTCGAAGCAATGTCTGTGGTGCATCGGGAAGAACCTTGCATACCGACTGCAAGAAACTATTATGGGCACAATCGTATCGCTCGTCTATATTATAACTCAAGGCAATAGCTTGCAAACGCAATCTATTCTCTTCGGTAATCACATTGGGCAATTGCATCGAATCGCCTACAATAATAGCCCTCTTGGCGCACATAAGAGCCAAGGCTCCCGTTTCAGCCGAGATTTGCGATGCCTCGTCCATTATCACATAATCAAAAACGGTGTCTTGCTGGAAATTGGTGCGTGACGAAAAAGTAGTACTTAACACCAATGGGTACTCGTCGATCAACTCGGGGACTATCTTATTAAATATGGGTCGCTCGTGCTCTTTACCATACTTGTGGTATAATGAGTTGCGCAAGTAGCACATCGATTGCTCCTGCAATTGCGTCATGATTACTGTCGCATCGCACAACGATAGACCCTGCTCCAGTGAGGCTATCTCGGCAATCAATTCAGCGTGTTTTACTTCGTAGAATTTAAGTTGTACGATTGGGAGGAGCGATGCAACGTTGTCCAACGTTTTCATATTGGCAACTCCACTGAAAACCTTCTGCAATTTGTGTTTAAACCTATAATCGAGAATGGCATTTACAATTTTGGCAAATACGCCCGTATATCTTTCTCCCTCAACAATGGCTTGTATTTCGTTCCACAAAACCATAAGTTGAGCCGATGATAACTGCTTGCGCATGGTTATTGCCGTATTGCGTTTCACCTCTTGCTCAAAATGAGTTTGCTCAACTATTAGTGCATCTAATTCTTGACGGGCAAGAGCCAATCGCTCCTGCATTGCAAATATTTCTGTTAAAGCTTTTGATTGGCTGTCGAGCCGGTGTAAATACTCCGGAAAGTCAGCCTCTGCGGTGTGCCATTGCTCTATATTTTCGGGAATATCTTTTACTGATTCTTGTGTCGCTAAGAATGTTTCTTTATTTGTGTGACTACCCAGCAGTGCCGTAATAAAGCCCATTTGGTAGCGCTCCATCTTTTCAACCACATTCTCGATGGCCGAGTTGTTGTTCGACACAACCATTACTCTCTTGCCTTGCACGATAATGTTGGCAACGATGTTGAGAATGGTCTGTGTTTTACCTGTCCCGGGTGGGCCTTGAATAATGCTTATTTGGTTTTCAAAAGCCGTTTGAACAGCCTTCTGCTGACTTGCATTGCAACCGAAAGGGAAAATCAATGGCAGAGTTGCATATTTTTGAGGTTGATACTTGTCGGGGTTGAGATATGGGGCTACTGCACGATTATCGTCAAGAAAGTCTATACCTTGGTATTGTTTTAATAACAATGGTGTATCGTCATCTTCCGATTTTAGGGGATTGACAGCAGCTACGCTGCGTAAATACTCCAATATACTAAGGGATTGCCGGTCTTCCAAGCACGATTTTATAAAACTAATCTCCTCTTCTAAGTAGTTGGCATATGAGCCATTGTGAAACTCCACATACCAATACTTCGAGCTACCTCTCCTGAATACGGCAATAAAAGTCAATGGGCATAGTTGTTGCCCATTGTGGTATATATGACAATGCTGAGGCTCGATAACAACCGGGTTGGTGAGCCATACAGCCCTATTACTACCGTATGAGAATGTCTTATTAGGGTTGTTGTTGAATGTAATGTTGTATCTATCTCCGCTGTTGCTTATGGTACATCGTGCTATTTGACGGGTCTTTATTAGACCGTCAATGACAACCATATTTTCGCGAGGATTTAGCATCTTATTCAATTTTCACATCAATGATGTGACTTATTCCTTACTGTATATTTATCACTCAGCCATTTGGCGGCCTGCATCGTATGCCTTTTGCAAGTCCTCCTCCCAGTGAGCTTCGCGCCATGTACGCTTTGCCTCCTCCGAGAAGCCTCCAAGTTCGTAGTTGTCATATTTCGCTACTTGACAAGTGTTGTAGCCAACAATGTGCTGTGGCCGGCCAAGAGCCGTTGTGATGCAGTACTCCATTGTGCCATAGCCGTTGCTATTATTGCGGTCGGGTGTGCCGTTCATCGTCTCAATGAGCACTACGGGCATACGCTTGGGTGCCGTAAGGCTGTAATCGTTGTACGATAGCCATGGGAAGGTAAGGCGTTCCAAGAAGGCGCGCATCTGTCCCGTCACTTCTCCAAAGTATATAGGCGATCCAAGTACAAGTCCATCGGCTTGTGCAATCTCCTCCAAAATGGGTGTCAGGGCATCTTTAAATCGGCAGATGTTAGAAGCCTTCCCTTTCAACTTGCATGCCATACACGACATACAGCCTTTATAGTCGAGGTCATACAAGCGTATGGTTTTCAATTCTATATCCTTGCCTACCGATTGTGCTCCTTCGGCCAGTCGTTGCAACATTTTTGCAGTGTTCATATTGCGACGTGGTCCACCATCGATGATTATTATTCTTTTCATTTGTAGTTGTGTTTTTTAGTTACTTTTGTTATCTCTATAACACTATCGGTGGCTGTTTTGCTCAACCTCATTGGGCTATGGGGGGATTATGCTTCTGTAATTCCGAGTTGATATTTGTAGTTATTGATATCACCTTTGCTACCTATCGCCTTGCCGGCAACATCGCTCAGTTTAACGCACCCATATATAGGTTGTCGTGCATTGATACGGCACTCCTTTAGTTTCATAACGATATTCATAGGTCTTACATTGGGAATGTCGCAGGTGAGGTTGGTGCCTATGCCGAATGTAACCTTGATGCGACCGGCAAAGTACTCTTTGATGTCGGCCGCGGCTTCAAAATCGAGGCCATCGGAAAATACAATCGTCTTGCTCATAGGGTCTATACCATACGATTTGTACTTCTCGATAATCTTGTCGCCAAATAGTTTGGGGTCGCCGCTATCGTGACGTACACCATCGTATAGTTTGGCAAGTTTCATAGAGAAATTGCGTAGAAAAACATCGAAAGTATAGGTGTCGGTAAGTACTGTCCCCAGATTGCCGTCATACACCTTCACCCATTGTTCCATCACCTCATAGTTGGCCTCTTTGGGTGTGTGTATGGCTGCTTGAAGCATAAAACACTCGTGAGCCATGGTGCCAATAGGTTTTATGTTGTACTTCATAGCAAGCGATACCGTAGAAGTACCGGCGAAGGTGGGACAATGTTCTTTCATATACTCTATTACAATCTCCTCCGATAGTGTGTTGAAACGCCGGCGCATGCCGAAGTCGGCAAAATAGAGATTGTGTTGCGAAGCTATAGCCACTTTTTTCTCCATCTTGGGTATCATTACCTCGGCGAGTGCGTGGCGTGTCTGGTAGCCATCGCCAATATATTGGTGATATAGCTCCGATACAATAGCGAGAATAGGAATTTCGTAGAAAGTAACTTTGTACATCAAGTCCGATACCTCTATGTGCAGATGATGCTCCTCGTCGAGCCAAGTATCGATTTTGGCCGGCTCAAATCGGAAATAGCGTAGCCACTCCCAGTAACACTGCGGAATATAGTGGATAGTCTCTACAGCCCAGTCAAACTCACTTGCTTGCAAAGAGAGTGTGCCCAGATTGTCAAACTCCTTCTTCAGGGCATCGACAAACTCATCGGTATATAGGGTGTTGTTTCGGTCGTGAAAAGTGAAAGTTCCCCATGCATTGGGAAAATGCACCTGATAGTAGTATGACATAGAGAACTTATAGAGGTCATTCTCGAGTACTGAATTGATTATCATAACCGTGTCTTTAATATCTTGTATCTATGCGCTGCAAAATTTGCTTGTCTATATCTTCACATCGCAATTATTTTACTCCAAAGTTACATAAATTTTTCTACCGTTATATCTTTTGAGCCTTTTTATATGTACTGTAAATATGATTTATAGCATCAAAAACATATCGAAGAGTAGTATTCTATGTGTTTTGTATGTATCTTTGCGCCTTGAAATATATCGAGTATGAAAAAGTTAAGCAAGAACGCAATTATAGGCTATCCTGCCGGCATCATTACCGGCATTACCTATGGACTCAATCCGATGTTTGCCATGCCATTGATGAACAAGGGGGCAGCCATCGAGTCAATACTGTTTTTCCGATATTTGTTTGCTGTAGTACTGCTCGGAGCATTCCTCTTGTTTACAAGACAGAGTTTCAAGGTGTCGGCTAAGCAGGCGGGTGTGTTGCTTATCCTCGGACTTCTATACACATCGAGTAGTCTGTTTCTCTTTGGGGCATATAACTACATTGCCTCGGGTTTGGCTACAACATTGATATTTCTCTATCCCGTATTGGTAGCCATCATTATGGTGTTTCTGCGAGTGGTGCCATCGTGGCCGGTATGGCTTGCTATTGCGGCAACTTTTGGCGGGGTGCTCATTATGACGCAAGGCAGTGGCGGTGAGGCTGTCAATCCTGTTGGGGTTGCCTTGTCATTGGGCTCGGCTACGGTATATGCGCTCTTTATAGTCATTATCAATCGTAGCAAGGCGATTGCTCAAATATCCAACTCGTTGCTCACGTTCTATGCTCTTACAGTAGGAGCTATTGTGTTTTTGGGAAAGATAGCCTTCTCCGATACTGCAATCACAGCTGGAATTTCTACCGGGGGCGATTGGCTCAATCTATTGGGATTGGCCATATTGCCAACCATTGTTTCTACCGCTACTCTTGCCATAGCTACCCGTAATATAGGTGCTACCAAAGCATCGGTCTTGGGTGTCTTTGAACCCATTACAGCCATACTTGTAGGTACGTTGATGTTTGGCGAGCCATTGACCACAAACATACTGTTGGGTATAGGCATTGCTATAGTAGCTGTCACCTTTATGATATCGGTAACAAAGCGGTAGTTTCTATAGTATCTATTTTGCTATCTTCCACACTTTACGTCCGGCGTCAGTCATGAGTCCGCGTTGTTCAAGGTCGGCACAACGCTGTTTGTTGAGTTCGGTCCAATGGCTGCCTCGTCGGCGTGGAGTGAGTCGTTGCGCTAAACGGCCATCGGGCAGGCGTTTCTGTGTTGAGTCAATCCACCCAAAACACAATGCCTCTTCGACAACTTCAGCGTAGGGTATAATACCCTTTTCGGGGTGTTTGGAACGAGATGTAACTACCCAGCACACCACCTCGGTTGAGTGATTCTGCTCAAACCACAGCCTCAACTCCTCTCGTTCTGTAAAATGTAATAGATTTATAACCTCCATGTCAATAACCCTATATTGTTGTCTATTGCTACAAAGATAGGGAAGAAACGAGCGAGAAATATGAAGTTTACTTCAATATTTTTCACAGCGAGTGCAAAATATCTTTGAGGTTTACGTCAAAGGTAGATAAAATATTTTTCTCATGCTGAGCAAGCAGTCTTTTTAGGCTCTGTTGCAATTATATAATAGTTTTACTATATTTGCAAAAAACATGCGGGTTTATAGGTATAATTATAGAGAGTATGCCCCGATTTTGGTAAAAGAGTGTTTAATCAATTTTGTTTTTTGTTATGCGAGGTAAATTACTTTTATCATTAGTAATGATGATTTCATCATCGTCGTTATTATGTGGATATTGTGCTTCGGAGAGAGCTGTAAGTGAATGTTTGGTGTCATCTTTTCGAGATGATTATGAGCCGATTACTGACCTGCCAACCATTTTTATCGATACCGAGAATGGTGTTGGTGTTACCAGTAAAGAGGAGTATGTAAACGCTGTTGTTACTGTGCGTGGTGCTGTCAATGACGAGGATAATATTACCGAAGTTGCTGCCGAAATAAAGGGTAGAGGTAACTCTACATGGGGTATGGACAAGAAGCCTTATCGTCTGAAATTTAATGAGAAGATAAAACTCTTGGGCAATGTTGCTAAAGAGAAGAACTGGGTGCTTTTGGCCAACTATGCCGATAAAACGTTGATGCGCAATGCATTGGCTTTCGATACAGCTCGTAAGTTCTTTAATTTCCAGTTTGTACCATCTGTAACTTTTGTCGATGTGGTGCTTGATGGTGTGAATATTGGTAGTTATATGCTCACCGACCAAGTGGAGGTGAAGAGCAAACGTGTCGATGTAATGGAACAAGAGACTACGGTGTTGGCCTCCGATCCCGAAATTACAGGCGGTTATCTTGTCGAGGTTGATGGTTTTGCCGATAGAGAAATCTCGTGGTTCAAGACAGCTCATCAGATGAAAGTTACCATCAAGTATCCTAAAGATGATGAAATAAATATGTCGCAAAAGAATTACATCGCTACTTATACACAGCGTATGGAGAATGCGCTGTTTTCCTCTCAGTTTGACGATGAAGAGAAGGGCTGGAGAAAATATGTAGATGATGTATCTTGGGTAGATTGGTACATAGCTTGCGAGCTCTTTGGTAACTCCGACTCGTGGTGGAGTACTTATATGTATAAAGAGCGTGACGAGAAGTTTAAGTTTGGCCCATTGTGGGATTTCGATATTGCTTTCAACAACGACTATAGAATAGGCGATGCTACCGAAAAGTATATGCGAGAGTCGGCTTGTGAGCCTAAGACTTGGATAACAAGATGGTGGGAAGATGAGTCGCTTCATGAGGCTGTAAAGGTGCGTTGGCGCGAGATTGTTGCCGGTGGTTTACGCTCGTTTATGACCGACTATATTGTCAGTACTGCCGCATACTTGGAGGAGTCGCAGAAGAACAATTATGAGATATGGCCTACACTCAACCAACGTGTACACTATGAATATGATGTGCGAGGATCGTATGATGCCGAGGTGTATTCGTTGAAAAAATATGTCAATAGCCGAATAAGTTTTCTCGATTCGGCATGGGGCGTTCCTGCAGCCACCGACCTGTTGAAGGTGTGCGATAAAAAGATGCTGATTGCCCCCAATCCTGTTGTTCAAGGTGATGTGATAAAGATAGTATTTGAAGAGGCTGTAGTGGGAGATGTGTTGGTTGTTTCTGCAGTATCGCTCGATGGCAAGGTGGTATATACTTCACGTATGAGTGTTGATGCAAACCGAACCATCGCAATAGATAGTGAACATATTGGGACTGGTATCTATATAGTTGTTGTGGAGGCCTCAAATGGCGACTTATACCGAGGTCGATTGATTGTCAGATAATACAATTTCCGATTGCCGGTATTACAGCGCTATATTGTCGGTAATCCAAGTGTCGAATAGTTGAGCTACAGCTGTGGTGTATCGTTGCGGTGAGGTGGATTTGAGTATAGCCTTTCGCGCCTTGTGCGGTGCGTGAGGAAGGAAGTATTGCCATAGTGCATGGGTGCGTTGCAGTAGTTGGCTATCGCCTTGAGATGTCTGCTGTAACTCGTTGTAGAGAGTATCATGAAACAATTGCGTGCGCTTGATGATGTTGTGCGCATCGGGAGTGGTATTGTTGAGTAGTTGGGGCAGATAGGGTCGAGCCAGCAATCCACGTCCTATCATTATACCTTGCAGGCGAGGATATTGCTGTGCAAGGTGTGTGATGTTGTCAATAGTCTCTATATCGCCATTATATACAATGGGCAGTGTGCATTGATTGTAAAAGGTATCGAAAGCTTCCATATCGACACTGCCTTTGTATTGTTGCTTGCCTATGCGAGGGTGTATGGTGATGTGTGTGAGAGGTGCATCGTTGAGAATGTCGGCAACAGCTTGCCATTCGTCATTGTGTTGCCAGCCAAGTCGCATTTTTACAGAGAACTGCATCTCGGGGTATTGCTGTGTGGCTTGTAATATACGTTGTACATCGTCATGTCGAGCTATCAGTCCGGCTCCTCGTCCATGCAGAGCGACGGGTGGAAATGGGCAACCCATATTTATATCGGCTCGATTGTAGCCATTTTTCAAGAATAGCTCGGTGAGGCGATGCATCTCTTCAACATCGCGGAGCAGCATCTGTGGCACAACGGGTACACCTTCATTATTCTCAGGGGCAATGTCGGAGATATCGCGACGACGAAAATCTCCTTTCTCTATACGCACAAATGGGGTGTAGTAGTATGCAATACCTCCCCACATGGTATGATGCAGGCGGCGATATAGCGCAGTAGTATAACCTTGTAGTGGTGCAAAGTGTAGTTGCATACATTATTATAGCAAAAGAGGTTGTCGGTACTTGTGTGCGACAACCTCTCTGTTGAATATCAAATCTCAAAAATGTTTTTCGATTGCTCCCAAACACGAGCTTTGGCCTCGGCCGTAGGCTTGATGTCGTTCATATCGCGCATGGCCTCAATGCGTTGTTTCTCATCGCGCGAGAGTTTCTCGGGGATATATACCGACACATTGACTACCAATGAGCCCAGTCCATGACGATTGTAAGTGGGCAAACCTTTACCTCGCAGGCCATAGCGTTTGCCGGGCTGCGTGCCGGGTTCTATTTTTATCTTGGCAGTACCATCGAGAGTGGGTATCTCAACCGTTCCTCCTAAGGCAGCTGTAGGATAATCGAGCAGCAAGTTATATACGATGTCGTTGCCACGACGCTCAAAGTCGGGGTGCTTCTCCTCCGAGAAGAACAGATACAAATCGCCATATTCGCCTCCACGACGAGGTGCATTACCCTTGCCCTCTATAGGCATTTGCATGCCACCTACCACACCGGCCGGAATGTGTACGGTTGTAATCTCTTCTTTGCGAACAATACCTTCGCCGTTGCAATGCGGACATTTGGTAGTGATACGTTTACCCTCTCCCTCACAATCGGGGCAGGTCGATATCACTTGTTGCACACCACCAAACATGGTGCGTTGGGCGTGCATTACACGACCTTTACCCTTACAAGTAGTACAGGTTGAGAAGGCGTTGCCATCTTTGGCACCTGTGCCATTGCAATGCTGGCAAGCTACGTAGCGGGTATATTTCAACTTTTTATCGCAACCGTTGGCTATATCGTTAAGCGTAAGTTTTACATTCATGCGCAAGTTGCCACCTACACGTCGTGGAGCAGAGCTTTCGCCATAACTGCTACCGCCACCGCCAAAGAAACTGTCGAAAATGCTTCCTCCGCCAAATCCTCCGAAACCACCAAAGAGGTCGTTCAGGTGCGAAAGAATATCGTCCATAGAGCCGTTGTAGCTGTAGCCACCACCACCGGGGCCACCCAGTCCTTGGTGACCAAATTGGTCGTATCGGGCACGCTTGTTCTCGTCGCTCAGTACGTCATAAGCCTCGGCCGCCTCTTTAAATTTTTCCTCAGCATCTTTCTTTTCTTGCTCCGATGCTGTTGACCATTTGTCGGGGTGATATTGAATGGCTTTCTTGCGATAGGCCTTTTTTATTTCTTCGGCTGTTGCCGATTTGGCAACACCAAGTACTTCGTAATAATCTCTTTTTTCAGCCATAATGTGTTGCTATATTATTGAGCTACAACTACTTTTGGGAAGCGGATAACCACGTCGTTGAGTGTGTAACCCTTTTGTGTACAATCTATAATTTTACCTTTTTGCTCGGGAGTGGCTGCCGGAATTTGTGCTATAGCCTCATGTTTGTCGGCATCAAATTCTACACCTATGGTTTCCATCTCTTTCACTCCATTTTGGTCGAGGTAAGAGCGGAATTTGTTGTAAATCAAATCAACACCCTCTTTTAGAGCCTCTACGTCGTTGCTGTTATTTACTGCTTGCAATGCACGCTCAAAGTCATCGATGACAGGAAGAATGGCTTTCATGCAACTCTCGCCACCAGTCTTTATCAGATCGGCTTTCTCGCGAAGTGTGCGACGACGATAGTTGTCAAATTCGGCCATCAGTCGCAGAAAGTCATCTTTCTGTTTGGCTACCTCGGCCTTCAAGTCATCAATCTCGGCTGTCAGTTTGGCAGTCTCATCTACTTCTTCTTCGGGCAACTCTTCACTCTCTTGCTCGGGTTGCACATTGTTGTCTATATTGGTGTTTTCTGCCTCAATGTTGTTAATTTCAACATTATCAGTCTTTTGTGACTTGTTTTCTTTTGTTTTCTTGGTCATATCTTATAGAAATTTTTACTCAACAATTATTGTTTGCGACTGTATGGTAGCAGTCACATTATTAAATAACAAAAATGTTGCCAAATTGGCTTTCGGACTTTGTTTGTGTCATAAAGTCAGTTACACCTTGCAAGTGCCTTGCCATACAAAACAGCCGGCCAAAGCGTCGGTACACGCAGGAGGGGTGTCGAAAATACCGAAAACCGATGACCCCGATCCTGACATTGATGCGTAGGTGGCACCCATATCGTATAGGCGTTGCTTGATGGCTGCTATGCGGGGGTGGATAGGGAATACACTCTTTTCAAAATCATTGCTTATCACGTCGTGCCACTTGTCGATGGGTTGTGCCACTTGTTCCGACAGCGATTGTGAGGGTGTATTGGGGGTTACGTGAGCATAGGCTTCGGCTGTAGATACAGCGATAGGCGGTTTTACCAATACAATGTATTTCCCCTGCATACTGAAGTTGGTTGATGAAAAGCAATCGCCTATACCAGTGGCAATTAGAGGCCGGTTGTAAATGAAAAAGGGGCAATCGGCACCCAACTTCGATGCCATCTTGGCCAAGTTATCGTCGCTCAGTGGAAGTGCAAACATATCGCGTAGCATTCGCAATGTGTAAGATGCATCGGACGATCCTCCTCCAAGACCGGCTCCAAAGGGTATTACCTTGTGCAAGTGTATCTCTACGGCCGGTAGGTCGTATTGCGACTGCAACAGGCGATAGGCTCGCATTACCAAGTTTTTCTCTACATCGCCATCTACCGGTATTCCGGTGATAGTGAGGGTGGTATTATCATCTTGAGCCGGAACAATCTCCAATATATCGCACAAGTCGATAGGATAGAACAATGTTTCGAGATCGTGATATCCATCGGGACGGCGACGGGTTATGTAGAGCCCTACGTTTATCTTGGCATTGGGAAATGTTATCATAATGAGTTCTATTGGTTTTGAGCTACAAAGATACGCTTATTGGCCATCATTTGCAATTTTTTTTCTTTGGCTCTGAGTCCGGGATACATTATCCACATGAGTTGTTGATAACGACTTGATAAAAAAGCCCTCTATTTCTATGCCATGTATAGCTAATTTTTTCTATTTTTGTAATCACGAAAATTGTAAAATGAATATTGCCTATGGCCCCAATGAAACGCTATACATCGCGTAGTACCAAGAAAGAAGCCAACTATATGCCTCAAATGTCGGAGTTGGGCAAGTTGCCACCGCAAGATACCGAGGTAGAGGAGGCAGTGCTTGGTGCCTTGATGCTCGAGAAAGATGCCTATACCCGCATATGTGATATGCTTAAGCCAGAGTGTTTTTATGACCCGGCTAACCAGAAAATATACAAGGCAATAGCCGATTTGGCAGCTTATCAGCGTCCTATCGATATGCTCACCGTTACCGACCAATTGCGTACCAACGGCACGCTCGATGAGGTAGGAGGGGCTTTGCGCATCAGTGAACTTACCGGTCGTGTTGTATCGGCATCGCACGTCGAGTATCACGCCCGCATTGTATCGCAAAAGTATCTGGCTCGTGAGTTGATTGCTTTTTCGAGCGAAGTGCAAGCTAAGGCTTTTGATGATACGCAAGATGTCGATGACCTCATGCAGTTGGCCGAGGAGAAGCTGTTCCGTATCTCACAAAACAATCTCAAGAAAGATGTGGTGCAGATACGACCCGTTATCGAAATGGCTATTAAGCAGATTGAGGAGGCCAAGAAACGCGACAATAATATGAGTGGATTGGCAACGGGATTTCACGACCTCGACAAGATTACATCGGGTTGGCAAAACTCCGACCTCATTATTATTGCAGCACGTCCTGCTATGGGTAAAACGGCTTTTGTACTCTCTATGGCCAAGAATATGGCCGTCAATTATAATTCGCCCGTTGCAGTCTTTTCGCTTGAGATGTCCAATTTGCAATTGGTCAATCGTCTCATCGTCAATACCTGCGAGATACCGGCCGACAACATCAAGCGTGGTAACTTGGAGAGCTGGCAATGGGATCAACTTCTCACCAAAGTAAATATCTTGTACGAAGCTCCTCTTTATATTGACGATACTCCCAGCCTCTCAGTATTTGAGTTGCGCACCAAGGCACGTCGATTGGTGCGTGAGCATGGTGTAAAGATTATCATCATCGACTACTTGCAGTTGATGAATGCCAGTGGTATGGAGTATGGTAGCCGCGAGCAAGAGGTAAGTACCATATCACGTTCGCTCAAGCAACTTGCCAAGGAGTTGAATATTCCCATCATCGCGCTGTCGCAGCTCAATCGTAGTGTTGAGAGTCGTGGTACGGGCAACGATGCTACAGGTAAGCGGCCGCAACTATCCGACCTTCGTGAGTCGGGAGCCATCGAGCAAGATGCCGATATGGTGTGCTTTATTCACCGCCCCGAGTACTATCTCAAGACCAGCGAAGATGGTGCTAACAACGATATTCGTGGCTTGGCCGAAATAATCATTGCCAAGCACCGTAATGGTGCTACCGATACCGTCAAGTTGCGTTTCCGTGGTGAGCTGGCTCGTTTTGAGAATTGGGACGAGAAAGACCGCATTCTCGACTCGGCATTCAATCGCACAACAAGCGATGACACACCCAAGCAAGTCCCTACACAGCCTCTCATGGCATCTGATGCACTGAGTAATATACAGATGACACAGGAAGAGTTCCTCAGTCGTCGCAATGAAGATGTGTTGTAGATACTTGTAAACGATTTATATCAGTCACTAAATAAACAATAACGATATGAAACTTCTACCCTTAATAGAGAAAGACCCATGGCTCGAACCTTATGCCCAAGCCATCGTGGGTCGTCACAACAGAGTTGAAGAAGTGAAGAACAAACTTACCCGCCGAGGCAAGATACAACTCTCGGAGTTTGCATCGGGCTACCTATATTACGGTTTGCATCGCCTCGATGATGGTAGTTGGATATTTCGTGAGTGGGCACCCAATGCTACCGAGATGTATCTTATTGGCGATTTTTCCGATTGGCAAGAGCGTCCCGAGTATCGACTCAAATCGTTGCACAACGGTTCGTGGGAGATAAAACTGCGTCCCGAGTTGTTGTATCATGGTGCATTGTATAAGTTGTCTATCCATTGGAAGGGCGGACAAGGCGAACGCATACCCGCATGGGCCAAACGTGTGGTACAAGACCCTACAACCTATATCTTCTCGGCTCAAGTATGGGCCCCCGACAAACCTTATAAATTCTCGAAGCGTGCCTTCAAGCCCTCAACATCGCCACTACTCATTTATGAGTGTCACATAGGTATGGCGCAGAATGAGGAGAAGGTGGGTAGTTACAACGAATTTCGTGAAAAGATACTGCCTCGCATAGCTGCCGATGGATATAATGCCATACAGATAATGGCCATACAGGAGCACCCATACTATGGCTCTTTTGGCTATCATGTATCTAATTTCTTTGCCCCTTCATCGCGTTTTGGTACGCCCGATGAGTTGAAGCAACTCATCGACGAAGCTCATAAGTTGGGCATTGCTGTTATAATGGACATTGTTCACTCTCATGCTGTGAAAAATGAGTTAGAGGGTCTGGGGCGTTTCGATGGCTCATATACACAATACTTTCACGAGGGTAGTCGCCGGGAGCATTCGGCGTGGGATTCGCTTTGCTTTGACTATGGCAAGCATGAGGTGTTGCACTTCCTCCTATCCAATTGCAAATATTGGCTCGAAGAGTTCCATTTCGATGGTTTCCGTTTCGATGGTGTTACATCGATGCTCTATTATAGCCATGGTTTAGGTCAATCCTTTGGCGGATATGAAGACTACTATGATGGCAGTCAGGACGACGATGCTATAGTATATCTCACCCTTGCCAACCTACTCATTCATGAGGTAAATCCTCGTGCCATAACAATTGCCGAGGAGATGAGCGGTATGCCCGGCCTTGCAGCCCCATATAGCGATGGCGGTATGGGATTTGACTATCGCATGGCGATGGGAATACCCGACTATTGGATAAAAACCATCAAAGAGAAGAAAGACGAAGATTGGCACCCCACATCTATATTCTGGGAACTTACCAATCGCCGTGCCGATGAAAAGACAATATCGTATGCCGAGAGTCACGACCAAGCGTTGGTGGGCGACAAGACTATCATTTTCCGTCTTATAGACAAGGATATGTATTGGCACATGTCGGTCGATGACAATAACTATATGGTCAATCGTGGTATAGCTCTGCACAAGATGATACGTATGGTTACGCTGGCAACCATCAATGGAGGTTACCTCAACTTCATGGGTAATGAATTTGGTCACCCCGAGTGGATTGATTTTCCTCGCGAAGGTAATGGCTGGTCGCACAAGTATGCTCGTCGTCAATGGGACTTGGTAGATCGTGAGGACTTGAAGTATAAGTATCTCAACCGTTTCGACAATGCTATGATAGATGTGGTAACATCACAACGCCGTTTTGAGTCGGCACCTATTGTCAAGGTGTGGGAGAATGATGGCGATCAAGTATTGGCATTTGCGCGCAAAGATCTGTTGTTTGTATTCAACTTCCACCCATATAAGTCATTTGCCGACTATGGAATGCTTGTCAAGCCCGGCAGTTATGAGATTGTACTCAATAGTGATAGAGCCGAGTTTGGTGGTTTCAACCAGATAGATGAGAGCGTAGAGCATTTTACGCATCACGACCCCTTGTACAAGAAGGCGCGTAAAGAGTGGCTCAAGCTATATCTCCCCTCACGTACCGTATTGGTATTGCGTCGCAAGAAATAGACATTGCGGTAAAGAGAATATAATAAAGCAACACCCCGAAAGATTTAGAAAAACATCTTTCGGGGTGTTGTTGTATTGTGAGTTGCCGTTAAGCAATGAGCGATGCTATCTTTTCGAGCCAATGCTTGTCACACTCGTCAAATGTTGCAAGCCTTTCGCTATCGATGTCGAGTACACCTATAACATTGTTGTCGCTGTCGATGATAGGTACTACGATTTCGCTTTTAGATGCACTGCTGCAAGCTATATGCCCCGGAAACAACTCCACATCGGGAACAATGAGAGTCGTGCGTTCTTTCCATGCAGTGCCACAAACGCCCCGTCCAAGGGCAATGCGGGTACAAGCCATAGGGCCTTGAAACGGGCCCAACACCAATACTCCATCTATGACGCGATAGAATCCTGTCCACCAGAAACCGAATGTGGCATGTATCATGGCAGCAACATTGGCCATGCGGGCTATCATATCGGCCTCGGCCGATACGACCGACTCTATCTGTGTATAGAGTACATTGTATTTTTCCTCTTTGCTTCCTTGAGCTATATCCAAGTGTTCGGCCATACTCTTTTATTCATTCCAGTTGGTAAAAGACTTCATGATTTCGGTAGGGTGTCCGTCTTCGGTAAATGCGCCCAAACGGTATTGTGAGGGTTTGCACTCAGGCTCCCAATAGAACACGCCTTTGCATCGACCGTTGGTCTCGTTGATGCTCTCGCGTATCACGCGAGCCAGTTGGCGACGGCCCGCCTCTATGACCTCGGGTTGTTCTTCATCTACATAGAAACCGGTCTCTACAATCATCACATCGCAACCAAATTTCTCACTGACGTGGCGTATGTTGGCAATGCAGTCGGTTATTGTAGTCTCGGCATCATCGCGATAGCCTCCCTCCATAGCCCAGTAGGGATATAGCGACATACCTATCATATCGAACTTGGCTCCGTTGTCAACAAGTACACCCAAGTTCCAGTCGTATAGCTCTTGGTCGAAGCCATTATCGAGGTGTGCTATGACTATAGCTTCGGGGAATACCTTTTTGCAAGCCTCGTAGCCGGTGGCAAAAAATCCTGCATATTGCTCGGGATTGTTGATGGCGTGTCCCATCGACTCGGTAATGGTTGCTTGGCCATTCTCATCGAGTTCGGGCCAACCCCATTCGTTCGATTTTACGCTCCATAAGAACCCGAAACGTGTTTCATTACCCACTTGTATCCATTTGGGTTCTATGCCGTTGTCTTTGAGGTATTGCAATACCTCGATGGTGTGATTGGCAAGGTCTTGTTTCATCTCTTCGTATGAGTGTCCGCTCCACGATGCAGGTATGTTTTGTTTGTTGGGGTCGGCCCACCAGTCGCTGTAGTGAAAATCGACCATGATGGCCATGCCTTGCTCTTTGGCACGTTGGCATTTCACAAGAAGGTCCTCCTTGTTGCACCAGTTGCCATGAGCCGACGGATCTACCCAAACACGTAGGCGTACTGCATTCAATCCCAGCTCTTTCATCAGTGCGGTACACTCGCGCTCTTCGCCATCGAAGTTATAGAACTTGTGACCATTGGCTTCCATCTCGGTAGCCCAACTGATGTCGGCTCCTAACCAGAACTCTTGTTCTTGTTGCACTTCTTGCCGGCAAGAGCTTAGCAATGCAATTGTTGCTATGACACTTAGTAGTGCAATTACTTTTTTCATTCTCTTTATCTATTTAATTTTTATACCAATTGATATGTGTAGTAATACACATTTTATAAACCTAATGAGGGTGAGCCAAAATTTTCATTTTGACACACCCTCAATATTATTGTCGCACTGCAACTTATTTAGCTTCGCCGCACATTACTACCTCTACAAGATTTTCGTTGTCGAGGAAGATGTTGCGAATGAAATAGTTAAGTTCGTCAGCTGTGATAGTCTCAAGAGCTTGCTTGTAACCAGTGATGATGTTGTTGTCGAACACGTGTTGTACAAGCACTTGTTTCCAATAGTTGTTTTCGCGTTGGTTGTTGTCGTATTGTTTCAACATATACTCTTTCACTTTGTTGAAGTCGGCCTCGCGAACGCCATTGGTAACTACCTTCATCAACTCTTCTTTAGCGCGGTTCTTCAAGTACTCTTGTTGCTCAACGTTGGTGTCGAAAGCAAAGAGGAACATCCACTCATTGTTCAAGTCGTTGATAGTACCTTGTGTACCTACACCATATGTACCACCTTCTTGCTCACGAATAGTCTCGGTGTAAACGATGTCCATGATTTGGCTGAACATATCCATCAAGATGTCGCGACGCATGTTGTAGTCGTAGATACCCGAGTAGATAACATATACGCTGGCTGCGGGATTTTCCATAGGCAATGAGAAGTGGTTGATGTTTTGACCCTTAGCAACGAAAGGTTTAGCATCTACTTTCTCACGAGTAGTGTTGGCAGGAAGAGTTGCAATGTACTTCTCAACGAGAGGACGCAATACTTCGGGATCGAACGAACCTACAAAGTTGAATGTAAAGTCGGCAGCATTGGCAGTACGCTCTTTGGCAATCTCGAGCATACGGTCGTAGTTGGCATTTACAAAGTCCTCAGCGTCCATCATGCTCAACATGGGGTTGTGGTTGTACATGGTGTTGTACAAAGAGTCGCTACAGATAAACTTGGGATTAGAAGCATAGTTGGCATACATGCTGATGTATTGGTTCTTGATAACATCGTATGTCTCTTGATCCTTGCGAATGTCGGTGAACATGAGGTGAACGAGTTGCAACATAGTCTCAACATCTTTTACCGAGCTGAAGCCCTCTACAGTTTCGCTGTAGTTGCCGAGGTTGAGGCCTGCACCTGCATTCTTACCGGCAAGAGCTTTGCGCAAGTTGGTTGAAGAGAAGTTGCCAAGACCACCGGCCTCATAGAGGTAGGGGAATACCTTCAATGTAGCAGCATCTTCGGCACCATACATCATCTTACCACCACGGCTTACAGCTGTCATAGTGATTTCGTCGTCCTTGAAGTTGGTTTGTTTCAAGATAACTCTTGCACCATTAGAGAGAATCCACTCGGTAGTACCGGGAATAATACCATTCAACTCAGCTACTACGCGACCGGGAGTGAGCTCTTTCGAGATGAGAGGCTCGTTAGATACCTCATCAACATAAGCGGCAATCTCTTCAGCTTGTACAGCCTTGATAGCTGCGATAGCCTCATCGGCAGTGGGATATGTAACGCCCTCTTTGTCGGGACCGATTACACAGATAACAATGTTGTTGTCGGTGATAGCCTCAGCGATGTATTGGTTTACTGCCTCAACGGGAATTTGAGGAGCCAAGCCTTGCAAGAGTTGATATTCCAACTCGATGCCGGGGATATAACCACCATCGATGTAGTGGCGAATGTACTCGTTGGCGTATTGTATGTTGCGACGAGTGTTGCGCTCGTTGTATTGGTTCTCGTAGTTAGAGATAAGGTCGGCTTTGGCACGATCGTACTCGGTAGCTGTAAATCCGTAGCGACCTGCACGCTCTGCCTCGCGGATAAGACCTTGGATACCCTCGATTACCTTACCCTCTTCAACACCGGCTGTCAATGTGAAAGCGTCTTTGGTAGAAGCAAGACCAAAGAACTTGCTATCATAACCACTTGCATAGAGGAAGGGAGCGTTGGGCTTGTTGGTAATCTCGCTGAAGCGGTTGCGCAACATGATGCCTGCAATGTTCTCGATGTAGTCTTGTACTACACCTATCATAGTACCACGATATTCGCGGGGCAGGGGATCGTGTTTGAAGTAAATATCTACTCCGGTCGAAGTTGCCTCAACGTCGCTACCTACTACGTAGATAGGCTCTTCGTTGTTGGGTACTTCGTGGTAGATACGCTCTGCAGCGTTTTCGGGCATCTTGATGCTACCGAACAACTCTTTCACGCGAGCCTCCATTTGGTTTACATCGAAGTCAC
Source organism: Bacteroidaceae bacterium (assembly GCA_017410245.1). Taxonomy (GTDB): domain Bacteria; phylum Bacteroidota; class Bacteroidia; order Bacteroidales; family Barnesiellaceae_A; genus Barnesiella_A. The sequence goes on from JAFQRE010000039.1 coordinate 47,919, forward strand.
CAATAACAATGATGGCTTGGTTGTCGGGGCGATACCATTTGTGGTAGTAGTCGCGAAGGTCTTGGTAGGGGAAGTTCATTACCACTTCCATAGTACCTATAGGCAAGCGGTTGGCATATTGGCTGCCTTCAAACATTACGGGGATAACCTTCTCCATGATACGCCAGTTGGCATCGTTGCGAGTACGCCACTCTTCGTGAATAACACCACGCTCGTTGTCAATCTCGGCCTCTTGCAAGAGAATGTCGCATGCCCAGTCGTGAAGAACGAGCAAACAAGAATCTACCAAGCCGGGGTTGGTGGTAGGAACGTTAGATACGCGATACACTGTTTCATCAAGACCGGTATAGGCGTTGATGTCTACACCAAACTTGATACCGTTTTGCTCGAGGTAGTTGAGCATATTCTTACCGGGGAAGTTGCCTGTTCCGTTGAAAGCCATGTGCTCGAGGAAGTGGGCAAGACCGCGTTGGTTCTCTTCTTCAAGAACCGAACCTACACGTTGTGCAATGTGAAACTCTGCACGATTTTTGGGTGTCTCGTTGTGACGAATGTAGTAAGTGAGTCCATTGTCAAGAACACCATAACGTACTTCTGCATCGATGGGCAATGGTTGAGCCATCGGATTTTCTTGTGCTACAGCGGGCATTACAAATGCTACGATAGCTGCTACAAGAAGCGTCTTAAAAGCTTTTACGTTCATTGTTGTCAATTTTAAAGGGTTTTATTTAGGTTAAAAATTATTGTCATTGACATCATCATCGCGATACTCCAGTATGTCGCCCGGTTGGCATTGCAACTCTCGACATATAGCTTCGAGTGTCGAGAAACGTATAGCCTTGGCTTTGCCTGTCTTCAATATAGAGAGGTTGGCCGGAGTTATATCTATGCGTTCCGACAATTCGTTGAGCGATACTTTTCGCTTAGCCATCATTACATCGAGGTTTACTATTATTGCCATATCGCGTTGTTGTCAGATGGTTAAGTCTTGCTCCTCTTTCAGTCGCAAAGTAATATTCAATATTTCCGATATAAGTATAAAGATGATTGCTATGACAATACCTTGACTCATGCGTGGATAGGTCATGCTATAGCCAATCAAATCTAAATGCTGCGAGTAGTACCATGTGGGAAGTATGGTGGTAATGGTAAATAGTATGTATGCTGCCAACATACTATACGATACCCTACGCAATTGCTTTAGTGCAACATTGTTCATGATGCCCTGCCTTGCGAGTGTTGTTGCCAATTTTACCATATATACTATAAAATATATGGCGCATACAATGGCTATGAAAGAGAGTATGGCAGTGACTATATTGATACCTGTCGATACTTTCTCTATGGGGATAAAGAGTAGCATCTCGCGTTTGAAGTCGATGCTTCCCAACATACCATCGGTGCTATTTATGGCTTGTATGCTACTGACTCCGTCAGGTATTACCTCTACACCTATGGGGTAGCCTTTGTAAGTGAGGTGCTCGCCTATCTCGGGTGTCACAAAACCCAATACAAAACCACTCACCATATCCCAACAAAGGGGTACTGTGAGTAGCAACGCTATGATAGCAGTCAGTATTTGAATTTTTCGTAGAGCCTTCATCGTTACTTTGTCGGTTTCATTTTTCGACTGCAAATAAAGATATTTTTTATTAAAAAAGCAAGGGAAACAATATTTATTTATCGAAAAGCAATAATTGTATCCCCTCGCTTTATGATTTTTTAATTATAATGCATCGCATTCGGCCAGCCATATTGCCGATGAGGTATCGCTGGGCATACGCCAACTACCGCGTGGCGATAGGCTTACCGAGCATACTTTAGGACCATCGGGCATACAACTGCGCTTGAACTGGTTGTTGAAGAAGCGGCGATAGAAGTTGCGTAGCCAATGCTTGATGGTGTCGTCGTCGTATTCGCCCTTGAAAGCATGGCGTGCCAAGAAGTACACTTTTGACGGACTGAAACCATGTTGCAATGTGTAGTAGATAAAGAAGTCGTGCAACTCGTATGGGCCTACCAAATCCTCTGTCTTTTGTTTTATATTACCATCGTTGTCGGCAGGAGTCAGCTCGGGGCTGATAGGAGTTGCAACAATATCGAGTAGCGACTTGCGTATCTTTTCGTTCGACTCTTTGCCGGCAGCCCATTCAACCAAGGCTCGAACAAGTGTCTTGGGTACGCCGGCCGATACACCATACATCGACATGTGGTCGCCGTTGTATGTAGCCCAACCAAGTGCCAACTCGGACAAGTCGCCGGTACCTATCACTAAGCCATTGGTTTGGTTGGCAACGTCCATGAGTATCTGAGTGCGCTCGCGTGCTTGCGAATTTTCGTATGTAATATCGTGTACGTTGATGTCGTGGCCTAAATCTATAAAGTGTTGCTTTACAGCTGGTACAATCGATATTTCGCGCATTGTTATTCCCAACTCTTGCATCAAGATGAGGGCGTTGTCGTGTGTGCGGTCGCTTGTTCCAAAACCGGGCATTGTGATACCCACGATGTGGCTCATAGGACGATTTAATCGGCGCAAAGCCTCGGCGCAAACGAGCAGTGCAAGGGTAGAGTCGAGACCTCCCGATACGCCCAATACAAGGCTCTTGGTTTGTGTGTGCAATATGCGTTTGGTTATGGCCGATACTTGTATATTAAATGCCTCTTGGCAGGCCTCATCGAGAGCTATGGGATCGGAGGGAACAAAAGGAGACGGTGCTATGGGGCGTGTAAGTGAGATACTCTTCTTGTTCATGTTGGGTATGATAGTCTCTCGGTAGGGCTGTATCTGTCGCAATGCTGCTGCACCACCCATGAAACTTGTTGTGGCTTGACGCTCGCTATTGAGACGATTGACATCTATCTCGCTGATGGCAAGTTGTGGGTTGATACAGAAACGCTCGGCTGTTGCCAACATGGTTCCTGCCTCAAAGATAAGCGCATTACCGGCAAACACGAGGTCGGCTGTCGATTCGCCAAATCCCGACGATGCATAAATGTAACCACTGCAACAACGGGCACTCTGTTGCGAAACAAGTGAGCGCAGATATTTGTTCTTGCCTATCTGCTCGTTGCTGGCCGAGAGGTTTACCAATATGTTGGCTCCGTTTTGTGCGTGGTGACAGCTGGGGGGAACGGGTGTCCACACGTCCTCGCATATCTCTATGGCAAATTTGGCCTCTCCTATGGTGAAGAGTTGTCGGGCTCCCAATGGTGCTCTTTGGCCACATACGGTCACTGTATCGCTATATGCATCGGCTGCCGTAGCAAACCAGCGTTCTTCGTTAAACTCCTTGTAGCCGGGCAGATAGCTCTTGGGTACAACACCATGTATCTTGCCATGTGACGATACAATGGCACAGTTGAACAATTGGTTGTCACAACGTACAGGTGCGCCTATTACGCATACCATGTCAAGCTCCTTGGTCTCTTCGATAAAATAGGCTATGGCTTTCTCGGCCTCGTCAAGAAGAAGGCGTTGGCCAAAAAGGTCGCCACAGGTATATGCTGTTATACATAATTCGGGAAAAACTATCCATTCAACATCTTGGCTGGCTGCTTGTCGTGCCAATTCTACCATGCCTCGTGCATTGCTATGGCAATCGGCTACGGTAACAGGAGGTATTGCAGCAGCTACTTTTATAAATCCGTACTTCATAATTATAAAGTGTGTTAATATATACTCTTGCAAAGATAAAAAAAATGCTACATAAAAATAATCTCAAAGCTAAATATTACCTTTGCAAGGTCAAAAATTAATACTTTTATGAAGCGCAATCATATTTTTTCTTTTATAATTTCATTCTTGCTGTTTTGGGCTATCTGTTATGTATTCAATTCTGTGGCCCTCATTGGCAAGTTGGTTGTTGCTAAGGCTTTTATCAGTCCGTGGCTTACTTATACGAGTGTGATGAAGTATATGAGTATAGGTATGGGCATTGAAGAGTGGATAGCCTATACATTGGCTGCATTATTGTTGTTGTTCTTGTGGATATCAATCTATTTCTTTGTATTTTCGCTTCTTCGCGCTATTCAACTTAAGGCTAAGCGTTGATAAATATGGGTTTATAAAACGACAAGAGACTGTACCTTATTGCTCACAGGTACAGTCTCTTGTTCTATTTATGGGTAGTCTTATCTAACTACTACCTTGCTTACTTGAGTATCTTCGCTACCGGTCACTTTCACGATGTAGATGCCCGGAGTCAAGTTGAGTTGCCATCTTTCGCCGGGATTTTCTACTTGAAGCACATTCATGCCATTGATGTCATACACAGCTAAATGTTGTGTATTGCAGGGCATATATAGTGTGTTGTCGGCTATGTATATAGGCTCAGTGTCATTTCTTATACCCTCTACGTTGTCGAGGTTGTTGAGATTGATAGTATAAGAAAACTCTCGGAAAGATACGTTCTCGCCCCATTCGTCATACATGAAAGAGGTGAAGATTGTACCTTCACTGTTGCAGTGTACCGATCCGGAAACAATACTATCTTCTACAACCTCATAATCCATGGGATAACCCTCCGAATCATAGCTTGTAACGACGAGGACATCGAATGTGGTTATGTTCTTTACCCATTGACCTACTTCGGCCGACAATCCATTGATGTAATCGACAAAGGGAATTTTTACATTACCATCGGGCGATACTATATAAGAGTTGCGACCATAAGCCATCTTGGGGTTTTGAGCAATCCAACGTCCGTCGTTGAGAGCACTCGATGCTATCATGTCGGTAACTCCGGCAATGGGAGTCATAGTGTCGCCATTTTCGAGATCGATGCGTTGGGGTACAAATACGCTCTTGGGATTGAGCGGGTTGCTTGTATCTAAACTCTCTATTGTAGTGGTGTAGTAGCGGCCGTTGCCCGATACATATACATTGTTGAATACAAAACATTTATTATACATTTTGTCCATCAAGTCCATCTCGAAGGCATTGGCTTTGCGATAATAGTCGTTGAGTATGTTTTCAAACTCGCGCATGGCATTCTTGTACTCATCGATGCGCTCTTTTATATAATCGCCAGCATTGGGCTCGGCAGGATATTCGTCAATTTCGCCATTTTGAAATTTATCGTATTCAATCCAGAATGCGTTCCACGCAGCATTCCATGCAGCCAATTCCTCTTCATTCATGAACTCTTCACCATTAGGCGCTTCGGGCTCTTCACCGGGCCACTCCATAAATTCTGTTCCCTCGGCATACAATACACCTTCATCGATAGTGCGGTAGCTCCATGTGCCATCGGTAGCTTGAGTGTATATGATGGGGTAAATGTAGAAACCGGACCAATCTACAATTTGGCCTACTATAGTCTTGCCATCGTCACTTATTGATATGGCTGTAACGTACTGAGGTATGCGTCCGCAGAAGTCGGTCTCGGGTTGGGGTAGTTCTACATACATGTCGTAGCTGCCTTCGCTGTTACGATCCCAATATACGGGCTTTATCATTTGTACGCTATACATGTTCAGGCCGGAATTGCCTACAAATCCAACGATACGGTTGCCATCGGGTGTAATGCCATTGGCAAGGTTGAGTGCCGTATTCTCGGGCTTGAGAGGCAGAGGTGTCCATTTTTCATTTTGCCAGTATGCGCATATGGCATCGTTAGTGCCTCCCACTATTATACCGTCGTTGCTTATACAATTGCCTATACCGGTAGCATAATATTCGGTTACTGCATCTTCCGATGCAGTATATTCAAGATAGGTGTCGCTATCTTGGATATACATAAATACAGTACCTAAGTTTTGAGTGGCAAGCCACTTGCCGTTAGGCGACATTTTGTCGAAGTAGAAACCTTCGTGATAGGTGGTAACTTGTGCCATAGCTGTGAGAGTAGCTATGGCCAAAATCATGGTAAGTAGAGCTTTTTTCATATGTAGTTATTTAAGATTAATGTGTCAAAAGTAGTAAATATTGTTGATACGAACAATCTATTATTGGCCTTTTATGTAATAAATAATTAATTCTTGTCATAAGAATACCCATAGCCTTGGTTAAATAATTAACTTTGCATGGCAATTTGTATCTACCCTTGCAGTATTGTATGGTAGGTATTAATTTGCCCGTTTTTTATGGAATGCCTCAAACACATATACCGCATAGTTGTATTGGTAATACTATTATGTATTGCTACCGCTGTTGTTGCGCAGAAACCAACAGTGTTGCGAGGTATTGTTATAGACTCACTTACCAGCGAGCCTTTGTCCAATGTGTCAGTGACGCTTGTAGGTAGCGATAGAGGGGCTACCACCGATGTTGCGGGAAGGTTCGATATTACAACGCAGAGCCACTTTGAGTGTGTGCGGTTTTCGTTGTTGGGTTATAAAACGGTAGATAAGCAAGTGCGCAAAGGTCGCAATAATAAGTTGCATGTAGCTCTGTCGCCTATGTCGATACCGCTCGATGAGGTATTGGTGCAACCGAGCAAAGAGAAGTATAGCAAGAAGAATAATCCGGCAGTAGATCTGGCACGACGGCTTATTGCTATGCGTGCTGCCGAAGATTCGCTTCGGCCGGCCTTCTTTTCGCAACAGAAGTACGAAAAGACGACCTTTGCATTCAATAACTTCGATGAACGAATGCGTGCCAATCCTCTCTTCCGCTCCATACCCTTTCTTACGGCGCATGTCGATACTTCCGATGTGACACATCGTCCTATACTCAACGTGGCTATTCAGGAGCGCATTATCGACTACTATTCGCGTAGTGCTCCTCGAGCTACTCGTGAGGTTGTGACGGCTGTCAATCGTGCCGGACTTGAGGGTTTTATCGATGCCGAGAATATGCACTCGTTTGCTTCCGAGATGTTTCGTGAGATAGACTTGTATGATAACGATATAAAGTTGCTCAATCAGCAGTTTGTCAGTCCGTTGTCGCAGTATGCTGTATCGTTCTATAAGTACTATCTGCTCGACACCTTGTATGTCGATGGCGAGAAGTGTATTGATCTTGGTTTTGCTTCATACAATCCTCAATCCTTTGGTTTTGCCGGACACTTGTATGTGGTGATAGATGACTCAAGCTATTTTGTCAAACGTGCCCATTATACCATTCCGCGCGATATTAACCTCAATTATGTGAGCCGTATGATATTGCAGCAAGACTATGTGCGCGACACTTTGGGGCGTAGGGTGAAGGTCTATGATGATGTTGTAACGGAGTTTAGTATGGCTCCCGGTATGCCGGGATTGTATGCTCGTCGCTCTATCTACTACTCTCGGCAACAATATGGCGAGCCTCAACTTGATGGTATATTTGATGGCTTACAGCAAGAGGTGGTACTTGAGAGTGCCACCAAGCGTGACCAAACTTTCTGGTTGCACAACCGTCCGGTACCTCTTGCGCCTCAAGAAGATGCCATAGGTGAGGTGACACGTAGGCTCAAGGAGATTCCGGCAGTAAAGACAGTTGCCAAGATTACCCATTCGCTTTTTACGGGTTATGTGGCAACACATAAACACGATGAAGAGAGTCGATTTGATATAGGTCCTATCAACACATTTATCAGTGGCAATAGTATAGAGGGTGTGCGACTGAAGGTAGGTGGTACGACTACAGCCAAGTTGCACCCTCGTCTTTTTGCCTCGGGATATGTGGCTTATGGATTTGATGATGATAAGTGGAAGTATGGTGCTGCGTTGGAGTACTCTTTCAACAACAAGCGACACTCGCCGCTCGAGTATCCCATTCGCTCGTTGAAGGTGCATTATAACAACGATCTCAACTACTTGGCACAGCGTTACCTGCATACATCGCGCGACAACTTTGTGTTGTCGTTGCGCCGTGCGCCCGACTACAATGCTACTTATTTGCAGTCGTATGGTATCACGTATAAGCACGAGTTTGCCGGTGGTTTGTCGTTGCAATTGGCTCTGCGCAATGAACAGCAACATAGCACTCCTTATATGTCATTTGATGTAGAAAGGGGAGGAACTGTTACACCGGTTTCCTCGCTTGAACAGACATTGGGCGAGGTGTGCCTGCAATATGCTCCTACCGAGAAGTTCCTTACCTCGTATGGAGAGCGACAGACTATCGATAATGATGCCGTACAGCTCACTCTGCGTCACCTTTTTGCCATAAAAGGTTTGGGAAGTGATTATACCTATCATCACACCGAAGCTGCTGTCTCGAAACGTTTCCGCATGTCGAAACTGGGTTTTGCCGATGTCATTCTCAAGGCCGGCAAGGTATGGAATGATGTGCCATATCCGCTACTCATCATACCTTATGCCAACATGTCATATACCATACAGCCCGAGTCTTATTCGTTGCTGTCGCCTATGGAGTTTATTTTCGACCAATATGCCTCATGGGATATTACCTATCATGCCAATGGGTTGCTATTCAACAATATACCATATATAAATAGGCTCGGATTGCGCGAGGTAGTTACATTCCGAGGTATTTATGGTAGTATTAAAGATACCAATTACTACCCCGAGCAGACAGGGTTGTTTCTTTTCAATCCCGATTGGAATGTACAACGTATGCAAGGCACACCTTATATGGAGCTGGGTGTGGGTATAGAGAATATACTCACAATCTTGCGAGTTGAATATGTATTCAGGCTAACCTATCGTGATACACCGGGAGTAGATCGTGGTGGTGTGCGTGTAGGTTTGCACTTTACTTTCTGATGTTAAATCAAATAAATAGCAATATGTTTAGTTACCGACACGCAACAATCAATGATGTATCACTTATACGCTCGCTTGCCGATGGCGTATGGCAGGCAACCTATGCCTCTATTCTGTCGCCCGAACAGATAGAGTATATGTTTGAAATGATGTATAGTCACGAAAATCTCACTATGCAGATGCGTGATAAGCATCATCACTTCATAATTATTATGCGCGATGAAGAGCCTTGCGCTTATATATCTATAGAACCATTGGGGGAGGGAAGATATAATTTCCAAAAGATATATGCCCGCCTCGAGGTACATGGCCTGGGAGTGGGACGATATATGATAGAACAAGGAGTAGAGTGGGTAAAAGAATGTGAGCGAGGCCACAACAATGATATTGTAATTGAACTCTTTGTCAATAGAGCCAATCCGGCTGTAGGTTTTTATCGACACATGGGATTTGAGATTGTCAATACCCGTGACCATGATATTGGCAATGGTTTCTTTATGAACGACTATATTATGGAGCGAACTGTTTAATCACGCACATATAGCCCTAAAAGAACGGCAGGTTGCATTGTGAACATTGCAACCTGCCGTTTCTATCTTGTTGAGGTAATACTTATCTTACCACTACCTTTTGTACCTCTTGGCCACAGCGTACCAAGTATATACCTTGTGTAGCGGGTGCAAATGTAGCTTGACCATTGTTTATGGCAAGAGTTGTCACAACAGCACCTTGCATATTGTATATAGTAGCTGTTTTCTCTTGGCTGCCATCGATGTGTATAATACCATGCGTAGCATAGATGCGACTATCGCTTGTCACAGCCTCTACGGCATCGGGTATTGTGTCATCTATTATTACCTCAATAATATTCGACCACGAACTCTCTTCGTTACCGGCCACAGCCTTTACCTTGTAGCGATACACACCGGCATAGATGTTATTGACAACTTTATTTACAGTGTAATTGGTTGCTGTAATGCCCTTGAATACGGTGTTCTCGGTTACCTCCGATGCTCGTAACATAGCCGCCTGTGTATTTCCTGAAACTGTCTCAGCGATGGCATCAAATCTCAATTCGGCGCGACCGGGAGTCTTGCTCTCTATTCCGTTTGTTGCCGATACGTTGTCGATGTAGATGCGCTTGTCACTTTCAATAGTCAGTTTCTGCCCTTTGCCACCTGTACGACAAGCTATTTTTAGGGTCACAAATTGGTCGGTATAGAGTTGTGAAAGAGCTACATCGCAGTACGACCTGCTTGAGCCATCGATTGATACTTTCATGGTACCGCTCAGCGCATCGGTGTTGTAAACACGTACATCGAGGCGAACGGTATATTCCTCCTCAGTATTGTATGAGGGCGATACCAATGAGCCTCCTTGTGAGCTATTGCCCAACTTGGCCGAGCCATCGTTGCAGAACACCTTTGAGCCTGTCCAACCCTTTGCCATTGTATAATCGTCGAGAATTGTCTCGATGTTTATACTGTTATTGGCTGTGAATTTGTCGAAGTTTTCCTCAAGAGGTATTGCAGGAGTTTCTATCTCGTCAAGTCGCTCAACATATAATGTGTAGCTCTCGGCGCCTGATACCGGTGACCAGTAGGCGGTAAAACTATTATTTGAGACATTTCCGGCCGAAGTGGCAACAGGTGCATCTAAGCTGCTTGTATTGCCACCTTTAAAGTCGAATGTTGTTATGCCATTCTCATAAGCTATGTTGGTGATGGGCTTGTCGTTGATAGAGGTTGTATATACCTTCATCTTGGGATATGACGTAGATGATAGCTCGGTATTGCCATTGTAGGGATACAAGTCGCCATACAAGCTGCTTTCGTTCCATTTGTTATCGGCAGGAATGAGTTTAAATCGTTGTCTTGAAGGATTGTCATTGGGGGCATTCTTGTTCCATACGCTTTCATCATAATCGACAGCTATTACCATCATACCCTCGGCAGGCAGTCCTGCGTCCCAACCCTTTTTTTGTCGGCTCTCTAAGGTTATGTATTGATTGGGGTTGGTTGAGGCTATCATGAAGGCCGAGTTCTTGTCGGTATTCAAGTCATACATTGTAACAGTGGCGGCTTCGGTAAGCTCGTTCAGTTCCAACCAACCACAATACCAACGTTCGTAGGCGTTGTAGCTGATGGGTACATATCCATCGCCGGCATAACAACCGCTATCCATAATACTCCAATCTGACATACCCATACCACCCGAGTAGTCGATGTCGTACCAGTCGGGCAACCCCAAAGTGTGGCTATATTCGTGACAGAAAGAGCCTATACCTTCGGGTTGAGTGCCCGATATACCATAAAGCTCGGCCGAGCAGGCGTAGGCATCAAGATACACATCGTCTATCTTGACCTTGCGACCTGCACCTTGATAGATATACCAAGCATGAGGCCACATAAAGTCGGGGTCGGCACCCGAAATATTCTCGCCATATCCGGCAAATATAACATATACAAGATCTACCCAGTTGTCGCCATCGAGGTCATAGTCCGACATGTTTACCAATCCTTGGCTATTGGCTATCTCGCAAGCCTCCGATACCATAACATCGGGACGTAAATCTACACCATACGAGTCGTTACCTCCGTAGTAGGCCGAGTTCTCACTCAGAGTGATAGGGCCTATAACGTCAAATTGAGGGTGAAACTTGCCGTAACTTTGCGTCTTGAAGTAGTCGCGGGCCGAGCCTATCGAACCATACTCATCGCTATAGTTCTCCTTGTTCATCATGTCGTTGATGTAGCTCTTGCCGGTTGTGAATTTCACATCTTTAAACTCAACCAGCAAGATCAAGCCTCTTACGGTCTTGTCTTCATTGGTTGCATTTTGTACTATCTGACGCATAGGAGCTCTACGGGCAATGGCGTTGCCACTTCTCATGGAGCGTTGCGACAAGCCCAATTGTGCATGACGCTCTGATAGTGCAACGCGTGATACAATAGGTTCTCCTTGACCCACAATAGTATTGCCTGCGATAAGATTGTTGTTGGCATCGAGAGTGGTATAACGCACATAGCCATCATCGCATATTGTTACATAATCGCCTTCGGGAGTCATGTAGTAGTGATGAAATTCATCACCGCACAACTTCAATGTTATTATACTTCCATCGGGTTGTGTGTATTCACTCACAGCTTTTCTTACAGGTGCCGCATAAACACTGCTCATAAAAGCGAGAGTCAAAGTCAGTATTGTCAATAGTACCTTTTTCATTCTTATATATGTTATGTGATTGATAAATAATCTCAAACGATATTTATAGTTATTCTTAAATTAGATATTTCAGTTATATTATTGTACGTTTACTTTGTAGCTGTTGTTGCCACAACGCACTACATACATGCCATTGTTATTGGGGGTATAGATTGCATTGCCATCAGTTACATTGATAGTAGCAATGAGCATACCTTGTATATTATATATGTGAGCTACTTGAGCCGAGTTGCTACATATCACAATGTCGCTACCATTGTAGTAAGCGCAGTTGTCGGTTGAAGTAATACCATTTACGCCCGAGTCGCCACCTTTGAAGTCAAATGTGCTTATCTTGGTGGTGGTGTCGAATGTAATGTTGGTAACAGGCTTATTCTTGATAGTAGTAAGGTGGATTTTCATCTTCGGAGATGTCGATTCTGTAAAGGCGTTTTGTCCACCATTGGGCCACAAGTCTCCTTCAAAGTTCTCTGTACTCACTTCGTTGTCGGCAGGAACAAATTGGAAACGTTGGCGTTGTGCCGATGTATTTACCGAGTTGCTTTGCAAGTCCCAAACATCGGCGTCATAATCTACCTTGATAATGAGCATACCTTCGCTGGGCAAATGTTGGTCCCAACCCTCTTTAACACGAGTCTCGAGTGTAAAGTAGCGGTCGCTGTTGTTATCGGCTACAATTTTATAGGCGGTTGCCGATGTGGCTACATTCTCCATTTGAATGCTACATTTGTTGGTGAGTTCTGTTATATTCATCCAACCGCAGAATTCACGTTCATAAGCGTTATAACCACAAGGAATGCGACCTCCGGCATTGTGACAACCTTGGTCCATGATACTCCATTTGTTCATACCGAAACCACCATAACCTTTAGTGTCGTACCAGTCGGGGAGTCCCAATGTGTGGCTAAACTCGTGGCATATAGCACCAATACCATACAAGTCGGTACCCTCTACACCGGCAAGTTCCGATGTACAAGCGTATGCGTCAATCTTTATGCCATTGTAGTCGCGCTCTTTGGCAGCTGTAGTGTTACCTACCCATGCGGCATGAGGCCAAATAGTGTTCTTGTCGGCACCACTACTCTCGGCATAACCGGCATATACTACAAACACGAGGTCGATGTAACCATCGTTGTCGCTATCGTAGTCGGCAAAGTTGCAGAGGTTTTGCTCAAATACGACATCGCAAGCGTGCAAAGGCAAATAATATACTTTGGCGCCACTGTCACCACCACTATAGCCATCATCAGGAGCACCATAGTATGCCTCGTTCTCGGGGAGTGTGATAGGGCCTATAACATCAAACGTGGGCTCAAACTTACCAAAACTTTGTGCCAAGAAGTAGTCGCGAGCCGAACCTATTGCACCGAGGTAGTTGTTACCCTCTTCGTTCATCAAGGCGCTGATGTTCTCTTTGGTACCGTTCTCGCTGAATTTTACATCTTGAAATTCGGCCAAGATAACAAGTCCGCGTACTTTGGTAGTTTCGTCGTCGGTTGTAGATTGTACTATCTTGCGTAGCGGAGCACCTTGAGGACGAGCCTCGTAGCTCATCTTTTGGCGTTTTTCCTCGGCGCCACGACGAATGTGGCTGTTGATAGCTTCGTGGTCAATCTCTTGCAAGAATGCTTGTACTTGGGCATTGCTGTTATCGCTGTCGCGGGCTATCATGTCGGTAGCTATACATTTAGTTCCTTCCATTTGTGAATAGCGGAAGAATCCATCGTCGCAACGTTGTATGATGTTACCCTCCAATGTGGTTATATAGCTGCCATACTCATCGCCATGCATCACAATGGTGATGGTAGTTCCGTCGGGTTGGGTTATTACACGAGGTGTGTTGTCGGCGGGAAGTGCCATGCTGTTCAGTGCCATACCTAAGGCAATTGTTGCGCTGAGCAAAAATCTCTTTTTCATAGTTTCTATTTATATGGTAGTTGTTAAAATTTTCTTGTCCTTATTTACAAACTGCAAATATAACTATTTTTATCATTAACCTGCAAGCATATAAGGCTTTTATAGTTAATTTGACTTGTTTGAAGTTGTGTAGTTTAAAATGTTTCTACGGAAAATTTAGAGCCAATGACTTCTTAAAATGAAGCATTGGCTCTTTGCGATATTATGTAGTTCTATTGTAGATATTACAGTACAGATGTGGCCAAGATTGTGTGTTACAAAATTATTCTTCAAGAAACTCAATACCTTCAAGCAGAATGTCGCGCATAGCTACTCGGTCGAGAATTGTTACCTCATTGGTTGTATAGTCTATTATTTTTTCTTGTTTCAGCTCGGCAAGTGTATTGAGCAACGCAGTACGTTGCACCCCGAAATAGCCGTAAAGGTCGCGTTGTCGTGCGCTGATGCGAATGTCGGTAGAATTGCGTGATGTGAGGTTGAGAATCCAATGGGCCAGTCGCTCACGAAGGTCGCCGGTGCTGATTGATAAAATGGTCTCTTTGCTCTTTTGGCATCGACGTGACAATATATTGAGTAGGTTGATGATGAAAATGGGCTCTTCGTGCATAAAAGACATGAATGTCGATTTGTCTATCTGCATCATACCTACAGCATCTACAGCGTAGTAGTGTGCCGGATAGTGCGTGTTGCGACCAAAGATGTGGTCGGGGGCAATGATATCGGGCGCATGCACAACATGACTCAGTCTCACCTTGCCATCGTATGTGTTCATTTCGCAACGCAAGCTACCCGATAGCAGAAACTTGAGGTGGGTGCAAGGCTCCGAGCGTTTTATCACACACTCACCGGCTTCATATTTGAGAAAATGAAAACGAGTTTTCTCTACCAATTCCGATAGCTTAGCGCGGCTTACTCCTTGAAATAGAGGCAATTGCATGAGTGTTTGATAAATGCTTTCCATATTGCGTTATAAATATCCTGATTTCTAAAGTCGTTTTTTTTATAGATTATTATTGAGTGTATCGATAGATGACCAATACTCAACTCACAAAAATAGAAAATAATTTTTATATCTATCTACTCGATAAGAAAAAATAACTTTTGCATTTTATCTCTAAAACATCGAAAAATCATTACCTTTGTCCCCGAATTTTAGATTTGAATAATTTAATACAATTTTGCTATGCAAGACGTAATGATCTTTTTAAAAGATTTTTTTAGTAGTTTCTCTATAGAAGAGACTATCAGTTCGTTTATTATCATGTTTATGGTTATCGATATGGTGGGTCTTACGCCAATAATTATCGATATGCGTACCAAAGGTCGCGAAATCAATGCCGAGAAGGCTGCAATTTGGTCATTGGCCATGTTCCTCGCATTCTTGTTTTTAGGATCTTCAATTCTCAGGTTGTTCCATGTCGATATTTATTCGTTTGCCATTGGTGGTTCTATAGTACTTTTCCTCATGGCAGTAGAGATGGTGCTCGATGTTGAGATATTCCGCAATAATGGCCCTGCCGGTTCTTCTACGATGGTACCATTGGTATTCCCGCTCATTGCTGGTGCCGGTTCGTTCACAACCTTGTTATCGTTGCAATCACTTTATGGATTGGTAAATATTCTTATCGGTCTGTTGATGAATATTGTTATCGTCTATCTTGTGTTGCGCAATGTATATTTCTTGGAGCGCATTTTGGGTAAGAGTGGTGTGTATGTTACACGCAAGTTCTTTGGTGTAATGTTGCTTGCTGTATCTATTAAGATGTTCCTCGATAACCTTGTCCTTTTTATAGGTCGTGTATAATGAATTTAACAAAAAGCTACATAAACGTCCCAAATCGGGGCGTTTTTTTTATGAACTTATGTTTTGGTGGCATGTGCGCAACTTCTTGATTATTGCATAATTAAGTTGTGGTGATGAAAATAATATTTTTTTTATGCATAGCGAACTTGCATTTCTTGTATAAATTTAATAAATTCGTGGGTCGAATATATGCTATATAATATGTGTAGCACTATCAATTTGTTAACCTGATCTATATAAATATGAGCTATTTGAAGTTTGACAAAAGGCTGATGATAAACTTGGAGCAGTCGTTGCGTAAAGAACTCTTGCGTACCAATCGCTCGGGAGCTTATCATTGTACTACAATTGTCGATTGCAATACCCGCAAGCAACATGGCTTGTTGGTGATACCTATTCCCGAGTTTGACGATCAAAACTACGTGTTGCTGTCATCACTCGATGAGACTGTTATACAACATGGCGCACCTTTTAACTTGGGTTTGCATAAGTATCAAGGTGATTGTTTCAGTCCCAATGGTCATAAGTATATTCGTGAATTTAACTGTGACGATACCATATGCAAGACCTATCGTGTGGGTGGTGTTATCTTGACCAAAGAGAAAATCTTTGAGGAACATCAAAATCGCATTCTTATCAAATATACGCTTGTTGAGGCTCACTCTCCTACAATTTTGCAATTCCGTCCATTTTTGGCGTTCCGTCCAGCCAATGAGCTGTGCATGGAAAATGAGGTGATAGATAAGAGCTATGAAGAGGTGCCCAACGGTATCAGTTGTTGTCTGTACGAGGGTTATCCTCGTCTGTTTATGCAGTGCAACAAGAAGCCTCAATTTATATACGATCCGCACTGGTACAAAGGCATAGAGTATGTCAAAGACCAAGAACGTGGCGAACCCTATACCGAGGACCTTTTTGTGCCTGGTTATTTTGAAGTACCTATCAAGAAAGGCGAGAGCATTATTTTTGCCGCAGGAGTAGAGGAGGCCAAGCCTCGGGCTCTCGCTCGTATCTATGAGGAAGAGTACGAAAACCGTACCCCCCGTAACAGCTTCTTCAACTGTCTCAAAAACTCGGCTCAACAATTCTACTTCAAACAAGGAAAAGACCTCTATATCTTGGCCGGTTACCCATGGTTTGGGATACGTGCTCGTGACCAGTTTATAGCCTTACCCGGTTGCTCATTGGCAATAGACGATGTAGATGCCTTTGAAGCAACCATGAAGACGGCCGAGCATGCATTGCGTGCGTTTATGAAAGATGGCCGAACCGACTCCATGATACGAGAGATAGAGATACCCGATGTGCCCCTATGGGCTATATGGGCCATACAGCATTATGCTCGCGAGGTGGGCTATGAGGCTTGCTACGAAAAATATGGCAAACTTGTTGCCGATATACTCTCATATATCATCAAGGGCAATCACCCCAACCTTTGCGTGCATGCCAATGGCTTGGTTTATACCAATGGTCGCGACCGTATCGTGTCGTGGGTAAACAGTACGCTCAATGGTCACCCCGTCAACCAACGTAGTGGCTATCTTGTAGAGATAAACGCTTTGTGGTACAATGCACTCAAGTTTGCCACTGTTCTATACGAAGTAGGAGGAGCCAAAGGAGATATAGAACAATGGAATGCCTTGGCCGAGCAAATCGATGGCTCGTTCCCTGCAACATTCCTCAATGACTATGGATACTTGTACGACTTTATCGATGGCAATATGACCGATTGGAGCGTTCGCCCCAATATGCTTATTGCAATTTCACTCGAATATTCGCCCCTCGATCGTCGCCAACGCAAGGCAATTCTCGATATCGTTACCAAAGAGTTGCTCACACCCAAGGGTATTCGTTCGCTTAGTCCCAAAAGCTGGGGATACAGACCTTGGTACTCGGGTTCCCCCGAAGAGCGTGCTTTGGCGCGCCATCAAGGCCCGGCACGACCTTGGCTCATGGGTGCGTATGCCGATGCATATCTGCGCATCTTTGGTATAAGTGGTGTGGCATTTATAGAGCGAATGCTTATTGGTTACGAAGATGACTTGTCCGATAAGTGTATAGGCTCGTTGTCGGAGATGTTTGATGGCAACCCGCCCTATACAGCTCGTGGAGCTATCAGCTTTGCCAAAAACGTAGGAGAAGTATTGCGTGTATTACATTCGTTGAAAAAGTATAATATATAATCATATCATGAAAGCATTAATGTTCGGGTGGGAATTCCCCCCACATATCCTCGGTGGACTTGGAACGGCCAGTTATGGCCTTGTCAAAGGCATGTGGGAATGTGGAGATATGGATATCACCTTTGTTATACCCAAACCCCATGGCGATGAGGATACAAGTTTTGCTCGTATCATAGGTGCCGGCAATACGCCTGTTGCGTGGCGCGATGTCGATAGAGACTATGTACAAAATCGTTATGGATACTGCATGGAGCCGGAGCTATACTATAAGTTGCGCGACCATATCTATGCCGATTTTAACTATCTTAATACCAACGATCTTGGTTGTATAGAGTTCTCGGGTCGTTATCCCGACAATCTTATTGAGGAGATTAATAACTACTCGATTGTTGCCGGTGTGATAGCGCGTGCTACGGAGTTTGATATAATTCACTCGCACGACTGGCTCACCTATCCGGCCGGTATTCATGCCAAGCAAATAACAGGTAAGCCTCTTGTAATCCATGTGCATGCTACCGACTTCGACCGCAGCCGTGGTAATGTCAATCCTACAGTTTTTGCCATTGAGCGTGATGGTATGTTGCATGCCGACCATATTATATGTGTGAGCAACCTTACTCGACAAACTGTTATTGAGAAGTATCATATAGATCCGGCCAAGGTATCTACCGTACACAATGCAGTAACACCTCTTAGCGACGAAATCAAAGCCATAGAGATGCCTCGCAATACCAAGGATAAGATTGTTACCTTCCTTGGTCGCATCACCATGCAGAAGGGTCCGGAATACTTTGTTGAGGCAGCAGCGCGTGTGCTTGAGAGAACGCAAAATGTGCGTTTCGTGATGGCCGGTAGCGGTGATATGATGGACCAAATGATAAAACTTGCCGCCTCTCGTGGTATTTCAGATCGCTTCCACTTCCCCGGTTTTCAACGAGGTAAACAGGTGTATGAGATGCTCAAGGCAAGCGATGTATATATGATGCCATCGGTATCCGAGCCTTTCGGTATATCGCCTCTTGAGGCTATGCAAGTAGGTGTGCCGTCTATTATTTCGAAACAGTCGGGTTGCGCCGAAATCCTTACCAATGTCATCAAGACCGACTATTGGGATATTGATGCAATGGCCGATGCAATATACTCTATCACACACAACCCCGCACTCTACGAGCATCTGCGCGTTGAAGGTGAGGCCGAAGTGAATGAGATAAAATGGAAATATGCAGGACAGAAAGTTATTGATATATATAATAATGTCTTGCGAAACTACTAATCACTCATTGTAAATAAATACATAATATATTATGAAAAGCATCTGTTTATATCTCCAGATTCATCAACCCTTCCGTCTCAAACGCTATCGTTTCTTTGATATAGGTCGTGATCACTACTATTACGACGACTTTGCCAATGAAGATGTTATTACACGCATTGCTCGCAACTCTTATATGCCGGCTATAGAGGCTATAAAAGAGATGATTGTGACATCGGAAGGTAGATTTAAAGTTGCTATATCGGCATCGGGTGTTGTGCTTGAACAATTGGAAGTATATGTGCCCGAGTTGATTGATGCTCTTAAGGACCTTGCCAAGACAGGTTGCGTTGAGTTCCTCTCTGAGACTTATGCACACTCTTTGGTTTCACTTTCTGATATCGATGAGTTCCGTGCTCAAGTAAAAGATCATGATGATAAGATTTATGCCCTCTTTGGTCAGCGTCCCAAGGTGTTCCGCAATACTGAGTTGATTTTCTCCGATGAGATAGCAACCATGATTGCCTCTATGGGTTTCAAGGGTGTCATTACTGAAGGTGCAAAACATATTTTGGGCTGGAAGAGTCCCAATTACCTATACAGCTCTATAGCTGTGCCCAAACTCAAAATGTTGTTGCGTAACGATAAGTTTACCGATGATATTGCCCGTCGTTTCTCTGACTATGAGTGGAGCGAGTATCCTCTCACTGCCGAGAAATTTATTTCTTGGATTGAATCAACACCTGTAGAGGAATCGGTTGTCAATCTGTTTATGAATTGTGAGACATTGGGAGAGGGACAAAGTCGCGAAACAGGTATTTTTGAGTTCCTCAAAGCATTACCTGTATTTGCCGAGAAGGCTGGTATAGGTTTCATTACCCCCACCGAGGCTGTTACCAAGTTGCGTCCCGTAGATACATTGTCGGTACCTTATCCAATGTCGTGGACCGACGAGGCTCGCGACGTGAGCACATGGTTGGGCAATCGCTTGCAAAACGAGGCATTCCACAAGCTATATGCACTGGCCGAGCGCGTGCGTATGTGTGACGACCGTCGCATCAAACAAGACTGGAACTATCTGCAAGCCAGCGACCACTTCTTCTTCATGTCTACCAAGTATGGCTCGGGTAAGAGTGCATACAGCCCCTACGAAAGCCCATTCGATGCCTTTACCAACTATATGAATGTGTTGAGTGACTTCATCGTTCGCGTAGAAGAACAGTATCCGGCTCAAATCGAGAACGAAGAGCTCAATGCTCTGCTTACTACCATTCGCAATCAAGCCGAGGAGATAGAGCAACTCGAAAAAGAGCTTAAGTCGGCTCGTACTGAAAAGCAGTCGGCCAAGGTCGCAAAAGCACCCAAAGCCGCTAAGGCAACCAAAGAGCCGGAGGCTAAACCTGCCGAGGTAGAAGAAAAGCCCAAGCGTACATGCAAGCGCACCGCTAAGAAGAAAGACGATAAATAAAACTTGTCGTTTGTTATAGTATGACGGAGTGCTTTCATCATTTGGAAGGTACTCCGTCTTAACCTTTTTAAAACATATAACTATGGATGCAAAGTATTTTCCCGAGTCGGAATTGATTATCAACCCCGATGGTAGTGCATTTCACATACACGTTCGCCCCGATCAATTGTGCGATAAAATTATTCTCGTAGGCGACCCCGGTCGTGTTGATTTGGTAGCATCGTATTTCGATGAAAAAACATTTGAGGTATCGAGTCGCGAGTTTCATACCATAGGCGGTGTGTATAAGGGTAAGAAGATAATGTGTATATCGCATGGTATTGGAACCGATAATATTGATATCGTAGTAAATGAACTCGATGCTTTGGCCAATATCGACTTTGAAACTCGATATGAAAAACCACAACATCGCACCCTTACAATGGTTCGTGTAGGTACAAGTGGCGGATTGCAAACTCATGTTCCTATAGGTACGCATGTAGTTGCCGAAAAGTCTATCGGATTTGATGGACTGCTCAACTTTTATGCCGGTCGTAACGAGGTGTGTGACTTGGCTTTTGAAGAGGATTTTTGTCGTTCGGTAGGCTGGAATGATATGTGGGCACGTCCGTATGTTATCGACAATGATGCCCAACTTGTTGAGCAAATAGCACAAGACGATATGGTGCGAGGAGTGACTATTTCGGCGAATGGTTTCTATGGACCTCAGGGTCGTGAGTTGCGCATACCCTTGGCCGATCCCCAGCTCAATACCAAGATACAGGCCTTCAAGCACGACCGTTTTGTTATTACCAACTACGAAATGGAGAGCTCGGCACTGGCCGGTCTTGCCACATTGCTTGGGCATAGAGCCATGACTGTGTGCATGATTATAGCCAATCGTGTAGCCCATCACTCCAATACCAATTACAAATCGTCTATAGGCGAACTTATTGTGAAGGTGCTGGATAGAATATAAAAAAAACAAACAAAAGGTAGTTTTGTCTATGAATATCAAACAACTTCTAACCTCGTTGCTTTTGTTTGTCGGTATAGCTTCGGCATCGGCTGTATCTACGCCTCCGGTAAATCAGTTGCCCGATAGTGTATATCTGATGGCCTATTTTACATCGCCGGCTCAACATTTGTTCTATGCGTGGAGTGTCGATGGCTTGCATTGGCAACAACTCAATGAAGGAAAGTCTATATTTACAGCCTATGACGATGCAGTGTGGATGCGTGATCCCTATCTCAATCGCGTTACACGCAATGGTAAAACAACCTTCCATCTCGTTCATACATGGGGGTGGGAAAATCCCGCTATATTTCATTGGCAGTCCGATGATCTCATTCACTGGTGTGCCGCCGATGGTGGCATTACCACCGACAGTGGCAAGATATTTGTAATGGATGGAGTAGGAGGTAATCCCACTGCACCCAATGCATGGGCTCCCGAGTTTACTTATGTGCCCGAGGAAGATTTGTTTTATGTCTATTGGTCGTCTCGTGTCGATAATCGTCAGTTGCACTACGTTACCACAACACACGATTGGCTATCGTTCACTACTCCGCGTCCGCTTTTCGATCCCGGATTTACAGCAATCGACCTCACAGTCGTGCGCGAGGGTTGCACATTTCATGGATATTACAAAGACGAGCGTAATGGCAAGAAAACAATTTTGTACGCCACTACGCGTAGTCTCAATCCTGAAGTCGATACCTTCAAGGGTGTAGCCAGAGTCCTTCCCGACAACTATCTCATAGAGGTAGAAGGTCCTACTATATTCCCTAAAATAGGTGGTGGAGGCTATATCGGTTATTTCGACAAGTTCAATGGCGATGCCGGACTCTCGTTTATGCAGTGTACCACGCTTGCCGATGGCGATTGGCAACTCATACCCGATGCCCATACCGAAAATGTTCCCGAAGTAAAGCATGGCAGTGTTGTCATTATTTCGCGTGATGAGTTGTTGCGACTTCTTGGCGAATAAGAAATATATTCATAATAATGTGCAAAATAACCACACAAATATTTGCGTAACTCGCAAAGAGTATGTAACTTTGCACCCGCTAATGCAAAAAACAATTTAAAAACAAATTTCAAATGGCAACAAAAATCAGATTGCAACGCCACGGTCACAAAGACTATGCGTTTTATCAAATCGTAGTAGCTGATAGCAGGGCGCCACGTGATGGCAAATTTATTGAAAGGGTAGGTTCTTATAATCCGAACACTAATCCTGCTACAATAAATTTGAATTTCGAGCGTGCTTTGTATTGGCTCAACACTGGTGCTCAACCCACCGATACTGTTCGTAGCATTCTCTCGCACGAAGGCGTATTGTTGAAAAAACACCTCATGGGTGGTGTAAAGAAAGGTGCTTTCACTGAGGAAGTAGCCGAGCAACGTTTCCAAGCTTGGATCGAGAGCAAAAACAATGCTACTTCGGCTTTGAAAAACAAAAACCGCGAGGCTGCTAAGGCTGCTGCTGCTGCTCGTCTCGAGGCTGAGAAGGAGACAAATAAAGCTATTGCCGAGCGTGTGGCTACTAAGAAAGCCGAGCTTGCTCGCGCTGCTGCTGAGGCCGCTGCCGCTGCTGCTGCAGAAGCTGCTCCCGCCGAAGAAGCTGCTGAAGCTCCCGCTGAAAGTGCT
Organism: Bacteroidaceae bacterium; assembly: GCA_017410245.1. GTDB lineage: Bacteria > Bacteroidota > Bacteroidia > Bacteroidales > Barnesiellaceae_A > Barnesiella_A. The sequence goes on from JAFQRE010000039.1 coordinate 71,055, forward strand.
GAATAAATTGATCGATACATCGCGTCGTTCGACAGCATACAATAAGAGGCATCGCAACAAGCGATGCCTCTTGTTTTTTATTAAGAGATAGCTATGGAAATGTATAGGAAATTGCCTTTGCTTATTTTTAGATGTATAGCATAGGGGTTGGGGCAGGGCGTGTTGTCGCTACTCGGAATGAAAGTAATTGTCACCGACAATGTAGCTTATCTATTGGCTTCGGCGATGACTTGTATGGCCGCAAGTAGTCTTGGCAAACATAGTAATGATGATGAAACGGGTGTCGAAAAATAATTGTAAAACGTGATGTAAAAATATTTCTATTTTTAAAACCAAAATCGTTTCTTTTTATTCCATGAAATCGGTAAAATTTTATAACTTTGCGAGGTTGTAGTGCTTGTTTATAGAGCACCCTTATGTGAAGTAATAATTAAAAAAAATAGATATACAATGTACAGGACTAAAACTTGTGGCGAATTACGCCTCAGCGATGCCGGTACCACCGTCACATTGTGCGGTTGGGTACAACGCACTCGCAAAATGGGAGGTATGACTTTTGTTGACCTCCGTGATCGTTATGGTATTACTCAATTGGTTTTCAATCAAGAGGTTGATGCCGAGTTGTGTGAACAAGCCAATAAACTTGGTCGTGAATACGTTATACAGATAGTAGGCGAAGTTGCCGAGCGTAGCAATAAAAATAATCGTATCGACACCGGCGATATTGAGATAATCGTAAATAAGCTCAATATTCTCAATGCCTCTGTAGTGCCTCCTTTCACCATTGAAGACGATACCGATGGTGGCGATGACTTACGTATGCAGTATCGTTATCTCGACTTGCGTCGTAATGTAGTGCGTCGCAACTTGGAGTTGCGTCATAAGATGGCCTTTGAGGTGCGTCGCTATCTCGATGCTCAAAACTTCCTTGAAGTAGAGACTCCTGTGCTTATCAAATCTACACCCGAGGGTGCTCGCGACTTTGTTGTTCCTTCGCGCATGAATCCCGGTGAGTTCTATGCATTGCCTCAATCGCCTCAAACTCTCAAGCAGTTGCTTATGGTATCGGGCTTCGATCGTTATTTCCAAATTGTGAAGTGCTTCCGTGACGAAGATTTGCGTGCCGACCGTCAGCCCGAGTTTACTCAAATCGACTGCGAGATGTCGTTTGTAGAACAAGAAGATGTGCTCAACGTTTTTGAGGGTATGGCCAAGCATTTGTTTAAATATATCAAAGATATAGACTTTACTGAGCCATTCCCCCGTATGTCGTGGGCCGATGCAATGAAATACTATGGTAGCGACAAGCCCGATACTCGATTTGAGATGAAGTTTGTTGAGTTGAAAGATCTGACCGAAGGTCGCAACTTTGTGGTATTCGATAGTGTACCCTATGTGGGTGGTATCTGCTGTAAAGGTTGTGCCGGTTATACACGTAAACAGATTGATGAATTGACCGAGTTTGTAAAACGTCCTCAAATAGGTGCAAAGGGGCTTGTGTGGATACGTTACGATGAGGCCGGTAACTTCAAATCGTCGGTAGATAAGTTCTATACAGCCGATGACTTGCGCGCATGGAGCGAGCGTTTTGGTGCTCAGCCCGGCGACTTGATGCTCATCTTGGCCGGTGACACAATGAAGACTCGTAAGGCTCTATGTGAGTTGCGTTTGGAGATGGGTAGCCGTCTTGGCTTGCGTGATAAGAATGTATATTCTCCCTTGTGGGTTATCGACTTCCCCTTGTTTGAGTGGGACGATGAGACTCAACGTTTCTATGCAATGCACCACCCCTTCACATCGCCCAAACCCGAGGATATTCACTTGCTTGAGAGCGACCCCGGTGCTGTACGTGCCAATGCCTATGACATGGTGGTTAATGGTGTTGAGTTGGGCGGCGGCTCAATTCGTATTCACGACAGCAAGTTGCAAGATACAATGTTCAAGTTGCTTGGCTTCACACCCGAGCAGGCTCAAGCTCAGTTTGGCTTCTTGATGAATGCCTTTAAATATGGTGCACCTCCTCATGGTGGATTGGCTTTCGGTCTCGACCGTTTTGTGTCAATCTTTGCCGGACTTGATTCTATCCGCGATTGTATTGCCTTCCCCAAGAACAACTCGGGTCGTGATGTGATGATGGACGCACCATCTACTATATCTCAAGAGCAACTCGATGAACTCCGCATCGATGTGCGCCCTGTTGAAGAGTAATATTAACGATAAGCTATATGCCTACTATAAGACAAGTAATAGCAGCTATCGAAGACTTTGCACCCCTGGCATTGCAGGAGAGCTATGACAATGCCGGTATGCAGGTGGGCGATGCCTCGCTCACCGCAACCGGTGCGTTACTATGTGTAGATGTAACTGAGGCGGTTGTTGATGAGGCTATACAACTTGGTGTCAATCTTATTATTGCTCATCACCCCCTATTGTTCCGTCCGCTCAAACGCATCACCGGTGCCAACTATATAGAGCGTGTGGTAATGAAGGCTATCAAGCACGACATTGCCTTATATGCAGCTCATACCAATCTCGATGCCGTAGCCGTCAATCATATGTGGGCTAAAAGGCTTGGGCTGGGAGATGTGCAGGTATTGCAACCAACTCGCGATATGCTATACAAACTTGTCACCTATGTACCTATCTCTCATGTAGATGCTGTGAAAAGTACACTTTTCGCCGCCGGAGCGGGTACAATAGGAGCATATGATTGTTGCAGTTTTACTGTCGCGGGTGAAGGAACATTCCGTCCCGGTGAGGGCACAAATCCCTATTGTGGTACTCATGGGCTCATTCATCAAGAGCCGGAGAGTAGGGTAGAGGTGATATTGCCTCGTTATCTTAAGAGTAGAGTTGTGCGAGCTCTGCTTGAGCAGCACCCGTATGAAGAACCGGCCTACGACCTCATTCCTATTGCCAACGATTATACACAGGCCGGCATGGGAGTTGTTGGTAACTTGTCACAACCTATCAGCGCCAAAGATTTGTTGAACCGGGTGAAAAGCGATTGTGGTTGTGGCTGCATACGACACAATGCAACCAATGACAATGCCATGGTGCAACGTGTGGCTTTGTGTGGTGGCTCTGGTAGCTCGCTCATAGGAGCAGCAGTTGCTGCCCAAGCCGATATTTTCATTACCGGCGAGATTGGTTATCACCAATTTTTTGGTTATGAAAATACTCTTATTTTAGCCGAAATAGGGCACTTTGAGAGTGAACAACATACAAAAGATATTTTTTGTGAGGTAGTTACAAAAAAATTTCCTAACTTTGCGACCTACTACACAAATGTAGATACAAATCCGATAAAATATTTGTAAGCGATGGCTGAAAAGACTAAAGAAAAAGAGTACACCGTAGAGGAAAAACTCAAATCACTCTACGAATTGCAAACATTACATTCAGAAATCGACCGCATCAAAACACTGCGTGGTGAGTTGCCCCTCGAGGTTAAAGACCTTGAAGACGATGTTGCAGGTCTTGAAACTCGTATCGAGAAATTCCAAGAAGTAATAGCTGCTTGCCGTAAGGATATAGTGGCTTACAATGAGGAGATTATGGTTTCGCGCAATAAAATAGAGCGCTACAAAACACAACTCGACGAGGTGCGTAACAACCATGAGTTTGACAAACTCAATAAAGAAATAGAATTCCAAGATCTTTCTATCCAGGCTCTTGAGAAGAAGATACGCGAAGCTAACAATCAGATAGCTCGTCGCAATGAGGAGTTGGAGCAATGTCGCGAAAATCTTGATGACCGTCAAAAGATGCTTATCGAGAAGAAATCGGAACTTGATGATATTGTTGCCGAGACAAAACAAGACGAGGAGAAACTCCGCGAGAAAGTGAAAAAAGTAGAGGCTGTTGTTGAACCTCGACTCCTCCAAGCATTCAAGCGTATCCGCAAAAACGCTCGTAATGGTCTTGCTGTAGTTTATATCCAACGTGATGCTTGTGGTGGTTGCTTCAATCGCATTCCCCCTCAACGTCAGCTCGATATCAAGATGCACAAGAAGATTATAGTATGTGAGTATTGTGGCCGCATCATGGTAGATCCTAAACTTGCCGGTGTAGAAGATTGATATGGATACCGATTAATCGCCTCATAACAGTCTGGAGCGATAGCAATATATATACCTCGGATATGCAAGACGCATACCGGGGTATTTTGTTTATAAGTCTTTTCCCTTTCTCTTGTCGCTATAGTAATAATGCTAATTCTCCCGCGCAAATAAATATTTCTTGTCGTATTTCGTGCGATATTTTTATTTATTATTAAGTAAAAACTTTTCCTCTTAGTGCGCTGTTCTATTATTTTTTAATAACTTTATGGCTGATTTCGCAGGAGTTCATGGCGAAAACTTGCGTATTGTTGTTACTACTTATCTATTTGCTTGATAATTAGAGTGTTATATCTAATTCAAGGAGCCATAAGTATGCGATGTTGCAAATAATTCAATATCACAAATCCTTTAAATAGAACGATATGACTCAAGGAAATTGCGATGACACAATACAGTGGTATGCCATGAGTGCTCCATATCGCAGAGAGATGGCTGCCAAGCGACTACTCGATGAGAAAGGAATAGAAAACTTTCTGCCCATGAGTTATCGCATCTTTACCAATAGTAGTGGAAAGAAGGTGCGTAAGCAGGTGCCTATTGTGAGCAATCTGCTTTTTGCTCATGCATCGCGCCGTTGCTTGCAAGAGGTGAAGTATGGAGTGCCTTACTTGCAGTACCGCACACGTCCCGAGCGAGGGCGTAATGTCCCTATCACTGTGCCCGACCGGCAGATGCAACAATTTATTGATGTGTGTGCCGATCATAATGAACAATTGATGTTTTTGCAACCCAATGAAATAAATCTGGCTAAAGGTACACCTGTGAGGGTTATAGGTGGTGCCTTTGATGGAGTAGAGGGTGTATTTGTGAAGGTGAAGGGTGTGCGTTCGCGGCGTGTTGTGTTGCATATAGAAGGCATTGCTGTTGCTATTGCCGAGGTAGAACCACAATATATCGAAGTAATCAATAAATAACTAACATAAGAGTGTATATGAAAATAGCTGTTGCGGGTACGGGATATGTAGGATTGTCTATTGCGACATTGTTGGCGCAGCACAACGAGGTTGTGGCTGTTGATATTATACCGGAGAAGGTGCAACTCATCAATGCGCGCAAGTCGCCTATTCAAGACGACTATATTGAGCAATACCTTGCCGAGAAGCCGCTCAATCTGCGTGCTACGCTCGATGCACATGAGGCCTATACCGGTGCTCAGTTTGTAGTCATAGCTGCTCCTACCAACTACGATAGTCAGAAGAACTTTTTTGATACATCGGCTGTAGAGAAAGTGATTGACTTGGTGCTTGAGGTCAATCCCGATGCGGTGATGGTTATTAAGAGTACCATTCCGGTGGGATATTGTCGTTCGCTCTACGTCAAGTATGCACTTCGTTTCATGGCCGATGAGCGCTTGCGCAACAAGAAGTTCAACCTCCTGTTCTCGCCCGAGTTTTTGCGTGAGAGCAAGGCTTTGTATGACAATTTATATCCCAGTCGCATCATAGTTGGTGTGCCTAAGCCTATTGCCAACTACGAGGAGGAGAATCTTGCCATTGCTGCCATTGCCGACCTTGACAAGCTCAACGAGGCGGCTCGTACTTTTGCCCAACTCTTGCAACAAGGTGCGCTCAAAGACAATATCGATACTCTCTTTATGGGGCTCAAAGAGGCCGAGGCTGTCAAGTTGTTTGCCAACACCTATTTGGCACTTCGGGTAAGCTACTTCAACGAACTTGACACCTATGCCGAGATGAAAGGTCTCGATACGCAAGCCATCATTACAGGCATCGGTCTCGACCCACGTATAGGTACACACTATAACAACCCTTCATTTGGTTATGGAGGCTATTGTCTGCCCAAAGATACCAAACAGCTGCTTGCCAACTATAACGATGTGCCACAAAACATGATGACGGCTATCGTGGAGAGCAATCGTACGCGCAAAGATTTCATCGCCGACCAAGTTCTGGCCAAGGCCGGTTACTACACAGGGTCGAGCTCGTGGGACGCTGCTCGTGAACAGGAAGTGATTGTTGGAGTATATAGGCTCACGATGAAGGCCGGGTCGGATAACTTCCGCCAGAGTGCCATACAAGGTGTCATGAAGCGTATAAAAGCCAAGGGGGCTAAAGTTATTATATATGAGCCTACGCTCAACAATGGAGCGCTATTCTTTGGTAGCGAGGTGGTAAATAATCTCGATGACTTCAAGGCGCGGTCGCACGCCATCATAGCCAACCGCTACGACAAATGCCTCGACGATGTGGCTCATAAGGTATATACGCGCGACATTTTCAAGAGAGACTGATACTGAATATATTCACTGCATATAACCTCTTTTATGGAATATAAATATCATATCTTTTCGCCCTATCGAGTGTGCCCACTGGGTGCGCACGTTGATCATCAACATGGATTGGTGACGGGATTTGCCTTTGACAAGGGTGTAGATTTCTGGTTTTCGCCGGCCTATGATGGTATGGTGCGATTGCGCAGCCTCACCTTCAGCGGAGAGGTGCAATTCCCCATTTCCGACCCTGTTCGCATCAAGCAAGGCAATTGGGGCGACTATGCTCGCGGTGCCAAGTATGCACTATCGAAGCGATTTGTGTTGCGTCGTGGTATAGTAGGCGAGATAAAGGGTTCGTTGCCCGTAGGCGGATTGTCGTCGAGTGCGGCAGTGCTTGTGGCCTATGTCATGGCATTGGCCTATGCCAATGATATTGAGCTCACCAAGATGGAGGTTATACGCATTGCTTCGGAGGCCGAGCGCGAGTATATAGGCCTCAACAATGGTATTCTCGACCAGGCGAGTATAGTGCTCAGCGAGAAAAACTCGTTGCTCTTTCTCGACACTGCCTCTCAGGAGTATCGTGTCATCAAGAAAAGTACACGAATGCCCGAGTTTCATCTGGGTATCTTCTTCTCGGGACTGACTCGTAGCCTTGTATCGAGCGACTACAACCTGCGTGTAGCCGAGTGTAAAACAGCAGCTTGGAATATGCTTGCCTATAATAATCAGTCTTTGCAAACACTCGACAAGACCTTCTTGCGCGATGTGCCCCGCGAGCTGTATGAGCACACTCGCGAACGCATGCCGCAACGTTTTGCCCGACGTGCCGAGCACTTCTACAGCGAGTATCGTCGTGTGCGCAAAGGCGTTACCGCTTGGGAGACCGGCAATATCAAGCTTTTTGGCGAACTCAGTTGCCAAAGTTGCGAAAGCTCTATACACAACTATGAGTGCGGCTCGCCCGAGCTTATTGCCATATACAACATCATGCGACAACTCGATGGTGTGTGGGGCGGCCGATTTAGCGGTGCCGGATTTAAAGGTGCTTGCATAGCACTCGTTGAGCCCGACAAGGAGGAGTACATACGTCGCGAACTTACTAACGAATATCTACGACAATTCCCCGAATATGAGACCACATTTGAGGTGCATTTCTGTAGCACCGACGATGGCGCAAGATTTGTCGAATAATAACACACTCATCATCATGAAAAATATAGTTATTGCTGCCGGATATGCTACTCGACTGGGCGAGCTCACCCGCAACTTCCCCAAGCCACTACTCAGCATAGGCAACAACACCATATTGGGACGTATGCTCGACGACATCGACACCATACCCGACATCACCGAGCACATCATCATCACCAACCACAAGTTTGCACATATATTTGAGCAATGGGCAGCAGAGCAACACTATACCAAGCCCATAACCATCATCGACGACGGAACATCTACCAATGAGACGCGTCTCGGTGCCGTATGCGACCTTCTGTTGGCCATTGAGCAACTCCATATCGACGACGATATACTTGTCGTTGCCGCCGACAATCTGCTCTTCTTCAGTTTCAACGAATTTGTGCAGTTTGCCAAGGAGAAGCGCACCAGCTGTATCATGTGCCACCACCAACCCTCTATTGAGAAGTTGCAACGCACCGGTGTGGTAGAGCTCGACAACGACCATCGTGTGCTCAATATGGAGGAGAAGCCCCAACAGCCCCGCACTCATTGGGCCGTACCCCCTTTCTACATATACCTCAAGGCCGACCTACCACTTCTGCGCAACTCGGTAGCCAATGGTTGTGGCAAAGATGCCCCCGGCAACCTCGCACACTATATGGTACACCACACCACCATGCACGCTTGGCCCATGACAGCAGGCCGATTTGACATAGGCTCGCTCGACACCTATCACCAAGCCTGCCAACAATACGGACAACAATAACACGTTCGCCATATGCAAATACTCGTAACCGGAGCCGCCGGATTTATAGGCTCCAACCTCGTAGAACGTCTGCTCACCACCGAGCCCGGCGTAGAGATAGTCAATCTCGACAGTGTAAACGACTACTACGACCCTGCCATCAAGCACTACCGCTTGCAACGCCTCGAACAGCTCGCTGCACAGCACCCCGAGTGCCGATACACATTTGTTAAAGGCAACCTTGCCGACCGCGCCCTCATAGACCGTCTCTTTGCCGAGTACGACTTTGAGATAGTAGTAAACCTCGCCGCCCAAGCCGGTGTGCGCTACTCCATAACCAACCCCGATGCCTACATCGAGAGCAACATCATAGGTTTCTACAACATACTCGAGGCCTGTCGTCACAGCTACGACAACGGTCGTCGTGGTGTGCAACATCTCGTCTATGCATCATCGTCGAGCGTGTATGGCAGCAACACCAAAGTGCCCTATAGCACCGACGATCGTGTTGACAACCCTGTGAGCCTCTATGCAGCTACCAAGAAGAGCAACGAACTGCTGGCACACGCCTACAGCAAGCTCTATAACATACCCTCAACTGGTCTGCGCTTCTTTACCGTTTACGGGCCCGCCGGCCGTCCCGACATGGCATACTTCGGCTTCACCAACAAGTTGCGTCAAGGCAGCACCATCGAGATATTCAACTACGGCAATTGCCGTCGCGACTTCACCTACATCGACGACATAGTAGAAGGCATACAGCGAGTCATGCACCACGCCCCACAGCGCAGTACAGGTGCCGATGGCCTGCCCATACCCCCCTATGCCGTATATAACATAGGCAATAGCAACCCCGAGAATCTGCTCGACTTCGTCACCATACTGCAAGAAGAACTCATTGCCGCAGGCGTACTGCCCGCCGACTACGACTTCGAGGCCCACAAACGCCTCGTACCCATGCAGCCCGGCGATGTGCCCACCACCTACGCCGACACATCGGCCCTCGAGCGCGACCTCGGCTTCCGTCCCCACACACCCCTCCGCCAAGGCCTTCGCGCCTTTGCCAAGTGGTATAAAGAGTTTTATGGATAAAACAATCTACCCATGAATCAACTCAAGGCCGGTGTAGTACTCAATTACGCAATCATTGTTCTCAACATATTGGTAGGGCTTATATACACCCCCTATATGTTGCGCACGATGGGGCAGAGCGAGTATGGACTATATTCGCTTGTAGCATCGGTAATATCGTACCTTACTATCCTCGACCTTGGGTTTGGTAATGCAGTGATACGCTATACCGCCAAGTTTCGTGCCGAAGGAAAGCAAACCGAGCAGTACGAAATGTTCGGAATGTTTCTCATTCTATACACCATCATTGGCATTATAGCATTCGTAGCAGGGTCGGTGCTCTATATCCATGTCGATAGCATATTTGGCAACACCATGACGGCCTATGAGTTAGACCGAGCGCGCATCATGATGTCGCTGATGATATTCAACGTAGCAGTTACCTTCCCATTCAGTATCTTCGGCTCCATCATTACGGCATACGAAAACTTTGTTTTTGCCAAGAGTATCAACATCATACGCATCATACTCAATACCGTAGTGATGATATGCCTGCTGTCGATGGGATATAAAGCCGTAGCAATGGTTGTGGTGCAGACGATATTCAATCTTGCCACACTCATTATCAACTTTCTATATTGCCGATACAAGCTACACATCAAGATTATATTCTGCCGATTTAAGTGGCAATTTCTCAAAGAAGTTGCCATATACTCATTTTGGATATTCCTCAACATCATACTCGACCGCGTATATTGGAGTTCGGGACAATTCATACTCGGTGCTGTCGTAGGCACAGCATCGGTAGCCGTCTTTGCCATAGCCGTTCATTTGGCACAAATGTTTATGAGCTTTTCTACAGCCATCAGTGGCGTATTTCTGCCCAAAGTAACAGCAATGGTAGCCCGTAATGACAACAAAAAAGAGATATCCGACCTCTTCATACGCACCGGTCGCATACAATACACCGTACTCAGCATCATACTATTTGGGTTCATTACCTTTGGCAAGAGTTTCATCAATCTGTGGGCCGGTGCCGAATATATAGAGGCATATATCATTACCGTATTGTTCTTTATAAGTTTCTTGCCCGACCTTATCCAAAACGTTGGTATATCCATTCTGCAAGCGCGCAACCAGTTGAAGTTTCGCTCGTTGCTATACATCACCATAGCCATCATAAGTTTTGTACTACAATACCTATTGGCCCAAAAGTGGGGCATCATGGGTTGTGCCGTAGCAGTAGCCGGTGCGTTGTTCTTTTGTAACGGGCTGATAATGAATATATATTATCATAAGAAGCAGAGCCTTGCCATCACACGCTTTTGGAAAGAGATAATCAAGATGTCAATCGTACCAATCATCTTGAGTTTGTTGGCATCATATATATGCCACCGAGTCACTCTCGATACATGGCCTCGGCTCATCACAGCGATAGTAATATTTACAATGCTATACATACCCTTGTTCTATAAGTTTAGCTCAAATGCAGAGGAAAAAACTCTGATAATAAACACCATAAAACGGCACAAATGACACCTTGTATAAGCGTTATTATCCCCGTATATAATGCCGAAAAGTACATAGCACAGTGTCTCGATAGCATTCTCAATCAGACATTTCAAGACTTCGAAGCCATTGTTGTAGATGATGGAAGTACAGATGGGAGTGTTGAAATTATAGAACATTATATTGCGACAGACAGCCGAATTTGTCTTATTCGTCAAGAGCAAAACAGGGGTCCAATGGTGGCACGTCAAGAAGGTTGTAATATATCAAAAGGGTGTTATATTTTCTTTTGTGATGGTGATGATACTCTTCCTAATAATGCATTTGAATTACTTTATAATACAGCTATCTTGAATAATGCTGACATTGTTGTTGGTCATATAAATATCATTGATGCAAATGGCAATGTAAGATTGTTAAGAAAAGAACAACTCAATTATGGTGTTGATTCAGTATCGGTGTATAAATCGCTCTTAAATGGCGAGTTAAGTCATAATCTATGCGCAAAGTTATTTAAGAAGGAACTGTTGAAAGAACATCAATATCTTACAGTTTCTAATATGCGTAATGGGGAAGATGCATTACTTTTTTATCAAATAGTAGAACATTGTAGTAAAATCACATGCGTTGAAAATTGCATATATAATTATATTCAACATTCTACATCTTCTACACATATACCCATATCTCTCGAAAATGTAGATAAATTGATGTTTTTGCAACACTATTTATTGACAAATATTATTGCAAAATATAAGCCAATAGAACGAGTAGGAACAAAGGTTGCTATAGAACGAATTATATATTGGTGGTGTAATACACCTCATATAAGTCGATATGAAATGGTCAAAATAATATCGCATCATAATTTGTGGTATTTGTTAACTATAAAATCATTAGTTCGTTATTGTGGTATTGGTAGTGCTATCTGTATGTGGGGGAAGATATTTATTGAATATGGCGCGAGAAAAATTATGTGGTTGGTGCGTAGTTGACAAAATTATTATCTATAATGTTTATAAAAATAAAGAAGCATAATGGATAAAATAAAGAAATTGATTCATTGTATCCTTTATGACCGTAGTAGGCTGTTGTTGGCTGTTGTCAAGCGGATAGGTAGATTGTTGCCTGACAAGTTATATCTTAAAATCTTGTTTCGCCTATATATGGGTTATCCTCTCAACCTTGACAATCCACAAACTTTCTGCGAAAAACTACAATGGTTGAAGTTGTACAATAGGCGACCCGAATATACCCAAATGGTAGATAAATATGAAGCTAAAAAATATGTAGCAAGCATAATTGGCGATGAGTATATTATACCTACCCTTGGTGTTTGGAATAATGTCGATGAAATAGATTTTGACTCTTTGCCCAATCAGTTTGTTATTAAAACAACTCATGGAGGAGGAAGTGGAGGCGTTGTCATATGTCGAGATAAGGCGAAATTTGATATAGAGGCCTGCAAGCGTAAGCTAAAACAATCTATGCGCCATAATATCTATTATAGTTATCGCGAATGGCCTTATAAGAATGTTAAACCACGCATCATTGCAGAACTCTATATTTCGGATAATGTGCATGATGATTTGCCCGATTATAAGTTCTATTGTTTCGATGGAGTACCTAAATATTGTCAAGTCATAAAAGACCGAAATACACATGAAACAATAGATTTTTTTGATACAGAATGGTCTCATCAAAACTTTTGTGGATTGATACAACTTGATGATATAAAAAAGATTTCAAATTCAGTCCAGGCTGTTAATAAACCTATTAATTACCGCGAGATGATAGAATGTGCAAGAAAGTTGTCGGCAGATATACCCTTTTCTCGCATAGATATGTATGATATCCAAGAAAAATTTTTTTTTGGAGAGATTACGTTTTATCCGGCAAGTGGTCTTGGTCAGTTTTATCCACAAGAGTGGGATTATAAATTGGGCAAAATGATAGAATTGCCTACAAAAAGTTGATAAATGAAGCCATATCTCAATAATTGCACTTTTTACATACTATTGTGGGGTATATATTATCTACAAGGTACATTATATCCTTCGGGGAGTATCATATCGCAAGGTGCTTTGGCACTTATTATGCTTATATCTTTGTACTATTGTTTCAAAGTGAACATAACATATAAGTTACCAATTTTTATGAGGGTGCTCAATGTGTTTCTTGTTGTTTTGTCGGTATATGGTATGTTGTTTATGCTCAGTCCTACACAAGTCTATTTTGAAAATATCATATCTACACCCGCTACAAAACACGAGTACCTCAAGACTATATATATGTCGTTATTACCTATATATGTGATGTATCACTATGGTAGGCGAGGAGTACTTACTACCAGTTATGTATGTCGTTTCACTATCTTGTGGCTTTTTATAGTAATTGTTCAATTTGTTCGTCTGCAAAATGATGCTATGGCAGCAGCTTCGGAAATGGGTATTACCGAGGACATAGAGATAGTCAATAACATTGCTTACGATTTTCTACACCTATTTCCATTGATATTTTTGTGGCGTGCCAAGCCTTTTGTGCAATATCTACTCACGGCAGTAATTTTTGCATTTATACTTGTCGGTATGAAACGAGGAGTTATTGTCATTGGTGCAGTATGTTTGATGTGGTTTCTGTATAGTATATGGCGTACATCGAAGGGCCGTCAACGCTATGCGGTGGCATTCCTAACTATCGTTCTGTTGAGTTTGGGTATCGGTTATATATCCGATTTATATAGTACCAGTCCACTTTTTCAACAACGTATAGAGCAAACCCTTGAGGGAAGTACAAGTAATAGAGATACTATTTATGGTAGCCTATGGCAATATTTCAATGACGATCTCTCATTGACGCATTTTCTTTTGGGAAATGGAGCTTTCTTTACAGTTACGGTTGCAGGTAATTTTGCTCACAACGATTGGCTTGAATTGCTGATAAATCAAGGATTATTAGGAGTTGCAATATACATTGCATATTTTATATCACTGGTATATACATTGTATCGTCTAAGGCATAATAAACAATTGTATGCCATAATGGCTATGATTGTATTTATTATGTTTGCATCGTCACTATTCTCAATGTCCTATTCATCGTTAGGATTGCCCATAGCTATGGGCTTGGGTTATTGTCTTTCTGCAACAAATCAAAGTCCACATAACCACCAACAATGAAAAAAATCATTTGCCTTATAGAAGATTTAAACTCCGGTGGTGCTGAGAGGCAGTTAGTAGGGTTGGCAACGTTGTTGCACAAGAGTGGGCACAATGTTGAGGTGTGGACCTATTATCCTGGAGATTTTTATGCTTCTCAGTTGCAAGAGGCGGGTGTGAGGTATAGATATATAGCTCGCGCTCAGAGTAAAATGCGTCGTATAAGTACCATAGTAGGTGAATTGCGCAAAGCCCAACCCGATACTCTCATTACCTATCTCGATACCGCTTGTATTGTAGGCTGTGTGGCCAAAATATTTTTGCCAAAAATCAATCTTGTTGTGTCGGAGCGCAATACGACTCAGCGATTGTCTATGAGAGATAGAGTGAAATTCTTTTTGTACCGATGGGCCAACCATATTGTACCCAACTCTCATGCTCAAGCCGACTTTATAGGGCAACACTTTCCACACCTATTGCCCAAACTTACTTGTATTACCAATTTTGTCGATACCGATAAATTTACACCAAAGCGCAACAAAACTCGTAATACTCCATTATCATTGCTGACAGTAGCAAGGGTGATGCCTCAAAAGAATGTGTTGCGTTATATCGAGGCCATAAAGTGTGTGGTAGATAGAGGCTATAACATCGTGGTTGATTGGTATGGATATAGTGGCGATGACTATTACAAAGAGTGTGTACGCATGATAGAGAATTGTGGCTTGCAAGATGTATTTCACTTCTATCCGCCTACCACCGCTATCGTTGATATATATCGCTCGCACGATGTGTTTTGTTTGCCTTCGCTGTATGAGGGGTATCCCAATGTAGTGTGCGAGGCTATGAGTTGTGGGTTGCCTATTATATGCAGTAATGTGTGCGACAATGCATCAATTGTAGAGAATGGTATAAATGGCTTTTTATTCAATCCGCTTAGTGTCAATGATATGGCCGATACGATAGAGTGTGCCATTGTTAGTAGCAATCTCGATGTCATGTCGGCAGTTAATAGAGAGAAAGCTGTCAGTTTGTTTGCCCAAGATGTATTCTTACAGCGTTATTTAGATATAGTATGAGATATATGTTGTAGTTTTTGATGCCTTAAGACAATACGCAACGTGATATTTGTTGATGATATGAAAAAACATATTCTCGTAGTAGGTGCGTTTGGTTATAAACACAATCAACTTGATGGGCAGACAGTCAAGACGCGCAATATATATACCTTACTTAAAGAGCGTTATGAAGGGGTGGTAGAAGCGTTTGATACTTTAGCTACTCGCAGTAACCCTATGCTTCTGCTTCATCTCGTAGGACAACTCATAAAGTGTCGTACATTGTTGTTATTGCCGGCGCATAACAATTGGACTTATTTGTTTCCCGTATTGTATGTCCTATCTAAGATACTAAGGTATGAAATAGTTATAGTGTGCATAGGCGGGTGGCAAGTAGAGTACTTCAAAGGCATTGATACCAAAGCGCATAAGTTGCAAATGCGACTGGCTAAACGTGTAAAAGCGGTTTTAGCAGAAATGAATAAAGTTGAGCAAGATCTCAGAGCTGAACTTGGATTTGACAATACACAAGTTTTGTATAATTTTCGCCATATAGATACTACGTTGCAGAATACGCATCAAGAAGCAACATTGCGACTCGTTTTCATGGCAAGGATAAATCGTAAGAAAGGTTATGAAACGATATTCAATTTGGCTCAATATATACGAGATAACTTGATGAATATAACTATTGACTTATATGGTCCTATAACTCAAGAGGATAAGTTGCATTTTATGCAATTGGTTGAAGCAAACAAGGATATAGTGACTTACAAAGGTGTGTTGCAACCAAATGAAATTGCCTCAACCCTTGTCAAATATGATATTATGTTGTTTCCCACACAATACTACACTGAGGGGCTTCCCGGTACTATTATAGATGCTTATACGGCAAGCCTACCTGTTATTGCAACGCAGTGGAAACATGCCTCCGAATTTATCGATGATGGTGTGACCGGGTATATTGTGCCATTTGACAATTGCCAAGATGCTTTTAATGAAGCTGTATTTACACTCTATAATGATAGAAAACTATTGGCAAAAATGAAACTCAATGCTCATAACGCAGTGCTAAAATATACCGAAGATAGTACTTGGAAAGTATTGAGCAATTATATATAAATGTGTTTTATGTGATATAAAACTATGACAAACGATTTGGTATCAATCATTACGCCAACGTACAATTGTGCACGATTTATAGAGGAGACTATACGCAGTGTGCAAGCCCAGACCTATACCCATTGGGAGTTGATTATAAGTGATGATTGTTCTACCGATGATACCCGAGAGGTGATAGCGCCATATTTGGCCACCGACTCGCGCATAAAATATATATGTAATGAGCAAAATAGTGGGGCTGCCGTTACCCGTAACAACGCCTTGAGGCAGGCTCGTGGCCGTTGGATAGCTTTCCTTGATAGCGACGATTTGTGGTTGCCCGAGAAACTTGAGCGACAAATCGACTTTATGGAGCGCAATAGTTATCATTTCTCATATACGGCTTATAGTGAAATAGATGAATCGTCAAACGTTGTGGGTAGAATGGTATATGGTCCGCAACGTATAGGGCGATGTGGCATGTATGCCTATTGTTGGCCGGGTTGCCTCACTGTTATGTATGATGCCGATGTTGTCGGCCTTGTTCAGATAGCTGATATAAAGAAGAATAATGATTATGCTATGTGGCTCAAAGTTGTAGGTAGGGCCGATTGTTATCTTCTCAATGAGTCGTTAGGCCTATACCGAAGACGAGCGGGTTCAATAAGTAATCATTCGTACCGTAAACTTATAAAGTGGCATTACATATTGTTCCGCAAGGCCGAGGGGTTAAACCCTATATGTGCTACATTGATGACTTGTGTCAATATAATTTGTGGTATTTTTAAGAAGTTGTACTATACGCAAAAGATTATATAATCCTATGAAATACCTATTTGATAGAGTTGTATCGTTATTGGGGTTGCTTGTGTTGTGGCCGGTGTTGCTTGTTGTGGCGGTGCTGGTCAGGGTGAAGATGCCGGGAGGTCCGGTAATATTCACTCAGCAGCGTGTGGGGCGTTATGGCCGGTTGTTCACGATGTACAAGTTCCGCACGATGACGGTGGCGCATGGTGGCTCGTCTATTTCGGTGGCGGGCGAGAGTCGCATCACTCCGCTTGGGGCTGTATTGCGCCGATATAAACTCGATGAGTTGCCCGAGTTGTGGAATGTGCTCATTGGCGATATGAGTTTTGTAGGGCCACGGCCCGATGTGCCCGGCTATGCCGATAAGTTGCAGGGTGAAGATAGGCTTATCCTCAATCTCCGTCCCGGCATTACGGGGCCTGCTTCGCTCAAGTATGCCAATGAGGAGGAGATATTGGCACAAGTCGCCGATGCTCGGTGGTATAACGACCATGTAATTTTTCCCGATAAGGTGAAGATAAATCTCGACTACTACTATCATAATACGTTTATAGGCGATATAAAACTTATTTTTCAAACCATCTTCCGCTCTTATACACCGGCGGAGGTACAAAAACAGTAGAATAATGTCACGCAATCGCATATATCTATGTCTTGCACACATGAGTGGCAAGGAACAGCAATATATACAGGAGGCCTTCGATACCAATTGGGTGGTGCCTATTGGCCCCAATGTGAATGCTTTTGAGGCCGACTTGGAGGCCTTTGTGGGGCATGACAAGCCTGTGGTGGCGCTGTCGGCCGGTACGGCAGCTTTGCACTTGGCTTTAGTGGCCTGTGGAGTGGGGCAGGGCGACGAGGTGATATGTCAGTCGTTTACGTTCTGTGCATCGGCCAACCCTATCGTTTATCTCGGGGCTACTCCTGTCTTTGTCGATTCGGAACGCGATACGTGGAATATGGACCCTCAACTGCTCGATGTGGCTATATGCGACCGCATTGCAAAGACCGGCCGTAAGCCCAAAGCTATTGTACCGGTGCATCTGTATGGCATGCCGGCCAAGATTGATGAGATAATGGCTGTTGCCTCAAAGTATGACATACCGGTTATAGAAGATGCCGCCGAAGCCTTCGGGTCGGAGTACAAAGGGCGCAAGTGTGGCACCTTTGGGCAGTATGGCGTGTTGTCGTTCAATGGAAACAAGATGATAACTACCTCGGGAGGTGGTGCCCTCATTTGTCCCGACTCGGCTGCCAAGCACGATGTCATGTTCTACGCAACGCAGGCACGCGAGGCCTACCCCTATTATCAGCACGAACACATAGGCTACAACTACCGCATGAGCAATATATGTGCCGGCATAGGGCGAGGCCAGATGTCGGTGGCGCATGAACACATAGCCCATCATCGTCACACTACGGCACTATATCGAGAGTTGTTGGCCGATGTTGAGGGCATTACGCTTCACGAAAATCCTTCATCACACTTCGACAGCAACTATTGGCTCAATACCATCATACTCAGCCCCTCGTTGCGAGTAGTGGGACAAGAGATTGCCTATAGTACTACCATAAACGGAGCGGTAGGAGGAGCGGCCGGGGTAACTCATGTCGCCGAGTCGCTGCATACCGATTGCGAGCCTAATGCCAATGTCGAGGCCATGCGCGTAGCACTCGATAGGGCCGATATAGAAGTGCGCCCCCTATGGAAACCTATGCATAAGCAACCCATCTATGCCACCTCGCCGGCCTATACCAACGGCGTTAGCGAAGCACTTTTTGCGCAAGGCTTGTGTCTGCCCAGCGGACCATGTGTAAGCGATGACGACATACGCTATATAGTGGAGTGTATATGTAATGCTATAGAGCGTTGAACATAGCTTCATAGACAAACTCACTGAGCACAGTATGACAACAAAGAGCATGCTGTGCTCGTTTTTTTCTCCATATTGGGGTATTGCGATGGGACGATTGTGAGCTTTTTCTCTTAAATAACCTTACTGCCTGTCAAAAACAGGTCGCTATATTTTTTAATACACAAAACTCTCCTTATCTTTACACTCCAATTATACGCTACGCAACAAACACCATATATGACACCTATCTATAACGAAGAGATAGTTATTGCCAAGCTACACAACCCCGACACTGCGCGACAGGCATTCGGTCAGGTTGTAGAACACTATGGCGAACGACTATATTGGCAGATACGTAAAATGGTAGCATCGCACGAAGATGCCGATGACCTACTGCAAAATACGTTCCTCAAGGCATGGAACAGCATAGAGCTGTTTCGTGGCGAGGCGCGCCTATCGACATGGCTCTACCGTATAGCCGTCAATGAGACCATTACATTTCTCAATCGCGAACGTCAGCGCAACAACATCTCGGTCGATGACGACGACTCATTCTTGCTCAACAACCTCGAGGCCGACGAGTGGTTTGACGGTGACGAGTTGCAGTTGCGTCTACAACAAGCCATAGCTCATCTGCCCGAGAAGCAACGTTTGGTATTCAATATGCGATACTTTGATGAGATGAAGTATGAAGACATCTCCGAGATATTGGGTACATCGGTGGGAGCACTGAAAGCCTCGTATCATCATGCGACAAAAAAAATAGAAGAATATTTTTTATCGCACGATTAAACCTTTTTACAATTCATGCGTCAAAGCATTGAAAAAACTACCCAACCGATGAAAAAGAACAACGACATATTAGAGCAGATAGGCGGACAGACGGGCTATAAAGTCCCCGAAGGCTACTTCGACAACCTGTCGGCTCGCATCGTCGAGCAACTGCCCGAGCGCGAGCTCCCTCAGCCCGAGATAGTCACCACGTGGCAGAAGCTGCGCCCCTACCTATATATGGCAGCCATGTTTGCCGGCATTTGGCTCATGGTACAAGCCTTTGTAGCTCCCGCAGTAGAGGCCGAGAAAGAGATGACTGCCGCATTGGAACAGGAAGAAGACCTCGAAGAATATATGTTATACTCAATGGACGAGTACACAATCTTCGAGACATTATATGCCGATACCGAATAAGTACCACCTAAACTTACCCATATAATTATGAAAAGATTTATTTCAATATTGACCCTTGCACTCGTCTGTGCGACCTCAATTGTTGCCGTTGCACAGGACAATAAGAATGATCGCGAAAAAGTGCGTAAAGAGAGGTGGGAAAAGTTCCGCCAAGACAAGCATGACTTCTATGCCCAGACTATGCAGCTTACTCAAGAACAAGCTGCAGCATTCTTTCCCCTCTTCGATGAGATGGAAAAGAAAAAATTTGAAGCCGGCCGCGAGGTTCGCCGTGAGGCTCGTGCTATAATCAAGGGCGAGAATATTACCGACGAGCAGTACAAAGCCGCCGCCGATCGAGCCGCCGCTTTGCATGAAAAAGAAGTAGCCATAGAGAAAGAGTACTATGAGCGCTTCTGCAACATACTCACGCCTCGTCAGCAGTTTCTGTATCATCGTTGTGATCCCGAGTTCCAGAAACAAGCAATCCACAAACACCATAGTGGAGGAAAACACCATCAGCAAGAGTGCAAGAAATAACATCATAGTGTGTGATATGTAATTGAGAGCAGCACGGTAGTCCGTCCTGCTCTTTTTTTTCACACCCGGTTGGCATTACCTTTTACCCTACACTCTTAATCGGGTATAGACCGATATTAGCACAGGTCGTAATTGACCTGCACTAATATCAGATATGCAGCTGCAAAGGCTATCGCCATACCCACTATGTTGAGTAGCGATGATGCCGTATAACGGCGTAGTAGTGTTATGAAGTTTCTCCAGAACATAGGCTCTTAATTTGATTTCACCACATCAGCGGGATTCTCGGTTGCAGCCTTCCACGAGCGGAGGGTTACAAGGCCGACCGTTACGGCGAGGACTATCACGAGGGCAGCGATATAGAGCCACCAAGGCTGTGCGATGCGGTTGGCGAATGACTCCAACCAACGTGAGGTGATATACCACGCCACAGGTGCTGCCACCACAAAGCAACCTCCGACAATCCACACATAACGCAGGTTAAGCATCTCTACAATCTGGCGTGTCGTTGCGCCATAGACCTTTCGAACAGCTATCTCCGAGCGGCGGTGCTGCGTCTCGAACATCACAATACCGAAGACTCCCATCAGTGCGATAACAACCGCCAGAATGGCGAAGAGTCCAATCGTAATGAGTTGTTGTTTGGTCGTTTGGTAGAGCTTTTCCACCCATTGGTTGAGGAAGTAGAGGTCTGCGCCCTCGCCGAGAGGTGAGAACTCCTTGGTCAGCTCCTTCACATACTCGGCAAAAGCCTTTACATCAGCTCCCGCCACCAAGCGAACATAGAAGAATCCCGGCTCATTACCGCAGTAGAAAGCGTGGTATTGATTAGGTTGCGCCACTGAGGTGAGGCGCACATCCTTAATAATGCCAATTGTTTCGTAGTTGCTTCCGCTATTCATTCCGAGCGGGTAGCCCGTATCAAGGTGCAGTTGGCGCATTATGATAATCTCTTCTCGTTCTGCCGACGAGGGCGTAAATCCCTCTCCATCGACAAGCTCGAAGCCGAAGAAGTCGAGGAAGTTCCATCTAACCTCATTTGCCATAAGCATAAATTGGTGTCCGTTATACTCGCGACCCCACGACTGCATACAGTGGAATAGGCTCATTCTCGAAGCGGTAACATCTTCTACATCGGGGTGCTGTTGCAATCGCTCTATGATAGGTTCAGCCTTGGGAGTAAGGTTATAGTCGGCAAAGGTTACGATATTCTCGCGGTCAAAGCCCAAATCGTAGTTTATCATATAGCGATATTGGAGGAAGAATACGCCTGTGATAATAATCAGCACCATTGCTACTGTAAATTGTATGCCCACCAATACGGAACGCAATCTACGACCCGTAGCCGACTGGGCAAAGCCACCCTTTACACCCAACGACGCGTTGAAACGGGTGATGTAGAATGCCGGATACAATGCCGCTACGACAGCAAGTAGTAGCATAAGCACAACCATCACTACGATTACGGGCAGATTGTCCGAGAGTGCCAACGACGAGGTAACGAAGTTTGTTATAAAGCTCTCCTGAATGGCTATCATCAGGTAGAAGGTCAGAGTCATTGATATAAGCACCAAACCGATAGCCTCAAAGAGGAAGTTCCAACGCAGTGTGCCTTGACTTGCACCAAACACCTTGCAAATGTTCACTGCACGCATACGCACCGGTACAAGGGCAAAGAAGAAGTTTACGAAGTTGATAAAGGCGATGACTACAATGACCAACCCGATAATTGCCAATGTGGCAGTTGTCGCCTTAGAGCCAAACGCAAAGTAGTAGTTGTCGAAGGTCTCGATATTTGACTCATAGTACATCTTGTCGAGTGGGATTAGGCGCACAGGCTGTTGCTCATCTCCCTCCTCGAAGAGATCTGCCTCTTCGGGATAATCTCTCATAAACTCCTCTACCATAGCCAAAAACCACTTGGCATACTGATTACTCCAGATGCGACAGAAGGTCTCGGTGTCGGCACCCTCTTTGAGGCGCACAAAGCAAGAGTAGTTCCAATTATTGTTAGTCTGACCCTGTGCGAGATTGTCGTTTTGGAAGATTCTACGATGGTGGAGGAAGCTGTTTTTCGGAAAATCCTTGTAGATAGCAACTACTTGTTGAGGCTCAGAGGGCTTGCCATCGTCGTGCCACTGACCACCTTCGAGCCAGATATCATCACCTACGCCAATGCCCATCTGCTTGGCAGCCGACTCAGCGACAACCACCGTATTAGGCTCGATGACCCTGCTCAAATCGCCCGCCACAGCCTCAAACTTAAACAGCTCAACAATGTTTGCATTACCGAGATGCACGCCGATTTCAAACTTGTCCAAGTTGTAGTTATCGCGTTTTACCCACACTCGACTTATGTCTGCCGACGGTCGCATCGAAGCCATAAGCTCCACATCGGGGCAAAGTTCCATAGTTTCATAACTTACCGGCTGTGGGCAGTTGAGCGACCAAGACTCCTCCGCATTTCCCATCCTCGAGACTCCCCACTCGGCTGAGACAAGATATATGCGGTCTGAATCCTCTATGGATTGGTTGTAGGATATCGAGTAATAGACCTGCGATGCAATGATGTAAAACGCCACAAAGGCGAGGGTCAAACCGAGCACATTAAGCAGCGATGCGACCTTGTAACGCTTGAGCGTCATCAGGAAATTTTTGAATGCGATTTTCATATTCGTTAAGTTTTATTTGTTTTTGTCTTAGTGATGTGGGAGGCGGTCAAGCCAACCCACACCTTTGGAGTCTGTTTTGAATTTTATTATACGAGTTAGTCCGTTGCTTTGAAGATTAGTTTCGGCTTCTTTGAGGCTATTTCTTGCATCTTTTGACTTGTGAAATTTGAAATTAGCCCGCTATTATCTGCTTTCCCCAAGTCAAAATCTACATAAAAATAGCTCTCAAATAATCTCGAAATAAAATTCAAACAGA
>JAFQRE010000040.1 GCA_017410245.1 Bacteroidaceae bacterium
ATGCCTACGGAGCAAACTTGTTACGGATTATCGGTGGTTATGGAATAAATACTCGTATGGAATTTTTTAACCCCCTCGCCCTGCGGGCACTCCCCCTATCCCTGCGGGCAGAGGGAGAAAACCATCGTATGCCACCGAGAGCTACATTTTCTCAGCCTCACACTCTCGCACAGCTCGACAGCTCCCCTATATTGCTCCGCAACACAGAGGAGCAAAAGGTTTCCTTTTCTGCTCGCGTAAGCTGTAGAGTAATCTTTTCTGCCCCTGCGAGTGAAACGAGATAGGGGAAGTCCCGCAAGGGGAAGGGGTTGAAAAATGACCGCAAATATTGCGTTTCCTTGTCCGTCCCGGCCACGAGTCGCGAGCGTCGCGACTCTACAAACAGCCGTATTGCCTATGGCGCAAACGGGTAACTGAATATTGGTGCGAAAAGCGTTAGCCATATCGCCAATGGCATAATCGGGTTACTAAACATCGGTGTTAATGCCACATTTATTCTTCGCGGATAGCATTCTGAGCGAGGAGCTTGTGTCCTATGCGACAATAGAGGCACTTCTTCTGCGTACAATATTCGTTGTAGAGTTGTATGACGGCTTGGCTGTCGAGGGCCGAGCGTGCTTCGATACCGATGGCCGCAAAACGGCGTACGATGCTGTTCTGCTCGGGACGTAACGACTCCCATATCCATTGTGCGCGGTCGGTGTAGCGGTCGTCGCCTATATAGATGCCATAGGCATATAGCAAGGGTGCAACGGTGTTGATGAGTATGATGTCGATGGCAGGAATGCCAAGCACCGATGTGGAGGCCGGTGAGGTGGTGTCGAAGGTGTAGTGTGTGTCCCAGTAGCCCGATAGTTGCACTTGAAAGAGCGCTCGCATATCGTCGATGGTGGTAACTTGGCATAGGCGTGCAAAGAGCGAGAAACCGCCATAGATATACTGTGCCAGCATGGCCAATCGGCGATGGGGGAAGTTTTGCGGTCGTAGTCGGAAGAACTTCCATGCCTCGATGGATAGTGGCGTGAGTCCGAATTTGTTTTGCAGAAAGGCGTACTCACCGGCCAATCGGGTATAATAGGCATCATCGTTGCGGCGTTCCGACAGCATACCGGCCTGCCCCAATAGGAATGCCTCTATTTGCAGCAGGCTGTCGGCGTGTTTCTGCAGAAACGACAGAGGCAGATTGCGGGCCAGTCGCTCAAACGCATCGCTGTTGATGCCAAAACCCATGTTGCGAGCAAGTGTGACGTAGCACACCTCTTCCCAATTGCCTTTGTAGAGGTCGAGCCAAGCGGCTATACGCTCGCTCTTGGCTTGCAGGCGTTCGAGTGCGAGGCTGTTTATCCAATCGGTTATCAAGAAGCTATCTATGCCGGGCAGTCGTTCGCCACACGATAGCGAAGGTGCATTATCGACCAACTTGGTAAAGTCGCCACGCAGTGTAGGAGCAGCCCGCAAGATGAGTTGCGGTATTGTCTCGCCGTTGGTGCGTGTGATGCTCATATCATCTACCTCAACTACGTGCAGTATTACCGAGTCGTAGGCCTTGTCGGTGTGGTGTCGGTGACGTTTCCAGTCGGAGGCGCGATAGTGTATCTCTATGTTGCCCACCCACATGCAACCATCTATGCGCACCTTGGCGTTGAAGAAGTCGGGGCCGGCATCGTTGTTGAGCCGTCCGGCATCTATCACTTGTACACGCCGCCCATCGGTAGTGACAAGATGCGATGTGTCGAGCAACTGATGCTGCCATATGTATTGCATGAGTTTTTCCATAAAAAATGTTTATCGGCTCAAGATATACTTATTTTTCTTTATCTTTGAGGTTTAACCTCGAAGATATTTGTGCACTCGCTGTGAAAAATATCGAAATAAACTTCATATTTCTCGCTCGTTTCTTTGGTATCTTTGAGGTAAACCTCGAAGATATTGTGCACTCGCTGTGAAAAATATCGAAGTAAACTTCATATTTCTCGCTCGTTTCTCTTTATCTTTGCAAATTAAACTATCTTTCCTGAAAAAAGGAAGAGAGTACCGAAAAAATAGAGAAAAAAATGAAAATAGCACTCATAGGATATGGCAAGATGGGCCGAGCTATAGAAGAGATAGCCGTTGCTCGCGGACATGAGATAGTGTGTCGCATCGATGTCAATAATCAGGCCGACTTTGATTCTCCGGCCTTTGCCGGTGCCGATGTGGCTATAGAGTTTACCACTCCGGCTACTGCTGTAGAAAACTACAAACGCGCCTTTGCCGCCGGTGTGCCGGTGGTGTCGGGTACGACCGGTTGGCTCGACCGTAAGCCCGAGATAGAGGCAGCTTGTGAGGCCGGTGCAACGTTTTTCTATGCCTCCAACTTCAGTTTGGGAGTCAATATCTTCTTTGCCATGAATCGTTGGCTGGCCGGTGTGATGAATGGCTTTAACGACTATCGTGTGAGCCTTGAAGAGATACATCACATACACAAACTCGACCACCCCAGTGGCACTGCCATCACCCTTGCCGAGGGTGTGATAGAGAATATAGATCGCCTATCGCAATGGAGCGAGAGCGATACTGCACCCGATGTATTGCCCATTGAGGCTAAGCGTAGCGGCGAAGTACCCGGTACACACATAGTGCAATATGACTCGGAGGTAGATACAATAACCATCGAACATCGTGCCAAGAGCCGTCGCGGATTTGCCCTCGGTGCAGTAGTTGCTGCCGAATATACGGTAGGCAAGAAGGGCTTCCTGACTATGAACGATATGCTATCATTTACGAAATAAAAAAGAGAGACCTATATGGAACAAAAGACAACAACTACAACAACATCGCAACAACCCCGTCCTCGCAACTTGGTGGCACGTCTTAAGGGAGTGCGTCGCTCGCGTTGGATACGTTTTGGTGTGTTCTCAATCGTTTTCTTATTGCTGACACTGTGGATAGGCAGTGCATGGACATTGGTAGCCTACCCGCTATTTTTCGATATCTATCTTACGCAATATATACCCTGGGGTGGTTGGCGCAACATCAAAAACAAGTTCTTGCGCACCATCTGCGAGTGGATAGATGCTATTGTGTATGCATTGGTATTGGTATATTTTATCTTCATCTTTGCCTTCCAGAACTTCCAGATACCTACTCCTTCGCTCGAGAAGTCGATGCTTGTGGGTGACTTCTTGTTGGTAAGCAAGGTGCATTACGGCCCTCGTTTGCCACAGACTCCTCTGCACTTTCCTCTTGCGCAACACACCTTGCCCATTGTCAATAGCAAGTCGTACTGCGATGCGTGGCAGTTGCCCTATAAGCGCCTGAAAGGATTGGGCGACATCAAGCGTAATGATATTGTGGTATTTAATTTCCCTACCGGCGATACCGTAGCCACAAAGATGCCCAACCCCGATTATTATACACTTATGCATTACTATGGCCGTGAGGCAGTGCACCGCGACAAGGCTCGTTTCGGCGAGATAGTGTATCGTCCGGTCGATCGTCGTGAAGCTTACGTGAAACGCTGTGTAGGCATGCCCGGCGAGGACTTTGAAATACGCAACAACGTTATCTATATCAACGGCCAAGCGATAGACTCGCCTACCAAGATGCAGCTCAACTATTTTGTCAAGACTACCGGCAACAAGCTCAACGACAAGACCTTTGAGTCGTGGGGAGTGAGTGTCGATGACCGCATGTATGTCAATAACGCACCCCAAGCACCCTATCTCTTTGCCTCATTAGGCATTACTCCCAATGCCTCGGGTGGTTACAATCCGGTGTATCATTTCCCCCTCACCGAGGAGATGCTTGCCAAGGTAAAAGCATCGGGCTTGGTTGAGCAAATTGTTGTAGAGCCGGGCGAAATGGGCGGAGAGGTATTCCCCCTGGACGGTCATCATCATTGGACACGCGCCGACTTCGGGCCGCTGTGGATACCCGCAAAGGGCGAGACACTGCAACTCACTCCCGACAATTACACACTCTACGAGCGTGCCATACGCACCTACGAGGGCAACAAAGTAGAGATGCGCAATGGTGTTATTTACATCAACGACAATCCGGCCACTTCATACACCTTCAAGATGGACTATTACATGATGTTGGGCGACAACCGCGACAACTCGGCCGACTCGCGCTACTGGGGTTTTGTACCCGAAGACCATGTGATAGGCAAACCGGTACTTGTACTCATCTCGTTGGACAAAGATAAAGGTTGGTTTGACGGCAAGTTCCGTTGGAACCGTTTTATGCGCAGTGCAAGCTCGTTGGTAGAGTAGGAATATATGTCGTTTCGTGGCACGACAATCGCGTGGTCGATAGCAGTAATCATCAGCGCACTACTCCTTGCAGTGGTGTGTCGCATGTTTGTTGTTGAGTTATATACAGTAGCCCCGCAACAGATGGAGCAGAGCCTATTGGCCGGAGACCGCGTAGTGGTAGAGAAATGGCACTACGGAGTGCGCCTGCCACAGTCGTATGTGTCGCTGCCACTCATCGACACCCTGCCCGGGAGTGATATACCGGCACGACTGCCCAAGCAACCATTGCCCTATAGGCGTTGGGGAGAACGCATGGTAGGACGCAACGATGTCATCTTGTGCAATTATCCCATCGACAAGCCTATCCCCTTGTCGCAATATCCCACTATTGCAACACGTTGTGTGGGTGTACCCGGAGATACAGTAACAGCCCATCAAGGCCGGTTGTATATCAACGGTGAAGCAGTAGCACAAAGCCCCATCGTTACCGAGGCCTACCTTGTAACCGACAGCCTATTGCCGAGTGTAGAGGCTGCCATGCGTGCCATCTATGACGAGATGCCCCCTCGACAATCGATAGGAGAACATAGGACATTGTTCTATATAGACCGTTACAGCTATGACAGGCTTTGCCGTGAGCTACCCGACTCGATATTGCCCCGCGCAATAAACTTGGCACAAGACAACTATACGGTAGAGCTGCCTCCATGCGGGAGCGACGTAACTATCACACCGCACAATGCCGCTTTCTATGCCTATATCATCAACCGCTATGAGCCTGCCAAGGTAGTATTGCACAACGATGCCTTGTATAGAGGAGGCCGGCGGGTAAAGAGTTATCGATTCACACAGCCCTACTATTGGGTATTGAGTGACAACCGCACGTCGGCAACCGACTCGCGCACCTTTGGAGTATTGCCCCACAGCCATGTGATAGGTCGTTGCGGCATGATTGTTTTTTCGATAGATGCAACCAAGAGAGGCTTCAACTCGTGGCGTATAAATCGTTTTTTCCAAATGCGTAAATTATGAGTAAACTATATGTAGGCAGTGCCTATTGGGCACCTATTTCGTACTATACGGCATTGTATCGTCATGGAGGAGCTGTGATAGAGCAGTGCGATGCATACATGAAGCAGACCTATCGCAATCGTTGCAACATCATCGCAGCACAAGGCGTACAATCGCTCACCGTACCTGTAGAGAAGCCCCTACCCCGAATGTTAATGCGCGATATTCGCATCAGCGACCACGGCAATTGGCGACATCTGCACCGCTCGGCCATTGCATCGGCCTATGGTTCATCACCTTTTTACGAATACTATGCCGATGACATCAACCACTTCTATGAGCAACAATACGACTACTTGGTCGATTTTAACTGTGCGCAGATAGAGTGTGTGTGTCGGTGGTTGGGCATAAAGCTCGATATAGGTCGTAGTGAGAAGTATATAAAAGAGCTTCCCGCCGAGAGTATCGATTTGCGCGAAGCCATTCACCCCAAGCACACCAATGCTGAGCGTGTTGCCCCCTACATGCCTCGTCCCTACTATCAGGTATTCTCGGCCAAGCATGGATTTGTAGCCGATGCATCGATACTCGACCTCTTGTGTAATATGGGCAACGAGTCGCTACTGGTTCTTGCAGGGGTAGATTGAGGCCCCTGCAATCATTGTGATAAAAAGAAAGAGACCGATAGAAAAACTTCTATCGGTCTCTTTTTTACCTTTACCGGTATCGTATTACTTACGGATACCAAGCTCTTTTTGAGCGATGATAGCACGGTAACGGTTGATGTCGGTGCGGATAAGATAATCCAACAAACGACGACGTTTACCTACCAACATTTTAAGAGCGCGTTGTGTGGTATAATCTTTGTGATTTGACTTGAGGTGCTCAGTCAAATGAGCAATACGGTATGAAAATAATGCAATCTGAGCTTCAGCTGAGCCAGTATCAGTATTAGACTTTCCGTATTTCTCAAAGATTTCCTGTTTTTTCTCAGTGGTTAAATACATTTCCTTGAGTTTTTAATTGTGTTATATAAATATTTTGAGCGCACAAAGGTAAGCATTTCTTTTCTAACTGCAAGCATTTGGACAATTATTTTTAATATTTCTTCATGCTATCGCATTGTATCAGTGTTGAGTAGCGATTTACAAAAGGTAAAATAAAAGCAGAATCTCTGATTTTTCTAAAACTCCAGTTCTCTTTTGCAAAGTGGTGACCAAAAGTGACCGCCCCGATTTTATGTACTATTTTGACCAATAAGCCCAATAAGCCTAATTTTGACCAATAAGCCCTAAGCCCAGATATTATATTTAGGCGGGGAGAAAATAAAAAGCGGAGTCTTAGATTTCTCTAAAACTCCGCTTCAGTACCCAGAGCCGGGATCGAACCGGCATGGAAGTGAATCCACTGGTGTTTGAGACCAGCGCGTCTACCAATTCCGCCATCTGGGCTTTTGCGTGGCAAAGGTAAGTCTTTTGTGCGGACTGTGCAAATATTTTGGCAAAAAAATTTACATTACTTGCATTCTTCATCATATTTTAACCATTTTAGGTGGTATTATATAGTGGAAAAGCGTATCTTTGTGGTGCCTATCACATTGCGATGTTATACCCTTATGGGTTCTGCATGCTATAGCATAGGCCAGCCTACTATAAACATAATAATAATACATACTATGTTACAGATAAAAGATTTACATGCCAATATCAATGGCAAAGAGATATTGAAAGGAATCAACCTTACAGTGCGCCCCGGTGAGGTGCATGCTATAATGGGCCCTAACGGCTCGGGAAAAAGTACGTTGTCGGCTGTTCTTACCGGCAATCCGGCTTATGAGGTGACTCAAGGCGAAGTGGAGTTTTATGGCAAAGATCTTTTGACTCTCTCGCCCGAGGATCGTTCGCACGAAGGTTTGTTCTTGAGTTTCCAATATCCGGTAGAGATACCCGGTGTGAGCATGGTGAACTTTATGCGTGCTGCCATCAACGAGTTGCGCAAGTATCGTGGCGAAGAACCTATGTCGGCTACCGACTTCTTGAAACTCATGCGCGAGAAACGTGCCATCGTTGAATTGGACAACAAGTTGGCCAGCCGCTCGGTCAATGAGGGCTTCTCGGGTGGTGAGAAGAAACGCAACGAGATTTTCCAAATGGCTATGCTTGAGCCTCGCCTCTCTATTCTTGATGAGACCGATAGCGGACTCGATATTGATGCCTTGCGCATTGTTGCCGAGGGTGTGAATAAACTCAAGACCGAAAATAACGCTACGATTGTCATCACCCACTATCAACGTTTGCTCGACTATATTGCTCCCGACTTTGTGCATGTGTTGTACAAAGGTCGCATCGTGAAGTCAGGTGGCCCTGAGTTGGCTCTCGAACTCGAAGAGAAGGGTTATGATTGGATAAAGAAAGAATTGGGCGAAATCTAAAACGATAGCGTTATGCAAGCATTACAACAATACATAGATTTGTATCGCGAACAGCGAGAGGTGATAGACCGTCATGCGGCAGCACCACTCAATGCGTTGCGAGAAGAGGCGTTGCAGTGTATCGAGCGTAACGGATTGCCCTCGACACGACACGAAGATTATCATCACACCGACTTGGAGGCGATGTTTGCCCCCGATTACGGCTTGAATATAACACGTATTGAGTTGCCATCGCAACCGCACGAGGCTTTTCGTTGCGATGTACCCAACCTCTCTACCCAGCTCTACTTCCTTGTAGGCGACAACTTCTATCGTCACGATCGCAATCGTGAGCTGCCCGATGGTGTATTGGCCGGCTCACTGCGCGATATGGCTATAGAACACCCCGAGCTGGTGGCTCGCTACTATGGCAAGGTGGCCGATATGTCGAGAGATAGTGTTGCTGCGCTCAACACGCTGTTGGTGCAAGATGGATTTTTCCTATATATTCCCCGCAATATAGTTTTAGAACGTCCCATACAGCTCGTCAATATCATCAGTGGTGGAGTGTCTATGATGCACAATCGTCGCATCTTGGTAGTGGCCGAAGAGGGTGCTCAAGCCAAACTTCTCGTTTGCGATCATAGCGAAGACGATGGTATAAACCAACTCATCACCCAAGTGACTGAGATATGGGCCGGTGAAGGTGCGGTTGTCGATTACTATAACCTCGAGGAGAATGCTACGTGTGTACAACGTGTCACTTCTACCTTTGTACACCAAGAGGGTACCTCCAATGTGCTTGTCAATGGCATAACACTGCGCAATGGTACTACTCGCGACAACTATTTTATAGCTCTCGATGGAGAGGGGTGTGAAACTCAATTGTGCGGTATGGCCATAGCCGATGGAGAGAAGAAAGTAGATGTATATAGCCACATCGACCATCGTGCGGCACATTGCAATAGCAATGAGTTGTTCAAGTTTGTGCTTGATGAGAATGCAATGGGCTCATTTGCAGGTCGTATTCTTGTGCGCGAAGGCTCTCAAAAGACCGAAGCTTACCAAAGCAACAAAAACCTGTGTGCCTCATCGACAGCTCACATGTACACCAAACCTCAGCTCGAGATATATGCCGATGATGTGAAGTGTAGTCATGGTGCTACGGTAGGACAGCTCGACCAACAGGCACTCTTCTATATGCGCACACGTGGCATCTCGGAGGCCGAGGCTCGTATGTTATTGCAATTTGCATTCATGAGCGATGTGATAGACAATGTACGTCTCGAGGCCCTCAAAGATCGTTTACGCCAATTGGTAGAGAAGCGTTTCCGTGGCGAATTGTCACAATGTCAGCAATGTGCCATGCGCACTCAAAAACAATAATGTCATGTTGGATATAGCCACTATTCGTGCCCAATTTCCCATACTCGACCGTCAGATATACGGCAAGCCTCTGATATACCTCGACAACGCAGCTACCTCGCAACACCCTCAGTGTGTTATAGATCGTATTGCCGATAGCTATTGTCGTGTCAATGCCAATGTGCATCGTGGTGTACACACACTGAGCCAAGAGGCTACCGAGGCACACGAAAATGCACGCAAATGCGTGCAACAATATATCAATGCCCGCCACAGTCACGAGATAATATTTACCCGAGGTACTACCGAAGCTATCAACTTGGTAGCTCACTCGTTTGGCGATGCATTCCTCAACGATGGCGATGAGGTGATACTCACCGTCATGGAACATCACTCCGACATTGTACCTTGGCAATTGTTGCAACGTCGCAAGGATATAAAACTGCGAGTAGTGCCTATCGATGAGCGTGGGGTATTGGATTTAGAGGTATTCCGCTCATACTTCAACGAGCACACCCGACTGGTGTGTGTCATGCATGCCTCGAATGTATTGGGTACTATCAACCCCATTGAGGAGATGATAGCCTATGCCCATACGCACGATGTACCCGTATTGGTCGATGGCGCACAAGGCATACCACACCTATCGGTCGATGTACAAGCACTCGATGCCGATTTCTACGTATTCTCGGCTCATAAGGTTTTTGGCCCTACCGGCATAGGAGTACTATACGGCAAGGAGAAATGGCTCGATGCCATGCCGCCCTATCAAGGTGGAGGCGAAATGATAGCTCAAGTATCATTTGAACGCACCACTTTCAACGAGTTGCCCTACAAATTTGAAGCCGGCACACCCGACTATATAGGCAGCGCAGCATTTGCCACTGCACTCGAGTGGATAAAGTCTGTAGGATTTGCTTCTATGCAAGCCCACGAAGAGGATTTGTTGCAATATGCCACCGCCCGCTTGCAACAAATAGAAGGTATGAAGATATATGGCACAGCACCGCACAAAACTCCCGTCATATCGTTCTTGGTAGGCAACATACATCACTACGACATGGGTATGTTGCTCGACAAGTTGGGCATAGCCGTTCGCACCGGCCATCATTGTGCACAACCCCTCATGCACGCCTTGGGCATAGAAGGTACTGTGAGAGCATCATTTGCTCCCTACAACACTCGCCAAGAGATAGACACCTTTGTAGCAGCAGTAGAGCGCGTAGCAGGAATGTTGCGATAAAACAAATATTTTAACCCTATTATAAACAATAAAAGTTTTTCATTATGAAATTTATCACTCGCACAGCAGGTTCAACAACCTATCACGCATCATTCTATTGGTCTATCGTACTCACATGTATATTGGTTATAGCCTTCTTTATGTTTGCCATACCCACCTATACAGTGTGGAGTCAAGAGATGAGCGGTAGAGCCGAGTTTGCCAAAGCCGAGCAAAACCGTCGCATCAAAATAGAGGAGGCAAAAGCCAACCTTGAAGCCGAGAAACTCAATGCACAAGCCGAGGTGGAACGTGCCAAAGGTGCAGCCGAAGCTATACAAATAGAGAACGGTTCGCTCACTCCCACCTATATACAATACCTCTGGGTACGTCAGCAGAATACTGCTACCGACAAGGTTATATACATACCCACCGAGGCCAATCTACCCATCTTAGAGGCTAAGTAAATATAGAGCCGTGAACATAAAACGAACGATATGCGTATAGTAATACAACGTGTCAAGGAGGCATCGGTAACAATCTCGGGCAATGTACACTCATCGATAGGTCAAGGCATGCTCATATTGGTTGGAGTAGAAGACCGCGATAGTGCCGAAGATGTAGATTGGCTGGTAAAAAAGACTGCTCAACTGCGCATCTTTGACGATGAGAACGGCGTGATGAATCGCTCGGTTATTGATGTGGCCGGTGAGGCGTTGGTTGTGAGTCAGTTTACACTGCACGCATCGACCAAGAAAGGCAACCGACCCTCTTACATCAGAGCTTCGCGTCCCGAACATGCTGTACCTATGTATGAACTATTCTGCCGAGAGCTGTCACAAGCAATAGGCAAAGAGGTAGGAACAGGTGTATTTGGTGCCGACATGCAAGTAGCTCTTATCAATGACGGTCCCGTAACTATATGTATAGACTCGCAAAATCGCGAATGATATGACCATTGCAGAGGCACAACAACTGGTAGATAACTGGATAAAGAGCTACGGGGTACGCTACTTCAGCGAACTGACCAATATGGCTATTCTCACCGAAGAGGTAGGCGAGGTGGCTCGTATCATGGCGCGCCAATATGGCGACCAATCGACCAAACCGGGCGAGAACAACGAGTTGGCCGACGAGCTGGCCGATGTGTTGTGGGTAGTGATGTGCATTGCCAACCAAACAGGCATTGACCTTACTGAGGCTCTGAGAAAAAATATCGACAAAAAGACCTCGCGCGATAAAGAAAGACATAAGAATAATCCAAAACTCAAATAGTTATGAACAAATATGAAGAAACATTGGCACAATATGTGACCAACCTCGACGATGCCACAGTGCAATTGGAGGTGGAGAAAATTGTGCGTGACAACTATGAGAAGTATAATACTACAGAGGTATATAAACAACTCTTCAATTGCATAGACCTCACAACCTTGCGTAGCGAAGATTACACCGAGAGTGTTGCCCAATTTACCCGCCGTGTCAATGCTTTCGATGAGGAGCATGGCGATATGCCCAACGTAGCCGCTATATGCGTTTATCCCAACTACGCCGGAACAGTGCGCATGAATCTTGAAGTTTCGGACGTAAATATTGCCGCCGTTTCGGGTGGATTTCCTTCGTCACAAACTTTTACCGAAGTGAAAGTAGCCGAGACAATGCTTGCCGTGAAAGATGGCGCTGACGAGATAGACATTGTTATCAACGTGGGTGATATGCTGGCCGGCAACTACGAGGAGGTGTGCGATGAGATAGCCGAGTTGAAGAGTGCTTGTGGTGAGGCTCACTTGAAGGTTATCCTCGAG
The DNA here is from genome assembly GCA_017410245.1 of Bacteroidaceae bacterium. GTDB lineage: Bacteria > Bacteroidota > Bacteroidia > Bacteroidales > Barnesiellaceae_A > Barnesiella_A. Next base: position 12,052 of record JAFQRE010000040.1, read on the forward strand.
ACCGGTGCGCTGAAAACTGCCGAGATGATAAAGAAGGCCTCTATACTTGCTATATACTCGGGTGCCGACTTTATAAAGACCTCGACCGGCAAGCAAGAGCCGGCTGCTACTCTTGAGGCTGCATACGTGATGTGCCAAGCCATCAAAGAGTACTACGACAAGACCGGTACTATGATAGGCTTTAAGCCCGCCGGAGGCATCTCTACCACCGCCGATGCGGTGAAATACTACTGTGTGGTAGCCGCTGTATTGGGCGAGAAGTGGCTCAACAATCGCTACTTCCGCATTGGTGCAAGCCGCTTGGCCAACAACTTGCTCAGCGATATTTGGGGCAAGGAGGTTAAGTTCTTCTGATACCTACAACCATAAATATAGCAAAAGGCGATTTCTCTTGGTCGAAATCGCCTTTTGTGGTATTCTGGTAATGTTTTGTGTGGCTTCTACCGGCTATCTAACAACTACTTTTCTTGCCATATAGTCTGTTACCACTATATATATACCGGCAGCAGGAGCGGTGACTTGCTTGTCGCCTTGTGCCACAAGTATGCCTTGCATATTGTATAGGGCTATGTGACCACTACAGCTGAGGGTGCGATGACTTATATGTAGGTCTTGACCCTTGGTTATGTCGTGGATAGATGTGTACGTACCCATTTTACCATTCAAGTTATATATTGTATTGTTTTCGAGAACAAGGTCTTCGGTCTGGTGTTCACCCACTCCACTTTTGCCATCATTAAAGATAATCATAGGGCTTGTGGGAGTATAACCGGGATCGAATGTCAGAGTATAATACTGCTTGTTGTCGATGGTAACTGTTTGTGTGAGCTTAGTACCGGGCCAGTTGCCAAGAAACTCGGTAACAGAGCCATTGTAATCCCAACTATAAGCATTGACGTTACTCCAATTCGTTCCTTCGGCAGTGAAATATACAGTATAGCTTGTAGGCGAAACGTCTTGCACAACATCGCCCCAATGCTCGGCCAAGAAAGCTACTCGCTCGCGAATGTTATTCTTCATGGTAGTGCCATCGCCTTTCACATTTTGGCTACCATAGTCGGGCCACCGCACATCATCGGCTTGTATGGCAGCTTCGTTGTTTTCCACATAGTTGTCTATATAGGTATATATCTCATTGAAGTTGTTCTCGCGAAGCTGTAGCCATATTTCTTTTACTTTCTCTTGGAAACGTGGGAACTTGGCAATCTCGGCTATCCATGTCTGTCCGTAGGGCGGATTCTCGTAGATAAATTGACCTCCGCCACGACGGAATGTGTTGCCGAAATCCCATACCGGACCGAACAACCATTTTTCGTTTTCACCGAGGTTGCGGTGCATATAGCAACTGCCGTGGAACGACTCGGCATTGTCGAGTATCTCTTGTACGATATAAAAGCGAACCAGCCGGTCAAGGTCTATATACTCTTCCCACGTTGTCGAGTTCTTATCTTTGCTGTAAATTGCATTGTCGATGGTAGTCATCTGCTCGCGCAAGAAGGTCTCTTGCTCTTTCGATAGTATCTCGGGAGTTTTATAAGTAAATATGATGCGTTCGCCATTGCCCTCGGTAATGCGCACATGAGGGTCGGTATCATAGTTGTCTATCTCTACCAGCCAACCACCGGTAATAGCCAATGGGTCGGTCTCCTCGTCGGCCTGTTCTACAATATTTACACGATCGCTATCGACACGTATAGTCTCTGTTAGGAAATACAAGCCTATATATTCGCCATTGAGCACCACCTCTACTGGCTTGGCCTCGGGTGTCCAAGGCATATCGAGCATACGGGCCAATTGGTATCCTACTGCATTGCGAAGCCCCGACAACTCGTCATCGGCATTGGCCATAAGGGCAAAATGTTTGCTTTTATTCATGCCCATTATAGCTGTTTTACTTCCCAACTTTATGCGATATGGCTTCTTATCAAAACCATTCCATGTCCAGTTGCCACGCCCACGTATTTCGAGTGCCTCTTGCGCAGTTTCGCTACCTATAGCCTCTATACCCTCACAACCCATGGGATCGAGGTAGTATGTGGCTTGCAGATAATCTTCTTTCGAAGTGATAGGAGTACCATTCTCGGTGTTGATATAAATAACTGGAACAGTTCCCGAATATGATGCAGCTTGGATAGTGAGCACTGCAAATAAACCTATAACAAAAAGAATGTTTCTCAGTGACAATCGAATAGACATGATTATTGATAGTTTTATGTTGAAAATGTTAATCTACAAACTAATACCTATTTGCAAAGGTAGTAAAATTATCATAAAATCGTAGAGGTGTGTTTTACAATTTTATGTCTGCTACAAAATCGTATGCATTGCTCACAGCCTACAATGTATGTTGCAAAATACAACAGCCCATAGAACCTTGCAACACACCCATAATAAAAAAGATAACCATAAAAATCATTGTGTCGCACCCATTTTACAATTAAATTTCGTACCTTTGCCGGCCGATTATTAAAACAAAATAGCATAGTAGATTATAAGGTAACTCTATGCATCAATGTTTGAAACACAATAGGTTATGCAGAAAATTAGGAATATCGCCATTATTGCTCATGTCGATCATGGTAAAACTACATTGGTCGATAAAATGTTGTTGGCCGGCAATCTCTTCCGAGAGAATCAAAGCACCGGCGAGTTGATGCTTGATAACAACGACTTGGAGCGAGAGCGAGGTATCACTATTTTGTCAAAGAATGTATCTATCAGATACAAAGATTATAAAATCAACATCATTGACACTCCGGGTCACGCCGACTTTGGTGGAGAGGTAGAGCGTGTACTCAATATGGCCGATGGTTGCCTCTTGCTGGTAGATGCCTTCGAGGGCCCCATGCCTCAAACTCGTTTTGTATTGCAAAAAGCTATCGAGATGGGACTGAAACCGGTAGTGGTTATCAACAAGGTAGATAAACCCAATTGTCGTCCCGACGAAGTGCAAGATATGGTGCTCGACCTTATGTTCAGCCTCGATGCCACCGAAGAGCAACTCGACTTCCCTACCATCTATGGCTCGGCCAAACAGGGCTGGATGAGTACCGATTGGCATCAGCCTACCGACTCTATACAACCCTTGCTCGAAGCCATTATAGAACATATTCCTGAGCCACAGTATCTCGAAGGAACTCCTCAAATGCTCATAACATCGCTCGACTATTCGTCATACGTAGGCCGTATTGCCGTAGGTCGTGTGCATCGTGGCGAGTTGCGCGAAGGCATGGAGGTAGCCTTGTGCAAGCGCGATGGCTCAGTAGTGAAACAACGCATCAAAGAGCTCGATGTATTTGAAGGCATGGCTCGCGCCAAGACCGACCGCGTCAGCTCGGGCGATATATGCGCCATAGTAGGCCTCGAAAATTTTGAGATTGGCGATACAATTGCCGATGCAATCAATCCCGAGCCCCTCAAGCGTATAGCCATCGATGAGCCTACCATGTCAATGACTTTCACCATCAACGATTCGCCCTTCTTTGGCAAAGATGGTAAGTATGTAACATCGCGTCACATAGCCGACCGATTAGCCCGAGAATTGGACAAGAACTTGGCTCTCCGTGTCGAAAAAGGCGCGAAGGAAGACGTGTGGAATGTATTTGGTCGAGGAGTGCTACACTTGTCGGTACTCATCGAGACCATGCGTCGCGAGGGTTACGAATTGCAAGTAGGTCAGCCACAAGTTATCATCAAAGAGATAGATGGCGTGAAATGCGAGCCCATAGAGTTACTTACTGTCAATCTGCCCGAGGAGTACTCAAGCAAAATCATCGATATGGTAACACGTCGCAAAGGAGAGATGATATCGATGACTACTCAGAACGACCGCATTCATTTGGAGTTTTACATTCCATCACGTGGTATAATAGGTCTGCGCAACAACGTACTCACAGCATCGGCCGGAGAGGCAATCATGGCACACCGCTTCTATGAGTATCAACCCTGGAAGGGCGATATAGACCGCCGCACCAATGGCTCACTCATAGCCATGGAGGCAGGTACAGCCTACGCCTACGCTATAGACAAACTACAAGATCGCGGACGTTTCTTTATCTTCCCTCAAGAAGAAGTATATGCCGGACAGGTAGTAGGCGAGAATGCCAAGGACAACGACATCGTGGTAAATGTAACCAAATCGAAAAAACTTACCAATATGCGCGCCTCGGGTTCTGACGACAAAGTCAAACTTGTCCCCCCCGTAGTATTCAGTCTTGAAGAGGCTCTCGAATATATCAAAGAAGACGAGTATGTAGAGGTAACTCCCCATCACATACGCCTGCGCAAGATTATCCTCGATGAGATAGAGCGCAAACGAGCCAACAAAGTATAAAACAACCATAACATAAGCAACGAGGGTGTGTCATAAAAAAATGTCGCACCCTCGTTTGGTTTCAAAACAAGACCTTTTCTGCCCACGCAAGCCGCAGAGCCACTGTTGCGAGTAAGCGAGAGGAATGCGTTAGCCGTAGAGCCACAACGCTTGTGGCTCGTGGCCGGAACGGACAAGGAATACCACGTTTGAATGCACGTTGCCTCTAACGAGGCACGAGTCGCGAGCGTCGCGACTCTACGAACAACCGCATTGCCAATGGCATAATTGTATTACGTAACATCGATGGATATGGGATAAAAACTCGCTTGATTTTTCTTAACCCCTCAGTCTCGCACGGCTCGACAGCTCCCCTATATTGCTACGCAACACAGAGGAGCAAATAGTTCACCATTCTCTGCTACACTATTGCCATAGGATAGATATGATGTCTAACTCTACTTATATCTTGAGCTTCTCGCGAGGCTTTACTTCTTGCGATATAAGGAGCAATCGGTCGCCAACTTGCAGTTGCACCGAGCCATTGGGCACAATAAACTCCTGACCACGACGTATGAGCATCACCAATGCACCTCCCGGCAACTTCACCTCCTTGAGTGTCACACCATCTACCAACATCTCGGCCGTAACGTCAAGGGCATTGAGTGAAGTCTCCAACTCTTCGGGCAATTCTATACCAAAGTGATCGGGAGTTTCGGGTTCAGGCTCCGAAACACCCAACAGATTGGCCATAGAAGAGAGTGTCGTGCCCTGTACTACAAGCGAAACGATTGTCACAAAGAACACCACATTGAATATGATATTGGCACCCTCGACACCGGCTATGATAGGATATGTGGCAAACAAGATGGGTGCAGCGCCACGCAGACCTACCCACGACACAAACAGACGTGACTTGAAGTTGATGTGCTTGAAAGGCAACAAACATATCATAACACCCAACGGACGAGCCACAAGTATCATAAACACACCTATGAGTGTACCGGCCAAAGCAATACCCATCATTTCGTGCGGATTGACCAACAGACCCAATATCAAGAAAAGCACTATCTGCAACAGCCATGTAACACCATCGAGGAAGGTTGAAACCTCGCGTTTGAAACTTATACGGCTATTGCCTACAACGATACCGGCTATATATACCGCCAAGAAACCATTGCCATGACACACATCGGCTACTGAATAGATGAGAAATACCAACCCTAACATTACTATGGGATAGAGCGAGGTGTTGGGCAAGGCCAACTTATTGACAAACCACACAGCAGCACGTCCCAGCAAATATCCGGCAGCACCACCAATGACAAACTGTACCAACAACATCGACACAACATCGCCGGCTGTTACTCCTCCGGCCCCTACAACTTGTATGAGCACCAGGGTGAGCATATAGGCCATAGGGTCGTTACTACCGCTCTCAAGCTCGAGCATCGGACGCAGATTGTGCTTAAGCGACATTCGCTGCGAACGAAGTATGTTGAACACCGAAGCCGAGTCGGTTGATGACATAGTTGCTGCCAATAATAATGAAGTGGTAAGTGGCAACGTGATGTTTATCCAACCAAAACCCGACAACCAATATATAAACACGCCGGCAAAGAGCGTTGTCAATACAACCCCCAATGTGGAGAGTACAATACCCGGTGCCAAAACCGGCTTAATATCGGAAAATCGAGTATCCATACCACCCGAAAAGAGAATAATGCCAAGCGCTATCACACCAATGAATTGAGCCTCCGATGCATCATTAAACTGCAAGCCCAAGCCATCGCTACCAAAGAGCATACCTGCTATCAAAAATACCAACAACGTGGGCACTCCAAAACGATAGCCCGCCTTAGACAGAATGATACTTACAAGCAACAACAAAGAGCCAACAAGCAAGATATTTCCAGTAGTTATAATCATATCAACACAATTTTTAAAATATTTATTGCAAAGATACAAAGGAGCGAGCAAAAAATATAAAATTGACTTCAATATTTTTCACAGCGAGTGTACTATATCTTCGAGGTTTACTTCAAAGATACGAAATAAATAACTATACTTCAAATACTACCACCCTCAACTGCCATATTTAAAAAAATTTATAATTATTTCAACAGTGCATACAATACCTCTGCAACACCCAAAGCCCTCCGACTTTGGACAACAAGTAAACAAGGCTTATTCTCATTCCCCAAAACCCATAATTGCAAGAGATTTGCATATTTTTCAAAAAAAGAAGAGAAAAAATTTGGAACTTAGGGACAAAATGTATTACCTTTGTCGCACCAAAGCCAAAAGGCCGATTCGTCTATCGGTTAGGACGTAAGATTCTCAATCTTAAAAGAGGGGTTCGATTCCCCTATCGGCTACCAAGAAACGCTAACGAAATCGTTAGCGTTTTTCTTTTTATACATATTGCAGCCGGCCGGGGTATAGAGAGCGGCGTGAAGATGGCTCAGTGGCGGGTATGTCATAGCCTACGCAACCATATGAGAAAGCCTATGTTTTTGTTACAACTTTTTAAGCATATAACATGGCAGAAAATTGCGCTTTATCGCACCATTTCTCACTTTTTTTTCTTATCTTTGTTTCGTAAAAGTATAGTCGTGCGCAAGCCTCATACAGCTTGTGCCGATGATGTTTGTGTGTTAACACACAAGAAAAAATTGAAGTAAAAACCACAACAAGAATATGTCAGAAGAATTGGAAGAGAAAAACGGCAACTACTCGGCCGATAGTATTCAGGTACTCGAAGGTCTTGAAGCCGTACGCAAACGCCCTGCCATGTATATTGGCGACACAAGTGTAAAGGGATTGCACCACCTTGTTTATGAAGTAGTAGACAACTCGATAGACGAAGCTCTTGCCGGCTACGCTACCCACATAGAAGTAAGCATCAACAAAGACAACTCTATTACCGTAGTAGATAATGGACGTGGTATTCCTGTCGATATTCACGAAAAAGAGGGTAAATCGGCTCTTGAGGTAGTACTCACCGTATTGCACGCCGGTGGTAAGTTCAATAAAGGCTCATACAAAGTGTCGGGTGGTCTGCACGGTGTAGGTGTGTCGTGTGTTAATGCGCTATCTACCTATCTTCGTGCCGAGGTGCGTCGCGATGGCAAGATACACATGCAAGAATTCTCTTGCGGCAAGCCCCTTCACGATGTAGAGGTAATAGGTACTTGCGACACCACCGGAACCAGCGTAACCTTCAAGCCCGATGCAACTATTTTCCAAGAAACTACCGAGTATAACTTCGACACCCTTGCGCACCGTCTGCGCGACCTTGCATTCCTCAATGCCGGTATAAGTCTGTCGCTTACCGATTATCGCAATGTCGATGAAGAGGGTAATGCTCACTGCGAAGTATATCACTCTGAAGAGGGTCTCAAAGAGTTTGTCAAGTATATCAATCATGGCAAAGAGGCTCTTATCGAAGACATTATACACATCGTTACCGAAAAGCAAGGCATACCCGTTGAGGTAGCCATGACCTACAATACATCATTTACCGAGAACCTCTATTCGTACGTAAACAACATCAACACTATGGAGGGTGGTACTCACCTTACAGGTTTCCGCATGGGTCTCACTCGCACGCTCAAGAAGTATGCCGAAGACTCAAAGATGCTGGAGAAAGTAAAGATAGAGATTGACAGCAACGACTTCCGTGAGGGACTTACCGCTGTTATTTCGGTAAAAGTGATGGAGCCTCAATTTGAGGGTCAAACCAAAACTAAACTTGGCAATAGCGAAGTGGCAGGAGCCGTGCAACAAGCCATCAACGAAGCATTGGCACAATATCTCGAAGAGCACCCCAAACAAGCCAAAGCCATTGTCGATAAAGTGATTTTGGCAGCACAAGCGCGCCATGCTGCTCGCGCTGCTCGCGAGAAAATACAACGCAAGACTCCTCTATCGGGAGGCGGACTTCCCGGCAAGCTGGCCGATTGTTCATCGCGCAATGCCGAGGAGTGTGAAATCTTCATTGTCGAGGGAGACTCGGCGGGTGGATCGGCCAAACAGGGTCGTAACCGTATCTTCCAAGCCATATTGCCTTTGCGTGGTAAAATCCTCAACGTAGAGAAGGCTATGGACCACAAGGTGTTTGAAAATCAAGAGATAAGCAACATGTTCAAGGCTTTGGGCGTAACCATTGGTACCGAAGATGATAGCAAAGCCGCCAACATTGACAAACTGCGTTATCACAAGATTATCATCATGACCGATGCCGATGTCGATGGCGCACACATTGCTACGCTTCTTATGACATTCTTCTTCCGTCGTATGCGTCCTATTATCGAACAAGGCTATCTCTACCTTGCCACACCCCCTCTATACAAGTGCAAGAGTAAACGTGGCAAAGTTGAAGAGTATTGTTGGACCGACATTCAACGCGATCAATTCATTGCCAACTATGGCGAGGGTCGCGAAGAGAATATCGAGATACAACGTTACAAAGGTCTTGGTGAGATGAACCCCGAACAATTGTGGGAAACCACTATGGACCCCGAAAATCGCATTCTCAAGCAAGTAAATATAGAGAATGCTGCCGAGGCCGACCGTATCTTCTCGATGCTTATGGGCGAAGAGGTAGCTCCTCGTCGCGACTTCATCGAAGAGAATGCAACCTACGCCAATATCGACGCATAATACACAGATGTGTCGTCCTAAAAAAGTGTTACAGGATTTGATACAAAAATAATCAAAGTTTTCTAAATGACAACACGGCGCGCCGTGTTGTCATTTTTCGTTCTGTAAGTTACAATCTCTTTCTTGCATTGGCGATGCATCTCATTGG
>JAFQRE010000041.1 GCA_017410245.1 Bacteroidaceae bacterium
ACATTTACATCAACATCGCTTGTGAACATTTGACCATAGATGTTGGTGCGGTAGTTGCGTTGCAAAGGAATAGCCTTGAAAGTACGAGTTTTGGGCTCGGCACCATAAGAGAGTACCACCTCGTCAACAACGCTCTTATCCGCGGTCATGAGCAAGTAGTTCATAGCAATATACTCGTAACCTTTAACGGGGAAAGCCTCGGTAGGAAGTGTTTCTTCTGCGAAATTAACCTCTGCAAAACCATCAACTGTTTCATCAATAAAGTTGAAAGTGTTGTAAGTTTTCACCTTTACAGAAGCTGTAGTAACGGGATAACCGGCCTTGGCTGTAGCCTCGAGGTCGTCGGTACCGATGTTGAGTTGAGCAAAAGGACGATACAATTCGATATCAACATTCATGTTACCTGTAACTACGAATGTAGTATCGCGATAGAAAGCATCGAGGTCCTCACGATTTGACTTCACACCTGTGTAGTCGATAGTCATTTTCTTGTTGGCAAAATCTACAGTGTAAGGAGCAGTAGCAGCATCGGCCCAGAACACGAGAGTATATTCGTTGCCGGTAGTGAGTTGAAGCTGAACTTGAGTCTTCAAATTGATTTCCTTAGCGCCTGTAAGTTTGTCAAGATAGTTGCCTTTGGCATCATACACTGCATATTGCAGTTCTTGAGCTGTAGTACCGTCACTGTAGGCACGAGTGGCGATTTGGGGAGTAGCGAGGCTGAAAGTAACCGTAGCTTTCTCACCGGGGTTGGTGTTAAGAAGAGCATCTTCTTGACACGACGTAGCGAGCAACATTGTTGCGGCTAACGCACTGAGAAATAAACTCTTTTTCATAATTTCTTAAGTACTTATTAATTAATGAATAGTAAATATATCATTGCCTATAAAGCATGTCGAATAGAAACTTTTACACAACACACATTCCCATGACTATACGCCACGGGTGGATCCATTCTTTGCTTGTTGCAAAAGTAAACATAAAAACACCAAATTACCCCCCCCGATTGCTAAATTTTGTTAAATTCAGCAATCGAATGGCTTTTTTAGGGACATTTAAGGCAAAAACGAGGGTCATTTGGGCCAATATGGACCAAAAATTGAAGGGATTTTGTGAGAGGGGAAGCCCCGCAGGGGCAGAAAAGGTTACTCCATTGCATATACATTCCTCTAATGAGGCACGAGCCACAAGCCTTGTGGCTCTACGGCTAACGCTATTCACATCGATGTTCAGTAATACGTTTGCGCAATCGGCTATACGACCGTTCGTAGAGTCGCGACGCTCGCGACTCGTGGCCGGAACGGACAAGGAAATAAAACATCTGCATATTCATTGCCTCTATTGAGGCACGAGCCACAAGCGTTGTGGCTCTACGAATAACCATATTGCCATTAGCGCAATATGGTTACGGTAATTTAATGTAAAGAGGCTTTACGGTTTCAACCCCTTCCCCTTACGGGACTTCCCCTATCTCACTTCGTTCGCAGGGGCAGAAAAGATTACTCTACGGCTTACGCGAGCAGAAAAGGTAGCCTTTTTGCTCCTCTGTGTTGCGGAGCAATATAGGGGAGCTGGCGAGCTGTGCGAGACTGAGGGGTTAAAAAAATCGACAAGACTATTTATCACATTCACACCGATAATCCGTAACCGGTTTGTGTTATAGGCTATGTGGGCGTTCGTAGAGTCGCGACGCTTGGAGCCACGAGCGTCGTGGCTCTACCGGCTGGAACGGACAAAAAAACGGCATCTTTGCGGTCTTTTTCAACCCCTTCCCCTTGCGGGACTTCCCCTATCTCACTTCGTTCGCAGGGGCAGAAAAGGTTACTCCATTGCATAGAAATTGCCTCTAATGAGGCACGAGTCGCGAGAGTCGCGACTCTACGAACAATCGCAATGTAATTACGGAATTTCAATGTAATGTGGATCTATGGCTTACACCAACGGATCTACAGCCGACGTTGGTGGGTGAGAAAACAAACGAGGTCGAACATCAGTCCGACCTCGCGCGTGTACATATATATATATTATATGTATTAGTCTTGCAACTTGGCTTTGATGAACTCGCGGTTGAGGCGAGCGATATTTGAGAGCGATACGCTCTTGGGACACTCGGCGGCGCAAGCACCGGTATTGGTACAGTTACCAAAACCGAGTTCGTCCATCTTAGCCACCATGGCACGTGCACGACGAGCAGCCTCTACACGACCTTGAGGAAGCAAAGCGAGTTGGCTAACCTTAGCCGAAACGAAGAGCATAGCCGAACCGTTCTTACAAGCAGCAACACAAGCACCGCAACCGATACAAGAAGCTGCGTCCATAGCCTCGTCGGCATCGGTCTTGGGAATGAGCACAGCATTGGCATCTTGTGCACCACCTACGTTGATAGATGTGTAACCACCTGCAGCAATGATTTGGTCATAGGCAGTACGGTCAACCATCAAGTCGCGGATTACGGGGAAACCGGCCGAACGCCAAGGCTCGATAGTGATGGTATCGCCGTTTTTGAACTTACGCATGTGCAATTGGCAAGTTGTGATAGCCGAGTCGGGACCATGAGGGTGACCATTGATGTACAATGAGCACATACCGCAAATACCCTCGCGGCAGTCGTGGTCGAAAACAACAGGCTCTTTGCCCTCGTTGATAAGTTGTTCGTTGAGCACGTCGAGCATCTCAAGGAATGAGCTGTCGGTCGAAATGCCTTTCACATTATATGTCTCAAACTGACCTTTGGCTTTGCGATCGCGCTGACGCCATACTTTCAGTGTTAAATCTATAGTCTTTTCCATAACTGTAATTCCCGATTATTGTTTGTAGTTACGTTGTTGAACTTTGATAAACTCATAGTTGAGTTCTTCTTTGTGCAACTCAGGCTTTTGGTCTTCGCCTTTATACTCCCAGCAACCAACGTACATAAATTGTTCGTCGTTACGTTTAGCCTCACCTTCTTCGGTTTGGTGTTCTTCGCGGAAGTGACCACCGCAAGACTCTTCGCGGTGCAAGGCATCGATAGCCATCAATTTACCTATCTCTATAAAGTCTTCCAAGCGCAATGCTTTCTCCAACTCAACGTTGAGAGCATAAGCCTCACCGGGGATACGCAAGTCGCTGTAGAACTCTTTCTTGATCTTGTCAATCTCAACAAGGGCTTTTTCAAGACCGGCTTTGTTACGACCCATACCTACATAGTCGCTCATGATACGACCGAGTTTCTTGTGCAACGAATCGACCGATTGTTTACCCTTGATAGCCATGAGGCGGTCGATACGGCTCTTAACAGCCTTCTCGGCCTCGGCAAACTCGGGCAAGTCGGTACTGAAGCGAGGAACTTGAATTTGGTCTGAGAGATAGTTTTGAATAGTGTAGGGCAATACGAAGTAACCATCGGCCAAACCTTGCATAAGAGCCGAAGCACCCAAACGGTTGGCACCGTGGTCTGAGAAGTTGGCCTCACCAATAGCAAACAGACCGGGGATTGTTGTTTGCAACTCATAATCTACCCAAATACCACCCATTGTGTAGTGCGAAGCGGGATAGATCATCATAGGAGTTTCGTATGGATTGTCATCAACAATCTTCTCGTACATTTGGAAGAGGTTGCCATAACGAGCCTCAACCGCATCACGACCAAGACGCTTGATAGCATCGCTGAAGTCGAGATATACAGCAAGACCAGTACCTACTCCATAACCTGCATCGCAACGCTCCTTGGCAGCACGTGAAGCTACGTCGCGGGGCACGAGGTTACCGAAAGCGGGGTAACGACGCTCCAAGTAGTAGTCGCGGTCTTCCTCTTTGATTTGAGTAGGTTTGAGTTTACCGGCGCGGATAGCCTCGGCATCTTCTTTTTTCTTGGGAACCCAGATACGACCGTCGTTACGCAACGACTCTGACATAAGAGTAAGTTTCGATTGGAACTCGCCGTGAACGGGGATACAAGTGGGGTGAATTTGAGCGTAAGCGGGGTTGGCAAAGTAAGCACCCTTGCGGTAGCATTGTACAGCGGCCGAACCGTTAGAAGCCATAGCGTTGGTAGAGAGGAAGAATACGTTACCATAACCACCTGTAGCTATAACAACAGCGTGAGCAGCAAAGCGCTCGATACCACCTGTAACGAGGTTGCGCATGATGACACCACGAGCACGACCATCAACAATAACAACATCGAGCATTTCGTAACGAGTACGCAAATCAACTTTGCCCTTGTTTACTTGGCGCATCAATGAAGAGTATGCACCGAGAAGGAGTTGTTGGCCGGTTTGACCCTTTGCATAGAATGTACGAGATACTTGAGCACCACCAAACGAACGGTTGTCGAGCAAGCCGCCATATTCGCGAGCGAAGGGAACACCTTGAGCTACACATTGGTCGATGATGTTGTTTGAAACCTCGGCCAAACGATAAACGTTGGCTTCGCGAGCACGATAGTCACCACCTTTGATGGTATCGTAGAACAAACGATATACCGAGTCACCGTCGTTTTGATAGTTCTTGGCAGCATTGATACCACCTTGAGCAGCAATAGAGTGTGCACGACGGGGAGAGTCTTGAATACAGAAGTTAATAACATTGAAACCCAACTCACCGAGAGTAGCAGCAGCAGCACCACCGGCAAGACCGGTACCTACAACAATAACATCGAGACGACGTTTGTTGGCGGGGTTTACCAATTTTTGAGTAGCCTTATAGTTGGTCCATTTTTCTGCCAACGGTCCGGCAGGTATTTTAGAATCTAACTTTGACATAACATTAGAAATTTAAACCGATTAATGATTAGTGAGCCATTTGGGGAACTTCCCAACCAAGAACACCATATTGTACATACAATGCAACGGCAACAAAAGCAAAACCGAGGCAAATGATGGTAGCAAATACGTTACCGATAACTTTCCAACGGTTGAACCAAGTATTGTTGTTGAAGCCAATGGTGTGCAAAGCACTCCAGAAACCGTGTGTAAGGTGGAACCAAAGAGCAACAAACCATACAAGATAGAGAGCTACCATCCACCAGTTCTTAAACTCACTGATTACCAAGTATGAGCCATCGTGAGGATTTACATCGGGGCATACGTTGGCAAGCTCATTCAACTGCATCTTAAACCAGAATTGAGCCATGTGAATAATGAGGAACAAAATAACGATGATACCGAGTACCAACATATTTTGTGATGACCATTCTACGCCTTGGGGGCGAACATTAACAGCATAACGGTCGGTACCACGCGCTTTGCGATTCTGCAAAGTGAGCCAGAAAGCAAAGATGATGTGTACCACAAAACCGGCGGCAAGTACTGCAGTGAGCGCGAGGGTGTACCAACGAGCTCCCAAGAAACCGCAAATAGCGTTGTACGCCTCGGGCGAAAACACAAGGGCAAGGTTCATGCACATGTGAAATGTTAGAAATAGAACGAGAAAGAGTCCCGATACACTCATGACTACTTTACGTCCTATCGACGAGTTAGTTAACCACATAAGTTTGAATTTTAAGTTATTATTAAATTGTTTTTAATGTTTTCGATGCATAGTATGAGTATGCAAAAATAGACTTTTAGAGTATAAGAAACAAATAAATGAGGAAAATTTTCATTTTTAAACTGCACAAAATGGGTATTTGAACGTTTTTATATTATTAAAAATTTGCAAAAATCATTTTACCACCCATCATTAGACAAAAAATGCGTACCTTTACGCCCCAATTTAACAAGTAACTATGGCAATAAAGATATTGATAACCGGAGCCGGTGGTTTCATTGGCGGATACATAGTCGAAGAGGCTTTGAAAAGAGGATATGAGACTTACGCAGGTGTGCGTAACTCTACTTCTCGCGAGTATCTTGGCGATAGTCGTATCCGATTTATCAATCTCAACTTTGCCAATCCCGATGCGTTGCAACAACAATTGCTCGAAATAAAAACTCAAATAGGTGGGTGGGACTATATTGTTCACAATCTGGGCGTAACAAAGTGCAAGAATAGTAAAGACTTCTATCGTATCAACTATGAGTTTACACGCAACTTTACCAACGCCCTTGTAGCTTGCGATATGGTGCCTCGAAAGTTTATATACATGAGCAGCTTGAGCGCAATTGGAAAAGGAGATGAGAAAACCTTCACACCCCTACAACTGAGCGATACCCCCAACCCCGACACCCACTATGGCAAGAGTAAACTAATGGCCGAACAGCACTTGATGTCGATAGATAGTTTTCCATACATTATCTTGCGTCCTACGGGTGTTTACGGACCGCGAGAGAGAGACTATCTGCTCATGATGAAAACCATCAAGCATCACTACGACTTCCGCTCGGGATTTGGTAAGCAACTCATTACTTTTATCTACATAAAAGACCTCATACGAGCCATCTATACCGCTATAGAATCGCCATTGACTCGCAAAACCTACTTCTTGTCGGAGGAGAAAGCATATTCGTCATCGGGTTTTAGCAACTATGTAGCCAAGGAGTTGGGCAAAAAATTTGTCGTACCCATCATCTTGCCCAACTGGTTGTTGTGGATAATATCGGTAGTGGCCGAATGGGCATGTGGCTTGATAGGGAAAATATCGACCGTAAATCGCGATAAATATAGCATAATGAGCCAACGCAACTGGGTGTGCGACACTACAGCTACAAGAGAAGAGTTGGGTTTTGTGCCCCAATACAGCCTCGAAGAGGGTGTACGAGAAACCGTAGCTTGGTATAAAGCCAACAAATGGTTGTAGTGGTTTTATTTACAACTTAAATATTATGAAAAGAGATTGCGTAACAATATATTGTGCATCGAGTAGTGCTATAGACCAATGTTTCTACCACGATACTCAACGATTGGGCACTTTGCTTGCCCAGCGTAATGTATCGATTGTATATGGTGCCGGAAAACAAGGCTTGATGGGGTGTGTAGCCGATCAAGTACTATCGCATGGAGGGTCGGCAATTGGTATTATACCTCAATTTATGGTAGATCGTGATTGGTGTCACAAAGGACTCACCCAACTCATTGTCACACCCGACATGCACCAACGCAAAGAGAAAATGGCTGCATTGGGAAAAGCAGCTATTGCTCTACCCGGAGGTTGCGGAACGATGGAAGAACTGCTTGAAATAATCACTTGGAAACAACTTGGATTATACACCCACCCCATCATCATACTCAACACAGCCGGCTATTATACCCCCTTGTTGAATATGCTACAAAATGCTCTCGACAACCATTTTATGCGCGATATACATGCCCATCTGTGGTATGTTGCCAACACCCCCGAAGAGGTTGTTGAGGCTCTTGACACGGTTGAAGAATGGAACACAACTATAGAAAAATTCTGAATAGATAAAACAACAACTACCAGACAATGAGCTTTACGGCACAATATATAAACACTCAAGATACCATCAATAGCCTCCTCTATACAGATAGCTCTATATTACCCACAAGCGATACTGTAAAGAGCAAACCTATGGTAGAAATAGAACTTACCGACAGCGGAAAAACCTCTATCACAGAATTCTTTACAACCGAAACCCATCAATACATAACAGAAAAAGATAGTGCAAACTATACCTTGCGAGAGGGATTACACGCCGAAAAAAGAGCAACAACACCGGCCGACAATCCTTGGGTAATATCTATATTGATATTGGCTTTTGCCTTTTTTGCCATATCGTATCGCCGAGGAGCCAAATACTTGCATAGCGTGTTTTTATCACTCTTCACCATAAACAACCGTGGCAATCTATTTGACGAAACAACAATCAACGAAAACCAATTGAAACTATCGTTGCTTACACTCACCTTCATCACCGAAGGTATATGCCTATACTATGGAGTAATAGATAAAGCACTTACAGATACACAACATGTACTGCCAATGATGATGATATGTGTTACAATAAGTTTTATTTATTATATCTTACAAAAAGGTATCTATCACCTACTTGGTAACATTTTTAGCGACCGACAACAGACCGAAAGTTTTCTCGATTGTTACACCTCGGTCAATCTGTTTATTGGGCTCTTTTTCACACCCTTTATACTACTCATGCTCTTTACCCCCGATATAAACAATATTTCAGCAATTGCATGCTTAATTTTATATATTTTATCTCGTTTGATTATAATCTATAAAGGTATTAGATTTTTTTTACCTCATATTTACAATTCACTTTATATTATTTTGTATCTTTGCGCCCTGGAAATTATACCGCTTTTGCTCATAACAAAATTGACGGTATTTATAAATGAAATATTTTGAAATAAATAACATAAAACCTTGAAAATTAATAAAATATTAGTTTCGCAACCGAAACCCACAACAGAAAAATCGCCCTACTACGACATCGCACAAAAACACGATGTTGAGATAGTATTTCGCCCATTTATCAAGGTAGAAGGACTCACTTCTAAAGAGTTTCGCCAACAAAAAATATCAATCCTTGACCATACAGCTATAATTTTTACAGCCCGCACAGCAATAGACCACTTCTTTACATTGTGCAAAAGTCTTCGAGTAACAATACCCGATACAATGAAATATTTCTGTACAACAGAAAACATTTCGCTCTATTTGCAGAAGTATATAGTCTATCGCAAACGTAAAATACATCATGGCACCAAGTCAAACAAACTTGAAGATTTGGTACCTATATTGGCCAAGTACAACGAGAAATATCTATTCCCGGTATCGGACGTACACAAAGACGATACATCTTTTCTCGAAAAACATAATATCAACTACACCAAGGCTATCATGTACCGTACCGTAAGCAACGACTTTGCACCCGACGAAGCATTTGACTACGATATGCTTGTATTCTTCAGCCCTGCAGGTATAGCATCATTACTGAAAAATTTTCCCAACTTCAAACAAGGAGATATCAAAATAGCATGTTTTGGCCCCACAACAGCCAAGGCCGCTAAAGAAGCAGGTTTGCGACTCGATATAGAAGCACCTACCCCCGAGATGCCCTCTATAACAGGAGCATTAGACCTATATTTGAGGGAAAATATCAAAAAGAAATAAACTATATTTTTATAGCCAACCCATATCACCTCGCATGTGCGTATGGCACTATCGAGGTGTTTTTTTAAGAATATGCATAGACTACCCAAAGAAGAAAAATTATGCAGCCGTACAAAGATAGAACAACTCTTTGCCGATGGTGATTCTTTTGCTCAATTTCCTCTGCGTATAGTCTATCGCATACACGACAAAAACACTCCAGAGGATCGTCCCCAATTCTTTATAAGTGTACCCAAACGCAAGTTTAAAAGAGCCGTGAAAAGAGTGTGGTTGCGCCGACGTGTACGCGAAGCCTATCGCCTACACAAAGACATTATACCACCTATGGAAAACAAAACAATAGACATGGCTTTTCTATATATAGCCTCGGAACTATACGAATATGCCTATATAGAACGCCGTATGATAGAGTTGCTCAACAAATTGGCCACTATTATAAACCAAGATACAACTATCAAAACAACATGATGGTAATAAAACAAATATTGACTTGGTTACTATTACTACCCATACACTTCTACAGAAGATGTATTTCACCGCTACTACCTCCATCTTGTCGCTATACCCCTACCTGCTCACAATATGCCATTGAAGCAATAAAAAAACATGGCCCTATAAAAGGTTTATGGTTGGCTATCAAACGTATATGCCGTTGTCACCCTTGGGGTGGTAGTGGCTATGATCCTGTACCATGAGTCTTATATGCGACATACATACCCACAGAGGTGACATACATGCCAATGCTATTATAACAACCACACCTCAATCTTTCAATCCTATGGAGTGTAGACTCTACTCGGTAGGAATACACCCTTGGGATAGCAACAATATATCGGACAATACTATCAATTTACTCAAAGATATTTCTACACACCAACAAGTAGTAGCCATAGGCGAGTGTGGTATAGACCGGCTAAGAGGAGCTTGTATAGATATACAGAAAGATATATTTGAGCAACACATACTACTATCGGAACAATTACACAAACCACTTATCATACATGCCGTGAAATCGGTAGATATTATATTGTCGCTTTATAATCAATATAAACCTACTCAAAGCTGGATAGTACATGGATATAGAGGCAATAAAACAACAGCCAAACAATTATTGGATAGAGGCATAGAACTATCTTTTGGTGAAAAATTCAATGAAGAAACTGTAGCCTCTACCCCACTCGACCGGCTATGGATAGAGAGTGACGAAAGCACGACTGATATAAAAGAAATATACAGCAAGATAGCTCTAATACATGGATTAAGAGGTGAAGAACTATTGCAAATAATAACACGACGCGCCGAAAAACTATTTTTTAGCTATTAATTATTGTATTTTCAATCAATCTATACTACTTTTGTACGAATACCATTTATTCATTTTACAAAAACTAAATATACATATATAGCAATGAATTTTATAGAAGAACTGAAATGGCGTGGCATGATACATGACATGATGCCCGGAACCGAAGAACAAATGCAAAAAGAGATGACTGTAGGTTATCTTGGTATAGATCCCACAGCCGACTCACTACACATAGGTCACCTTGTAGGTGTAATGATGTTGCGTCACTTGCAACGAGCCGGACACAAACCCATAGCTCTTGTTGGAGGTGCTACAGGTATGATTGGCGACCCCTCCATGAAATCGCAAGAGCGTAAGTTGCTCGACGAAGAGACCTTGCGTCACAACCAAGAGGCTATAAAAAAACAATTGGCACACTTCCTCGACTTCGATTCAGATGCTCCCAATGCCGCTGTTCTTGTCAATAACTACGATTGGATGAAAGAATTTTCTTTTATCGACTTTATTCGTAGCGTAGGTAAACTCATCACTGTCAATTATATGATGGCCAAAGACTCTGTAAAGAAACGTCTTGCCGGCACATCGGGCGAAGGTATGTCTTTTACCGAATTTTCATACCAATTGATGCAAGGTTACGACTTTGCCTATCTCTTCAAAAACAGCAATTGTAAATTGCAAATGGGTGGTTCTGATCAATGGGGTAATATCACTACAGGAACCGAGTTGATACGTCGTATGTATGGTGGCGAAGCCTTTGCTATCACATGTCCGCTCATCACAAAAGCCGATGGAACAAAATTTGGTAAAACCGAAAGTGGTAATGTATGGCTCGATCCTCGCTACACCTCTCCTTATAAATTCTACCAATTCTGGTTGAATGTAAGCGATGTAGATGCCGAACGTTATATAAAGATATTCACATCACTCACTCGCGAAGAGATAGAAAGTATCATAGCCGAACAACACGAAGCTCCCCACTTGCGTCCTTTGCAAAAACGTTTGGCTCAAGAAATAACAGTTATGGTACACAGCCAAGAGGCCTATGAGGCTGCTGTTGCTGCATCTAACATACTTTTTGGTAACACTACAGCCGACGCATTGCGCAATCTCGACGAAGCAACTTTGCTCGATGTATTTGATGGTGTTCCTACATTTGAAGTATCTCTTGAAGAACTCAAAGCCGGTATAAAAGCCATTGAACTCACTACCGACAAAGCAGCCATCTTCCCCTCTAAAGGCGAAATGCGTAAACTCACTCAAGGAGGTGGTGTATCTATAAATAAAGAAAAACTTACCAATCATGAGCAAGTAATAGATGACTCTTATCTTGTTGCAGGTAAGTATCTCATTGTTCAAAAGGGTAAAAAGAACTATTTCCTTGTAATAGCTCGATAAACTATCTATTTGCATAATAACAAAAATCAGGACCACTTCACATCAACTGAATGGTCCTGATTTCTGTTATATATATAGGTATTTTACTATAATCTGCACCATGATAGAATTATTACAACTGATCTTCAAAAAAATTTAAAACAATCAGAATCAATATATTATTTTTATTATAAATTTTTTGTTTTCAAATTATTAGTGATGCGAAGTTAACGCATCACTAATATTATGTAACTATTAAATTCTTACAACTCCAATTATGTACAATAATAGTTTAACTTATTGTTTTACAAAAACTTAACAATAAAACTATATATTTAATATTATTTTTTACCCTAAAAAATTTGGTAGATAAAAAAATAGTATTTATCTTTGCATCGCTTTAGGGAAAAACCCAAGCACATAGGTAGTGGCTTATGGTGTAATGGTAGCACAACAGGTTTTGGTTCTGTTTGTCTAGGTTCGAATCCTGGTAAGCCAACCACTAAGAAGACTCAATATCAATTGAGTCTTCTTTTTTTATATATTCACAAAACTTTTTCAACAACTTATACACACATTATTCACCTCTTATAAACAACTAAATAATAAGTTTATTAACAATAGTATTAAATATATCATTATCAATATTTTATATAATTAATAGTAAGTTATATAAAAACTTTATCAACAACTTATAAACCATGTTTATAAACAAAAATAAGTTTTATTATACTACTCTATTGTTGATAAATAAAAGGTAACTATTACATTTGCATTCATGAAAAGAATATTTATCATATCTATGCTTATATACCTTGCATTAACTACTTTTGTTGTTAATGCCGAGGACAACGAATATGATGATATTCTTATACCAGTAGTAGAAAATCCACAACTAAAGATTCAATTATATGAAGGATACTATTGGGCCAATATAGAAGGAGATACAGTGCAAGTATATCAAATGCGACCTTTTTATGTATATCCGCCACTCAAAAAATTTAAGAATAAAAAGAGTGAAAAACATTACTGGAAAACTGTAAGAGACGTAAAAAGAACTCTACCTTATGCCAAACTCATCTATGATATATTGGTAGAAACATATAGGTATATGGAGACACTACCAGATGATGATGCTCGACAGAAACATCTGGAAAAAATGGAAAAAGAACTATTTGAGCAATATAAACCTATACTCAAAAAATTGACTTATTCACAAGGTAAAATGTTGATAAAACTTGTCAATCGTGAATGTAATCAATCATCATACGAATTGATAAGAGCTTTTTTAGGAAGTTTCAGAGCAGGATTTTGGCAAACTTTTGGTAGTATTTTCGGTGTAACCTTAAAATCGGAATGGGATCCCGAAAATAAAGATGCCGAAATACAACGTATATGTGTTCTTGTTGAACAAGGTTTGTTATAATAGTTATAATAAACTCATTTATAGTATATTATAAAGTTATCAACAACTATTAATAACTTTATCACACACTATTTCTTAAGTTGTTTAAAGAAATCCCATATTACCAATCCTGCCGTAACCGAAACATTGAGTGAATGTTTTGTACCAAATTGTGGTATTTCAATACAACCATCACACTTATCAACAACACTTTGTTGCACTCCTTTCACCTCATTACCCAATATAACAGCATATTTCTTTGAACAATCAAGTTCTATTTCATTGAGTAAAATACTACCTTTAACCTGTTCTATTGCATAGACTATATAACCCTCGGAATGTAATTTATCAACAGCCTCAAGAGTATCTTTGCAATATATCCATTTTACACTATCTTCGGCACCCAAAGCTGTTTTATGTATATCGGAGTGTGGTGGAGTTGCTGTTATACCACACAAATATATTGTTTCTACAAGAAAAGCATCGGAAGTGCGAAAAACCGAACCTATATTATTGAGACTACGTATATTATCTAAAACTACTACGAAAGGTAATTTATTGACTTGTTGATATTGACTTGTTGATAAACGCGATAAATCTAATATTGTTTTCTTCTCCATAAACATTACCTTTGTATAAAACAATGATGCGAAGATAGAAAAAATTATTTATATAACATCATGTCAATACTATTGTTGAAAACTGTTGAAAACAACTCTCATAAATACCACTTTATAAACAATAAAATCTATAAGACTCGAGGGTGTTAATAAATACCACTATAATAACTCAATTATAAACATTAAAAACTACACTTTTCAATACTCAAAATCGCAGAAAGTTATTAACTTTGCCACTTTAAACTATAAGTTGAAAAACATAGTAAATACTTGATAATGATAAAAAAATAATGTTGATAAGAAAACACATGTTTTTAATTCTATATTGATAACATAAAAAGCAAGAAAAACTATAAAAAGTTATTTCTACTATCAACAGTATAATATCATCATCAAAAAACATTTTTAGAAAAAAATAAAATAATAAATATATGATTGCTGTGGATATTTCTCGTGGATATGTAGATGCTCCTATAGATGAGAAAGTAGATATAGTAGCTGAAATAAAGCGTATGAAAGAAGAAAAGAACGCTGTAATATTGGCTCACTACTATCAAGAAAGTGCTATACAAGAGATAGCCGACTTTGTAGGAGATAGTTTAGCCCTTGCTCAATGGGCTGCAAAGTGCGATGCCGATATATTGGTTGTATGTGGTGTACATTTTATGGGAGAAACAGCTAAAATATTATGTCCCTATAAAAAAGTATTGATACCCGACCTCAATGCAGGCTGTTCATTGGCCGATAGTTGCAAAGCAGAAGATTTAGCAGCTTTCAAACTACAACACCCGGGGTATAAAGTTATATCGTATGTAAATACATCGGCTGCTGTTAAAGCTCATACCGATATGGTAGTAACATCTACCAATGCACGTCAGATTGTAGAGAGTTTCCCTGCTGACGAAAAACTAATTTTCGGTCCCGATCGTAATTTGGGTGGATATATAAATTCTATTACCGGTCGTAATATGTTGTTATGGAATGGTGCATGTCATGTTCATGAACAATTTTCGGTAGAAAAAATAGTAGAATTGAAAAAACAGTACCCCGATGCCGAGGTTTTGGCTCACCCCGAATGTAAAAGTACAATTTTGGCTTTGGCCGATAAAGTAGGTTCTACTGCAGCTTTACTTAAACATGCCATCAATAGTGATTGTAAACAGTTTATAGTAGCTACAGAAAGTGGTATATTGCACGAAATGCGCAAAAATTGTACTGAAAAAACATTTATACCTGCACCACCTGCCGATAGTACATGTGCTTGCAATGAATGTAACTACATGCGCATGAATACTATGCGTAAATTATATAATACACTCAAATATGAGTTACCAGAGGTAACTGTAGATAAAGAAATA
Source organism: Bacteroidaceae bacterium (assembly GCA_017410245.1). Taxonomy (GTDB): domain Bacteria; phylum Bacteroidota; class Bacteroidia; order Bacteroidales; family Barnesiellaceae_A; genus Barnesiella_A. The sequence goes on from JAFQRE010000041.1 coordinate 15,080, forward strand.
GCAGCAAAAGCTATAGTACCTATAGAGCGTATGCTCGACATTTCGGCTAAACTTGGATTATAATAGAAAATTAAAATCAACCAAACTATATATGGAATATAATTTTAAGGAAATAGAAAAGCGTTGGTCGCAGTATTGGAAAGAAAACAATACCTATAAAGTAAAGGAAAACGACAGCAAACCCAAATATTATGTGCTTGATATGTTTCCCTATCCTTCGGGAGCAGGATTACACGTAGGTCACCCTCTGGGATACATAGCTTCAGACATATATTCGCGTTACAAACGTTTGCAAGGTTTCAATGTGTTGCACCCTATGGGTTATGATGCCTATGGACTTCCTGCCGAGCAATATGCTATACAAACAGGACAACATCCGGCTATTACAACCGATATAAACATCAATCGCTATCGCGAACAATTAGATAAAATAGGTTTTTGCTATGATTGGGATCGTGAAATACGCACATGCGAGCCCGAATATTACAAATGGACACAATGGGCTTTCATAAAGATGTTTGAGAGCTATTATTGTACTGCTTGTGGTAAGGCAAGACCTATAACCGAATTGATAGAAAAATTTGAGAAGAGCGGTACTGCCAATCTTAGTGTAGCTTGTAGTGAAGAGTTGTCTTTTACAGCCGAAGAGTGGAAGTCGAAAACTGAAAAAGAACAACAAGAGATATTGATGAACTATCGTATAGCCTACTTGGGCAATACAATGGTAAACTGGTGTCCTGCTCTTGGTACAGTACTTGCCAATGATGAGGTGAGTGAAGGAGTTTCGGTGCGTGGTGGTTACCCTGTAGAACAACGTTTGATGCGTCAATGGTGTCTGCGTGTTTCGGCCTATGCACAACGTTTGCTCGAAGGTTTGGATACTATCAACTGGACTGAAAGTCTCAAAGAGACACAACGCAACTGGATAGGCCGTTCAGAAGGAGCTGAAATGCAATTTAAAGTAGATAATAGTGATATAGAATTTACTATTTTTACAACTCGTGCCGATACAGTTTTTGGTGTTACTTTCATGGTGCTTGCTCCCGAAAGTGAGTATGTATCGCAAGTAGTAACAGCCGAGCAGCGTGCTGCTGTTGATACTTATTTAGATAGTATAAAGAGTCGTACCGAGCGTGAACGTATGATGGATCGTAGTGTAACAGGTGTATTCACAGGCTCTTATGCTATCAATCCTTTGAGTGGTAAGAAAATACCTATTTGGATAAGCGATTATGTATTGGCCGGATATGGTACAGGTGCTATCATGGCCGTGCCGGCACACGATAGTCGTGACTATGCTTTTGCCAAACATTTCAATCTGCCTATCATACCGCTCATTGAAGGCTGTGATGTGAGCGAAGAGAGTTTTGATGCCAAAGAAGGTATCATGATAAACTCATGTGGTAATGGACTTGATCTTAACGGTATGACCGTAAAAGAAGCTATTGCTACAACTAAGAATTTTATAGAAGAAAAAGGACTGGGACGAGTAAAAGTAAATTATCGTCTTCGTGATGCAATATTCAGCCGTCAACGTTATTGGGGTGAGCCTTTCCCTATATATTACAAAGAAGGTATGCCTTATGTAATGGACGAGAGTATGTTGCCTCTTCAACTGCCCGAGGTTGATAAATTCTTACCTACCGAGTCGGGTGAACCCCCTCTGGGTCGTGCTAAGAATTGGGCTACAGCCGATGGTTATCCTATAGAATTGTGTACAATGCCTGGTTTTGCAGGTTCTTCGGCCTACTATCTTCGCTATATGGATCCTCATAACAACGAGGCTCTTGTATCGGAAAAAGCCAATGCATACTGGCGCAATGTAGATTTATATATAGGTGGTACTGAACATGCTACAGGTCACTTGATTTATAGCCGTTTCTGGAATAAATTCTTGTATGACTTGGGTATTGTATGTGAAGAAGAACCTTTCAAAAAATTGGTAAACCAAGGTATGATACAAGGTCGTTCCAACTTTGTATACCGCATAAAAAACACCAATACATTTGTATCTTATAATCTTAAGCAAGATTATGATGTAACACCCATTCACGTAGATGTGAATATAGTGAGCAATGATGTATTGGATTTGGAAGCATTCAAGGCTTGGCGCCCCGAATTTGAAACAGCTCAATTTATACTCGAAAATGACAAGTATATATGTGGTTGGGCTGTAGAGAAGATGTCGAAATCTATGTTTAATGTTGTCAATCCCGATGATATAGTAGAGCGTTATGGAGCCGATACCTTGCGTTTCTACGAAATGTTCCTCGGTCCGTTGGAACAAAGCAAACCTTGGGATACAAATGGTATTGATGGTGTGCATCGTTTCTTGCGTAAGTTGTGGAATCTCTATTACAAAGGAGACGATGTGAATGTATGCGACCGTGCTGCCACAAAAGAGGAGTTGAAATCGTTGCATAAACTCATCAAAAAAGTAACATGGGATATTGAAAACTTCTCTTTCAATACATCGGTAAGTGCTTTCATGATATGTGTCAATGAACTTACTGCATTGAAATGCAATAGTCGCGAAGTATTGCAAACATTGTCTATTTTGATAGCTCCTTTTGCACCTCATATTGCCGAAGAATTGTGGCATATATCGGGCAATGATACTACAGTATGTGATGCGCAATGGCCCGAGTGTAACGAAGATTATCTCAAAGAAGATAGTGTTACTTATGCCGTATCTTTCAATGGTAAAGCTCGTTTCAATATAGAAGTAGCAGCCGGTACTTCACGCGAAGAGGTAGAAAAAATAGCCCTTGAGCATGAATCTTCGGCTCGTTGGATAGAAGGTAAAACTCCTAAAAAAATAATTGTTGTTCCTAATAAAATTGTAAATATTGTAATCTAATAAAGCTATGGTAAAATCGTTGAAAAATAATATTTGGTTTCAATTAAAAGACTTCTTATTTATTATTTTAGGTTCTTTTAGTTATGCTTTGGCATGGCAAGGTTTTCTTATTCCCAATCAATTGACAACCGGAGCTGTGACGGGTTTGGCATCTATTATTTACTATGCTTTTGGTACTCCTCCTGTTGATGTTACCTATGCTGTAGCCAATGTTATTTTGCTTGTTTTTGCTCTTAAAATTTTAGGTTTAAAATTTTGTATAAGAACTATCTTCGGAGTATTTTTCTGTTGGTTATTCTTGCATATTTTGCCTTTATGGATACCCGAAGGTCTTGTTCATGGTGATACATTCATGGCTGCCGTTATAGGTGGTATCTTGTGTGGTATAGGTTTGGGCGTTGTATTTACAGCCAATGGTAGTACCGGTGGTACCGATATTATAGCTGCAATGGTTAATAAATATCGCAATGTGAGTTTCGGTAAAATGTTGCTTTACATCGATATTATTATCATTACATCATCATATCTTGTATTCCATGATGTTCAACGTGTTATTTATGGTTATATCATCATGTTCATTACTACTACTGTATGTGATATGATTATCAATGGTATTCGTGCATCGGTGCAACTTCTTATATTCTCTGATAAATGGGAAGAAATAGCTGAGAGTATAAGCCATGAATTGCAACGTGGTGTAACTGTGTTAGATGGTATGGGTTGGTACACAAAGAAACCTAAAAAAGTGCTTGTAGTAGTAGCTAAACGTACTCAAATAACACAAATAGAACGCCTTATTAAAAACATAGACAATAATGCCTTTATATCACAATCGGCAGTATCGGCAGTATATGGTGAAGGTTTTGATAAAATAAAGTCATAGAGAAAATAAAATTGTCGCATCTGCGTTCTTTTATAAAAGGCTTATAGATGAGAAAAATAGTATTTGCAACAAATAATAAACATAAATTGGAAGAAGTGCGTGCTATAATGGGTGCGCACTTCGATATATTGAGTTTATCGGATATAAATTGTACCGAAGATATCCCTGAGAATGGAGATACATTTGAGTCCAATGCTATGGAAAAAGCCCGATATATAAAAGATAAATATGGGTATGATTGTTTTGCCGACGATTCAGGACTTGAGGTAACGGTCTTGAATAATGCACCGGGTGTATATTCGGCACGATATGCCGGAGAACCCTCAAACTCGCAACGAAATATAGAAAAATTGATGTTGGAGATGGAGGGTAAAACCGAACGTTCGGCAAGATTTAGAACTTGTATTGCTCTGTTGTTGGACGATGATGAAATTTTGTTTGATGGTTGTATAGAGGGTTATATAATTGACAAATTGCGTGGTGATAATGGTTTTGGTTATGACCCATTATTTGTCCCTCAAGGTTACGATATAACCTTTGCTCAGATGAGTAGCCAAGAGAAAAACAGAATAAGTCATAGAGCTATTGCAACAAAGAAGCTAATAGATTATTTACTAAGCATATAAAACTATGTCGAAAAGAATATTATTGATTGCAATGATGTGTTGTGTAAATATACTTTTGCACGCACAACAAGCTGTAGGACAATGGCAGTTGTATCCAACCAAATCTACTGTTGCAGGTATTGTTTACGAAAGCAATGGTGATGAGGTGTATTATATGTCGGGTAGTAATCTTTTTTCTTATGACAAGAGTACAAGTGAAATAGAAACATATAATACAGGTAATTATCTATCGGATAATGGTATAAAAAACATATACTATAACTACGATAAAAGTTATCTGATGATTATATATGATAACTCCAATATAGACCTTGTTTATTCCGATAAGCGAGTTATCAATATACCCGACTTGAAAAATACCATCATGATGTATTCCAAGTCAATCAATGATGTTGTTTTTGGTAAAGATAAGATTTATCTGGCTACCGATTTCGGTATAGTTATACTCAACGATGACTGTTATGAGGTTTTTGAGTCATATATATATGGTAAGTCTATAACAAAAATGACCATTGTTGGGGAGTTTTTGATGATTTATACCGATGGCGAGTTGTATATGACATCAAATAAGCCGGGTTTATATGACTTTAGCTCTTCTTGGAGAAGAGTAGATATGGGTAATATTACTCCTACAAAGGTTTCATATCTATATACAATCAATGATAGACAGGTATTTTTTGCTTGTGACGATAAGTCTTATATATTCAACTTAGAAGACTATAGCTTTACCGAGCAGTCTGTATCTTATTACTGCTATGCGAGTAGCATAAATAAGACCAAGAGTGGTTATCTGTTTTCTTTTGAAGACATAGCACGATTTATATCGTCCGATTTTACTGAAGACAATCAGTTGAAAGTTATAGAGACAAAGCGATTGACCGACACCAAGTTGCAAAAAGGATATTATTCGTCTTATAATAACGATAACACAGTGTGGTGTTGTACTGCTGCCGGTATATCGCATGTAGATATAGATACTAAAAATAACAACCTAACATGGCTGGTAACTCCCACCGGGTATAATACATCGAGTGTGTCTAACCCACAATATATACAAGTACACAATAATAGGTTGTATGTAAAGAATATGGGTCCCTACATGTATTCTTCCGATATGACAACGGCTACTGTTATAAGTGTGTGTGATTTGGATAACTATGAGTGGTCGGAACTTGGTCTTGATAATGTACAATTGCACTATGGAAGTAGTAAAGAGGGAGCTTTGCGTTCTTCGTTAAATATGGCTTTCGACCCCGATAGTAGCGACATTTTCTATACAGGCTCATGGTTTGATGGTATTCATAAGTTTGATGGCTGTGAGTATGTAGGTAACTACAATACTACCAACTCTCCGTTGGATCGTCCATGGGCTATGCTTGCCTCTTTTTCCGACTTTGATAGTGATGGTAATTTATGGACCGTTATGGTCAATAACACTGTTACCAAAAATGCTCTGTTGGCTTGTTTACCAGCCGATAAAAAAGTAAAAGATCCGGCAATAGTAGAAATTTCGGATTGGGTAACATACGATGTAGGTGCCAATATAGACTATTTTATCAATCTATTGGTATGTAAGCGTTCGCCTTATGTTTTTGTTATTCATTCACGTTTGGTGAGTCCCACTCGCATTACGGTTATCAATAGAAATACCGGAGAGTCGCGTATTTTCTCTACGTTTATCGACCAAGATGGTGGCTCCTTTGGCAATGGTGTACTCAATTTTATTACCGCACAAGAGGACAAGAATGGAAATGTGTGGATAGGTACTACTTCGGGTCCTATTGTTCTCAACAATATATCGAATATAATGAATAACAATTATCGTTGTACACGCGTGAAAGTGCCTCGCAACGATGGAACAAATTATGCCGATTATCTGCTTGAAGATGAAGCTATCAATGATATTGTGGTTGATGGTGCAAATCGCAAGTGGTTGGCTACTTCGTCGTCGGGTGTATATTTGGTAAGCGACAATGGCACCGAAATATTGGAAAATCATACAACCGATAATAGTCTTATACCTTCCAATCTTGTATATGACATGACGATGAATGATGCTTCGGGTGAATTGTTTGTTGCAACCGATTTGGGTGTTGCGTCATATCGTTCAGATGTGTCGGAGGTTGCACCCAACTACGATAATGTTATTGTTTTCCCAAATCCTGTTCGTCCCGATTATACCGGTTGGATTACTATTCAAGGCCTTATGGATAATTCGTTGGTAAAAATTACCGATGTATCGGGCAATCTTTTCAGTCAGGGTTATGCCAATGGTGGTACATATTTGTGGGACGGTCGCACAGCTGCAGGTGAACGTGTAAAGACAGGAGTTTATCTTGTATATGCTTCGCAAAGCGGTGGCAGTAGCGGTGTTGTTGCCAAAGTAATGGTGGTAAATTGATATTTTCTGATTATACATAAGTAGGAGGAGGCTCATTTGTCTCCTCTTTATATATAATGAAGTTATGAAGCACCCTCTCGAAAAGTTTATCTATTGCCCATGTTGTGGTTCACCGCAATTTATAGTCAATAATACCTCTTCCAAGCGTTGCGAAACGTGTGGATTTGTCTATTATTTCAACCCAAGAGCAGCCGTTGTAGCTGTTATAAGAGATGAGCGAGGTAGATTGCTTGTAGCTCGGCGGGCGCATGAGCCGGCCAAAGGAACATTAGACTTGCCTGGAGGTTTTACCGAATGTTACGAAACGGCCGAAGAATCGCTCTCTCGCGAAGTTTTAGAGGAAACGGGTATAAATATACCCTCGGCGCATTATCTCTTCTCACAGCCCAATATTTACCCCTATTCGGGCATTGATATACATACAATGGATTTGTTTTTTGAGATAATAGTAGATAGTAATGTTGTATTTGAAGGTAAAGACGATGTATCGGAGTTGATGTGGATAGCTCCCGAAGATATCTGTCTCGACGATTTTGGGTTGTTGTCGATAAGAAAAGGTGTGGCCCGATTGTTGGGTAGGGAGCTTTGAGGTATTCTACATACCATACAACCACACACCCCATGCAATGAGAGCAATGCTGAGTATGAAGAAAAATATTCGTATCAAACGCCCTTGTTGTGAGGTGAAATAATAGGCTGTTTGCAATGCTACAGCCATATTGAGCAGTGGCAGATAAGTAGTGTAGTGGGTGTTATCTATGATAAGCAGTAAAGCTGTATATACCGATAATATGTTGATAAATCCGTTTGTAGCTCGGGTATGTATCTTTTCGTTATAGGTATTGGCAAGGTTGGCAAATCCCAATATAAGACCCAATAACAATACAATCAGGGTTGATATCAATGTCTTATCTGCAACCGGTAATTGGGGTATTATGGCCAATTGTGCAAAGTCGAATTGTGAGAGAGGTACAATACCCAATCCCCATACAATCCAGTAAGGTGTTATCAGTCCTATTATCATGGCTGCATAGGTACGTGCCGATGATGATTGCATCTGTATAAATCCTACTATGAGTATAGGCAATAGGTATAGTATGTGTGCATCTATGAGCGATGTGGCCGATAGAATGAGTGCTATGAGAAAACCTTTTTCTGTTGAGTTGTTCTCTTGATAGCTGGAGTATAAAATGGCTATCAGCCCCATTGATATCAGAGCCGTAATATTGGGTGTAAAGAGGTTGCCTACAAGTTGAGGTGTAAGTATCTGAAATATCAAAAAGAAGTGTAATGGTAGTAGTGACTTTTCTTTAAACAGTCGGAAGCGTAAAGCTATATAGGTAATAAATATTGCTGATAGTAATATTAAACCGTTATTTATCAGCAACATGGCCGTATTGTTGCCCCAAGCCGATATACCCCACCCTTTCACTATACCACTGCCATCTACACTCGATATTGTGGTACCATCGAGTATCATATAACCCACAAATGCCACATATAGCAATGTGGCAATTATGGGTATGACAATATGTATAAAACTGTTGCGCAAAGGTGCTTGTTATTACAAATTCTCGAGGTCGTTACCTATATCTCGACGGTTGTATTTACCCTCCCACTCTATGAGCGAAGCCGAGTTGTACGATGTATCGAGGGCCTCTCTACGAGTTGCACCGTATGAAGTGACGGCTATAACACGACCACCCGATGTCACTATGTTTCCATCTTTTTCGGCTGTGCCCGCATGGAAAAGTATGCTGTTTTCTACTTTATCGAGTCCTGTTATTACTTTTCCTTTCTCGTAGCTGCCGGGATAGCCTCCCGATACCAACATCACTGTGCATGCAGCACGTTCATCTATCTCAAGATTGCGATTGGCAAGGGTTTGTGTGGCTACACCTTCGAGCATATCTACAAGGTCCGATGCAATGCGAGGCATTACAACCTCGGTCTCGGGGTCGCCCATACGCACATTGTACTCTATTACCATAGGCTCACCCTCTACATTGATGAGTCCGAGGAATATAAATCCACGATAATCTATTTTTTCGGCTTTCAGACCCTCTATGGTGGGTATGACAATGCGTTGTTCTACTTTGTGCATGAAGGTTTCGTCGGCAAATGGTACAGGAGAAACAGCACCCATACCTCCGGTATTGAGGCCTGTGTCGCCCTCGCCTATGCGTTTATAGTCTTTGGCTACAGGTAGTATTTTGTAGCTTACACTATCGGTGAGTACAAATACCGAGCACTCTATACCCGACAAGAACTCTTCGATGACAACGGTTGCACTTGCACCTCCAAACATACCATCGAGCATGGCGCGCAGTTCGCTCTTGGCCTCGTCGAGGGTAGGCAGTATGAGTACTCCTTTGCCGGCTGCCAAACCATCGGCCTTGAGCACATAGGGGGCTTTGAGTGTCTCAAGGAAAGCATATCCCTCTTCTATATTGTCGGCTGTAAAACTGCGATAGCGTGCAGTGGGTATGTTGTGACGCATCATGAAGGCTTTGGCAAAGTCTTTGCTGCCTTCGAGTTGCGCACCGGCTTTTGAAGGGCCTATCACAGGTATATGACTGATAGCGGGTGTTTGGGCAAAATAGTCGTATATACCCTTTACCAATGGATCTTCGGGACCAACTACTACCATATTTATGGCGTTGTCGATACAGAATTGTGCGATAGCATCAAAATCGGTAGCCGACATGTTTATGTTCTTGCCCAGCGAGGCTGTACCTGCATTACCGGGTGCTATATACAAGTTGTCTGTACGAGGGCTTTGTGCCAATTTCCATGCGATGGCGCATTCGCGACCACCCGAACCTAATAGGAGTATATTCATAGTCGTATGTTTTGTTTATTTATTATCGTTGTTGTTGCGTTTGCGGGTGCGACTGCCGGCTGTGGTCTTCTTGGGCATGCGACCCTCTTGTGTGCTTGCAGTAATGCGAGTAGGTCGCACACTCTTTTCTTTGTTACTGTTTTCGCGTGCAAAGGGTTTGTTTCTCTCTCGGCTACCGGTGGTTTTCTTCTCATCACGATCGCCTCTCTTATCGCTGCGACGACCAAAGGGTTTCTTGTCATCGCGACGAGGCTTGTCCTTGCTACGCATAGGGCGGGGTTTGGGTGGCTCGGTAGCTGTGGCCTTTTTGTGAGCGGCATACGTACCCTCAAAGATGTCGTACTTGCGGAACTCGCATTCCAACGCACCATTGAGTGTGGGTATCTTGGCCGAGGGTTTGAGACCTATCTTGTCGAAGTGTTCTTGCTTGTAGCCCAATACCCATGCAGTGTATCCCTTGAATACATGCTTGAGCCTGTTACCTATAGCCTCATACAGCGCCTCCATGTCGTTGGCGGCAATACGTTCGCCGTAGGGAGGGTTGGTAATGATGATACCCTTCGTGGCAGGAGCCTCTTCGTAGCTTTGTATAGGCCGGGTTGATAGTTCTATGTAACGGCCCACACCGGCACTCTTGATGTTGCGCTCGGCTATTGCAATAGCCTTGACTGATATGTCTGAACCATAAATTTTGTGTTCAAACACTCGTTCGTTACTCTCATCGTTGTAGAGTTCTTCGAGCAAGTTGGCATCAAAATCGGGCCACTTCTCAAATGCAAAATGTTGGCGGAAAATACCCGGATAGGTATTGGTAGCTATCAGTGCCGCCTCAATGAGGAATGTTCCTGAGCCACACATGGGGTCGATAAAGCTACACTCGCCATGCCACCCGCTGAGCATGATAAGACCGGCGGCCAATACCTCGTTGATGGGAGCTTCGGTCTGTGCCTCGCGGTAGCCGCGTTTGTGCAACGACTCTCCCGAACTGTCGAGCGACAACGTACAACTTGTATTGTTGATGTGAAGGTTGAATTGTACATCGGCATTGGTGAGTCGCACCGATGGGCGTTTGCCATAGCGTTCGTTGAAGTAGTCGGCTATAGCATCTTTCATGCGGTAGGTAACAAACTTCGAGTGGCGAAACTCATCGGAGAAAACCACCGAGTCGATAGAGAATGTTGTCGTTACACCCATCAACTCTTCCCAGTTGTAGTTGCGCAGTCTGTTATACACCTCATCGGGGTTAGATGCCTCAAAGTGTAAGATAGGCTTGAGTATGCGCAAAGCAGTACGACAGGCCAAGTTGGCTTTATAAAGCAATGCCTTATCGCCCTCAAACGACACCATACGACGGCCTATGGTTACATTACTACCGCCCAGAGCGGTTATTTCGTTGGCCAATACACCTTCAAGTCCTTGAAAGGTCTTAGCGATGATTTCAAATTTTTCGGTCTGCACAGGAAAATATTTTATTGGGCAAAGATAATACAAATCATGAGCACAAACAACAAGTTTTCTTGCTATTTTCACTCCGATAGCATAGGCTTGTGCATCTATCATTCAGTCCCTTCGGTGTTGAAAAGTTTACCAAACCGATCTACGGCTTGCGTATGCAGACAAGGTAGCCTTTTGCTCCTCTGTGTTGCGGAGCAATATAGGGGAGCTGTCGAGCTGTGCGAGACTGAGGGGTTAAGAAAAATCAAGCGAGTTTTTATCCCATATCCATCGATGTTACGTAATACGATTGTGCCATAGGCAATATGGCTGTTCGTAGAGTCGCGACGCTCGCGACTCGTGGCCGGGACGGACAAGGAAACGGCATATTTGCATATTCATTGCCTCTAACGAGGCACGAGCCACAAGCGTTGTGGCTCTACGCCTTGTAACTACGGCTCTACGATTTTAACCCCTTCCCCTTACGGGACTTCCCCTATCTCACTACGTTCGCAGGGGCAGAAAAGGTAACCTCTCCTGTCCGTAACGGACAAATAATACAGGGCTAATAAAAAACGCCGGCTACGCGATATCACATCGGGTAGCCGACTGGTCGGTTTTACTATACTCCCCGTTACCGGGGTTTCATACAGCGTTTTACTCTATTTTGTCAATACTATTTTTGTGCTTGCTCCACTTGCGAGGGTGGCTATGTATATGTCCGCTGGCAATGACGAGGCATCGATGCCGGCTGTGGTTGCTCCTGCGCGTATGGCTTGCTTGGCCACTACACGACCGCTTGCATCGTAGAGTGTTATCGCCTCGCCCGGCTCGGCTGCGGGGAACACCGCCATCAGCACATCGCCCTGACGATGCAGTGTAAGTGTGCTAAAATCTATTTTCTTATTTGCAATTTCACTCAGTCCATTGCATTTTGCTCCATCGGCACAATAGATGAGTTCACCTTTCTCAAAGACACATTGGAGTGTGTACGTACCGTAATATTCGGTTGTATAACCAATACCTTCTATCCACGATTCGTTATACGCAACTTCTTCTACAAAATCATCTTTAATGAATTTTTGCCAATACGGTTCAGTCTCAAAAAATATTGCATACTCGATTTGCTTTGATTCAAGATTATATTTTTTACGAGGTATGTTATTATATGTAACTTCTTCTATTGAAAGCACCTTAATATGCTTTCCTCTTACTATATAAGTAAAAACATTGTTATCACCTCCTGTCGGTGTATCTTCTGATTCATATACATTCAACGTATCTCCAACCTGCATATTGTAATCAAAATACACACACTCTCCATCTATTTTTTTGAATACAGTGGAAATAATAGAATCTCTTTGTTGTGGATAATCTCCTTCTCCATGTTGCAAGAGAATCATTCTCCATCCTTCTTGCCCTATCCAACATACATGGTCGTTTACTCCTTCTATAGGTATAGATTCGTAAATAAAATCTAATGGAAATCGTATTGTATCTTTCGTGATATGCGAGACATAAATATATTCCTTATCTTTTGTGCTCAAAGGCAGGTAACTATCTTTCGCCATAGCCATTACAAAAGCTACAATTGACATTACTATTAATAATAATCTTCTCATAACTCCTATTGTTTTACATGTTTTATAGTTAATGAGCCTCCTGTTCTGATGATAGTTCCATAAGACAGACTCACAGTACCTGTCGTTTCTATTGAAAGGTTACCTTCTGTTCCTATCTCAAAATCACCTTTAGTTGTGTTAGCCTTAACAGAATGTCCCATCTCAATATCTCCACCAAAAATGGTATGTGTCGATTGCAAAGTTACAAATCGTTTACACTACTCCACTACAAAAGTGCCTGTATAATAGGTGGAAGATTGTGTGTACATGTTTATGGTGTAAGTTCCGGTGTAGTATGCAGTAGATATATCTATTGTAGCATATCCCTCAGATGTTTCTACATACTCGCTCCAACGCTCTCCGGTACTACTATTTACTACTACTATATATAATGTACCCAGATTGGAATAGAAGTCCAATTCGATAGAACCATCGAAGTATGTAGCCGAGAGGGGGAGTAATGTTCTTTGATTGTTTGGTGGAATCTGACGAATAATAATAGGAAAAGAATCTCCTATTGGTTCTAAGGTGTCATTTGCCGATACCTCAATTGATACTACTTCCGATTGATTGCCGGCATGCGATGGGGTTATTACCATAAGGGCCAATGCCGATAAGATGATTGCAAATAAATAGGTTTTCATAAAAATAAATTTTGAGATTTCTCTCACAAAATTATCTATACAAAACCTTTCTACAAAAAAATGGGCAAAAATAACCTTACAAGAAAAATTGTAATATGTTGAAAATCAGATGTTTAAAAAGTCGATTCAAGAAAAAACCTTACAAAAAACGAAGAGCAAATACAACTCGCTGAATATCAGGTGTTTATGTTGATTTATCGATAATTTGTTTATTATCAAATACTTAACTGTTAATTGAGATGTTTTAGAAGAAGTTCTCTTGTTTCAGAATCCAATTCATTGATAGCCGATTTTATACGAGACTTGCGAGTGTATATGTTGCCCACCTCAAAACCGGTAAAGCCACAGATGGTAAGTGTAGAAAAACCGGCATAGCTATAACTTAGTATTCTCAAGTCTGTTTCTTTCAGATTGATTAACCTTTGGCGTGCTATGGCCATTACATTCTCTTTGTATTCGTTTATGATATCCTCCAACTCGGTTGTATAGGTGGCACTGCAACTTAACTCTTCGATTTTTTGTTTTACTTGCTTATAAATAGCATCTTTATCGTGCTTTGTTTTCTTTTGCATATAGTATGTCTCAGTGAGTTCGTTCAATAATCTGTAATGATACGAAAAGAGGTTCTCCAATCGTATGGCCATACTGTTAATGTCGTCATTACGACTCTTAATTTCTTTACTGAGGTTTTGCGCCATATCTACATAATTGCACAACTCGGTATTCTTCCTTTTGATTCTGTTACGATAGAAAATGGATATAATGACAAGTGCCGATAGAATGAGAAGCGATAGCAAAGCAAGCATCAGTTGGTTCTTTCGGCTATTGCGCAGTTGTAGTGTTCTATTTTCTGCTTGGCTCTGATAGTAGTCTCGTTGCACTGTCACTAAAGGCTGTTGCAATTGGTAACGAACTATAGAGTCTTGAAATTGGAATAAATAGTCTAATCTATAAAGAGCCGACTGATAGTTCTTGTTATATTTGTTTATACGATATTCTTTATGAAGAATATTCAATGTGTCATTTTTGTTTTGTGCGCAATGCCAGGCTTTTGTAATATATGTATTGGCAGTGGCAATATTGCCATTGTAGGCTGCAAGGTATGCCTGCGACAATAATGCCCATAACTCGTTGCTGTAGGCCTGAAAGTAAGCACTGTTGTGCAATGTGGTAAGACTTTCTATATCATTATTCTGCTCATAAATATCGCATAAAAGTCTTATGCTGTAATAAATAACGTAGAAGTCATTATTTGAAATTCCCCAGTCTAAGGCCTTTTTGAGAAGTTCTTGCGCTTCGTTATACTTATGCATATTGATATATATTGCACCAATACTAACTAAAGCACTATATTGCAGAGAAGTTTTATTGCCCAACTTATGAAATTCTACAGCTCTATTGTATGCCTCTACACTCTTAGATAGGTCGTAGGTATAGTTATAAATAAGACCTATGTGAGCATATAACAACCCTTTCGCATAGTCGTTGTCGAATAGGTCGATAATCTCTTCGGCCATAAGATAGCACTCCATAGCCCTGTACGAGTTTTGGGCATTCTCATACACACGGCCTTGATAGTAGTACGATAGGAATAGAGCCTCAACGTTGTTACGCCTATTTTTCCTGTAGTACTCGACAGCGATGTTGATAAGCGAGTCGTTGGTAACGTCGATGTAGTTTTTGTCGAGAGCCTGTGAGCGGAGTAGTGCATAGCGGGCTTTGTCGGCACGCGACAGGCGGTCGGAGTCGATGCTGTCGAGCAGGGCAAGTGCCGTATCGGGTGCAGTGGTCATAACTGTCTCGGCACTATCGAGCAGTGCCAACTGATATTTGTCGCTACCGCAGGCCACCACCAGCAGCAACACAACGAGACATATAGGGATAAAGCGTTTCGTCATGGTGTGTGTAGATATATAATGCAAAAGTACATCATATCCCGCAAAAGCGCAAGACACAAGCCCTGGAAAAAGGGCGGTATGTATGCGTAAGGGGAAGGGGTTGAAATCGTAAAGCCACAACGCTTGTGGCTCGTGCCTCATTAGAGGCAATGAATATGCAAATATGCCGTTTCCTTGTCCGTTCCGGCCACGAGTCGCGAGCGTCGCGACTCTACGAATAATCGTATTGCCGACGGCATAATCGTATTACGAAACATCGATGTAAATAGCGTTAGCCGTAGAGCCACAACGCTTGTGGCTCGTGCCCCTGAGGGGCAAAAATGTATGCAATGGAGTAATCTTTTCTGCCCCTGCAAACGAAGTGAGATAGGGGAAGTCCCGCAAGGGGAAGGGGTTGAAAAAGACAGCAAATATGCCGTTTCCTTGTCCGTCCCGGCCATGAGTCGCGAGCGTCGCGACTCTACGAAATGCCGTATTGCCATTGGCGCAATGTGGTTACGGTAATTCAATGCCGATGTGCATAAAAGGTAGCCAACGGCTACAACTGAGGCTCTGCGGTGAGTATAGTGAAATTGAGGTAGTATCTATACGACAAAAGACCGCCTAAAAGACGGTCTTGTGGTAGCCCATAGGAGAATCGAACTCCTCTTTCAAGAATGAAAATCTTGCGTCCTAACCGATAGACGAATGGGCCATCATCAGGGGCAGTGATGCCTCCTGTAATTTGTACTCTTTATTAGAGAGCGTTTACGTGGTGAGCGAGCTTCGACTTGAGGTTAGCTGCTTTGTTGGCGTGAATAACGTTTTTCTTAGCGAGCTTGTCGAGCATAGAGCTTACCTTCTTGTACAATTCGGCTGCCTCATCTTTCACAGTGGTAGCACGCAATCTGCGCATAGCGTTACGAGCTGTCTTAGCATAGTAGCGGTTGTGCAAATTTCTTACTTGTGTCTCTCTAATTCTTTTCTTAGCAGATTTATGGTTTGCCATATCTTTTATTGTTTTATTTATTATCTTGTAGCCCATAGGAGAATCGAACTCCTCTTTCAAGAATGAAAATCTTGCGTCCTAACCGATAGACGAATGGGCCATACCTATTTGCTTTGTGGTGCAGTAGGCACTTCTACAAAAGCGAGTGCAAATATACTGCTCTTTTTTATAACTGCAAAACTTTTTGCCTCAAAATTTGAATATTACGTTATTTTTATCTCTATTTAGAGTGTTTTGGTGTGTTTATATACCCCTCTTTTGTCGATAGCGAAGGTCGTATGGGTAGCGCATGAGGTGGATATAGGAGGTGAATACAGACCTTTTTGTCTCTCTTTTGTTTGATTTATATGTCATAAATGTGTTACTTTGCAACTATGTATGAGAAGACTCGCGGGATTGTCCTGCATACTATACCTTATAATGATACGCTGTCGGTTGTGCATGTCTATACCGAGCGATATGGGCGTGTAGCTTATACGTTGCCTCGTGGTACCGGACGTGCGGCCAAGATGGCGCGGGCTATGTATATGCCGTTGTCGTTGCTCGAGTTGGAGGTTGAGGTGCGACCGGGCAGGGAGATGCAACGCATACGCGAGGCGCGTACATGGCTGCCGCTGCCTTATGTGCAGAGCGATCCTGTGCGTGCGGCTTTGGCGATGTTTCTGGCCGAGTTTCTTACGGCTGCTTTGCGTAGTCATGAGCCTCAGCCCGACTTGTTTGCCTATGTGGCGCGCTCGGTGAGTCTGCTCGACCGTGTGGGGCGTGGGTTGGGCAACTTCCATATATCGTTTCTTGTGGGATTTACCTCGTTTATGGGTATAATGCCCGATGCCGAGGGGTATCGAGATGGGGCTTATTTTGATATGCAAGAGGGCGTGTTTGTGGCTTCTCGACCGCTTATCAATGAGTCGCTACCTCCTGCCGAGGCATCGGTGTTGCCTCGACTATTGCGTATGGACTATGCCAATATGCATTTGTTTCGCTTTACTCGCAGCGAGCGGGCTACTATTCTCGACCGCATCATTACTTACTATCGTATGCACCTTTCTATAGGCCGGTTGTCATCGCCTGCTGTGTTGCATGCACTATTTGACTGAAATAATAAACGAGAGCATGAGCGACGTTGATGTGTCGTATGCTCTCGTTTGAGTACCTCCGCTGGGAATCGAACCCAGATCAACGGTTTAGGAAACCGCTATTCTATCCGTTGAACTACAGAGGCGATTATAGGCCTCGCCTTTTGACGGCAAAGATACAATATTTTTTGCAATCTCCGGCGAGGATTGTCTTTTCTTGATGTGTGGTTTTATTCGCCGCCAAACTCCATCAGGTAGGCTTTGATGAAGTCGTCTATCTCACCGTCCATTACGCGGTTTACGTCGGAGGTTTGGTAGTTGGTGCGGTGGTCTTTCACGCGACGGTCGTCAAAGACGTAGCTGCGTATTTGTGAACCCCACTCGATTTTTTTCTTGCCGGCTTCTATCTTGGCTTGCTCTTCCATGCGATGCTTCAACTCTTTGTCGTAGAGTATCGAACGCAATTGTCGCAAGGCATTCTCTTTGTTCTTGGGTTGGTCGCGTGTCTCGGTGTTTTCGATGAGTATCTCTTCTTCTTCACCGGTATAGGGGTCTTTGTATTGATAGCGCAGACGTACCCCCGACTCTACCTTGTTTACGTTCTGACCTCCGGCACCACCCGAGCGGAATGTATCCCACGATATGAGAGCCGGGCTGATGTTTACCTCGATGGTGTCATCGACGAGGGGTGTGACAAATACCGAAGCAAACGAGGTCATGCGCTTGCCTTGGGCATTGTAGGGCGAAACGCGCACGAGGCGGTGCACACCGTTCTCGCTCTTGAGGTATCCGTATGCAAAGTCGCCTTCGATTTGCATCGATACTGATTTGATGCCGGCCTCGTCGCCCTCAATGAGGTGCGCTATGGCCACCTTGTAGTTGTTGCGTTCGCCCCAACGTATGTAGAGGCGCATGAGCATCGAGGCCCAGTCTTGGCTCTCGGTACCACCGGCACCCGAGTTTATCTTCAGCATCACGCTCATCTTGTCTTCTTCGCGACGGAGCATGTTGCGCAACTCAAGGTCTTCGATGAGTTTCATGGCGCGTTGGTAGGCATTATCAACATCTTCCTCCTCTACAACGCCTTCTTTTACAAATTCGTAGGCCAACTGCAGCTCTTCTACAGCCTTTTCTACTTCGGTATAACCCTCAATCCAGAAGCGTATCTCTTTGATTTTACGCATTTGTGCTTCGGCTTTCTTTTGGTCGTTCCAGAAGTCGGGCACATGGGTGCGCAGTTCTTCTTCTTCTACTTGTATCTTTTTGCTGTCGATATCGAGGTAGCGATAAAGGGCGCTTTTGCGTTCTTCGGTCTCTTTGAGTTGCTCTACGGTTATCATTATGCTATACTTTCTTTCGTTTGTTTGGGTGTCCTGTCTTTTACAAAAAGCACAAGGGCGTACAAAGGTAGTACGTCCTTGTGTTATTTGCCAAATGTTGAAGCCTCTTTTTTACGAGTACATCAATTCTATCTCTTTCTTGTATATCTTGTTGATGATAGAACGGCGCACCTTGAGAGTGTTGGTGAGCTCGCCACGCTCCATGGTGAATGCGTGGGGCAGAAGGGTGAACTTCTTGATTTGCTCAAATGAGGCAAAGTTCTTTTGTAACTCGGCGATGCGCTCCTCTATCATGGCGTATATCTCTTTGTTTTTTACCAAGTCCTCAAATGTTTGGAACTGTATTTTCATCTTCTTGGCATACTCGATCAGTGCCTCGTAAGCGGGAACGATGATGGCAGTAACATACTTGCGTTGGTCGCCAATGACAGCTACTTGCTCTATAAAGCGGTCGCCTCCGAGACAGCTCTCGATGGCTTGCGGGGCTATATACTTGCCGTTTGATGTCTTGAAGAGATCTTTGATACGCTCTGTAATGGCCAACTTGCCATCGATGTATGTGCCGGCGTCGCCAGTGCGGAACCAACCATCTTCGGTAAATACCTTGGCTGTCTCCTCGGGCTTCTTGTAGTAGCCTTGCATCACTGTACCGCTCTTGACAAGAATCTCATTGTTGTTTTCGGTGTCGATGCGTACCTCTATATCGGGCATTACAGTGCCCACAGTGCCTATCTTGTAGTCGTTGGGCAAGAAGCAAGATACTGTGGCAGTAGTCTCGGAGAGTCCGTAACCATAGGTAATGGGTATACCACAAGAGATAAGGAACTCGTTGATGCTGTCGCCAAGGGGCGCACCGGCTACAGGGAATAGTATGCCGTTGTTAACGCCTACGGTATAGCGTACCTTCGAGAGGATAATCTTGTCGAGCAAACTGTATTGCCACTTGAGCAACAAGGGTATGTTGCGACCTTTGCTCTTATATTCAATATAGTATTTGCGACCTGTCTTCAATGCCAAGTCTATCAACTTAGCTTTTACACCGGTTTGTTTGGCAATAAACTCTTGCACACCGGCATATACTTTCTCCCAGAAACGGGGTACGCTACACATCATCGAGGGACGTACTTCCTTCATGGTGGCAGCTATGGCCTTGGCATCGCGGTTGATTACCACTCGTACACCCATGCACAAGCAGAAGTAGCTCCAAGCACGCTCAAAGATATGTGTCATGGGCAAGAAACTCAACGATACATCTTCGTCCGATATCATTGTGAGGCGCTCTTTGTGTATGCGCATGATGATGTCGTAGTTGGTGTGTGTGAGCATCACGCCTTTAGGCTCACCGGTAGTGCCCGATGTGTATATGAGCGTGGCAAGGTCTTCGGGACGTGCCGATCGAGTGCGACGCGCTACCTCGGCACGAACTTCGTCCGATGCGTTTTGGCCCATCGCCATAAACTCGTCCATATATATACTCATGGTGTCGTCATTGGCACGTACAACTTGGCGGTCGAAAATTACAACATGCTCTACCAATGGGCAGTTGATGCGAGCCTCTTGCCACACGTCATATTGAGTCTGTTCTCCTACAAATAGTATGCGAGCCTCTGTCTCGTTGATGATATAGGTAATCTGGTCGGCCGAGCTGGTAGCGTATAGCGGGGCTATTACGGCACGATTTTGGAATGCACCATGATCTACTACAAGGCCATATATAGTATTCTGTGTAAAGGTGGTAATATTATCTTTCTCCTTAATACCTATCTGAGCCAATGCGAGGGCCGCGGTATCAACGAGCGACGAAAACTCGTTCCATGAGGTCGATATCCACTCGTTGGTAACATAATCTTTGTGACGGATTGCTTCGCGCTCTCCGTACTTTTTAGCCTGGCGTGCAGGCATCGAAGTCATTAGGTTGATCATATAGTCACAATTTGTTCGGTGCAAAGGTAGATATTAGCATGCATAAAAGTTGAAAAATGCAAGTGTTAAATGCCTAATTTTAATACAAAACTGCACAATTGCACACAGCTTGTGCATATGTGCAATTGTGCATAATAGAGGACATTTACCCCCCGTGTACCACATTAAGGTTGTACCTATGGTCTATCTTATCCCTATCGCTGGGTTATTTCAACAAGTTCTCAATAACCTGAGGGAAATGTTTATGTTCCAACACATGAATGCGATTGGCAAGTGTGTCGGGGGTATCGTCGGGGCGGACTTCACAACGGGCTTGGAAGATGATTTCGCCTCCGTCTATCTGTTCATCAACATAGTGTATTGTTATACCACTTTCGCTATCGCCGGCAGCAAGTACCGCTTCGTGTACATGATGACCGTACATACCGGGGCCACCGTGCAGGGGTAGCAACGAGGGGTGAATATTGACAATGCGTCCTGCAAAGGCTGTAGTAAGGGGTATCTCTATCTTGCGCATAAATCCGGCCAAGACAATGAGATCGATGTGTTCACGTTGCAACTTTTCTACAATAGGTGTTGCCTCGGTCCACACCTCTTTGGGAAATGTGTGGGTGGGAATGCCAAAGGGTATCATGCGTTGGTGTACACCGGCATTAGCTCGGTTAGATAGTACACAGGCAACTTCGATGTTAGGGTTGTTGGCCAAATGGCGTGCTATGGCCTCGGCGTTTGTACCAGAGCCCGAGGCAAAGATGGCTATTCGTTTCATATAATATATTATATAATGTATGTGTTGTTATATTATTGTCAGAAGGGGCGTGATGCACCACCAAAACCAGAGTTACCCATGCCCCCCGAGTTGCCACCAAACATGCCACCACTCGAGTTGTTGCGCGATGAATTGTTGTCATCGTCGTTGTTTTTCTCTTCCTCTTTGGGCTTGTTTTTCTTTATTTTCAGTGGCTTTTGTTGATCTATAGCTGTCTGGTATATATTCCAGTCTTGCTCTACGTTCCAGTAGGCTCGCAGCTCGAGTTCTTGGGGATAGTAATAGACCTCTTCGGGCTGTTGCTTAAGGGCATAATTGCCGGTGTCGTATTTGCCATTTCCATTGCGGTCGATAAACAGACGTGCAAAGTAGGAGCCGGGCTTGAGGTAGGTAAACTCGGCACCACCTTCAACAACAGGAGCTTCGACGACGGGTTTGTCGCTACTGTCGAGTAGTTGCACCACGGCACTATCGGTAACACCTACAATAGCAAAGTAAAGGTTGGAGTATTCTTGTAGCGATTTGGTCTTAAACTCTTGTTGGGCTTTGTCGGTGTGCAATCCGTACATATCATATACGGCCATCGAGTCGGCTTCTATCTTATAGCTACCCTCGGGCTTCCATTTGTACGATAGCAGATAGGTGCGTGCCACCAAAGAGTCGGGACGGAGTGTATAAGTAGTGTCGGGAATGATATTCCACACAGTATCGTTCTTCTCATATAGGTGGAATGCGCTGTTGTTGAAGCTATCGACAGGCACAGTGAAGGTAATGGGAACGGGTTTATTGACATCGTGCGAGGCCGAGACGTTAATCTCCATCTTGGCAAATACAGTGGGAATAACAGCCGGAGTAGAGTCATTCTCGGCAGTCTGTTTTTTCTTATTGTTTTTCTTCGCCTTGGGTGCTTTAAACACCATCGACAAGGTGTCGCTGTAGGGCGTGAGCATATTGAGTGTATCGGTGCGGAAGTAGCGCATAGCTATAGCGAGTGTGTCGATATTGTACACCAACGAGTCGCGTATCCAATAGGAGAGTGTATCGTTGGTGATGTTTTTCTCCAGCACATACCAATTGCTATCGGGGGCAAAATTGAGTGGAGTAACAACGGGCAATGAGTCGTGAGGCGATGAGAAAATGAAATCTAATCGATTGCGCTCTTTGCGCGATTTATCCTCCATGTAGCGAGTCTTCTTCAACTCATTGAATGCCATGAGCAATACATCATTGGGATAGAAGCGATTGTAGTCGAGGTAGGCAATAGAGTCGATAGTCATAGAGTCGGTATATATGGTATCGGCATATACATGAGGCTCAGCGTAAGGAGTAACGACACTATCATAAAATGCAATATCCTCGGTATTGGTGTCGAAGAAGTAGTTGCGGTTGGCATCTTTGAGTGCCACAATGCGATAGCTGCCCTCTTTGAGGTTGCGAATAGTGAAGTGACCCAGCGCATCGCTTGCGGCAATACGCTCCATGGGTATGGTAGTGAATGCGGTGTCGTCGAGATTGCTATAGGCTCCTACCAACATACCGGTTATGGGTTCGAGGTCGGCAGCATTGAGAAGAATGCCCGATATCTGCAGCGAGTCGCGTTGCGGTCCTGTAGAGAAGGAGAACGAGAATCCGGCAAGCGGATTTTTTTCGTTGTTATCTACAATGGCATCACTGAAGTCGATAGTATAAGTAGTATTGGGCAAGAGAGAGTCCTGCAACTCGATGCGCAACTTCTTGCCTTGAGCCTGTATCTTGGGGTTGTTGATTTGAGGAGGTGAAATGACAACCTTCTCATTGGGCTTCTCAACCTGAATAATTTCGTCAAACTCCAGTTCCAATCGTGTCTCGTTGTAGTTGCGAGTATCGGGCATAGGTTTGCTCTTGATATATCGAGGAGGAGTCTCGTCTTTGGGGCCACCCCCGGGTCGTGACATATTGGCACACGAAAAGAGTATCGACCCCAATAGCATAATAAGTATTGCAGCAGGCAGGTATCGTAGCTTGAAGTATGGTTTCATAAATGTAATAATATAAAATGTGGCGATAAAGGTACAAAAAAAGTGTGGTGAGCGCAAAATCTACTCGATTAAGGCCTATCTTTCTGCTAAAAAAACAAATAAAACGCTCGAAATTGCCATATAAAAGAAAAAAACCGTATATTTGCACGCTAAATAAAATGCGAAAAAACTATAAATTAAAAACATAAAGTAATAGACACATGCAAAACAAAGTTTTTACAGGAGTGATTGCTACTTTGCTGGCTTTGATCTGTCTGTTCTACCTCTCTTTCTCAATGGTGACATCGCACCACAACGGAAAGGCCGAGGAGTATGCAGCCGGTGATGAGACTCTGTATAAGGAGTATATCGACTCAATCTCGACCGAGAAGGTCTATCTTGGGTATTATACCTATCAACAATGTCGTGAGATGGAAATTGGCTTGGGTCTCGACCTCAAGGGTGGTATGAACGTAACGCTTCAAATTTCGGTTGCCGATGTTTTGAAGCACTTGTCAAATGACAACCCCGACCCCAACTTCAACAAAGCCATTGCCAATGCAGTTGCTAACCAAGCCGACAACAACGACTTCTTGCAAGTTTTTGTTGATGAGTACGAGAAACTCGATCCCAATGTACGCTTGGCTGCTATCTTCAGCACTCATGAGTTGAAAGATCGCATCAAACCCGGTTCTACCAATGATGAGGTAATAAGCGTATTGCGCGAAGAACTCAACACTGCTGTTGATAACTCATACAACGTATTGCGCAATCGTATCGACCGCTTTGGTGTGGTAGCACCCAACATTCAAAAACTCGAAAAGGACGGTCGTATCCTTGTTGAGCTCCCCGGTGTTAAAGAGCCCGAGCGTGTGCGCAACCTTTTGCAAGGTGCTGCCAACCTTGAGTTCTGGGAGACATATAAATATGAGGAAGTAATAGCACAATTGCAATCGGTAAATAGTGCCATAGTAGCATCACGCGCCAACCAAGAGGCTGTTGCCGAAGAGGTTGCTGCTGAAGAAGTTGTTGCCGAAGCTGCTACTACCGACAGCTTGAGCGCAGCTCTTGAAGATGTTGTAGCCGAGAATAACGAAGCTGCACAAATGGAGCAATTCCGCAAACAAAATCCCTTGTTTGCTCTCTTGATTCAAGATCAATTCCAAGGCTCGCCCATCATCGGTTATGCACACCGCAACGATACTGCCGAGATTAACAGCATGTTGGCAAGCAAGATTGCTCAAGACATTCTTCCCTCAAACCTCGTTACTCGCTGGACAGTTAAGGCTATCGACGAAAAGAATACTTACTATCAACTCATAGCATTGCGTGCCGGTAAGGGTGGTCGTGCCTCTATGTCGGGCGATGTTGTTGTAGATGCTCGTGACGACTTTGACAAATATCGTGGTGGCTCGGTTGTTCACATGAACATGAACAGCCAAGGTGCCAAAGAGTGGGAAAAACTCACAGGCAACAACATTGGTAATGCCATTGCTATCGTTCTTGACGATCAAGTATATTCATTCCCCAATGTAAACGGTGCTATTGCCGGTGGTAGTTCGGAAATTTCGGGTAGCTTCACTCCCGAAGAGGCCAAAGACTTGGCCAACGTACTCAAGTCGGGTAAAATGGCTGCCGGTGTAGATATTATCCAAGAAGACGTTATCGGTCCTTCGTTGGGTAAAGAAGCTATCAACAGCGGTATCATCTCGTTTATTGTAGCACTTATCATCTTGATGATATACATGGTGGTAATGTATGGCTTCATTCCCGGTTCGGTAGTAAACTGTGGTTTGCTCATCAACTTCTTCTTTACAATGGGTATCCTTGCCTCTATCCAAGCCGTGCTCACACTCTCGGGTATTGCCGGTATCGTGTTGGCATTGGGTATGGCAGTGGACGCCAACGTGCTCATCTTCGAGCGTACCAAAGAGGAGTTGCGTTCGGGTAAGAACCTCAAGACTTCTATTGCCGATGGTTACAAGAACGCTTTCTCGGCCATCTTCGACTCTAACTTGACTTCTATCATCACCGGTGTTATCTTGTTGATGTACGGTACAGGTCCTATCAAGGGTTTTGCTACAACTCTCATCATCGGTATCGTTATCTCATTCTTCATCGCCGTATTCCTCTCTCGCATTGCATTGGAGTGGATTTCGGACAAAGAGTGGGGCAAAAACATTACATTCACTACCGGTATCTCAAAGAACTTGCTCGTAAACAACAACTTCAATATCTTGGGTAGCCGCAAGATTGGCTTCATCATCTCATTGGTATTGGTTGTTATCATGACTATCTCATTCTTTGCACGTGGTGTAAACCAAGGTATCGACTTCTCGGGTGGTCGCAACTATGTAGTACGCTTCGATGAGGCTGTAAACACTCAAGATGTAAACCGTATGCTTGCTCCCGAGTTTGAGGGTAGCTCATTGTCAGTTATCCACATCACAAGCGATAACCAAGTACGCATCTCTACCAACTATCGTATTGCCGAGAACGGTGACGAGATAGACCAAGAGATTGTAGCCAAGATATACAACGGTGTGAAAGGTATCGTAGGCGAGAAGGGTGTTGAAGCCTTCGAAGCTGAGAATATCATGAGTGTACAAAAGGTAGGTCCTTCAATTGCCGAAGACATCAAGACAGGTGCTATGTGGGCCGTATTCTTCTCACTCATCGCCATCTTCTTGTACATCTTGTTGCGTTTCCGCGATATTGCCTTCTCTGTGGGTACATTGGTATCATTGGCTTTCACAACCTACGTGATTATAGGTCTCTATTCACTCTTCTATGGTATCATACCTTTCTCTATGGAGATAGACCAAACATTTATCGCAGCTATCCTTACCGTTATCGGTTATGCTGTGAACGATACCGTGGTAGTATTTGACCGTATCCGCGAGGAAATACAACTCTATCCCAAACGCAACCGTGCCGAGGTTATAAACTACGCTCTCAATAGTACATTGTCACGTACAATGAATACATCATTGAGTACAGCTGTTGTATTGTTCGTAATCTTCATTCTTGGTGCCGATACAATCCGTAGCTTCGTATTTGCTATGTTGTTTGGTGTTATCGTAGGTACATTTGCTACCTTGTTCATCGCCACACCTATTGCATACGAAATACAAAAACGTCGCATGGCCAAGAAGGACATTACATTTGACGATTCAGTACTCATGAAGAAGTAATAAATAGAATCTTCAATACACACAAAGCGAGCGATTCCCCTGCGGATTTGCTCGCTTTTGTTATACAACAGTGACAAAAATTCCACCCACATCAGCCGCAGAGCCTCAGTTGTAGCCGTTGTTACCATTTACGCCCATCGGCATTGAATTACCGTAACCACATTGCACCCATGGCAATATGGTTATTCGTAGAGCCACAACGCTTGTGGCTCGTGCCCCTGTGGGGCAAATATGTATGCGTGCAATTTGGGCAAAGCCACATTTTACGCTTGTGGCTCGTGGCCGGAACGGACAAGGCTACCACGTTTGAATGCACTTTGCCTCATTAGAGGCAAAGGATTAGCCGTTGGTTACCTTTTCTGCCCCTGCGAACGTAGTGAGATAGGGGAAGTCCCGCAAGGGGAAGGGGTTAAAAAATGACCGCAAATTCGGGCGTTTCCTTGTCCGTTCTGGCCAGTAGAGCCACAACGCTTGTGGCTCCAAGCGTCGCGACTCTACGAACTGCCACACTGCCAACGGCGTGGACCGGTTACGGAATATCGGTGTGGCTCTACAAACACCCCCCCTTA